>CAYPIQ010000003.1:112337-135501 GCA_964410865.1 uncultured Spirochaetales bacterium | reverse complement strand
ATCCTTCTCCTCGGCTCTTCAACGGACACTCCGCTCTTCTCTGCTCCCTTCGCTTTTTTATAAAAGATCAATACGCCTTGTGCCGAAACTCCAGTAATTCGGACACGGCTTGCTGTTCTATCAAATTACCGGAGATCTGTCAACAATTTTATTGAAATTGCTTTCAGTAATCATATCCGAAGAACTCGAACAGCAGATGAAATATATATATATCCTTACGAAATGTCAAGATGTAGAATCATTATTATTCTGCTGCATTTCCTCGAGCGCCTGTTGTTTCTGTTCCAGTTTTCTGCGGACGTCGTCGATCTCATCGATTATGTCTTTTATCCCCGGTGTTCTCTTACTCACCGTACCCTGTCCGTCTTCACAGAGAACCTTATATACGGTTACCCCTAATCTCGATGCCAGTTTCTCCGACATGTTCTCGAGCTGTTTTATTTCATATTTTAATATACCGATTTCGCTGAGATCTTTCGCCTTTACTTTCGCTTTACGAAAAAGGTCTCTGGAAACATCCAGCCCATCATTGACACCCCTCTGCATCTTTTCAAAAAAATCCATCCGCAAACACTCCTTTCAAAAAATGGTCGAACACCATCCGGTGTCTCATGTATAATATACTGAAAACAAAGGCTTCCGGCATGTTCCCGGGGATTATCTTTCAACCTTTTCTCTTGTCCTCAAGACAAAACCGTTCCGATACGATAGAATAGTAACGGAAAATTACATGGATACGCCTGTGTATATTCGCTGCAGGAACTGCGGACGTTACGTGGAAGAATCAAAAGCTGTTATGAAGTATTATTGCTCCACCGAATGTTCTACCCGGTTCGTCCGGTGCAGGAACTGCGGCACTTATTTTATACGGAAAGAAGAAGATTCCAGCCAATTTTGTTCGGAAGAATGTATGACCCAATACGGACAACACGAAATAATAATGCAGAGGGGATAGCCATGAATCTTATTTTTACAGGACCGCCGGGTGCCGGCAAGGGAACCATTGCATCGAGGATTTCTAAGAACCTGGGTATACCCCATATCTCGACGGGTGATCTCTTTCGCACGGCGATAAAGCAGAAGACGGAACTGGGCTTGCGGGTAGAATCAATTCTGGCTTCCGGAGAACTGGTACCGGACCAACTCACCTGCAGTATCGTGGAAGAACGGCTGCAAGACAAAGATGCCAGGAAGGGATATATACTGGACGGATTCCCAAGAACAATAGAACAAGCCGAAGCTCTTGAAAAAATTACCACGATACGAGCGGTGCTCCACTTTGTCGTATCAGACGAACTCATTATCAAGAGGCTGTCCGGCCGAAGGATATGTAAAAACTGCGGAGCCGGGTATCATATCGACTTTATGCCCCCGGCAAAACCGGGCATCTGTGATGTGTGCGGAGGAGAACTATATACCAGGCCGGATGATACAATCGAATCGATAACAAACCGGCTTGAGGTCTATAAAAAACAGACCTCTCCACTCACGGAATACTACAGGAAAAGGGGTTTGATTATCGAACTGGACGGAGATCCCGACGCGGATACCGTTACCCGGGATACCATGGAGATTCTCAAAGACCTCCGGTAGTACCGGTAAGGTCATCATCGGCTTCCGGTGGGCTGTAGAGCCCCCTTTCTTCCAGAAACGAAATAATCTCGTCCCTCTTGTATAAATCCGGATACTCGGCAAGTTCCTGTATCCTTTCCCTATCGTTGAAACCGGATTCCAGGGCTTGTTCGAGGGCTTCCATTCCGGCCCCAAAATCTTCTACGGCGGTGAGCAGAATAAACGCACGTTTAAAATTTATGTCCCCCGTACTTTCTATATCCGCCGCCCGTTTGAACATTTCAATGGCGTCCCCGTAGAAGGCAAGTTCTGCATAGATTTCCCCCAGGGCTTCCAGGCACTCAAAGTTGTCAGGGTCTTTCTCCAGGCATGTGGTCAAGATATCCAGGGCTTCTTCAGGATTTCCCCGTTCCCTCTCCAGGAAACCAAGGCGGAGAAGAACTTCAGGATCATCCGGTGTATATTCATACAGAGCCGATAAAAGCTCCCAGGCCCGTTCGGAGTCTCCCGCTTCCATGTAGAGTACCCCGGCGTTAAAAAGGGCGTTCGTATGATTCGGCACACGGGCTAAAATATCCTCGTAGAGGGCTAAAGCCCCGGATGTTTTACCCTGCAGATGGTTTGACCAGGCCAGGGTTTCGAGGATTATCGTATTTCCCGGATCTTTTTCCAGCAGGGTTTTCAGGATTGCATCGGCTTCGGCAAATTTCTCCATCTCGAGATAAATATGTGCAAGGTTGTATCCCGCACTGAACAGTTCCGGATCGTATTCCAGGGCTTTTGCATATGCCTGAACAGCCTCGGACCGACGATCCTGTTCCGCATAGGAATTTCCCAAATTATAGTATACCCCGGCAACTTCTTCCGGCGGAACGCCGGTAGTGCAGGCAGTTATTAAAACCGCCAATACAACAGCAATAAGGAAAGCTATAGTCCGCTTCACGCACCGTTACCTACCGGGTCGCCCAAAACCGTTTGTTCAATTGTTCTGACCTGTGCACGATAGAGGGATGTTATACCCGCCCCGTAATCGGCAATGAGCTGAATAATATTACGTGAGGGTTTTCCTTCATCCGACCCGTTCAAACGGTCGCCGGCATCACCCAGGCCCGGCATAATATATGCCTTTTCATTAAGCACGGGATCCATCCAGAGAGTATACACCGTGGCATTCGGCAGCGCCCTGATAATTCGCAGAGAACCTTTTAAAGCAGAGATGACATTAAAAAACTGGATCGACCGGGGTTTGACGCCCTGTTCCATAAGGTATTTCACTATGGTAACGAGGCTTCCCCCGGTTGCATTCATGGGGTCTGCAAAAATAAGGTCCTTTCCGTCCAGCTCTTCCAACTTGAAAAAGGACTTATCGAGGTCAAGAATATACTCCATATTCTGTTCCTGTTTTGAATCGTCCCGACGAATACGGAAAAGAGCAAAGGGCGTTACATAGCCGTGGGATGAATACTCCTGGATTTCTTTGGACATAATCATAGACGGAAGCAGGGCGCCGCGCAGCATAACGCACATGACGGAATTTTCTATCATACTGTCCACGTTGGGTATTTTGTGAATCGCGTAATTCTGAACGGGAATGTTTACCGGGGTATCAATAAGAAGATAATTCTTGCTCGTGGCATCGGCGCCCCCGTAAGCCAGAGTAAAGAGGAGTTCATAAGCCCTCTGGACGTAGTAGAGGAATTCATGGTTCTGAGTATGTACGTCCCTGAGTTTCGCTATAAGCCTGGAAACTTCAGCATGGGTTTCCCGGGGAGTCTGGAAGGAATATACCTTTATAGCCGCTTCCGCGCCGGTTATTTCCTTCATCAGCTCCCCCATGGAATTATAGAGGGCAATAAGCCGTTCCTTACCCCACTCGCGTGTTGAAGTATCTCCCCCGCCTTCTATTTTGCCGAATATATCCATTGCCTGCTGATAGAAATCGTCCATACGCCTTATGCTCGTTTTATCGGCATCGGTCAAATACCCGTCAAGATCGGCAGCCTTTAATACTACATTGTTCAAATTCTTTCCCCCCGTTGTATCGTCCGTTTGACATATTCTATGCAAAGGGAAGGATACAGGTCAATAAAAGGCAGGCTTATTTTATTCTTATTTCACGGAAAGCTACCGGTTTATTGAAATACTCCCGGGGCTGAAGTATACTGGATCGATAATTCATCGAAAAAAGGGAGAAGCTATGCATAAAAAACTCGTAATTCTTTTCCTTGCTTTCGTTATAATGAGCGCAAGTGCCTCCGCTATGGCTATAGGAGGAGCATTCAGCCTCGATCCCATTGGTAACGGGGCTTACGGTACGGCCTTATCATTGAAGCTCGACAGTTTCGAACCGTTGTTGGGAATAAGCGCCAGGGCTTCGGGCGGTACATTCAATCTCGGGGTTACGGCGGATTGGTGGATGGATCACGCGCCCTTGGCAGGCATCCTGAGTCTCTACGTCGGCCCCGGGGGTTATCTCTCCCTGGCGCTGGGCGACAACACCAACATCAACATAGGCGCCCGTTTACCGGTAGGGTTGCAGATATTCCCCATTGATCCTCTGGAACTCTTTTTGGAAGTAGCTCCGGCTATCGGGATTTCTCTCAGTCCTCTCTCTTTTCCGATCTTCGACTTTCAGGGAGCCATCGGTTTCCGCTTCTGGTTCTAAATGAGAAGGGGCTGCCTGCTTGTAAGACAGCCCCTAATTTCCCATCTCCTACGGGAGTCGAACCCGTGTTGCCGGGATGAAAACCCGGTGTCCTAACCACTAGACGAAGGAGACTCAATTTATCCGGGAATATACAAAGAACCCAAGGAATTGTCAATCTCCCGGTACCTTGAGCCGCGAAGGATTCGAACCTTCGACCCACGCCTTAAAAGGGCGTTGCTCTACCAACTGAGCTAGCGGCCCGCTCTGAAACTTTCCGTGGCAGCACTATAACAACTTGCCCCTAAAATGTCAATCAACAACCCCCGCCGCAAGCTGCGGGGTATTAAACCCGCCGGACATAATAAAGAGGTTACCTTCGAGGTGAATTCAAACCGTCTGTAAATCAGGTCCTGAAATGAAGGCCCAACACAAGATTATATACCGGATTCATTCCCGGTTCAGTGCCTTCTTCCGTGCCGAACATGGCAACCTGCAGGGTAAAATATGTAAGATCGAGTCCCAGGCCGGCGGCAAAAAGGCCCTCGTTGAAGCCTCCCTGCAGATAGAGGATGTCCAGCATTTTTATTTCCATGCCGAAGCCGATATGAAGAAGAGGATTCGTCGCGGTTGTCGGTGTAACGACGAAGTCCAGGATGTCATAGTAGTCCAGCAGGAGTTTGAAATCGGAGACATAGCGGTCCAGCCTTCCGAGACGCGGCGCCCACTGTACGCCGGCGTTCAGCTTCAGCGGCACGAGACCCTTTTCTCCCGTAACGGCGGCGCTATCGATGAAGTTCTGCATGGATGCGTAGGAATTCGTCAGGGTCGGTGTAAAGAGGTCGTCGCAGGTGAGCCCCACGGCTAAAACGTCCCTGTAAGAGTAGAGCACACCGAGATCGAAGCCGATGGCCGAAATAAAATTAAACGGTTCGCCCAGTATGGTATCCATCCCGATGGACTCGAACAGTGTCGTGAGCTCCAGGAGGGACTTGGTAATCACGGACTCCCCGCGAATGGTGCCCTTGAGCAGCATGCCGATATCGAGGGTATGCGCCGTATTCTCGAAGGGTATCCGAAAGGAATATCCGCCGCAGAGTTGAACCTGCTCTATGATCTTGGCCTGGATGGTCATGGGACCGGTCCCTTCGAAGAGGATATTCGACACATTGAATATCCCGAAACCCAGACCGTCACCAACATACGCAAAGGACACCGGGCCCAGCAAATCCAGACCGGCATAGATCCCCTTGAGAAGATTCAATGTGGTATCGCTGGTGAGCAGGTCTTCCATGCCTCCCCCGCCCAGGCCTTCGACCACCAGATTGGTGATATCGAACACCGGTCCTTTGAGGTGCAGTGTCAATTCAGAAAAGGACATCTGCGGTTCCACCGAATTAAAACCTGCCGGGTTCGTAAAAAGAACCGAGATGCCGTCGCTCATGGCGGAATGATACCCACCCAAAGCCTGAATTCGTGCGTTTGGAACTCTCATTCCATCATTGATGGAGACCTGGGCAGGCAGAACCGCCGGTAACATGAACAGTACCAGGACAACCAGACATATACGATTTTTCTTCATCAATTCCTCTTTTCCTCTGCGTGCAGGGTTATTCATTGAGTATTCCATCACCCGCCCAGCAGCGATTCCAGGTCAACACCCCCCAGGGTTGCCCATTCCAGAGCCTGCTCCAGTTCTGCGGGTGGATTTTCATAGTCCAGGTTCTCTACACCGCCGGCATCATCGATGGCGACGATAAGGAGGGCTGCGGCACCGTTGACGTATAAATCGGTGGACACATCCTGGCCGGCCGCATCCAGGGATTCAATGTAGCCGCCGGCATCTTCGAGTATATCGATTGTCGCATCCTCGAACTCGAAGATCGTTGAAATGTCCCCGCCTTCGGCCAGTGTGGCCAGCGCTTCCGTAAGAGTATCCACCAGGCCGGATGCCCCGATGGCGAGTTCCGCTCCCAGGGTATAGAGGTCCGGATCAGCTTCGGCAGTGGTTTCGGCTATTAATGCTTTAATAGCCTCGTAGGCATCCTGCATCGCCGCCGTATCACCCGAAGCAAGGGCGCTGCGGGCATAGGCCGTCCGCTGTGCCGGAGGAAGCGTCGAGACATCTCGCTGCAGCCCCAGCTCATCGAGCACGCTGTAGGTGAACACTTGCTGGCAGGAAGAGACGGCCAGGACCGCACATACGAGCAATGCAGGGAGAATTATTTTTTTCATAGGTCCTCCAAAATACAGAAAGCCCGGGGGGAAGGTCCCCCCAGGCATATCATCGGCTATATCGGGCTAAATCTAAAACCGCAGGGCCGCTTCCAGGGCCACACCGGAGTTTGGTCTGTCACCGATAAACCGGCCCCGTTCCAGGGTAAAGACGGAAGCGTTAATATCCAGGAAGAGGAGTTTCATCCCCACACCGGCGGTAATATACCCCTGGCAGAATCCGCCGCGCAGGGAGAGGAACCGGAACATCTTGGCTTCCGCCCCGATATGGAGGAGGCTCCAGGGAGAGGCTTCACCCTTGAACACCGGGATGGGGTCTTTCAGATCGACATGTATCTTCGGATCGAGGATAGACGAAAAACCTCCCAGATCCGGATGCCAGGCGGCTCCCAGATTGATTTCCATGGGAATCATGTAGGTGTCTTCCAAATTGGTTCCCTCCGGCAGACTGCCTTCGGTTTCCAGGGAAGCCACGATATCCTCCAGAGTTGATTGGCTGAAATTGAACCGTGTCCCGAAGAGGTCCCGGAGGGACATACCCACGGTAAAGGGGCCGATTTCCAGCATTGCTCCGGCGTCCAGCCCCAGGCCGACACCGGCATAGGCCGACTGTCCCATGAGCAGGGCTAGAGGATCCGCCGATTCATCACTCAGGGATCCGAGCAGATCGATGACCAGGCTGTTGCTCATGGGAATATAAGCCCGGTACATGGGCCGTACGTCGCCGCCCACGGTGAGCTTCATCCCGAAGATGTTTAAGGGAATAGCGAGCCCGCCGATGAGGCCGACGGTGGCCGTGGCCTCGCCTTCGGCTCCGAGGAGCGTGTCGCCGTATATATAGGAATCCACATCTGCGACAACCCCGAGGCCGAGACCTTTACCGGTCCAGGCTACGCCGGTGGAAAACCCGATACCTATGCCGCCGGTGGTAATCTGGTGGTTTATCAGAGGCAGGATTTCCATCATCGGGTCTGTTGATTCACTCCCCTCCGACATTAAACCATTGACCAAATCCACCACCGCGTCGGGCCGGACATAGACCCAGGGATTTGCCGACACGATGGTGAGCTGCCCCTTGTCGGAGGCAAACCCGGCCGGGTTGGTAAACAGGGAATTGTATCCCGAGGCCACGGCGGTAAAGGAACCGCCCTGGGCCATCACTTCGGGGCTCCGGGGAACGAAGGGAGCGGTTAAAATTGTCTCCTGACCAAAGGCGAAGCCGGTAAGACATATAAATATCGTCAGTACAATAAGCAGTTGTTTCATTCTTTCCCTCCTCCTAAAAGAGCCCTTCCAGGCCGGAAAGGACCAGGATGTTGTACACCCCCGTTCCCTCATCTATACTGGCGAGGGGGTCGAAGGTATCGGAAAATATGACATTGGCCGAATCGTCACCCATGATCAGTTTAGCCAGTTCCCCCGCTGCTTCCTCCGGGCTACTCCCGGTTTCACCGGCAATGTCGCTAACGGCGGCATTGACGATGCTGGAGATCAGGGCTGTCTGGGCTACATCGCCCAGGTTGATATCGGCTACCAGGCTGTCGGGATTATTCGGGTCCAGGGTGACCCCCAGGGCTTCGTACGTGTCCGCGGCATCCATGAACCCCAGGAGCATGGCCGTCATATCTTCCGTACTTTCCACCTCTTCCGGCACCAGGGCCGTAAAAATCTGCTCTGGGTCCCCGCCTTCCTCCAATACCGAGGGATTGGTCAAAAGCTCGGCCACGTTGTTCACCAGGTCGTCCCCGCCGGAGGTCTTGATCTCGATATCCGCCGAGAGGATCAAAGCCGTCTGCTTATCCTCGGTTTCGGTGGCCGTATCGCTGGCTATCTCATCCAGGTACTCCAGCAGACCAGTCTTGGAAGTATCATCTTCCGCCAGGGAATCGACAAAATTATCCGAATCCATCAGGTCATCCAGTTCTTCAAGTCCCTCGGAAGCCGATTTTTTCCTTATATCCTCCACCGTTCTGGCGGCATTGACCTGTTCGAGGCCGTCGAACAGGTTGAAGGTAAACAACTCCTCACACCCGGAAAGAATCAGCACCAGGGCGGCGAGCAGGATACCTAACACGGCTGTTTTTTTCATTCTGCAACCTCCTCAATATGGTTGTTTCGGTAAAATCGGGGGTAATAAGACCCCCTGTAACCGTCTAGTAGTATAACACCGGATACCGCGTTATTCGGCACCCTTGTCTATCTGTTGTTAAGTATATAGCAAAATCCTGGGAAAAGCAAAACCGAAAGCTTAAAAACCGCTAAAACCGGCGAAAAACCTTCCGTTCTGTACGGCCGGCACGGCACGGCACAGGTCCCCCGGCGAGACCGTCCCGGGGGGGGCTCCCCTCACATCGAGCTGCAGGTAGTTCTCCGACAAACCGATCCAGGAATCCGGGTCCGCGCCGGGCCGCATCACGAGCATGGAAACCTCCCTGCCGGTCCATCGCCGCAGGTATCTGGCGTGCAGGTCCCGCGACAGCCGGAGCAGCCGTGCGGACCTCTCCCGTGAAACCCGTTCGGGCACCCGGTTCTTCATACCGGCAGCCCGGGTCCCGGGGCGGGGAGAAAAGGGGAAAACGTGGAGCTGTGAAAGCGGTAAATTGGAAACCAGACGGAGGGTGGCCGCGAAATCTTCATCGGTTTCGCCGGGGAAGCCGGTAATAATATCCGCCGCGATAAAAGGATCAGGCCGAACAGCGGAAAGCTTTTCCACGGCCCTATATACCTCGCCGGCGGTGTAACGTCGGCCCATCGCTGCCAGGATTGCGTCGGACCCCGACTGGACGGGCAAGTGAAAATGGGGGCATATACGATCATCGGTAAGCAAGCCGGCAAGATGATCCGAGATCATGTCTGGTTCCAAGGAAGAAAGACGTATCCTGAAACCGTAACGTTCCGCCAGAATTCGGCGCAGCAGGTCGCCAAGGGTCTTGCCGTCGTGCCGCCAGGCGGTAAGGTTGACCCCCGTGAGCACCACTTCCTGAAACCCCTTTTCGTCCAGATCCCGAAGGCGCAGCAGGACCTCTTCCGCCGGCAGGCTTACCGAATTACCCCTGGCCAGGGGAACCCTGCAGTAGGCGCATCGGTTATTGCACCCGTCCTGTATTTTTAGAAAAGGGCGGGTATGATAGGCCGGGGAATCGACGCGAAAGGCAAAGGGATCGGACCGGCCGTAACGTTCCCGGCGGAGGGCTTCCACCAGGGCGCCGGTATACGTGCCTTCTTCCGCCCGGGCAAGAAGATCGAGCAGCAGGTCCTTTTCTTCCTGACCAACGATGATCAGGCGGTCGGACAGGCGGCGCAGGACTTCATGTTCCAGCTGCGCGTAACAGCCGGTTACCACTACCCGGGCGGCGGGGTGTTCTCTCAGTGTCTTTCGGATAATTCTTCGGGCTTTCTGTTCAGCCTTGGATGTAACCGTACAGGTGTTAATGACGTACAGGTCCGCGTCTTCATCGATATGTACGACGTCACTCCCTCCGTCGACGGCCGCCGATGCCAGGGCTTCCGTTTCACATTGATTCAGCTTGCAGCCCAGTGTATAAAAGGCAATTCTCATCCGCCGGAAATTTTTTCCTGGACCCGTTCCCTGCCCCGCCGGGCTTCTTCCAGGGCCGGATTGAGCTGAAGCGCCTTGGAATATGCCTCCAGGGCATACTGATAATCAACGGCCATCTCCCGGGCATAACCGAGCCTGGCCCACCATCTGGCGATATTCGGGGAATGGTACACCGCCGTGGTAAAGGCTATGTCCGCGTGGTTGTATTCACCTAGCCTGATAAAGATCTCGCCCATATAGAAATACACCAGGTCTATCCGGTCTCCGGTGGGGGCGAGGACACTGTATTCCTCGAAATACTCGAGGGCTTCGAGGTTCTTTCCCAGGTTAAAAAGGGCTTCTCCGGCTATTTCAATAATCCTGATATCATTTCTGCTTATCTGCAGGGCGCGGCGGGCGTACTCCAGGGCCTCCTGGTTGCGCCCGAGTTTCAGAAGACTCCAGCCGAGGACCGTGTATGAATCCATATTGCCCGGCATTTCCTCGAGTTCCATCAGACATATCTCCACAGCTTCGTTGAACTTTCCCTGCCGGTATTTCTGCAGTGCGTCCGGCCTATCCTGCCCGAACAGAACCGTTGCTGCTATTAAGAATATACACAGCGCCGATAGTTTACTCTTCATTCCTCTACGCCTCTTCAGGTACTTTCATTGTACATATACCGTTAAACCGGCAACCGCTTTCCATGACGATATCCGGTGCCGTGATGTCGCCTTCAACACTCGAAGACGCGGCCAGCTCCACCCGTTCCGAGGCATAGATATTTCCCTTTACCATACCCTGCACCGATACGATCCGGGCTTCTATGCGTGCGTGCACCTCCGCCTTTTTACCAATAAAGAGGTTCCCCTCGGCCCGAATATCACCGCTGAATTTCCCCTTTATCATAAGCGGTTCTTCGAAACTGAGATTCCCCGTGAACTCAATATCTTCGGCCAGAATGGTATCGAGCTCCGATTCTTCTATATTCGAAATACGTGCATCCGGCATCCGTTACTCCATGGGGTATGGTATATAAGGGGCTTCCGGGTGTCAAGAATAAGACGCGCAGCCGTTATCCAGACGCCTCATTTCTTTTTCTATCGCCTCTTTCAGCCGGTTTCGTATCTCCCCGGTATAAGGATTATACCGCTGGAGATCGAGATACAACTGGAGAGGATCGTTGCATGTCTGCCCGCGTATCTGTAAGAGCCGGGTATAGCCCAGAGTCCCAATGGAACTGGGCTGTAACGCCAGATCATCCAGTACCCGGCCGATAAAATGTGTTATGCCCTGGGTTTCCGCGGCTTCCCGGTCGTGTTCATCCGGCGTCATTTCATGGACTTCCAGCCCCATATCGGAAAAACATTTTCGCCATAGCAGAACCGCCTCGGCCGGTATTCGCACCGGACAGAGGATAATCGGACGCCCCTTCAGACTGTCGGACGCCGAATCGGGTCCGAACATGGGATGCGTACCCATGATAGAAACCGTCTCCGGCAACAGCTCCGTCATCTGTTCCACAGGAAAGGACTTGACGGAACAGGTATCCATAACAAGGCTTCCCGGTTTAACCCCCGGGGCTATGCGCCGGAGCACCTCCGGCATGGAGGAGATCGAATTACAGAGTATAATGGTATCACAGGAGAGCAGTTCCTCCTCTCCGACCCGTTCAACACCCGGAGGAGTCATCCTTTCATTGGACCGGGAATATCCCTTTACCGAAAACCGGTGTGCCAGGTTCCGGGCCCAGAATGAGCCGAATCTTCCCAAACCGTAAATTCCTACTTCCATACCACCGCATAATACACAGTCGGTCTCTATAGTACAAGGGAAGCATTCCTTTTACCCGTTATAGAGGGGAAATTCATGAAAAAATTAATGTTTTAAGAATTCTGAAGATAGTAGAGTCCGGCAATTTTTGGTACACTGGTATTGAGTTACGTACTGTACATGACCGTGGACCTGGGAATGAAATAACTTCATACCCCGGCGTAAACTCCGGTCCGGTAAAGATAGAATATAGTTTTATTCCGGATATCCTTATACCGGCAGTTCTTACAGCTTGTCCAGGTCCGCGGTCGTGCACGGTAGATATTTGTTACAGGATAAAACTTTCTAAAGGAGCGATTATGAGCTTTATAGATACCATGAGGCGGAAGGCGAAGGAGGTAAAGAATCTCCTTGTTCTTCCCGAGGGTACGGAACAGCGAACCATACAGGCGGCAAGAATTATTGTGGATGAAGGCCTTGCCGCCGGTGTTACTCTTCTCGGTACCACCGAGGCGGTTGCGGAGGCGGCCAAGAAAGCCGGAACCGCCCTGGACGGCCTGGAGGTACTCGATCCATCCACCTCGGACCTCCGGGACGCATACGCCGGGGAACTCTATGAACTGAGGAAACACAAAGGGATGACCCGGGAAGACGCCCACAATGCTGTGGCGGAACCCCTAAACTGGGGTGCCATGATGGTCCGCCTGGGAGACGCGGATGCCATGGTTGCGGGGGCCGAGAATTCCACCGGCAATGTACTCCGCTCGGCATTTACCATTATCAAGACGGCTCCGGGGGTCAAGTCCGCATCCTCCTGTTTCGTCATGTACATACCCGGTTCCGACAAGGGTGTGGACGGACACATGATCTTTGCAGACTGTGCCACCATTCCAGATCCCGATGCCTCACAACTGGCCGAAATCGCTATTGCCGCTTCCGACTCCTGCCGTCGTTTCCTGGGGGTGGAACCGGCTACAGCTCTCCTTTCCTTCTCGACAAAGGGGTCGGCGTCCCATCCGAACGTGGATAAAGTCGTACAGGCCTTGAGTATTGTTAAAGAACGACGTCCGGACCTGCTCGTAGACGGAGAGCTTCAACTGGATGCGGCTATTATTCCGGCGATAGGAGAGAAAAAGGCCCCGGGATCAAAGGTTGCCGGAAAGGCAAATGTCCTTATTTTTCCCGATCTGCAGTCGGGGAACATCGGCTATAAGCTGGTTCAGCGGCTTGCCGGGGCGGAAGCCTATGGTCCCTTCCTGCAGGGCTTTGCAAAACCGGTCAGCGACCTTTCGCGGGGCTGCAGTGTAGATGATATCGTGAACACATCCGCCGTAACCCTTGTGCAGTGTGCGTAAGGCGCGTGAGACTCTAGGACTTTTTTGCCCGCGGATAATCGGGTTTTAGTTGAAATTCCTTTTTAACGGCAAAAACTGCTTCCTCCAGATCCGTTGAGGAAACAACAAAGGCTATCTTTGTTTCCGACGTGGTCACCGCTTTTATAGAAACTCCCACATCCGCCAGGCATTGGAAGACCCTGAAAGCGACACCGCTCCGGGTTTCCATACCGAGACCTTCGACGGTGACCTTGGCGATGTCCTTTTCCACCCTGGCGGTTGTTCCCTCCATTCCTGAGACCGCTTTTTCTATAATTTCTTCAACCAGACCGGGTGTCCCATACTCCACCGTAAAGGAGATATCCCAGGTACCGGAAGCCCCGAGACCCTGGCTGATCATATCGACATTGATCTTTTCACCGGCAAAGATCCGGAAGATCTCCGCAAGGTGTTCCATCCTGCCCGGAATACCGCTCATTTCCACCAGGGCTTCTTCCACCGTTGAATACACGTTTGTTACAACGGTCTGCTCCGCCACCAGGTCGTCCATCGTATAATATCCGACAGGTTTTGATACCAGATACCTGGCCGCAGCCAGGGCACCCTCCGCAAAGACCTGGCGGGAATATGCTTTATGAGAAACCTCTACCATCTCGTCCTTGCCCGCGAACAGCACATCATGCTCCCCTACTATGGTTCCCGCCCTGACCGCGTGGATTCCGAGTTCACCCTTGTTTCGAACGCCTACGAGTCCCTGCCGTCCGTACACGTAGTTCAGCGATCCGTCCCTGGCTTTATTAACCGCCTCCGCGAGAACACGGGCAGTCCCGCTGGGAGCGTCCTTCTTCTGGTTGTGATGCCGTTCCACGATTTCAACATCGAATCCTGGTCCCAGCACCATGGCGGTTTTAAAGATAAGACTCTTCACGAGATTTACCCCTACGGACATGTTGGCGGCCCGCAGGATAGAGGTAGTCCGCGCGGCATCCCGGAGCCTCCGTTCGATTCCGTCGGAAATCCCCGTGGTGGCAATAACGGCGGGAATCCTGCGTGAAAGGAGTACATCGACAAGATCGGAAACACACTCCGGGGATGAAAAATCGATGAGCACATCCGCTTCAATATGGCAATCCCGCAGGGAGGTGAGAACGGGAAACGATTCTCCACCCGCTGCTCCTGTTCTGTTAATTCCCGCTAGGATTTCGCAATCGGTCGTCTGCTCCACGGCCCGGACAATTTCCTTGCCCATTCTGCCGGAAGATCCGTTTAGAATTATTCTCAGCATACTGCACCCCCTCTTCGTTTCAAAGGTGAAGGTTATCAGTTTATGCTTTACGCGTAAATAGCGATCGGGGCCTATCTTGTGTGTAGATAATTCCGTTCGACAATCTCTGCCATGATGTGGACACCTACCGGCACGAATATTCCGAATTATTATGAGCAGCGCTCATCATTCCTAGTTGATATTAATCCTCATACATGTATATAATATGGGTTCCTGCGGAATATTCCGCATACCACGTATCCTCTTCTTGAGGATACAGAAATAATTTGGAGGTTTGTATGAATTTAACAGGTGCCCATACAGCACTCGTCACACCCATGAACAGGGATGGATCGATCGATGAAAAAGCTCTTCGTGACCTGGTGGATTATCAAATCGCGAACGGTATTTCCGGCCTCGTACCGGTTGGAACAACCGGAGAAAGTCCCACACTGAGCCATGAAGAGCATCATAAAGTAATAGAAATAGTCATCGATCAGACGAGTAAACGGGTACCTATTATAGCCGGGACGGGTTCCAACTCGACCCGGGAGGCCATCGATCTTACCCGGCACGCAAAAAAAGCCGGAGCCGACGTAAGCCTGCAGGTGGCCCCGTATTACAACAAACCCAGTCAGGAAGGTTTTTACCGGCATTTCATGTCCATCGTAGAAGAGGTGGGCCTGCCGATAATCGTGTACAATATCCAGGGGAGAACCGGGAAAAATATCGAGAACAGTACCATGCTGAGACTGGCGGAACATCCTCTGATTATCGGGGTCAAGGAGGCCTCCGGCAGTATTCCTCAGGTGATGAATCTTGTGGAGAAAAAGCCTGATTCATTCGATATCGTGTCCGGCGATGATAATCTTACACTGCCCATCCTAGCGGTGGGTGGGGTCGGGGTAATCTCTGTTGCGAGCAATATTATCCCTCAGGAGATGAGTAGCCTGGTAAAGGCGGCGGTGGCCGGCAACATGGAAGAAGCCCGGCGCATCCATTACCGGCTTCTTCCCCTGTTCAGAGCGGAGTTTGCCGACACTAACCCGATTCCCATAAAGTATATGTGCGCGGCCAGGGGGATGCTCGAGGAAAACTATCGCCTGCCTCTCTGTCCTATGGAAGACTCTCTCAAATCCATGGTCAGGGATATCATGAAAAATCTGTCACTTCTGTAATACTACAAAGCCGACCGGTACTGAGCCGGCCGGCTTTTTCCCTTCCCGGGGCTTCCGCCGTAAACAGCGGCGCATCTCCGGGGCCGTTGGGTTATCCTTCGAACTCTTCGAGTACTTCCTTTGCGGCTTTCCGTACCTCCGAATTCCAGTCCCTGAACTCGATTTCAGTCAGGTACGGCACTACCATGTTGTTCCCGGTATTTCCCATGGCGTATATAGTCGTCAGAACAAGGCGGTAATCGTCCCTGCTTCGAATAGCCGGCGGCCGCTGGTTGTGATACTGAAGATAATCGCACAAAGCTTTTGCAGCCACATCATTCTTCTGCGTTCCCAGGGCTTCCAAGCAGGTGAGCATTTCAGTCATTTCGAACATCCTGGTGAGCATAATTCTCAATAGTGCGGACGCATCCGGAGAATCGATGCCCAGATCACGGATTACTTCCGCAGACCGTGTCCGCAGTCTGCTCATAGCCAGGGCCTGCCGGTTGCTCTCGATAGTAATGGTCAAACCCTGGTTAAGGGCTTCCATGGCAACCTTCAGAATGTGTTCCGGCTCCGCCCTGGAACGGGCGGCCTCCTCAAGAGCCCGAAGCTTTATCTCAGGATCGGCATACTCGATAAGGATAGATGTGAGGATCTCCGTGGGATCTTCGATCATCTCTTTCAAGGCCCTGTTTATTTTCTTTGTAGTCCGGGAGGAATACCCCGCCGTTGAAGCAAAGAACAGCGGAACATAACCCTCCTCCTGCTTCAAACGCTCCAGGGCGTAGGCGCAGGAACCGACTACCGTTTCGATTTCTTCCTGTGAAGAATATTCCACTATCCCCAGGTTAATGGTCCGAAGCCGTTCAACTATTTCATCGGCATAGTCCCCGGCACCCATATCCGCCAGGGCTTGTATGGCTAGGGCTTCCTGGAAGGCGTTTTCCCGGGCAGCCATCACCGTGTAGACCTCCGGAGCCGAGCCGTCCGCTTCGAGTTTTCCGAGAGCCTCTACAATAAGGTTGACCAGACGCCGGTACACCGAGCGTTCGGTGGACGGGGGCGGATTCTCCCACATCAATATGAGTTCTTCCAGGGCTTGATCCATTACCGGAATCATGTCGCGGCTGTTCTTCTCGACGATTCGCTGCATGATTGCATATCGGTGTTCCATGTTTACCGCATCGGTGTACAGTCGCGACCAGACGGCGGATTCTTCGTCCGCCGGGAGAAGGGCAACCACCAGTAGGATAAAAAACAGTAGAAGGGAAATTCCCTTTATCCGCATAGCAACACCCCCTGGGAGGATCGTCCTTCAGCAGTATCCACGGGCCTGGTGACCTCTTTCAGGGCGTACTCCATCTCGCGGTACTCTATAAGTTCGCCATTCCCGCCGAATACCGATTCACGGAGCAGCTCTCCTCGATCACCGTATTCATATTCAAACCTGTATTCCAGATCCAGCGTGCCTGAAGAGGGTGTAAAAATACGCTTCTCCATAACAAGTCCGTTTTCCACGGTATATTCTTCTATTTGAACAACCGCTCCCGCAGCGGTGTAATGGATTTCCCTTACCGGCAGACGACCTTCACCGTCGTACTCAATATCAAAACCGTCCTCCAGGGTATTGTCCGGTGAGTATATTCTTATCTCGGTCTGTCTACCCCTATCGTCATAGAGGTATTCCGTGTAGGAGAGAAGGTTTTTCGAGCTTCCGTAGACGCTCCAGCGAATCTTACGTCCCTTATCATCATATTCGTAGGTCGACAGTGTTTGAAGATTCCCACCGGCACTGTAATACTCCAGGGCCTTCAAAAGTCCCTCCGCATTATACTCGAACACCTTGTAAGATCTCAGTTTTGAATCCGGGCCATAGGTGAGCTTTCTTGCCGGCAAACCTTCGCTATATTCATATACCACCGCCTCGATCAACTCATCATAGGTATTATAGGTTTCCTCTCTCTCTACCAGCGAAGTATCTTCGATATAAGAGGTTTCTACATATCGATCAACAACACCGTCGTTGAAATATACCGTCTCTTTAATTTTAAACGGAATCTTCACCGTTTCGTACTCGGGTTCCGGCGACTTTTCCTGTTCCGCTTCAGCCGATATTTCTTCTTCCCGGGGTTCCGGTTCAGGGGGGGCTTCTTCAACCGGTACCGTACTGCACCCCAGGGTAATGCCCAAGACAACAGTAATGAAGATGAAATACTTCTTCATTCCTCTCTCTCCTTGTACAAGATCCACTTAAAAACAAGTATAAAAGTATGCACCGTAAAAGTAAACTAGGTCTCCCGATTCAGCCGGTGTCCCAGGGTGTCGGCACACGCGGCAATAATCTCCGCGGAGAGCTCCTCGGCCCGGCGGGAAAGGGAAACGGAACACTGTTCAAAGACGGAAAAGAGGAGGTCCTTCCCGGTTTCCGCCTGGAGGGTTCCGGATTCCAGGTTGTTC
Organism: uncultured Spirochaetales bacterium; assembly: GCA_964410865.1. GTDB lineage: Bacteria > Spirochaetota > Spirochaetia > JAFGDJ01 > JAFGDJ01 > JAFGDJ01. The sequence goes on along the minus strand of CAYPIQ010000003.1, from coordinate 117,524 downwards.
CGGATGGTTTTTCGCTTTTTACGAAAGAGATCGCCGGTCAACGTAACAAAAATATCAGGATACAGAATCTCAAGGTCTCGGTTAGGTGTTAGTACGACGATTCTTGACATTACCTCCGGCCGGGGAAAGAACGAACCCTGTTTAATGTCGCCCTTCTGTTCCACCTGGTAAAAGCCTGTACAGAGCACGGAAAAGGACGAATATGCTCCGTTTCCCGGTACGGCGGCCATCCGTTCGGCCTGTTCTTTCTGAACGGTAAATACCATTCTCTCAGGAATAACCCGGCGTTTGATAAAAGAGAGGATTATTGCCGCTCCGGAACCGTACGGAAGATTACCGGAAACCCTGTCAGGCATTCCCTTTGAATCAAAAACCTGTGGCCAGGTGTGGACGACATCCCCGGGAACAATGGAAAGTCCGGGGAAAAGTTCCCGGAGAACCCGAATGAATCCCCAATCGATCTCAAAGACCGTCAGCTTCGCCGATCTTTCCAGGAGACCTGCGGTAAGAGAGCCGATACCCGGACCTATCTCCCAGACGGTTTCCTCTCCAGAGAGATTGAGAAGATCGAGCAGTTTTTCCCGTATTCCCGGGTTGATCAGAAAATTCTGTCCGAACCGTTTCTTGAGCCGGAGATCCCTTTCCCGGAGAAATGCGGCGATGGCTGCCGGTGAATCATAATTTATCTTCATGTAGTATTCCGAACCTCCTCTTCCTCCATATACCGTATCCTAAAAAAAGCATGGTGATAACAGTCGATGCCGACAGACACCATATCCAGGCCCCCTCCGGCGTGGGGAGCCCCGGTACTCTTGAACACAATGAGGCAATTTCATAGAGAAGCTTTGAAAGTCCCCTCAGCCCCGCCCCCGGAATTCCTTCAAACCAATTGAGTCCTACCGCTTCGACGAACAGATATATCATTCCAAGCCCCATGATACCCGTAACACAGGGGGTAAGAATTATGGATGAAAGGATTCCCACAGGATATACCACACCGAAAACCGCCGCAACCAGGGGGGCGGTGGCAATCTGCGCCCCCAGGGAAGCACTGAGGGGATACCGGATAAAGCCGGGCAGGCCCGAGAGGAAAGGGAGGGCAAGTTTGCCCACAATCAGGATACCGCCCAGGGCGAGGAAGGAAAGCTGGAATGAAAGGGTCTCCATGGCGGCGGGTGTTATCATCGCAAGAACAATGCAACTGAGACAGAGCACCTGTAAAGGCGGAGGTCTTTTGGAGAAGAATGAAGGGGCGGTCAGCAGGAAAAACATAACGGCGGACCGGTTCAGCGACGCGCCGAAACCCGTAAGGAAGAGATAGATAAGCACTATTCCGTAGAGCATGAGGAGAGACCGGCGCTTCCCCAGAACGGGCAAAAGGAGGAGCCCCAGAAAACCGGTAATGATGCCCACATGCATGCCCGACAGTGCCAGGAGGTGGGAACAGCCTGCCTGTCTGAACAGGTGTTCATCCATGAGGTCATCCCGCTTGCCGAGAAAAAGGGCGGTCAACAACGCTGCGGGCTGCCGGCCGAGATTTTGAAAACAGTCCATGGCAAGTTCGAGTATTTTTTGCCGGGATGCGTATATTCCCGTCGGTCCGTTTAAAACAATGCAGCCTTCCGAATCCGTGTAAAAGAGACAGTCTCCGTCATCCGCCCGGATAAAACTACCCCGGTACTCCACCTCTGTCCCGGTATACAGCTTTTTATTACAGCCTGTAAAAACGGTTACCTCACCTCCGGCGGAGGCATACATCCCGGTTTTCGTGTATACCCCGGCAACCCGGCACAGGTTGACCCGGCGGCCGTCGGGCAGGCTGCGGGAATCGGATACGATGGTCCCCGCCATACCGGAGATCATGGAATCCGGGAAGCCGGCCCATGGACGGACCGACAGACGGGATACCACCGGGCAGGAGAGCAGAATCCCCGCGCAAAGGCAGGCCGCTACACGGCCTATCCTCCGTCTTCCGGCCAGCCGGGCAACGAGAGCGGCAATGAATAAAGCCGGTACGCCCACAATTGCCTGATACGGTTGAAGGCGCCGTAACAAGGGGACATACACGAAGAGTACAACGGGGACGGCTGTATAGAGGGCGGAATAAAACGGTGGCTCAGGTCCTTTTGAGGTTTTCGATGGCCTCCCTGGCCGCTTTTTTGACCGTGTTCGAGTAATTGAGGTAGCCGGTATAGAGGAGATAGTCGAAGGCAACGGTATCTCCCAGCCGGCCGAGATTTGTAATAACCGCGAGAATAATTTGTTCATCTACTGCCTGTCCGTTCTCCGTATAAGAGTTTAATAACTCTAGATACAGCGTTAAACGGACCGCTGCTTCATGGTTTTCCATGGCTCCCAGTGCAGCAATGGCTTCCAGGAGGTTTTCCTTGCCGGTTATGCCGCGATCATACTCCAGGACCGTGGCATCGAAGTGATCTATTACTTTTTCCGACGCGTCGGACCATTCCAGCTCCGTGAGTCCGCGGACCGCCACGTATCTCAGTTGCCTGGCGGTTTCTTGGTCGGCGGGGCCGGAAGGATTGGTGTAGAGACCGTACTCCAGGGCAACTTTTGCAATTTCTCCTTTCTGTCGGGCAACCAGATCTTGATCGGCCAGGGCGATTTTTAAAGCGGCCAGTTTTTCCTTAAGGGGGCTCTTTTCGATGACATCGATCAGGAGTTCGGCATATTCACCCTCTATTGTCTTGAGTGCTTCCGAAGCCTTGGCCGTTATATCCTCCGAATACCCGAGGGTAACGGCAGTAAAAAGAACCGGGAAAGCCGCCTCCCTCCCGACGGCGCCAAGGGTAACCACGCATTCGGCTATCACTTGCTTATCAACCCATCCACCGGACTGATACATGGAATTCTGTGAGGCGAGCCAGTTGGTAATATACGCTATGATCCGGTCGTTTCCACCGGCGGTTTTCCCGAGGGCGTTCATTATTTCCACCCTCACCCCGGTATCTTCAAATATATTAAAAAGCTGCCATAGCCCGGAAGCCGCTTCCGAGTATCCCCGCAGGCCCACCAGCCGTACGGTCAGAACCGTTAATTCACGAGCAAGGGTATCGGTTTTAAGTTGTTCCGCATTGTCGATAACAAACTTCAAGGCCTGAAGATAGAGGGCGCTCATATTCTCGGATTCCATGGACGCCGAATCCTGCAACACCTGTATCTTCGTAGAGATGCTGCCGCGGGCGAAGTTTTTTTGAAAGGCATCCAGGATTGTCGAGTCATCGGCCGCCTGTAGTACCGCCGCCGCCAGGGAGAACAGAATGACGAGCGTAATAATTTTCCGCCTCATGGGCTACTCCTTCTTCAAGGTCCGCCGTACCCCGTATACTATCAGCCGAACCGATTGATCAACAACACGAAATCGACAACGTCATGTCTTTATAAATATAACGTAGATGGAACCGGAATTTCAACAACAGTATTGAAAGAGTCAGGGAATACGGGCCCGGGTGATTTTGGCTTCCCTCTCACCAAAAATGTTGTAAACAAAGGAGAGTATCATATTTTTTTGTATTGCCGAAAGTTCCACCGACTGGATATGCAGCATGGACTGGTTTTTCTTTTGATCAAAGGTGACACCCCTGACGATACCGCACATAACGATGGTGTTTGTTCCCAGGCTAAACTGAAGTTTGACCACCAGGCCGACTTTAGCGCGTCCGCCGATAATAACCGCGGCGCCGCCGGCGGAAAGGTCCTGCAGGCGACAGCGTAACCCGACCTGCTTTTCTTCGATTTCGTTCGCCTGGGAGATGTTCTTCAATGGATACAAAAAAGCGGGCTTTTTTACCACCACCCGTACCGAAGAACGTTTCTGACTCCTGATCAGATCATCTGAATGGGAAACATGGAGAATCGGGTATTGTTGCTCGGAATAGTCTTCCAGGACCTTGGACTCGAAAATATACCCGGCATCGTCAATCCTCCAGAAATATATCTGGATCTTCCGCCCTTTCCATGAAAAACCCGGGGGAAGTGTGGGCCCTTCAGGGTACGAGATGGCCATGTAACGTCTGAGGTTTTCTACAATCTGGGAGCCATAGGTCCCCACGCCGGGGAGCGTAACCGTGAGACGCTGATGGACCGGTAGTTTTCTGGAGGACTTGATGCCCAGTTTATATTTGGGCAGCTCGAGCTCCACCTTGCTCCTGAACTCGAAGAGCTTGAGGATAAAGTTTGCGTTCTCCGGTTCGTTCACGGTGCCTTCCGCCCTGAAGCGGGTCATGGTACCCCGGATGGAGCGGTCCAGCTGTTTTATGGACCAGAATAGTGAGGTGGGATTTTCCAGCCGGTTTTCTATAGCCACTTTACGCAGGAGATTGATCTCGTGCATATTGAAGCCGGATTCTCTACCTTTTGTATAAAAGGCAATCCAGGGGAATTTGAGCCCGCCGGCCTTATTCAGGAAAATAATTGCAATAACGAGTCCGACAAATAGAACAAGAATGAGTACCCACATATGGACCTAGTATCGACATCCTTTTATATTAAATAAAGCGCTTGAAAAACCAATTAACACATTATATTGTACTTGTTAATAGATACTTTTTCTACTTCTTTTTTCGCGGTTTAGGGGAAATGATACATCCTGATGAAAAAAATCAACATATTTTCGATCGATTCTGGTTTGAACCCCTGCTGCTGTTCGCAGTCCTCTATCTGCCGGGGTATTTGTCCCAAACCACGGAGTATAACAGGTCCCTTTTCGACTCCCTCTCGTTCAACCTCCTGTATATTATTATTACCATCCCCCAGATCCTGCTGGTACTCTATCTTATCCATAAAAGGGAGTCGGGTTATCCGGAGCAATACGGCATTCGACCCCTTACCCTCCGGGATATCGGCTCAGCCTTTTTGATTCTTTTATGCATATACATCCTTATTGTTCCCCTGATGATCCTGTTGAGACAAGGATCTGTGTCGGATACTACACTTCTTCAGGAATCCGGCTGGAGAATTTCCCGCCCCCTGATGCTTCCCGTTATACTGTGTACATGTCTGTTGACCGGATACAGCGAGGAACTCTTCTTCCGGGCATATCTCATTACTGTTCTGGAACGTCAGGGAATACGGCCTCTGATATATGTGTTCATAACCGTATTGCTCTTCAGTACCGGGCATCTCTACCAGGGATTCGAGAGCTTTCTGGGAACAGCCGGTATCGGTTTT
>CAYPIQ010000003.1:0-112327 GCA_964410865.1 uncultured Spirochaetales bacterium | reverse complement strand
TCTGGCCGTATTTTTTCTAAAATACAGGAACCTTCATCGAATAGGAATCGCCCACCGACTCTATAATTTTTTTGTGCTTTTGCTCAGTCTTTTTTTCCCCGTGGCGGTATAAATTCACTTGTCGACGAGCTTACATGCTGTTATGTTAGATAAGAGGTAAATTATATATGAATAATAAGATATTCTTTTTATGGATATTTTTCTTTCTTGCGCCTTTTTTGTTCTCCGAAGATGCTATGAGCCCGGTCCAGTCTGAACTCTACGCCATGGGATTCGGCATACCCCGGCAACCACTGGAATCAGTCGATTTCAACCTCGAGGACCTCGACGGAAGGGGTTTCAGTCTTTCCGAACAGAGAGGAAACCTAGTATTTCTAAATTTTTGGGCTACCTGGTGCGGTCCGTGCAGGAGCGAAATGCCGTCAATGGAAGAACTGTATACACTGCTGCGGGACAAGGATTTCGAGATATTCGCCGTAGCCTCATTAAAGGGCGATTCCCGTAATTCGATACGGAGTTACGTAGAAAGTAATGAATTTTCATTTCCCGTACTGCTAGACCCGGAAGGAAATCTCGGGGCAGCCTACAGCGTTCAGGGTATCCCGACAACCTATATCATAGGGAAAGACGGATATATCGTCGCCCGTCTCGTGGGTGCTTACGACTGGTCTAACCGGCGTATTGTCGAGATCTTGTCCGACCTGGCCGACGAAGGCTGATATACTCTGCTTCTTGAGGAAAGTCCACCTTAAATACATCGGTTTTACACGTTTTCGGCCGTGAACCGACAAATTTCATTTGACAATCGGCCCGTGACCGGCTAAATTTTTTCAAGGCCCATTCAAGTTTCAGGAGGATACGGTATGGACAAAGGCAAGACAATACCCCAGCGGATTCGAAGCACGGTTACTAAACACGGCACCCTCACCGCGCTTATGTCGAAAGACGCGGAGGGGACGTTCCAAAATACGAGTTACCAGGACATGTTCGATCTTATCCGCGCCCTGGGAACACGTCTCCATTCCCTCGGCATTAAACGAGGAGATCATGTCGGAATCATCTCGGACAACAGGATGGAATGGATTATTACCGACTTGGCCCTGCTCGGGCTGGGAGCCGTCGATGTGCCCCGGGGGGCGGATTCCACCGCCGATGAAATCGGCTACATCCTTGCTCACGCCGACTGCGCGGTTTCCTTCGCGGAGAACAGTACCCAGACCGAAAAAATCCTTTCTTTCAAAAAGGATATGCCCCTCCTGAAAACCGTCATTCTCTACGATGACACCGGCATGAATAAAATCAAAAACCCGGATTCCGTGGAGCTTCTATCATACAGGGCTCTTCTCGAAGAAGGAAAGAAGGAACTGGAAAAACATCCGGACTTGTTCGAAAAAGAGCTTGAACAGGGAAAGAGTGACGACCTGGCAACGATCCTCTACACCTCCGGGACCACCGGCCCCCCGAAGGGTGCACTGATAACCCATAAAAACTTTATATTCCAGCTCGACCGGCTGGTGGAACATCTCAACCTTCTCCCCGGCCAATCGTTTCTCAGCGTTCTGCCGGTATGGCATTCCCTCGAAAGGACCGTAGAGTATATTATTTTCGATAACGGCCTTTCCATGGCATATTCGAAACCGGTGGGAGCCGTGATGCTCCCCGACATGGTGACGGTACGTCCCCATTGGATGGTATCGGTCCCGAGGATCTGGGAGGGGGTGTACAGCGCCATCATGAAGAATCTCAAGAATGAAAAGGCGGTAAAACGATCCCTGGCGCTTTTCTTTATCAAGGCGGGGCAGTCGCACGCCTCGATGAGGAATATGCTCTTCGGCCTGGTACCGGAATTCCACAAGCGGTCCCGGATTGCGGACATAGCGGTCAGCATCATTCCCTATATCCTTCTCACCCCCCTGAAGTTCCTCGGAAACCTGCTGGTCTTCGAGAAACTGAAAGCGAAACTGGGAGGCCGATTCATAGCCGGGGTATCCGGCGCCGGGGCTCTACCCGGGTACGTGGATATGTTCTTCCAGGCTGCCGGTATACTACTTCTCGAAGGCTACGGTTTAACGGAAACGGCCCCTATCCTGTCGGTTCGCAAACAGAATAAACCGGTCACCGGCACCGTCGGTCCGCTCCTGAGGGATATTCAGTACCGTGTTCTGGATGCAAACGGCAACGAAGTAAGCCACGGTCACAAGGGTGTACTCCACGTAAAGAGCGACCAGGTCATGCAGGGCTACTATAAAAACCCGGAAGCCACCGCGGCGGTGCTGCAGGACGGATGGCTCAATACCGGCGATATCGTCATGGCAACCATTAACAACGAACTAAAGATCCTGGGACGGGCAAAGGAGACAATTGTTCTCCTGGGCGGGGAGAATATAGAACCGGTACCCATCGAAGACAAACTCTGCCAGTCCGAATTTATTCTCCAGGCGATGGTGGTTGGTCAGGACAAGAAGTTTTTAGGAGCCCTGATTATTCCCAACATGGAAGCCCTGGAGGCCTACGCGGTGGAGAACGGCATCGAGTATGTTTCTCCGGAGGAGCTCCTGGAACTCTCGGTAATCCAGGAATTCTATCATGACATCGTTCAGTCCCTGGTCAATCCCAAAACCGGTTTCAAGTCCTTCGAACGAATTTTCAGGATCAAATTCCTGCCCACCCCCTTTGAAGTGGGTAAGGAACTAACCCAAAGCTTGAAAATGAAACGGGATGTCATAGAACATACATATAAAAAAGAGATAGAGTCGCTCTTTGCCTGATCAAAGGCGGGTAAGGCTCTTTACACCGGGCATCGAAGGCCGCTTTGCCGGGCGGCCTAACCGGTTTCTTGTCGAAGTTTCCACCGACCGGGGTGTTATTCAAGCCCATTCCCCCAACCCCGGGCGCCTGGAGGAGTATTTTCTACCGGAGGTACCAATACTTCTCGAATCCTCCCCCGGAACAAGCCGGAAAACCTCCTGGTCCCTGGCCGGGGTACGCTACCGGGGCGATATCGTACCCCTGAACTCCGGCAGGGCTAATACCGCGGCCGCGGAGCTGGTACTGCCGGTCATGTTTCCCGGGGCGCGAATACGCCCCGAGGTAACCGACGGACACTCTCGCTTCGACTTTCTTGTTTCACGGGGGGGAATCGACACCTGGGTGGAGGTGAAATCCTGTTCACTGGTGGAACATGGGACAGCCATGTTCCCCGACGCCCCTACCGAACGGGGCCGTCGTCACATGGAGCACCTGGCCGAACTCACCCGGCGGCCCGGCACCCGAGCCACGATCCTCTTTATTATAATGAATCCGAAGGCAAGACGATTTATACCGAATATTCATACCGACCCCGCCTTCGGCCTTACCCTCAGTCGGATATCCGATCGTGTGGACATTCGCGCGGCGAGCCTGTCCACCGGAGAAGACGGATATGCCTGTCTTAAAAACGGTACCATCCCCGTTGTGCTCTCACCGGTAACGGCGGTTGAAAATGATTGCGGGGTATACCTCCTGCTCCTCGAACTGAAAACCGAGCATACCATTACCGTCGGGTCCCTGGGAACGTTGGTTTTTCGACCAGGATGGTACGTTTATGTGGGTTCGGGAAAGAAAAACCTGTCAAAGCGTATTGCCCGGCACCTTCGAGCCAAGAAGGAAATGCGGTGGCATATCGACTACCTGGCCGCGGCGGCGGGGAAGAAGAAGGCCTACCCCATCTATACCCTCCGGGACCTGGAATGCCCCCTGGCGGCCGATATTGCCGCCGCCGCCGACGATTCGGTACCGGGTTTCGGTTCGTCCGACTGCCGGTGCAAGTCTCACTTGTTCTACTTCGGGCGGTACCCGGTGCGGACGGCGGCCTTCCAGGAGGTAGTGCTGCGGTACAGGCACAGGGAGAGTATAAGGGATCAGGGATCTGTGTGATGGGTAGTCTCCCGGGTCTTGACAATACATTTTTAAACCATAGTCTTACGATAAAACTCACCTTTTATGAAATCGAGTGCATCCGCGGAAAATGGTCGGGTCCGGGAACTGAAGTTAAAGCCGCCGTACCACCAGAACCAGGATAACCAGCAGCGCCGCCAGCAGGACCATAATGGCGAGCCGGTAGGCCCGGGGTTTAACCCGGCGGGTGGGCTTTACCGGTTCGGGGGGCGTTGTATCCCGGGTGGCCGGGGTTCCCCCATACCCGCAGGAAGGGCAGCCTTTCTTGAAGAGCCCCGCCTGCCCCTCGAAGCCGCAGGAAGGGCACTTCACGGCGTCGAACACCCGGCCGCAGGATGGACAGCTGGAAGCATGCCGCGGTACGGGAGCACCGCAGAACTCGCAGTAAAAAACGGGCTTTTCCATATAGGATTACTTTCTCCTGATAGCCATAATGGTCAGATCGTCATCCTGTTCATCCTCTTTCAGGTGTTTGAACCAGACATACTCCGGGGTCTGTTCATCTTCTATACGACGTGCCTCGCCCAGGTATTTCTCGTAATCCCTGAAATGCTCCTTGAGAAAATCCGCGATGACCCGGTCCACATGAATTCTGTCCTGATCGGTAGCCGCCGGATCGGGAAAGAGCCGGTACATCTTCTCCACCGACATAACCGCAATGACCATATCCCCGATATCGCCCTCGAGGGATGAGAAATCGAACTCCATCGGTTTATCGATAACAAGGTCGCACCGGCGTTTCAGGGAATAGTTTCTCCCCTGCATGGCGGATTCAATGACCTCGTGTACCCGCTTCAGATCGAACTCTTCCTTGGTCTCCTCGTCCTCGATGGGTTTATACCCTTCATCGAGGAATTTCTTGTCCTTTTCCAGGAGGTCAGGGGGCAGATTCTTGTAACTGGTGACCTTGAAGTTCCTGTCCCTGAGAAGATGGTGACTCTCCTCCAACCCGTCTGTGAACAGCAGGAGAATATCACCCTTGTCCAATTGCAGCATTACCTGCTGATAGCCTCCCCGCATGTCGACCAGGTCCTTGCTGAATATACCCGTTGCCGGTGCTTCCGGCAGGGTGTAGACCGTCACTTTCCGCTGCGCACGCCTGTATATATGGATCATGTTATCCCCGGCGTGGCAGATATGGAGTTTTCCGGTTTTCTCCTCCAGTATGCCCACCGTCATGGCCGCAAACCGGCCGGTAAACTGCCGTTCTTCCAGCAGTTCGTTTATGGTATTGACCAGGCCTGCCACATCGATGTTCGGTTTCTTCCCCACCAGGCGCCGAAAGTGGCTGGTAAAAATGGTGGCGACTTCTACCATGATAAGCGAGGCCGAAGCCCCGTGGCCGGCGACATCGCATTTGATAAAGGCATGGTAGCCGTTCTGCAGGTCAACCTGGTCGAAGTAATCACCGGAAAGGGCGTCGGCACCCTCGTAATATCCGAATATCTCTATAGCGTCATTTTCGAAGGTACCGGTCGAAAGTTTCCGGCCGCCGGCCGTATCCGTTTTGAGGGGAATGAATTTTTTCTGAATTTCCTTGCCCAGGGTAAGGTCCTTATTCTGTTTCGCGGCTTCCACAAGGCCGACGGTCATCTGGTTAATCGTGTTCGCCAGGAGAGACAGTTCATCACTGGTTTTTACGTCTATGACATGGTCCCGCAGTTCTTCCTTATCATCGGTATCCCTGATAACTTCCACCCCCTGCACCAGGAGCCGGATCGGTCTTATAATTATGGTTGCAAGAAGCAGAGCACCGGCGATGCCTAACAGGACCGCCGCCACTGCAACAGCGAGAATAATAAGGAGCAACTGGCGGCGTGACTCGTCGATCTGCTCGATAATGGCCCGGGTAGATACGCCGAGACGTACGGCTCCGCGGAAATAGAAATCCTGGTTTTCCTTGCTGAAGACAATTGGCTTATAAAATACGTAATTGGTCCTGTCCGGATCGAGATTCTCCGGGTCGTATTCGGGCACGGAACCCGTGATATTTCCAATTTCCAGAAGCCTCTTTTCCTTTTCGTTATTCAATATGGTTATTTCGTCGTAAATCCGGTTCAGGGCTTCTCCCGTCTCCTCATCCAGGGTCTTGGCATATTCCCTTCCCAGCGGTTCCGCCCGGGCGGTGAGTTCCGCTATGCGCTTGTCGATCTCTTCAAACTGCCCCCTGGCCGTGCTGTTTATCAGTTCCGATAATCCGGCGATGACACCCGAGAGTTCGTCCCGTGCCGGAAATGCGCCGCCGACGGTGCCCCTGCCTCCGGTCTTCTCCAGGATTTCCGGCTCATTGGTCGCCCAGACATAATCGTTCACTTCCAGGTCTCCCTCGGCATCGGGAGCCGGTTCTCCGGTAATGGTTACAAAGGTCGCCTCATCCATGGCGGACATTTGGTCGGGCAGCGCGCCCACTTCCAGGAGGTCCTGAGCCCGGAGGTACACCCGGCCGCCCCCGGCCAGGCTTTCTAAAAGAACGTTTACCCGCTGTTCCAGTCCCTTTGCCAGAATACGCTGCTGATTATTGGTCGTCACCATGGCCAGGGGAACCGCCACCATCAATACAACTATCAGTACCAGGGTGGTAGCCAGAAGCACAAACTTCACCCTGAGGCCCATACCCTTCTTTCTCATAGATTCTATCCTCTCTTTCTTCTTTTTCCCCGGTTCGAGCACTTCTCCCGTCAACAGTGCTATTGCCTCCGCTTTGAGATATTTCCCTTCCCGAGTGACTCTGACAAGGCGGAGGGAAGACAGGACAAACATGACCACGAGGAAGCCCATAACAACAAAGAACAACACCCGGATGAATGGAATGCTGAACCGGCTCCGGGCGGGGGGTGAATAAATTGTCCTGTAGGCGGCGTCGAAATCACCGAACTTTACCGTGCCGGAGGATTCCAGCGTCAGTGTTTGCCTGCTGAAATAGAGTCCCCGTTTGGGGTGGACCAGGCCGATTCTATAATCACCGGGGTCAATGTCTTCCAGGACCGGTCCGGAAATGACCCTGTCGGTCAGCACGGTATACAGTCCTGTTCCGCCTTCGAAGACGTAATCATATGGTTCCCGGCCGTCCATATCCAGTATAACCCTGGAGATGAGTCCTCCGACGGAAAATCCTCTTCCAATAATATTCAGCTCGACCCTGCCCAGTTCGTCGGTTTCCGCGTTTATCCTGGTTATATAGGTCACCGGAACATACTTATTCATCCGCAGGGGTATCCATACCGGTTCACCCACATTGCCCACCACGTCCACCGCAGCAACTGTAAGCGCCCAGAGTCCGTTGTCCTCGTTCCTGAAACTGTACACGGGTTTTTCCGTCATGATACGATCCGGCGGAGGTCGTATATCGAATTCATCCGGCGGACCATCCCAATCGGCGGGGGCGAGATACTGAAGCCTGTAGGTATACCCGGCCACATCCTCCTCCGGCGGAGGTTTCCAGGTGATCGTTCCTGTATTGGAAAGGAGGTAGCCCTGTTCATCCTTTTGCGGCGTCTCGAATTCCACGGTGCCCGGCGGTGTGGTATCGCGGAAAAAGGGTACATGGACGGTATCGGACCAGTTCCCGGCATAATCCTGGGCGGCGAGATGGAAATACCACAGGCCGTCTTCGGTCACTTCAGCTTCAGCCACCCTGTCCCGGTCGAGGAGCATAAGACGTCGAGGAGGGTCGGAATCCGGCCGGCGGTCCCACGAGTAGCTGTAACCGGCGATACCGGATGAATCCTCCGGCGACGTCCAGCGGATGGTGAATTCGTCCTGCCGGGTTCTCCTTCCGGGGGCAAAATCAACGGTTCTTACACTCGGTTTCGAAACCGTTCTGTCGGGTTTCAGATATAAAAGACCTTTCCGCCCTTCGGTTTCATTCTCCCATACAACATATAGATCATCTGAACGTACTACCGGGCTCGGAAAGGTCGAGTTGCCCGGGACGAGGAGCGTGAGGTTCTGTTCTTCCCAGAAAAGGCCTTCCTTCCATGCAAGGATCACCCTGTTCTCTCCCGCCCGGTTATCGAACCAGATGAGCATATTCTGTCCTTCCAGGGTAAATATACGAGGATTTTGACATATCCGCGATCCCCTGGTAACAGGTTCGGGCACCCTTCGAAGTCGGCCGTCGGATGTCAGCTCCGCGTAGTATACCTGCGGAGCATTTCCCGTATATCTCCTCTCCCAGGTCAGGGCCAGTCCGTTTTCTCCGTTGACGATAAAAGGCCGCTGGTTGTCGAATCGCTCCGGCGGCGCCACAGACCCGGCCCACTCTTCTTCGAAGTCGGTCAGGGGGACGGCATTGCTCCAGGTAATACCGCCGTTGTCCGTATATTTCAGGTACAGTTGAAATGAGGATACCGCGCCGGTTATGAAGGCCTGAAAAACAACATATTCCCGGCCGCCTACCACCGTGTAACTGGGCAGAAAGGTGCCCGTCAGTTCCGGGTCGTCGACCAGGGGCCTGAATTCGGAGAACTCTTCTCCCGTTACGGAGACCGAATAATAAATGCCGAGGAAAGAAAGCTGTGCGATTTCGAATTCTTGGGTAATAAAGAGAATGTAGCCCCTGCCGTTTCTCCTGAACAGCCTGGGGGTTACCCTGGTGGCAAAAGATCGGGTCCTGGTGAGCTCTGAGAAACCGGCCCCTCCGTCGGTCGAGGAGAACACCCTTACCGCATTATCCGGCGTTGAAACAGCCAGGACAATCCGTCCGTCCTCATCCACTACATGAGAGTAAAACTGTATCTCTTTACCGATAAACGAAAAAGGACCGAGCACCCTTCTATGCTTTTCCCAGGTGTATCCGTCGTCGGTAAGAGCCACGGACAGATAGGTTTCACCCTCTTCTTCCCCGGTCATCTCCGACTCCTGCCACATGACAACCGTTCTTGAATTAGTGGTTACCGTCTTAGTGAAACCGACCCCGTCCGGCACCAGTTCTTCGGGATTATCCCAGTAAAAATCGAGACTGTACAGGAGTACCGGCATACACAGAAGTAACAGGCATGTGATAAAGAAATACTTACGGTTCATCGTACGGCTTCTATCCGTTCCTGCAGCTCGAGGAGCTTGGTGTTTCTCTGATTATCGGGATCCTGCAGAAGGATATCCACAAGAATCGAGGCTTTCGGGTAATTACCCGATGTAAAAGCGTTGACCGCCTCGAGGTATACCTGCTGATCCTCATTAGAAAATACCGATGTGGATTGACCACCGGTCTCTACACTTATATTATCCTTTAGTCTGATGGCCGCGACGTTATCCGGGTTGAGCCGTATGGCTTCTTCGAGAAGCGAGAGGGCCAGGGGATACTGGGCCCTGTTGCCGCCGGTGTAAATTCTAAAGGCATCTTCATACAGCTTCGCAGACTGGTTGATTTTTGTCCTGTCCGGAGGGCGTACCTTGATACCCGCCGCGTATTCGGCTTCCAGAATGGCCTGGGCCATCCCCGGGTAATCGGGGTTTATTGCCTCCAGGTCCTTCAAGTCGATGTACGCTTTCTGGGGATTGGATGATATAAGCTGCTTTGCCTCGTTGAAATCCTTCTTGAAAATTTCGAGAAACTGTTTTTCATCCCGCAGCCGACTGATTAGCAGGTTGAGCACCCTGGCTTCTTTGTTGAAGGGAAAATACTGCTGTACATAGAGAATATTCTTCTCCGCCTTGTTCAAGTATACATCCGCCTCCTGTTTCTTGCCGTCGGTGATGAGTTTCTTTCCCGTCCTGTAATCCGCCCGGGCCTGGTTCAGATACTGGCTCATCTCGGCGTAGAGCGGATCAGTATCTTCGATTTCCCGGCCCGAAGTAACCGAAAGGGCGGTCTGAGTCAGGGATAGCCAGTATTCTATTTCCGGGTTGGGTTCCACGTTCGTATCGCTCCAGCGGTTCGCCGCCTTGAGCAGTATATCCTGGGCTTCGCCGAATTCTCCCTGGGAATAGAGTGCTTTTCCCCGGACGATGAAATCCCGGACTTCACGGATAACCAGGGCATTCTCCGCATCGTTTATCTGGTCGTACAAGGCGGCAATGCTCTCGTCCCTAAGCCTTCTCAGTTCGGGATCTTCCTTATAAAACAGGGACTCATCAAACCGATCCGCCGCGGATACCAGTCGTTCTTTCGCCGCCGCAAACCGGTTCTGCTCCATCAGCCGGCGGGCTTCTTCCAGCTTTTTCTCACCCTCCTGCCTGTATCGAGCCGCGAGAAAGGTTTTTTCTTCAGCCTCGGCCGTTAGGGTATTGATCCGTTCCATCTGTTCTTCGAGCCGTTCCTCTAGTTCGTTCTTCTCGGCGAACCGTTCCTGAATGGGGGGAGTTTGGCGAATAGCCGGATCCTCTTCCTGGAGAAAGGCTGTCACCTGATCCAGATCATTTCTCAGTTTTTCGCCCGTATCGACAGCACCGGAAAACAGGTCTAATGCTCTGTCCGGATAATGGTATACTACCTCCGCCGCCTGCTCTCCCTCGCCGCGGATCTCCACCAGTCCTTCAAGGAATTCTTCTCCCCTGTCGATATTTACCGCCATCCGGTCATAGGCTTCATGGAGGAGCTCGAGCAGAATTCCCGCTTTCCGGTCCACCACCGCCACATGGAGATCTCCCGCATCATCACTGCACTCCGCCACAATCCGTTCCATATTCGAGACAAAGTCCAGGATATAGGTGAAATCCCCCGGGCCCTCGGCATACGCTTCGACCTTTACCCTTGTCTCCCGCCGGTAGTTCATCTCCATTGCAATGGTCTGCTCCACGGAGGCGAGGTCCGTCATGATGTTCTCGACTTCCGCAAGAGTATCGACCTCTCCCAGCTCCTGTCTCATGTCGTTCATTGCCGATTTCATATCCGCAAGGGTTTGATAGGACGAGGACACATCTTTAAAGAGGAGCGCGGCACGATAGAGGGGTAGTTTCCGGGCAATAAGATCCTCGACAAAGGATGAGGAATTAAATTCTTCATCCATGTACAGGCTGTCCGTCCATGCCGGCATGAATTCGGCGAAGGAAGAAGCATAGTAGGCGAGAGCTTCCGCACTCTTTCTCATTTCCGGATAATTCCCCGAAGTATAAGCCTCGTCGGTTTCTCTATACACCTCCCTCAATTTATCCCACAGGGCTGTTTCGACCTCTTGCATCCTTTCCGTCCAGGCCCGTTCCACCGCGTAGATAATACCTTCCGGCACCTCCGTGTCGGTTCTGCCTTCCAGCAACCGGTTGAGAAATACGAGATAATATACCTGTTTTTCGTCCGGCCCCTGACGCCGAATGTCGGCCTCGGTATCGATAAACTCCTTCGCCAAACGAACGAGGGTTTCTCTGCGCTCACTCATGTCCGCTGCCCGGCTCTGAAAGCCGGTGAGCAGGTTTTCCAAGGGGGTGTCATCCTTTACCGTAGCAATAAGGTCCTGGGAAAGGGAGGTAAAGCCCCCGCCCTCCGCCACAATATCCGAAACGGTCGATTGAAGTGTGGAAACGAGGCGGTTTACCATGGACTCGATGATGTTCCCGTAGTTCTCATCCTCGAAGATGTCCCGGCTCAGGTCAAAGCCCGTGGCATATACACCGATAGCCTCATAGTATAGACCGTTATCGAGCAATTTCCCTGCCTCATCCATTATCCTCAAGAATCGATTATTATTGTATACGAACCCCGCCGTTTCCTTGGCAAGCTTGAGAGACTGGGCGGCAGCCTCGTTCGGATCGGGATCCAGTTCCTCCAGTTCCTTTATGATCGGATAGGCATCCTCCAGGTTTCCCTCGTATGCCTGGATAAGGTCTGCGTATTTTTCGTTGTAATACTCCCGGGCTTCGCGAATTCGGTTCAATAACTCCTGGGCTTCCTGGAATCTCTCCGGATGCTTCCGCATAACCTCGGTAAGAATGAGAATAGCCTCGTTATACTTCAATTCCTCCACAAGGGCTTCCGCCCGGGATATAGGATCCTCCTTGGTGCCGGAAGCGCTTACAATTCCTGCGGAACCGAGAAAAAAGAGAAGAATAAGGATGTATAAAGCGCGGCGGCCTGGCACGCTCATAAAGATAATTCCAATCTATCACATAATCGGCATTTTTGTTTCCCTCGGAAAGGTCCTGTTATACCGATCATCCTTTTTACCGATACTACTGGTGTAGAAAAACCGACCTATCTGTAGTATATTGAGAATGTAGTATGCGAATACACATAAGCGTCCTGGTATTGCTGAGTATCTCCTTCTCCCTCTTCGGTATAGAATATTCCGATTACTACGGGTCTGCATCGGGAGCCGCGGAAAGCTCCAGGGATGTTAATACCGGGTTAACTGCCTTTGAGCTCCTGCTTATTCCCGGCGGAGGCAAGTATGAGAGCATGGGTACGGCCTATACCGCAGTTGCCATGGATGCGGTATCTATGGAATCGAACCCGGCTTCTACATCCATACTGGAAAATACGGAACTGTCTATCCTCCACAACGACTGGATCGGAGATTCGAAGATAGAAGGACTCCTGTATACTATTCGATTCGATAATCTCGGCCTAGGGTTCGGGAGCAAGTTTCTCTACCTCCCCTTTACCGAGTACGACCAGTGGGGGAACCCCATTGCCAAGGGGTACCCTTCCGAAACCGTAACAACAATCAATATCTCTTATAACTTTTTTTCGAGTTATTACTTCTACGGTCTGGCCCTGGGGGCTAACCTCAAAGCCGCGTACCGGCATATACCGACTTCCATCTACGAAAACCAGTCGGTACTCTCAGCCATGGCGGATGTAGGTATACTGACTCGTTTTGATCTCTTTAAATTTTACGCATCAAGAAACAGGAACTTCTCCGTCGGTGCAGCAGTAAAGAACCTTGGTTTTGCCGCCCTGGGAGACCCGCTCCCTACCGTGGCAACCGTTGGGCTGGCGTATTCGCCCCTCAGACCCCTCCTGATTTCCTTCGACTTCAACTATCCCTTCACTCTCTACTCCGAGATTCCCGCTGCCGGCTGGTATATGGCGGTAGGCATGGATCTGACAATAACCGATTTCTTCGCCGTCCAGGGAGGTTTTTACTACCGGGGATCCAATCCCCGCATATCCCTGGGTAGTACGGTAGACTTTACCGACATCAGTCTTGCGATTAATTACACCCTCGATATGACAACCCAGGTGGAAGTCCCGGACCGTTTCAGCCTGGAGGCAAAACTGCTGCTGGGGGACGAAGGGCGTTACGTCATGCAGAAACGCGTCGAAGAGCTCTACCTCGCCGGTCTGGAAGCCTACGCGAAGGGAAACCTTCGGACGGCTATCAGGTACTGGGAAGCGACCTTACAGTTGGACCCCACCTTTCAGCCGGCCATGGAGATTCTTCAGACCGCTGAAGAAGCACTGGAACTTCAGGAAGAAATGCGGGAGTTAAATCGTGTCGAGTAAATCCGCCTTTCAGCGAACTTTTTCGTAGCTCCGCTTGACCCGGGCATACACTGCAAAAAGAGGAATATCAATCTTCTGCGTTTCGAACCAGCGCGAAAGTTGTTCGTAGTCCTTTTCCTGTCCGCTCCCCCGGCTGAGCCGGAGCAGAATTTTTTCCTGCTGTTTTAGATCCTTCTTTTTGAATTTCTTTTCCAGGTATCCAAGAAGTTCCCAGGCTTCCTCTTTCTCACGAATTGTAAGGCTGTCCTCTCCCGGTTCCACCAGTTTTTTCAGTATAATGTCTTTACTGTATTCCTCGTTCTCCTCGAGAATTTTCTCCACCTCCAGGACGAATTCGTCCTGTTCAAAGATGATCTTGTCGACCTTTGTTCGCAGTTTAATCCTTAATTCCGATGCAAGCCGCGAACTCTGACCCCGTTTACTGAGATAGAAATACATCGCCAGGGCCGCGCCCAGCCCCCCCGCCAGCTCATCCACCATTGGAAGGGGATCTCTCACGACAAAGGAAAGGATAAAGTACACTACAAGAAATACGGCGGTTGAAATGAGAAACCTGGGAATAAACTTTCTTTCAGCCATCCATGACTTTACCGCGGCTTCTATCATCCGGTAAAGATCGTTTCTGAAAAGGGTCAGCGATTCCACCCGGGGTTCTTTTCCGTATTTTCCAATAATCTCGGTCTTATCGAGAATATCCTGCACCTTATCAATACTACCAAAAGGATGGAGAAAAAGGGCCGTTCCATCCTTCCGATAGAGGTGAAAGATCCTCAGTCGTTGTTTGTTATCCATTCTAAAGAAAACATACTCAAGCAAAGGCCCCCTGTCAAGCTTAACGCATCACCGGCGGGTATTTTGGCATGCCGACTAACCGGTTCATATAGTATCGTTGTATTACTGAAAAACGGTGTCCCGTCTTGCCGATACGCCTTCCTTCTGCAGGAGACCGTTCCGGCGGTTAAGGGGAATAAGATCCCGAACCCTGACCTGGATCGCCCCTCCGTTGTTCTCCACTATGCCGCGGATAATAAAGGCCGTGCCGCCTTCGAGGATTTCGTACAGATCCCTGTACATATCGGGAAAGAAAACCGTTTCGAAGATGGAAAAGCTGTCCTCGAAACTGACGAAGCACATAGACCGCCGGTCCTTTGTCCGGGCCTCCTTCTCCGCCACCAGGGTTCCGGCCAGGCACACTTCCCGCCCGACGGAATTCGAAAGCAATCTCGAATCGATAATCTTGAGGGCCCGCCTGTGCTCGAGATTCCGAATCCGACGGGTAAATATATCGAGGGGATGTCGCGAGATAATCAGGCTGAGTGTCTTTGCCTCGTCCGCGAGTCTTACGGCAGGGGGATAATCACCGAGGGCCGGCGGCGGGGGCGGCAGAAAAAAGGAAGCATTTCTTTCACGGTGATAGTACACCCAGAAGAGTTCCGGCCTGGTCTTTCCCCCGGCGATGCCGTCGAAACAGCCGGAACGGATAAGAACCCGTATATCGGCAAAGTCGACGGCAACCCGGCGGCCAAAGTCTTCAATATCGGAGAAGGGTCCCCCTTCTTTCCGCCGGCGGAGCAGCCGGAGAAGGCATTCCCGGCTTATATCCTTGAGCTGCGACAAGCCCACCCGAAGCCGGCCGTCCTCGACGGTATACCTCAGCTCGCTCTTGTTTATATCCGGCCCGAGGACCGGGAAACCCATCCGGCGGACCGCGTTGACATATACCTGCCGGCCGTAAAATCCGCCGCCGTTGTTAATGACTTCCGTAAAGAATTCCAGGGGGTATCGAACCTTCAGCCAGGCGAGGCGGTAGGATACCAGGGCATAGGATGCGCTGTGCGCCTTGCAGAAGGAATAACCGTCGAAGGAGAGAATGCCCTCCCAGAGTTCAAGGGCGCTTTGCCGGTCCATCCCCCGCTTCTCCGCCCCGGAGAGAAAACGTTCTCTCCAGGAGGGCAGCCGCCGGCTCCGGTCCTTCCGGGACAACACCTTTCTCAGAAAATCCGCCTCCCGGGGCGAAAAGCCGGCCCCGGCAATGGCCACCCGGGCGACGTCTTCCTGGTATACCATGATACCGTAGGTCTCCGCCAGGGTATCCGCCACCAGGGGATGAAGAGGCCTGTACGCCCCTCCTTTGAGTCGCCTTACGTATTCACCGATAAACCGGTTGGCAGCGGGCCGGATTATGGAACTGGCCGCCACCAGGTGTTCGTAGTCTCCCCGCCCCATTTTTTTCAGCAACAGGCGGGTTGCCGGCGATTCTACATAGAAAACTCCCAGGGTGTCCCCCCTCTCTACCGCCTGCCGGGTACGTTTGTCGCCGATGGGGTCGAAGTCTTCCCACGTCAGGTGCACATACCCTTTAGCATTCACGGCTTCGAGGGTATCCCGTAGAACGCCGAGAGACCTGTTTCCGAGCAGGTCGATCTTGACCAGCCCCGCGTCTTCGGCACCGTCTTTTTCCCAGGCAATAACCGGAAAACCTGTGCCCGAGGTCTGCAGGTGGGTATACCCGGTGATGGGACCGGGGGTTATAACAACTCCGCCGGGATGCGTGCCCAGGTGTCGGGGCATACCGTAGAGCCTGTCAGCCGCATCGAGCAGGTATCCCGGTATATTATCGTTTTTTCCGAGCCTATAGTCCCGGACAAGGCGGCCGATTTCCTCCTCTTCAAGGCCGAAGGCCCCGGCCGATTCCCGCAGGGCCGAAGGATGCCTGAAGGTTATGTGGTCCGCCACCAAGGCCGCACGGCCCGGGTAGGCTTCAAAGACATAGGAAAGGGCCTTCTCCCGCTCGTCCCAGGGGAAATCCACATCGATATCGGGGGGGTCCTTCCGCCCCATATTGAGAAAGCGCTCGAAGAACAGATTGTGGGCCAAGGGGTCGACATGGGTTATCCCGAGAAGGTAAGAGACAATACTGGAGGCGGAACTGCCTCGGCCGCAGGTCCTGCTGAACCGGGAGGTGATGTCGTGAACCACAAGAAAATAACCGGCGAAGCCCCTGGCACGGATGATCGCTAATTCGTACTCCAGCCGTTGGAGGACATCACGCCTGGGGGCACCGTATCTCCGGTGAATACCGTTGTTGCAGAGGTATTTCAGGTGCCGGTAAGCCTCCCCTTCATCCATGTCCCGGAAGCGTGGAAAAACATACCCTTCGGTAAATGGTGAGCCGCCGCACTCCTCGGCCAGTTTCCGGGCGTTCGTCATTGCCTGAGGAACGGCGGAGAAGAAACGTTCCATCTCCTGCCCGCCGGCGGCGAAACTTTCTTTTCCCGGGAGGCTACAGACAGGGATTTCTTCCACGGTGGTATTTTTGTCCATGGCCCGGAGCAGTCTCAGGAAAGGAGGGTCCTTCGCATGGAGATAGACCAGATCGTTGTAGGCTAGAACTTCTATGTCGAGGTCCCGGGCCCGGCGAACCGGGGAGGCAAAGGGGCGCCCGTACACCAAACCGGCATACAGGTCCCTTTTCTGCCTTTGACGAAGCCTTTCCAAAACGGCCGGATCGTCGGAAACAATCCGCAAGCCCTCCCAGCCGTGCTCCGCGAGGTCGGCCACGGGATCAAGGGTACCATCCTCCGCCCGGTATTCCCGGAGCCCCGCCACCGTGCTGATCAGTTCGCAGAGGCGGCCGAACCCTGTTCTGTTCATGCTGTAGGCGGTAAAAAGCGGCCTCCCCGCCGGTGCGATAACCGCTCCGACAACCGGTTTTATACCTGCCCTCTCCGCCTCACGGATAAAGACCGGGAGACCATAGAGACCGTTTATATCGGTAATACCGGCACAAGTGAAACCGGCGGCAGCGGCGAAGGAACACACGTCCTCCGGAGAGAGACACCCTGAAAGAAAGGAATAGTAGGTCCTGCAATGTAATGGACCGTATCCCATTGAAAGCTCCTTTTACTATACGTATGTTAAGTAAAAGGAGCAAAGATTGCAAGCCTTTTTCCGCTGTTATTTAGTCTTCTTTGTGCCCGCCATGTTCCGGCTGATCTCTATCATCCGGGCAAAAGCGGAATTTTCTTTTTTCAGTTCCCTGGAACCCCGGGTAATCTTGCAGAGGCTCAATCCCAGTTCCTGGGCTATAGCCCTCTGGCTCCACCCGTCGTCGATAAGCTTCACAAGCGCCCAGCGGGAGCCCATCTCGTGTAATTCACTCGGTGTAAGGAGGCTTTCAAAAAATCTTCGTATCAATGATGGATCGTCTACGTGGGCAAGGGTTTCCGATAGTTCGTTCAGGGCTTCTAAATCGGTACCGGTATCGTGTCTCATATATTCAAGCTAGGCGGAAAACCGGTCCCTGTCAAGGTTCGGAGTTCGCGGAGTGCCGTCATTACAGATCCTCTATTACAAAAATAGCGGCACCGGAATAGCCGCACCCGGCTGTTTTCATCGTTTCGGTTGCCGCGCCGCGGCATGAGCAACTAATACGAAAATAGCGGTATCCGCCTATTTTCATCGTTTCGGTTGCCGTGCGGCGGCATGAGCAACTAATCCGGGATACCGTTTATTTTGCGATCATCCCGCTTATCATTCCCCCGGTAATCTCTACACAGGTGGCGTTGATTGCGTCGTTTCGGATTATCGATAGTATAGCCCGGGCTACCTCTTCCGGCTCTATGAGTCGCTTCAGATGAACCTGCGAAAGAATGGCATCCAGGGCTTTCTGATTCATATTACGCACCATCGCGGTACCGACATAACCTGGAGCAACGGATACCACCCGGATGTTATGAATATGTTTCATCTGGAATTCACCGACCAGTATTTTGGGCCACAGTGCCAGGGCAGCCTTGGTTGATGAATAGTTGAGCTGCCCTACCCCGCCCTGTTTCTGTATGGATGAAATCGTAAAAAGTACACCTGGGCACCTGTTGTCTACCATGCGCACTGCGGCTTCCCGGAGTGTCAGGAATGTTCCTGTCAGATTAATGTCGATGACGGCTTTCCACTGATCCAGGCTCATGCTCTTTTTGATCTTTCCTGTTTCCTTATCTGTAGAAATAAACAGAGCATCGCGTATAACACCGGCACAGGGAATCACGAAGTTGATTGCCCCGAATTGAGTCATGGCTTTGTCCATGAGCTTTGCCGTATCATCTTCCTTTGTTACATCGCACACGGCAAAGGACGCCGCCCTTCCTTCTTCGGTAATCTCCCCGGCAACTCTTGACACCTGTGATTCTTCGATATCTCCCAGCATGATACTGACACCCTCTGCCGCCAGGACCTTTGCGGTTACTTCTCCGATCCCGCTCCCCCCGCCTGTAATAACCGCTACAGTATCTCTTGTATTCATACGACATGCTCCTTTTAAAAAAATTGAGAAATGATTCATATATCAACATCAATATCGAAACACCGGAGTACCTATGCCCTTTGAAAACATGCATACTGGTATTTGATTAAACCCTCCGCAGAATCAGTAATCTAAAGCCGAACACCCTTGTGTATTCGGGCAATGCATCATACACTGTAGGCTTACAGAAAGGAGATACAAGTATGGATGAATCCGTGGCCATTCTATGGGATATCGAGAACGTAACACCGAGATCCGACAGCCTCTTTGTGAACGGTCTCATAGAGTATGCGGGGGCTCTCGGTAAAATTTCCATTGCCACAGCCTACGGAGACTGGACAAAACCGTCGGTCCGGAAAACGGCGGATGCCCTGGCGGAAAACTCCTTCGAGTTGATACATGTTCCCAAATCAAAGAAAAACAGCACCGATATCATGCTTAGTACCCACGCCGTCGAACTCATCCACCAGTGGCCGCATATACGCAAACTTATTTTGGTTGCCGGAGACGCGGATTTCCGGCCTCTCCTGTTAAGCCTTAGAAAACACGGCCTTACCATAATCATTATTTGTGATGCCCAGAGTGCCAGTGAAGATTTACTGGTGCTGGCCGATGATTACAAGGATTACCGCGACCTCATCCCGGACGCCGACGAAGATGAATCCGTCTCCGCCCGGGAGGTAAAAACGGAACTCTCACTAAAGGAAGCCTTCTCTCTTCTACGGGAAGCAATTTCTATTATGTATGCCCAAAAACGCACGACCTCCATGGGTGCCGTAAAGGTCCGCATGAAACTGCTGAATGAAAATTTCGATGAATCCCGGCTCGGATTCAAATCCTGGAAAAAATTTGTTCAAAAAGCTGCAGAGGAAGGGCATATCGTTATTCAACAGACCGAAAAGGATTTTATTCTGGCCCTTAAAGAAGGGGACAGAGAAAGGGCGTACGAATCATCGCTTCCCAACGGAATCCGGGAACTGCTCCAGGGCATCGAGGAGATCACGCAATCGAAGAAAACAACCTGGGTAGCCTTTTCCGCCGTGAGCAACAATCTTATAGAAAAAGATATCGATATCAAGAAGTACGGTTATAACAAGTTCAAAAAACTGATCCAGGCGGCGGAAAAACGAAATCTCGTAGAAACGAAAAATATCGGGGAGCGCTGGTCGGTAAGGCTGAAAAACACCACCGGAGTCACCTAGTGCCCCGGTGAAGGTCGCTCGAGTCAGCCCTGATGATTTCCGACCGTCGAGACAACCGCCCTGTCATTGACCCGGCCGGTGGAATCAACAACCCCGCCGCAAGCAGCGGGGTATTAAACCCGCCGGACATAATAAACTACTATACCGGTGAAAGGTGGTTAATAATGGATGCCAGGCAATTTTTTATTCAACCCCATACAGAAGAAGAAAATCGTAAAATTCATCGATTCTGCCCCCGCTGCGGAACTGCTCTCGGGTCCGCAAGGGTAGAAGGACTCGACCGACCGGTTTGCGGCAGATGCGGCTTTATTCAATATCTCAACCCATCTCCGGGAGCCGTCGTTCTCATCGAACAGGGAGGCTCCATTCTCCTCGGAAAACGCTGCGGCAGGGTACTCGCCGGCAAATGGTCTCTCCCCGGGGGATTCATCAATTTCAACGAGAACTACCTGTCCGCGGCCCACCGCGAAGTGTTGGAAGAAACGGGGCTCCAGGTAAAACTCAATTCGATTCTCAGTGTGGTGAGCAATTTTATTTCCTCATCGCTCCACACCCTGGTTATCGTATTGCGGGCGGAGATTACCGGCGGGTCGGAGCAGCCGGGGGACGACCTCGATGAGCTCAGGTGGATTGCCGGATCCGAATCCCTGCCCGATATGGCCTTTGAATCCGACCGGCATATTATTCGCCGTTTCTTCGACAGCGAAGAATTCGGAGCCCCGGTGGATACAAGGTTTGCAGCATCACCCTACAGTTCTTGAGAAAGGGCAAGAGATTCCAGGTCCACGGGCGTAAACACTAGGAACTCCTTTCCATTTCCTTTCGCTTGTGGTACTGTATTCATAGCACGTGCATTACAAAGGACCAGGGGGGCTTATGAAGACGTGTTCAATAGAAAAGAATAAGGCATCATGCAACTGTACATACCCGTGTTCAAAAAAGGGGTACTGCTGCGAATGTATAGCCTCTCACAGAAGGGCGGGTGAACTTCCGGCATGTTATTTTCCGGATGATATTGAATCCGGCTATAACCGATCCATAGAAAATTTTATTCGAGTATACAAAGAACGGGGCGGCGATTATTTGAGATAAGCGGCTTCCACCGTCATATACGGAGGTCCTGCACGGTACCACCGGCATTACGACCACCGGGGGAAAAAGGCTCTCGAAAAGGTATATACCGAACCTAGTGGTTCGTCTCCTGGAAGCCGGTTCCACCGAATTACGGATCCGTTCTCTTGCATAATCCGGCGTAAAAGCCGTTAGAATATTATAGGAAAAGGAGAAAGAAATGGAGAAAGACACTCTCGTCGTCCTGTGGACCAGCGATGACAAGGATACTGCCTTCGAGATGGTATTCATGTATACAAAAAACTCGAAGGTAAGAGGATGGTGGAAAAACGTCGTGCTCATCATCTGGGGACCTTCGGCAAAACTAGCCGCCGGGGACGAAGATATACGGAACGGTCTCAAGGAGATGCGTGAAGCAGGGGTTGTCCTGGAAGCGTGCAAGGCATGTTCCGATATGTACGGCGTTTCCGAGAGCCTCGAGGAACTCGGGGTGGACGTTAAATATATGGGGGTCCCCTTTACAACCTACCTTAAGGAAGAATATGCGGTAATTACCGTATAATATCGGAAAACCTGTAATAAAACTACGCAAGGGAAGATCTATATGCATGGTGCAATTCAGTCGTACTGGAAGAAAAAATGTGAAACCTGTGCCGAAGCGCTTAAAAAGAACCGCTTCCAAGTCTATCTTACCGAAACCCTGGAAGAAGCGGAACAACTGGTCATTGATAAGATTGTCCCCGGACTCGACGTCCATACGGTTTCCTGGGGAGATTCGCTCACAGTTCTATCCACGGGCATTCTCGACTATTTCAGGAATAAAGACGGCCTAGAGGTTATAGAAATTGACGGGGAAGGCATGTCTTTTGACCTGCAGATCGAACGCCGTCGGAAGGCTCTTCTAACCGATCTCTTTTTTACCGGAGCAAACGCAGTTACTGAAGACGGTCTACTTGTTAACCTGGACATGATCGGAAACCGGGTAGGAGCTATCACCTTCGGACCGAAACACGTGGTGCTGCTTATCGGGAGAAACAAGATCACCCGGGACCTAGACGCCGCCATGGAACGGACGAAATACTACGCGGCCCCGGTAAATGCCGCCCGTTTCGGCTTGTCCACTCCCTGCGTATCCACAGCCGAATGCAGCGACTGCTCGAGCAAAGACCGGATATGCAATGTATGGACTATTACAGAAAAGGCTTTTCCCGCCGGTCGTATAAAGGTAGTACTTATAAATCAAGATCTCGGCTTCTAAAAAACCTTCTAAAAAACCTTGGCCGCTTTCGGAAAACTAACTATATTTTTTTGTATGAAAATGTGCAGGATTACATTGCTCCCCATCCTGGGAGGATTGATGATGTTGCAGGGATGTTATTTTCTAAAACAGGGTTCATATCTCCTGAGGTATACGGGCAGAGCGGTAGATAATCAGGAACTTCTCCTGGACTCAAAAACTCCTGAATCAACCCGGAACTTTCTACGGCGGGTCAATGATATTTCCGACTTTGCGTTGAAGGAACTCGGCCTGGAAAATAACAGGAATTATTCCCGATACGTAAAAATTGACAGAGATTTCCTGGCCTGCGTGGTCTCAGCCACTAAAAAATATTCCTTTGAACCGTACTGCTGGTCCTATCCCCTGGTTGGAGATATGCCGTACAAGGGCTTCTATGAAAAGGATGACGCATTGAAAGAAGCCGCCCGGCTCGAAAAACGCGGATACGACGTATGGGTCCGGGAGGTGGACGCCTTCAGCACCCTCGGATACCTGACGGACCCGCTTTATTCATACATGGAAAACTACTCGGCGTACCGGATAGCAAATCTTATTATCCATGAACAGGCACACGCAACCCTGTTTCTCAAAGGGCAGGGAGATTTCAATGAAAGTTTTGCCACCTTTGTGGGAGATACCGGGGCAAAACATTATATCGCCGATCGTTACGGGGCCGGCTCACGAGAATACACAACCATCTTTGCCCGGGAAGCGGACCGGGAAACCTTCCTGAAAGAACTGGAAAAACTCAAGAATCGCCTCCATGATCTTTACCTCAGGCAACCGGCGGACATGGAGGAAAGAAAACGGGCGGAACTGGAGGAATTCAAAGAACAAATGAGAGAACACTACGATACTCTCTATCGTACGAATGCGTACCGCGGTGTCCCGGATCTGCCGATAAACAATGCGTTTCTTTCGCTTTATTCACTGTATAACAATAACATTGAACTCTTTGAGGAGATATACCGGCTGTACGACGGCAACCTGCGCAGGTGTATCAGCGCTATCAAGAATGCCGCCCAAGGTTCGAAAAACGGTTATAATGAAATAAGGAAGTTGTTAGATTCTAAAGGCTGACGGAGAGGATAGGTGTATACCCTGGTACACCGTGTATTGAGATTATTTTTCCAGCGACCGACTATTACCGGGCTCGAGAGGGTAGATCCGTCTCTTCCTTAATCTGGTACTTCGCCGTCCATATCATGAAAATAGCCGGCGGAATTCCCGGCCGCCGCAGGTTCCTAGGTCGTACGGAAAGAAGAGACGATTGAAAACATTGTCGAGAAGGTATACGATGGCCTGCAATTGACCGGGACCTGTGAAAAGCAGGGTCCGCGCACTACTCGGAGGTAAGGAACCGGCCGACCTGGGAAGAACAACTCGGAGGATTTCTACAGGGTGACCACAAACCAGCGCAAAGCGTATATCTCCACATCTGTCGTTGTTTTACTCTGGTCCACAGTTGCCACGGCTTTCAAGATTGGTCTTCGCCATATGCCCCCGCCCGTGCTGCTGTTTTTTTCCGCTCTGTTCGCTTCACTGTCCCTGGGCCTTATTCTCTGCCTTAGAAAAGAGCCTGTCAGGAATATCCGGCAAGTCCTGCCCCTCGGAGCGGCTCTGGGGGTGATAAATCCGTTTCTGTACTATCTTGTTCTATTCAAGGCCTATTCTCTGCTCCCCGCCCAGGAAGCCCAGCCCCTCAATTTTACATGGCCGGTGGTTCTCGTACTGCTTTCGGCTCTATTCCTTTCAGAGCGTCTCGAGCTAAGAGACGTCATCTCCATGGCGGTATGTTTTTCAGGCGCATGGGTTGTTTCTTCCCACGGTAAAATTTCCGGGATCCACTTCAACAGCATCCCGGGAACACTCCTTGCCCTGGTCAGTTCGCTTTTCTGGAGCACCTACTGGATACTCAATCGAAACTACCGGGGAGACAAAACTTCTCTGCTGTTCTTTTCATTACTTTCAGGGACCCTGTACACCGCTCTCTTCCTACTTGTAACGGGGGGTATTGCCCTTCCGGATTCGAAGGGGCTGGCCGCTTGTCTCTATATCGGTCTCTTCGAAATGGGTATAACATTTCTCATATGGTCAAAAGCCCTGGAATATACTGAATCCGCAGCATTGATCTCGAATTTTCTCTTTTTATCACCCTTCATTTCTCTTGTTTTTATTCATTTCGTACTCGGTGAAGATATTGTGCCTTCCACCTTAATCGGGCTTACTCTAATAATAACAGGAATCCTTATCCAGAAATTACACCCAAGACAATTATAGAAACCCCGGGTTTGCACCACGTGCTGGAATAACAGCAACGAATCCTGTATAATCTCATCCAACGGGAGCCGTGCTTGAACCATATCTGTGTCTTTTGCGCATCCAGTGATACCATCCCTCCTTCTTACCATGAAGCCGGTAAAGCCTTCGGCCGCGCCCTGGTTGCACACGACTGCCGGCTTATCTTCGGCGGAGGGTGTGTCGGTTTAATGGGGACGGTGGCAAAGGCCGTCAAAGAGAAAAACGGTTATGTATACGGAGTCATTCCGTCCCATCTACGGGGAAGTGAAGGACGATTTCCCCTCTGCGATCGGCTCATCCTTACCGATTCCCTGGCCGAAAGAAAAAAACACATGATTGATCGGGCGGACGGTTTTGCCGTCCTCCCCGGGGGGTATGGAACCCTCGATGAGGCCTTCGAGGTGCTTACCCTCCGCAGACACGGTCTGATACACCACCCCGTTGTCTTTTTGAACACCGACGGTATCTTCGATTCCCTGATAGATTTCCTTGAACGACTCGATAAAGAAGGCTTCTTGCAGACCGCCTTTATAGATGAAGTCCGTGTAACC
This sequence comes from uncultured Spirochaetales bacterium, assembly GCA_964410865.1. Taxonomy (GTDB): domain Bacteria; phylum Spirochaetota; class Spirochaetia; order JAFGDJ01; family JAFGDJ01; genus JAFGDJ01. The sequence continues at coordinate 87,303 of CAYPIQ010000003.1, read as the reverse complement.
TCCGATCCGGAAGAAGCAGTAGCATACCTTATAGACAAAGGAGAACGAATCTGAATGAATTTCTACACCCTGGTCCGGGCGGTCACCGAATGCGGCTCCGAGGCCCTCGGACTTCAGAAGGGAATTAAACGTGAATACAAGGATGACGGCTCAATTATTACCGAGGCGGACCAAAGGATAAACGACATTCTCATCCGGACCATCGGTGCTATAAGCCCGGAGTCCTTTATTATAAGCGAAGAATCGGAGACGGATGTTCCGACTCCCGACAAAAACCTCTGTTTTGTCCTTGACCCCATCGACGGCACCGACGCATACAGCCAGGGTTTTCCGGGCTGGTGTATCGCAGTTGGAATTCTAGGTCCCGGGTTTTTGCCCGTCGGCGCCGTTATCTACGCTCCGCGATGGCCTACCCTGACCGAAGCGGAAACACTGATAACCCTGGAACCGGGGGAAAGAGCGGAATGTAACGGCCGGCAGATGGATATATATTCGGGAGATGATTCGGAATCAAAACGAAAACAGATCATGGTATCCTCACGGATCCACAGGAAGGTGAATTTCTACCGTTTCCCCGGAAAAGTTCGTACGGCGGGAAGCGCCGTCCTTCACCTTGTTTCGCCGCTTCTATATCCCGAGATCACCGCCTCCGTCCAGGCTTCGTGCTATATCTGGGACATGGCCGCGGCCCATGCAGTACTCTATTCCTGCGGATACAATCTCGAGTATTTGTCCGGCGGCGCCCCCGATTACGGCAAACTTATCAAGCGGGTCAAAACCGATGGAATCATCCTTTCAGGGAAACCCGCCGATCTCGAAAAAATAAAAAATTATATCTCTCTACGGGAAGAACGACAACAATACTGATCCTTTGAGGGGAGGCTGTTATGGCAGCGGAAAATGAAGACATCTTCAATAAAAAATTGAAGGCCTCGATAACCAACGGCTTTATCAGCTGCAGGGACCTGCTCTCCGCGGCAAAATCGGCAGGTATCGGCGGCGAAGACGCCCGCAGCCGGGTAGACTCCATGGGGGTAAAGATCAACAAATGCCAACTGGGTTTTTTCGGCTGGGAACCCGGGGAAAAGGAGATCGGCGATATTCCGGAAGCATTGAAAGACTGCATTCGGGAAGCCGCCGTGGACAGAACGGTAACCTGCCCTGATCTATGGGCATGCGCAGCCTCCTGCGGCGTCTCCCGTTTGAAAGCCGGTGCGGCGGTGGACGCCCTTGACTTCAAGACACGTGGCTGCCGGCTGGGTATTTTTTAAGAAAACCGTCCGGGGGAGGTGGATTCAATGAATTATCTGCATTACCAGGTTCACGCGGGTCCCGAAAATATTATCAAGGTCAGGATCGATCGCAAGGCCAATGTCCGGCTTCTCGACACACTTCAGTACCAGAAATACAGAATGGGAAAACCCTTCGGCAATACCCCGGGGGGAAAGTCGGAACCACCGGGGAGAGAATTCCGTGTGCAGAACAAGGACGTGTGGCATGTTATTATCGACCTGGGGGGAAAGGGAGGAACGGTAAAAGCACAGGTCGATGTATTAAAGATGTAGGTATCCCCGTGTTACTTCCCGGTGCCCTGTTTGTTCCAGAGCTGTTTCGGCAGTGATCTCAGGGTCTCCGCGGCCGTGTCGGCGGTAATGTCGCCAGGGAAAGGTAATCCTGAACAGATTGTCGTACATTATCGTACTTCGCTTGAGAGCGTCGGCAAGTGACGCAGTTTGTCCCCCGGACATTTCCAAAAGGCTCCGAATATAATCCTCCGGCAGCAGCATGGTCTCGAAGGGACAGACAGCCCGGAAGGGTACGAGGCAGATAAAATGATCGTTTTCGAAGATGATTCGCTCTCCCGATTGCTTTTCAACAAATCCCGCCCGGTGTTCAATGAACCGGCAGACACACCCATGGATGTATGGTATACTCCCCTTGTGAGACCTCAAGACCTTCCCGTATATCAGCAAAAAGATAAAATAATTTCCGCCCTTAGGGACTGCAGAGTACTGGTCGTTGAAAGCCCCACGGGTTCCGGAAAAACAACCCAGCTTCCGCTCATCCTACATGAAGCGGGATATTCTAAAAACGGAGTTATCGGCGTTACACAGCCCAGGAGAATCGCCGCCGTGTCCGTGAGCCGCTACATCGCAAAACAGATAGGCTGCGATTTGGGGCAGACGGCGGGTTATAAAATACGTTTTGAAGACATGACCGGACCGGAAACGAAGGTCAAGATCATGACCGACGGCATTCTGCTGCAGGAGCTGAAGGCGGATAATCTTTTAAGCCGATATTCGGTTATCCTGGTAGACGAAGCCCACGAGCGAAGCCTCAATATCGATTTTATTCTCGGACTGCTGAAAAGAATCCTCGAAGCCCGGCCTGACTTCAAGGTCATCGTATCTTCCGCAACTATTAATGCCGAAATATTCGCGGAATATTTCGACGGAAGCCGGATAATCCACATCGACACCCCCGTATACCCCATCGACACCCGGTATCTTCCTCCGAAAACCGAAAACGACGAAGAGGCAATGTTCCATAAAATCGTGGAAATCGTGAAAGATAGAATACGGAAGAAAAAAGCCGGGGACATTCTCATCTTTCTCTCCGGAGAAAAACAGATAAAAGAATGTATTCGAAGGCTCTATGCCGCGGTCGAACACCGGTCCCTGCACATCCTGCCTCTCTACGGCCGGCTCAGTTGGGAAGAACAGGAAAGGGTCTTTGATCCTCCCCCGGAGGGAAAAACCAAGGTTGTCGTTGCAACAAATATCGCGGAAACAAGCATTACCATCGACGGTGTTACCGCGGTCATCGACTCGGGAAACGCCAAGATAAACAACTACAATCCTCGGACCTTTACTGAATCGCTGGTCGAGTGCCCGGTTTCCCGGGCTTCGTGTAATCAACGCCGCGGCCGCGCGGGCAGAACCCGACCGGGAGAATGTTACCGTCTCTATTCAAAACGTGACTTCGAGGGACGTCCCCTCTATACAACGGAGGAGATTTACCGCACCGACCTATCGGAAGTCGTTCTCAGGATGGCGGAACTCGGCATAACCGACTTCGAAACCTTCGATTTTATCTCCTCCCCGGGAAACAAGGGTATCCGGGGGGCGGTGGATACATTGTATCTGCTGCAGGCACTGGATGATGAACGCCGGCTTTCCGCAATCGGAAAGATGATGGCCGCCTTTCCGCTGGTACCGCGGCTTTCCCGGATGATCGTGGAAGCAATACGTTCGTATCCCGAGGTCCTGGAAGAAACAGTCACCGCTGCGGCTTTTCTCTCGACCGGCACACCTTTTCTCCTTCCGCAGGGCGAGGAAGTGGAAGCCCGCAGGGCTCACCATAGTTTCCGGGATCCGAACGGCGATTTCGTCTCCTACCTCATCCTGCTTTCCCGTTTCCAGAAACAGCTCGACAAAGAGGCCTTCTGCAATACCTATTACCTCGACCTGAGGACAATGCAGGAGATATGGAACATCCGGGAACAACTGCTGGATATTGTTCATGATCTCGGGTATACCGTCGGCTCAGGGGGCACACACGCCGATTATCTCTGCGCCGTTTCAACGGGCCTTATCCAGTTTGTCTGTACAAGGAGCGGAAGGGGTGTTTACAGAAGCCTGTGGGCCGATAAAATACACATTCATCCCGGATCGGTCATGTTCCGGGAAACACCCAGGTACATTGTGGCGGGGGAACTCGTTCGCACATCGCGGATGTTCGCCCGGTCGGTTTCACCGCTGAAAAAGGAATGGCTCCCCCGGATATCGCCGGAACTGGCATCGAACCTGGTACCGTCGGAAAAACGCGGAGAAGGACGCAAAGAAGAACGGCGGGACACCACCAACCGGATTAAAATCGCCGGGAGGTTCTTCGAGATCGTCCTTCTCAAGGGTAAGAAACTCGTCATCCTCCCATGGGAAGAATTAAAACCCCTCATCCCCGATCTGCCCAAACAGCACCTTTCCATGTACAACAAGCTCAAAGGGAAAATTATCTACAGGGATTACAGTATTCTTTCCGGATACCGACTGTCGGGAATACTCAAGGTAGCCCAGTATCTCGATATGCCGAAGGAACCCATAATGCGACCTCCGGAGGGAAATTTCAAACCCTCGGAATCACTGAACGGCCTGATTTCTTATGTTGATCGACTAATGTCACTGTGCAGGCGACACGGCAAGAAGAAAATTCTCGGATTCCTCACCCTCGAGCATGATATGAACGGCACCTACTGGTTTACCAGTGTCCGGGGATTCCACACGGCCGCGGAAAGAAGCCTGGACAGCCTGGAGTTTCTCTCGGATGAGATAGATATACAGAAAAACCACGAGCTCATTTCAACAATCAATGAGCGGTACCGTTACCTGACTTCCATTCTCGAGGAGTAGCCTCCCCTGATCTAATCCATCACATCATATACCGTGGATTCGTCAACTATTTTTACACATGTTTGCCCAAGATCCTTCTGAAGCACAAAGGAGAGACCTTCAGAGGTATTTTTCTTGTCATGTCGCATGGCCTTTATCAGGTCCTTTCGCCGTTCTTCGGAGATCTGTATCTCCGTCTCAAAACCGCACTTTTTAATGAGTTCCCCGGCATAGCGGAGATACGCATCCGGTGTGATACCCAGAATATTCCCCAGCTTCAGCGCCTTTACCATGCCCCACGCCACCGCCCGGCCGTGGGACCAGTCTTTGAACCCGCCGGAAGCCTCGAGGGCATGGGCAAAGGTATGGCCGAAGTTGAGATGGGCCCTGATTCCTCTTTCCAGCGGATCCTTCCGGATATATTCCGCCTTCATCCGGACGGAGGATACAATAATCTCTTCCAGGACATCCGGTTTCATCGACAGTATATCCTTCCACCGGGTTTCGAGGAGCCCCTGTATGGTCCCCTCACCCAGTAGGGCGTACTTGACCACCTCCGCCAGGCCGTTGATATATTCGTCTGCCGGCAGGCTTTTTAAAAGCGGCAGGCATATCCTAACCTCCTCCGCCGGATAGAACGAACCGGCCAGGTTTTTATACCCTTCAAAATCAACACCGGTCTTTCCGCCGACCGCCGCGTCTACCATGGCAAGGAGAGTGGTGGGTATGAGTATCAGGTGACAGCCCCGCATATACACCGAGGCGGCAAAGGCCGCCATATCGCAGACGACCCCGCCGCCGACTCCCGCCATAACACCTCCCCTGGTCAGGTGCCGATCGACGGCGGCCTTGAGAATGCATTCTACCGACGCCAGGTTCTTCTCCGCTTCGCCCGGAGGAAGAACAATGCAAGGATTACCCGAGTGTTCCGAAAAGAGGGGCCGGGTGTTGGAGTCGAATACATACAGGACCTTCCCCGGTCCTGAAAGAACATCCGCCGGTGAATACACCACGATTCTGCTTACCGAAGGCGGAGGTGTAAAATTCAGTTCGCATATTATATCCATAGTACGGCACTATACCACAAAGGCGCCGTGTCCTCCAGGGTTATGCCGGTGGACATACCTCTGCCGGGTTTTAAATTCCTTTCTCCATAGTTGACTATAATTTTTTACCTCTGGTACTATGGGCTATGAAAAAGATCCTGATATATTTCGCATTGTGTTTTATTATGTTTCCTGTAATGGCCCAGGATACCACCGAAGGTGATAATCAGCAGACGGAACCCGAGGCCCCAGGCTTCGGCCTGCAGGCGGACATTTTTTCGCATGTGCAGCCCCACACGGGTACCGAGGCATCCCGCAGCGCCTATCCTGATTACGCCCTGGATGTACTGAGCCTGGCCGATTACAAGCTTACGCCGGGCGATATTTTTACCCTGACCGTAAACACCGGGGTCCTGGGGGAAGATTCCCAGGAATTAATTACCACGTACAACGTCCAACTGCAGATGGACTACACCTTTACTCTCCCCTACATCGGCAAGGTGGACGTTCGGGGGATGAGCCTCCCGGAGATACAGGACTATGTAAACCGCGAGATAAGGAACCTCATCCCGGTGCAATACGTCAATTTCAGCTTGACCACCCCGGCACGTTTTAATGTATTCCTCTACGGAGGCGTCGGAACCCCCGGGTATATCGTTGCCACCCCCCTCATGCACGTGCTGGATGCCATTGCCCGGGCCAACGGCTTCAGGCCCTTCGCCAGTTATCGAAGCATCGAGTTGCGTAGAAACGGTGAAACCAGGATTCTGGATATATCCCGCTATTATAAGGAAGCCGACTTCGAGGCAAATCCCTTTCTCCAGCCGGGAGACATTATCTTTGTGCCTCCGGCGGAAATCGTCGTTCATATCGAAGGGATGGTACGTTACCCGGGCACCTATGAACTTATCCCGGGGGAAGAACTGGATACCCTTTTTAATCTGGCCGGCGAATTCCTTCCCGGGGCCGATACCAGTGCCATAGAGATCCAGCGGATAGACGAATCGGGCAAACAGGCCACGATTACCAGGGACATTAAGAAGGCAAGGGAATTCAAACCGCAGCACGGAGACCGTATTTATGTTCGTTCCACTACAGAAAACAGCGAGATGATAACCATTGAAGGTGCCGTCTACGGAAAAAGAATTTCCGGCACGGAACCCCTGCAAACACCGGTTAATTCATACCGGTTCGAGCTTCCTTACTACTCCGGCATAAGTCTCCTGGCGGTACTGGACCAGGTGGGAGGGCCTACCCCCTTCGCCATCATGGAAGACGCGGAGATCAAGAGAAGAGCAACGGGCGAGGTTCTGCACCCGGAGATGGAGAAACTCTGGGAAAGCCGGGACTATAGCCTGGATATAGAACTTAAACCGGGAGACTATATCCTTATTCCCATTATCAACCTCCAGGTCTTCGTTTCAGGCCAGGTGGAAACACCGGGTTCATTTCCCTATAAAAGCGGCAACACCGTGCGGGATTACATTCTGGCGGCCGGCGGCATAGACGATACCCAGGGAGACCCTAACGGGATATTCTTTATACAGGAATCGGGGTATAAACAGAATGTGGGCTTTGAAACCCTGGTCCCCCCGGACACGGTTATCCTGGTGGAGAGGAACCCCCTTTACAAGACGGATAAGGCCGTCAAACAATTTCTCGTTACCACCGGGTGGATTACCTCCATCGTCGGCGTATTCACCTCGATACTCATAGCCCTGGATTATTTCACCGGCATCCAGTGGGATTCTATCTACCCCTGAGGAGGTATACAACGGAAAAGATTGAATACCCTCTGTTATTATCCCTCAGGAGCCTTCCATCGACCGAATAATGTCCTTTACGAAGGGGTCTATTACGGAGTAGATTCTCTTGTTTCCCCGGACCGTGGAACTCACGATGCCTTTATTTTTCAGTACCGCCAGGTGCTGAGAAACCACCGGTTGTGACTGTTCCAGGCATTGCCACAGTTCGGTGACACAGGAATTCTCTTTTTCGATCAGGCAGAGAAGCTTTAATCGGACAGGATGGCCGCACACTTTCAGTTTTTCAGCGAATATTTCTATAATTTCATCGGAACATGGAGTATTTGCATTCATAACAACTACCAGATTACACATAATTTCCGATTTTATCAAGCAAAATCCTATATAGAAAAAACACACATCTGACGGCTATCCCGGGTAACAGAGCTTCCGTATGCCCTTGCCGCCTTGCATCACCAACCCTGTCTGCCGTATCATACAGCCATGAGTCTTGTATACCTGGACTGGGCTGCAACCGCGGAACCCGATCCCGTCGTTACTGAAGCGACCCGTGAGACAGCCCTTTCCGTATTCGCAAATCCTTCATCTAAACATGCCGCCGGGCGAAGGGCCTTTAACCTGCTGGAAACTGCCAGAAAACGCTGCGCCGATGCATTAGGGGTCCCTCCGGGTACAATCATCTTTACATCCGGGGGTACGGAATCAAACAATATGATTGTCTTCAGCCTCCTGAACAGACAGGCCGCCGGCCGGGTCCTGGTTTCACATATTGAGCACCCTTCCTGCGCGGAACCGGTATCCGGGCTTACTCACTTCGGATGGACGGTGGACACCGTCGGTGCCGATTCCGCGGGTATAATCACTCCCGAGGCCGTGGAAGCCCTCCTTTCTCCCGATACCTGCATGGTTTGTATTATGGCAGTGAATAACGAGACCGGGGCTATCCAGCCTATAGCCGACATCGTGAAGAGGATCCGATCCTTTGAACGGAGGGGGAAACGACATATACATGTACACTGTGATGCTGTCCAGGCTTTTGGAAAGATACCCTTCAATCCGTCGTCACTGGGTGTCGACTCGGCAAGTATCTCCGCCCATAAATTTTCAGGACCACGGGGAGTGGGGCTGCTGTACTGTTCAAAAGAAACCGAGTTCCTGTTCCGCGGCGGGGGGCAGGAAGGTCGACGCCGACACGGGACGGAGAATCTTCCCGCCATTCACGGCATGTCCTTGGCCATGGAAAAAGCCCGGTTACAGTTAAGCGCGCGGGCAAAAAAAGCAGCGGAGCTTAAATCTTACATGGTACAGAGGCTTTCCACCGCGGAAGATATTTTTATTTTACCCGAAGAGGCGGAACGATCACCGGATCTCTTTTCACCCTTTATTCTTCTTCTTTCCCGCCCGCCTCTCCCCGGCGAAGTCCTGGTGCGGATGTCGAGCGACGGCGGATTTGCCGTTTCCACCGGTTCAGCCTGTTCCGCGAACGTAAAAAAACGCCCCGGAATCATGAACATACCCGGCATTGATGAGAAGACGGCCCTGTCGGCAATACGGGTGTCTACCGGATATACTACAACCCTGGATGATATCCGGGCTTTCTGCTCCTTCCTGGAGCAGATAAGAATGTAATCGGCATGAGGTTTAATAGATGTATATGATACGAGTCGGCGAACTGTCGTTAAAAGGGAGAAACAGAACATTTTTCGAACGGACCCTAAAAGAGAATATCACACGTAATCACCCCGATTGGGCCGTCAGGGGAGGGGCCGGTAGATTCTTCCTGGAAACCGGGGAAGACGACGCCGGGATAACCGAGGAAGTGCTCGAACACACCTTCGGCATAAAGGGCTATGCCAGAGCCTCTAGAGAAGAGAAGAATATGGAGGCCCTGTGTAAACGTGCGGCGGAGCTGTTCAGGCAAGAATCGCCGGATGGTAGGGCGAGTTTTAAGATAATTCCAAGAAGGGCGGATAAAAACTTCCCCGTGAGGAGTTATGACATCGCCTGTACCCTGGGTGACTATATCCTGGAGGAGTTCCCCGGATCCAGGGTCGACCTGCATCAACCGGATGTTACAATTCACATAGAAATCCGCCACGACGCCGCTTACCTGTACACCCGGGACCGCAAGGGGCCGGGGGGATTGCCTGTGGGAACGGCCGGTAAAGGACTGCTCCTTCTCTCCGGGGGCATCGATTCGCCGGTGGCCGGGTATATGATGGCAAAGAGAGGAATGACCGTAGACGGGGTATACTATCATACCTATCCCTATACCTCGGAAGAATCCCTGGATAAAGTTCGGCGGCTGGCCGGTATTATCTCCCCGGCGATATGCGGTATGGATCTTGTTACGGTTAACTTTACGCCGGTTCAACACCGCATCATGGAAAGGGCCGATGAACCTGAATACACCCTCCTTCTTCGGGCGTGTATGATGAAAACCTCCGAGGGTATAGCCCGTAGATCCGGCGCGGGCTGTCTGATTACCGGGGAATCACTCAGCCAGGTCGCCAGTCAAACCCTGGAAAGTCTCGCTTTTACAAACGCATTCAGCACTATTCCCGTCTTCAGGCCCCTTATAGGTTTGGACAAGGAAGAAATAATGGATCTGTCGAGGGAAATAGGCACCTATGAGACATCCATTCTCCCCTACCCCGACTGCTGTACTCTTTTTGCGCCGAAACATCCCCTCATTCATCCCATTGCCGAACAACTTCGGGAATCCTTTGAAAAACTGGACATAGCCCCGTTACTGGAAGAAGCAGCCGGGTCGGCGAAGCGGGTGGAGTGTTAGGTGGAAACCTGGCCGGTAAAGATGTCCAATGCACGGACGTGGCATTACGGAAACGGGCCGACTACTCGGAGGGCCTGGCTGAGGCCATCGACGAACTCCTAGGCCTTCTCGGTGGCTTCGATACCTTTATATCCCCGGGAGACCGGGTGCCGGTCAAATCAAATCTCCTAGGGGCTGACCGGTTCAACCCCTGCACCTGCACCGACCCGGCTTTTATCCCGATTGAATTAAAAAACGGCAAAATGACCACGGTAGTTGTAGCACCTCTGTAAACATGATAGTCTAGCACCTTGTATTATGAAAACAACGAGGTGGATGTGATACCGTTCAAACCATTGACCGAGCATGAAAGGGAAATCATCAACAGCTTTGTCTCGGTATTGGAAAATAGAAAACCCTACCAGGTCCGGGCGATTACCGAAAACCTGGATCTTCTCGAAAACCTTTCCAACGCCATATCTCGATATCCCTCCGTATTCGGAACAGCTAAAATCGGAAAAACCACCCGTACAATGGAAACACTCATCGACCGGGTACTCTCTCTTGATCTTTCCGATCATACTCTTTATATACCTACGAAAGCCGTGCTTGGCAGAAGTTTCATAGCCGCAAAGATCAATTTTTTATCCATGCTGAAATATAATGCCGATTCCTCGATACGTTTGAGAAAATTCATCCCCGCCCTGAACCGGCAGATTACCGTGTGCATTTTTTCTCTCATGAGTGAGGAGGTTTTTCTTTCTATCGTATCAGATTCGGAAATTCCCATCGACATCAGGAAAAAAGCGGCCCTCCTGCTTATCAATACCTGGGAATACAGGCTGGGCAGGGAGATAACCGATTATGCCCCCATTCTCACATCCCTGTGGTTTGCCCGTAAAAAAGTATGCCCCGTGTACGGCAGCCTTATGGGTCTGACCGAGCTGCATCAAATGGCAAAGGAAATAGATTCGGTATGGTTTCTCTTTCTTAAAGAAAAAGAATCCCGGGAGGATATCTTCGAGGCTCTGGAGGAATTTTTGTTCAACCTGACCTTCGAGGAAATACGGAGCCTGAGAGAGTACATGCAGACCCAGAACCTTCATCTCCTCAACAGGAAAAAAGTGGAATCGGTACTCGGAAAAAAACATTTTTATCCCGATCTGGATAACGCGGATCCCCGGAAGATGTACAGTTTTTTTGAACAGCGTAAACTCAACGCCGAGCAGCGCAGGCTCGCCGACGAAGAGGGTCCTCATCGAACCATCGAAACCTTTCTTCTCCTCTACCTCCTCGAACAAGAATAGCGGAAGACCGACATTTCATCATACCTGTATGGTTTCTTACGTACGGGGATGCAGGTTAAAGATATCGTGTCTGATATCGTCCAGGGCGGTCAGGGATGACCGCACCGTATCCGTTTTGGAAAGATCAATGGAAAAGCTGATGATACCTTCTTCTTCTCCTCCCTCCACAACGACTTCACCCCAGGGGTCCACTATCATACTGTGCCCGAAGAACATATTGTTTCCCCCCGGGCCTACCCTGTTGGTGCTGACCATCCACGCCTGGTTTTCAATAGCCCGTGCCTGGATGAGGGTCCTCCAATGGTGCAACCGTGGATGCGGAAACTCCGCCGGATGAAAGAAAATCTTTGCCCCCGCGGCAGTCAGAGCCCGGGTCAGTTCGGGGAATCGTATATCGTAACAGATAAGCAGGCCGGCGGTAGTATCCGACAGGTTGAATGTGGAAAGGATATGCCCTCCTGCAAGGTACTTATGCTCTTTCATCAGGGTAAAAAGATGAATCTTCCGGTATGAGGCAAGGAGCAGGCCGTCGCTGCCGTAGACAAGGGCCGTATTGTACACACTGCCGGCCTCCCGCTCGGGCACACTGCCGCCGATTAAACATATATTATTCTCTGAAGCCTGTTGTGATAAAAACTCGGAAAACTTCCCCGGAACAGGTTCGGCTTCTTTCAGGACAGAGGAGTAATCGAACCCGGTCGGCCACATTTCAGGCAGGCACACCACCTCGGCGCCTCCTGAAGCCGCCTCTTTTATCATACGCCCGGCTTCGGCCAGGTTCCTGTTTACATCGCCGTCCTGTATGGTCATCTGTACCATGGCTGTCTTGAGCATGGTTCGTTCCTCCACGAAAATCGCTTGGGCCTATTGTTAATCGTACGGGATTTATCATGCCTTATCAACCATTCCCCCGGCTCGTCAGTGCTGACGTTCGAAGACGCCTGCAAAGGCGAAAAGGGGGTGGCCCGTTGCGTCAATACTAAACCTGTCTGCCGCAGGCACGGTCCGGCTGAACGGGGGTGGTTGCCTCAAAGGACCCTATATTATACAATCATATCCGGAGTTCGAAACATCCATTACAGGAGCACACCATGCGCAGGACAGAGCAGGAAATTACACATCCGTCGGAAATTGATGAAATAATTGCCGAAGCCGACGTATGTCGCCTGGCATTGAGCGACGGAGATCAACCGTATACAGTACCGGTCAACTTCGGGTACAAACCGGGAACCTTCTTCATTCACGGAGCCGGAAAGGGCAGGAAAGTCGATGTCCTGAAGGCAAACCCAAAAGTATGTATAGAGATCGATCTTCCGACGGGGGTGGAAGAAGACGACGAAGGCAGAGCCTGCAACTACGGATACGGCTACCGGAGCATCATTGCCGAAGGTACCGCCAGGTTTATCGATGATACGATGGCAAAGAAAGAAGCCCTCTCGATCATCGTAAAAAAATACGACCCTGACAATGCCTGCGACTTCTCCGAGGCAAACCTGTCTCGTACTATGGTTATCGCCGTGGAGGTAACACAACTTACGGCAAAACGGTCGTCCTAGACACCGCGGGTCCGTATCCAAGGAACAATCATGCTCGATTTGAAATATATTAAAGAAAACGCGGAGGCCGTAAAGCAGAATATAAAAAACCGCTTCATGTCGGTGGACCTAGACGAGATTCTCGACCTCTATGAGAAACGTAATTCCCTCATTGCGGAATCCGACGCCCTCAAACAAAAACGTAACGAAAACGCCCGTAAGATGAAGGGGCGAATCGATGATAATGAACGAAACAACCTGATTACTGAAGGGAAAAGCCTCAAGAAGCGAATCGCCGACACGGACGACGAACTCTCAAGAGTACGGGAAGCCCTGGAGGCAGCCGTGCGAAATGTACCGAACATGGCCCACCCGGACGCACCCGTCGGGAAAGAGGATAAGGACAACACGGAAATACGCAGGGTCGGTACCATTCCAACCTTCGGTTTTTCTCCCCTGGATCATGTTGAATTGGGGAAAAAACTCGACCTGATCGATTTTGATTCCGCCGCCCGGGTCGCGGGGCAAAAATTTTACTATCTCAAAAATGAAGCGGTATTCCTCGAACTCGCCCTTACCAAATATGCTATGGATAAGCTTTTCTCGAAGGGTTTCACCCCTACCATTACCCCGGATATCGCCAAGGAAGAGATCCTGGAGGGTATAGGTTTTAATCCCCGGGGGGATGAGAGCAATATCTATAACATCCAAGACGCGGGAACCTGCCTGGTGGGTACCGCCGAGATAACCCTGGGAGGCATGCTGGCAGGCAGCATTCTTTCAAAGGACGAGCTTCCCATACGACTGGCCGGACTGTCCCATTGTTTCCGGCGGGAAGCCGGCGCGGCCGGTCAGTATTCCAGGGGCCTGTACAGGGTCCATCAGTTCACAAAGGTGGAAATGTTCGTATTCTGCCTTCCGGAGGACTCGGAGCGGATTCACAAAGAGCTTCTTGCCCTGGAAGAGGAAATCTTTCAGGAACTCGCCATACCCTACCGGGTGGTCGATACCTGTACAGGCGATCTCGGAGCACCGGCATACAGAAAATTCGACCTGGAGGCCTGGATGCCCGGCAGAGGCGAGGACGGAGACTGGGGAGAGGTGACCAGCACTTCGAACTGTACCGATTACCAGGCACGACGCCTCGGGATACGTTTCCGGGACGAAACGGGAAATCGGTTTGTCCATATGCTTAACGGCACCGCCGTAGCAGTTTCCAGGACCCTCATAGCACTCCTGGAAAATAATCAGCAGCCCGACGGTAGCATCACCATACCACGGGTCCTGGTACCGTACACGGGCTTTGAATATATCGGAGGAACATCATGAAAGCATGTATAATAGTAGACGCTCAGAACGACTTTTGCCCGGGAGGAGCCCTGGCTGTTCCCGGCGGTGACGAAATTATACCCGTCATCAATTCTATCATGCCCTCCTTCCCCTTTGTTGCCGCAACCATGGACTGGCATCCGCCGGGGCATGTCTCCTTTGCCGAAACGCACCCCGACCGGGAAGCCTTTACTACCCTAGAGTTCGAGGGACTCGATCAGTTTCTCTGGCCGACCCATTGCGTTGCAGGGACGGAAGGCGCCGCCCTGCATCCCGGTCTAGACATGGTACCGGTCAACCTCGTGTTGCGGAAAGGGACGAATAAAAAACTTGACTCCTATTCAGCCTTTTTCGAAAACGATAAAAAAACCCCCACCGGTCTTGGCGGGGCGCTAAGGGATGTGGGCGTTGATACCGTCTATCTCTGCGGTTTGGCCCTGGATGTTTGTGTCTATTTCACGGCCGTGGATGCCCGGCGTCTCGGCTTTACTACCTTTCTTATCGAAGACGCCTGCAGGGGAGTGAATGTACCGGAAGGCCGGCTGAAGGAAACGGTGGAAGATATGAAATTACGGGGAGTCCGCTTTATCGACTCCGACGAGGTCTGAGCATGTACAGTTCAGCCCTTTTTACCGATCTGTACGAAATGACCATGATTCAGGGGTACTTTCTCCACAGGAAGAACCCCGCCGTGGTATTTGATATGTTTTTTCGTAAACCACCGTTCAACGGCGGGTATTCCATCTTCGCCGGTCTCGGTGATCTGCTCGGCCGACTGGAGAACCTTTGCTTCGGTGAAGAGGAACTTTCTTATCTCGAGAAGCTAGGAACCTTTAAACCGGAATTCCTGTCGTTTCTGGAAAATTTCAAGTTCTCCGGAGACCTCTACGCCATGGATGAAGGCTCCATCGTGTTCCCCGGCGAACCCCTGGTTCGTATTCACAGCTCTCTCATCGAAGCCCAGCTTATCGAGGGGCTCCTGCTCAATATTATCAATTTTCAGACCCTTATCGCGACAAAGGCGGCCAGGATCTACTCGGCATCGGAACACGGCACCATCCTGGAATTCGGCCTGCGTCGGGCCCAGGGTGTTGACGGCGCCCTTTCAGCCGCCCGGGCTGCCTATATCGGAGGGGCGTCCGCAACATCCAACACCTATGCCGGAATGAAATTCGATATACCGGTCAGCGGCACCATGGCGCATTCCTGGGTCATGGCCTTCGAAACCGAACTCGAAGCGTTCCAAAAGTATTACGAACTGTACCCCGACAATGTCGTCCTTCTTATCGATACCTATGACACCCTGGGATCGGGGATCGAGAACGCCATAACCATCGGTCTGGAACTGAAAAAACAGGGGAAACGTCTCGGTGTAAGACTCGACAGCGGAGATCTTCAGTATCTCAGTTCCCGGGTCCGGAAGCGTCTTGACGATGCGGGCTTGAACGATGCATTTATCGCGGTGTCCAATGAACTAAACGAGGAAATTATCCGCCAGTTGGTTACCAATAAAGCACCCATAGATGTGTGGGGCGTAGGAACCCAGCTGGTCACCGGTGGGAACGACGCCGCACTGAGCGGAGTCTACAAGCTTTGCGCCAAGCAGGAAAACGGTTCCCTTGTTCCTACTCTGAAGGTCTCTGATAACCCGGAGAAGACAACGAATCCCGGAATAAAGCAGGTATACAGGTTTTATAATACTATATCGGGTCCCCAGGCGGATCTTATCGCCCTGGAAGACGAAATTATCGACGGCCGCCGGTCTTACCAGCTCTTTCACCCCATGTATGAGTTTAAACACTGCACTCTATCCGTTTATGACAAGGTGGAACCCCTGCTGTCGAAAAAAATAGACAGGGGCAAACGTATCGAAGAGGAAAAATCTCTGCCGGAAATACGGGATAAAGCACTTACGGAGCTCGGCAGGCTCGATGACACCTTTAAGCGCATCATCAACCCCCATATCTACAAAGTATCCCTCACCCGTAAACTGCGTGACCTGAAGTTCAGGATTCTGAATGAACACTCTACCTGATCCGTCCATCCGAATCGGACCGCACCACATAGACAGGGAAAATCCCTGTTTTATTATTGCGGAAATCGGTACGGAACACGGGGGAGACCCGACAAGGGCGGAGGAACTCATAGACGCCGCCTCCGAGGCCGGCGCGGACTGCGTTAAAACCCAGGCGGTTTTTGCCCGGGAAATTCTCCACCCCGCCGCCGGGCTCTTGGATCTGCCCGGAGGGAAGGTCTCGCTGTTCCGGAAATTTCTGGAACTCGAACGGGATATAGATTTTTATGCATTACTTAAAAAACGGGCCGAAGAGAAAAACCTGGTTTTTCTCTGTACGCCCTTCGGAACAAAGAGCGCCGCACTGCTGCGGGACCTGGGAGTACAGGCCGTAAAAATCGCCTCGCCGGAACTGAACCATTACCCCTTGTTACAAGCCGCTTCATTCGGAGTGCCCCTTATTCTTTCTACCGGGGCTTCCACTCTTGGAGATATCGAGCGGGCGCTCGACGTCCTCACCTCTCCGGCGGCACTCCTGCAATGTATCACGGCCTATCCTGCCCCCCCGGAGCAGTACAACCTAAGCTGTATCGGAAACCTTGCCCGTATCTTCGGCGTTCCCACCGGGGTGTCGGATCACACGGAAGACCCCCTGCTGGTTCCCCTCGTATCGTTGGCCTGCGGTGGATGTATCATTGAAAAGCATATGACACTGGAACGAAACCGCGGGGGGCTCGATAGTTCTTTTGCCCTGGAGCCCGCGGATTTCTCGATCATGGTAAAGGAAGTCCGCGACCTCGAAAAGGGTACACAGGAAGAACAGGAGCGGATGGTACTGGAACTCTTCGGCCCTGATACGGTACAAAAAGTTATGGGAAACGGCGTAAAACGGCTGTCATCCGCCGAGTCGGAGAACTATCGGACTTCCAATCGCTCCCTGCTTGCGCTGAGAGACCTTCCCGCCGGTACGGCTATTACGAACGAAAATACAGCCCTTCTCCGTTCCGAAAAAAACCTGGAGCCGGGCCTGCGGCCTGATGAGTATTCCCTGGTACTGGGGAAACATCTTGTCCGTGACAAAAAAACGGGAAACGGTATTACGTGGGATGATCTTCTTCAATAAGCCCTATATACCCCACCGCTTGCGGCGGAATTGTTGATTTTTCTTCGTTCAAATTCTTGTTACCAGCCGGAATTACTATCCCCGGTATTCCACCGGGCCAACCTTTGAATCGAGCTCCGCCTGGAGCATAGCCATTGAAGTATCGATCTTGTTAAGAATCTTCTCAAAGGGAATAATTGTTTTTTCCCGTTCCGTTCGCAGCTTATATTCGGCACCGCCGGCGAGTATACTCCTCCTGCTGACGGTCAGTCGTATAGGAATCCCGATCAGGTCCGCATCCTTGAACTTAACCCCCGGTCTTTCATCCCTATCGTCGTAGAGTACTTCTATACGGGCTTCGGTAAGCATTGTATAGAGTTCATCCGCCTTTTCTCCCGGGGTGGGATCTGCGGTATCGTTTATACATATGAGATATACATGATAGGGAGCAATACTGATGGGCCAGATGAGACCGTCCTCGTCGTGATGTTCTTCCGCGGCGCTCGCCATGAGCCGCCCGACACCTATACCGTAGGACCCCATGATGACAGGCTTTGATTCTCCATTCCTGTCCTGAAAGGTGCATCCCATGGAGTCGCTATACCGTGTGCCCAGCTTGAAGATGTTACCCACTTCCACCGCTTTTTCAGCCTTCAGTATTCCACCGCAGTGTACGCACACGTCACCGTCCCGGGCTGCTGCAATATCGGTTACCACATCGGCTTTGAAATCACGGCCGTAATTTACATTCATCAGGTGGTATTCCGCTTCATTTGCACCGGCAACCAGGTTGGTGCTCTCAGGAATGAGGTCGTCCACCACTATCAGGGCATCATGGATCCCTATAGGAGACGCGTAACCGGGAACCGCTCCGGCGGCCACTATCTCCTCGTCCCGGGCCGGGCGTATGTCCTTTGCCTTGACGGCGTTTACAAGTTTTGTTTCATTCAAATCCATATCGCCCCGGACCAGAGCCATTATGAATTTTTCTTCATTCTTCCCGTTATCAGGAACCAGATCGGCCATGTAGAACACCGCTTTGGCGGTTTTGGCTTCGGGTATGGAAAGAAAGGAGGTCAGCTCGGCTATGGTCTTGCAGGCCGGTGTGTGCACCTTTTCCAAGGCGGCCGGCTCTTCCTTCGGAAGGGTGTCCTTCTTGAACACGGCCACCTGCCTGTTGGAGGTATAATCGCAGGTATCGCAGGAAATAATGGTGTCCTCTCCGATATCGGTTAGGTACATAAACTCATGGGCCAGCTTTCCGCCCATCATGCCCGTATCCGAGTTTACCGCCTTCACCGGGATACCGCAGCGATTGAATATATTGAAATAAGCCTGGTAATGCGCCCTGTACTGCCGGTCGAGTCCTTCCCAGTCGCTGTCCAGGCTGTAGGAGTCCTTCATCGTAAACTCCCGCACCCGTATGAGTCCCGCCCTGGGTCGGGGATCGTCCCGCCATTTTGTCTGAATATGATACACCAGGAGCGGTAATTGTTTGTACGATCGTATTACCTTCCTTGCCAGGTCGGTCAGGGCCTCTTCATGGGTCATGGCAAGACACATGTCGTGATCTTTCCTGTCGATAAACCGGCTCATTTCGGAACCGATCTGGTACCATCGGCCGGAGTCCTTCCATAGGTCGGAGGGGAGGACTACCGGCATGGTAACTTCCTGGCCTCCAATCTTTGCCATTTCTTCATGGAGGATATTCTCTATCTTATTCATCACCCTCCTGGCCAGGGGGAGGTATCCGAAAATACCGGCGGCAAGCTGCTGAATGTATCCCGCCCGGATAAGCAGGCGGTGACTTGCCACCTGGGCTTCAGACGGTAATTCCTTAAGGGTGAGACTGAATAATCTGGAAACGCGCACAATAATACTCCTGGTTGATTGTCTGCTTTAGAAGCTCAGGCAAAATGATTGCACAGAAGCAGGCCTCTGTCAACGACGGGAGGAATACAAAATCCGGCATAGTGTAAACGTGCAGCCGAATTACAGTTCTCGGCGGAGCCATTCGGCTATATCCGCCGTCAACTCTCCTTCGGCTTCGTCCACCACAGGAGCGGCCCGTACGGCCTCGCTCAGGTCATCCCTGTGGTAGCGCGCCCCCCGGAAGACCGTGTGAAGGATCTTGATAAGATCAGGGTAGAGACGGTCCGAGAAAATTTTAACGTCCCGCACCATGCCGCGGTGGACATCTAGATGCAGATCAATAAGTCCCCATTCGAAGAGGTGTTCCAGGTGATGGGTAAAATCCGGGGTTTTTCCGAATCGCCAGTCCCAATCCCCCATCCTATCGTAATACTCGGCAAGATGCGGTATCGATTTGAGAGTCTCGTAGTTAATCTCCTCCACCGGACATTTTTCGCCGTATTCCGCGAAAAACTCATTGATTAATTCCTCTGTGAGCGATGCATGGGTAATATCCGGATTGAACTCGGTGATATTCGCCACCCTTGATTTGACCGAGGCGATCCCCTTGGAAACCAGATTTTTCTTGTCCGGGTTGAGATAATCGACAAGCCTTACCAGGTCCGTATTGATGAGAAGGGTACCGTGGTGAAAAGCCCGTTCCGCGGTAAGTTTGAAGGCACTACCGGATACCTTTCTTCCGTCCACCAGGATATCGTTCCTTCCGCCCAAGACCGCTTCGAGGCCGAAGCGGGAAAGCGTCCGGATAATGATCCCGAAATTACGCTCTTTGCTGTAGGCTTTGCGTCCGGAAAGAAAGGTAAAGCATGTATTTCCCAGGTCCTGGAAAACGGCACCGCCGCCGCTCTGCCTCCGGGCCAGGCGCACGTTATCGGCTTCCATCCTATCCACCCGGCACTCGGCCCAGGGATTCTGATATCTCCCGATAACTACCGTGTCGCTGTTTCTCCATAAAAAGAGTACCTGGTGGTCCGGATCCATGTCCCGGAATATCCAGTCTTCCGTTGCCAGATTAAACCAGGGATCATCCACCCCGGTTACGAATACCTTCAGTCTCGACATGTGAATTTCCCCCGGCGACAGGCGGCAATGCCTTATACTTAACGAATAAAATCGTGAAGGGTCTCCAGGTACCCGGAAAAACGGTCCGCCGTAAAACAGTACTTGAGATCGGTATATCCCCGTCGCCAGGAAGCCACGTCTCTACCGATTTCCTTGCCTTCCAGCACCACGGCCTTCATGAAGTCGGCCGTCCGGGCAAATTCCTCCGGTCCGAATCCGAACCTGGTCATCTCGCTCACCCCCAGTCTCAGGGAACCGGAGGCGGTAAAGCCTTCCTCTTCGGGAGAAGCCTGGTAATTACATATGATGTTATTGTCCTCCAGCCGCCCGGCTATATCCACGCTTTTACCGTATCCCACCTTCACGATAACCTGATGGGTTTCCGTATAGGATATGGACGGATCGCCGGCCACCTCGAATCCCCGGTCGGACAGGGCCTGGGCGAAGGACTTTGCATTGTCCACCACGGCTTTCTGGTACTCGTCCTTGAACTCGTTCATTTCATAACACGAAATCAAAAGTCCCAGAAGTGTGCCCAAATGGTGGTTGCTCACACTCCCAGGAAAGGTCCTTCGTTCCACGGCTTCCCAGAGGGGGTAATCTTCATCCTCCTCGTCCCAGGAACCGGCGATAATACCCCGCTGGGTCCCGAAGAAGGTTTTGTGTGTAGACCCGGTAACCACATGGGCCCCTTCCTTGAAGGGATCCTGGAAATACGGGCCGACGAGCCCCAGCACATGGGCCATGTCGTACATGATGACACTGTCCAGGCCGAGATCGTCCACCATACGGCGTATTTCAGCCACCGGTTCTTTATGGATGATCATACTCTTTCCGAGGATAATGAGTTCGGGTTTCTCCGCTTCCAGGAGATCCGCCGTCTTTTCTACATCGATCTTGTAGGGATTGTCCTTCTCCACGGGGAAATTAACCACCGCCGGCTTTTCCGTCCGGGGATCCCGGGCTACATAGTCCCTCAGAGCCCCCATGGGTTGGGCGCTCAGGTGCCCTCCACGGATGATATGATTATTCATGACCGAACGCATCCTTCGCTGTTCCGATTTCCTGTCCGCCCGGTTGATATAATCCACCATCGCGCTGAAAAAAGCGGCATTGGCCATCTGTCCGCTGACCACCCGGGGCTCCACGTCTTTGCAACCGAGAAAGCGAATGAATTCCTCCTTCACCTTTTCCTCGACCTCATGGATAAAACCGGTCCCCTGATAGTAGAAGACCTCCGCATCTCCCAGGGCCTTGACGGCCTTGTGTTCTGCATACCGGAACGAAGGATCCATGACCGAAAGCAGTCGGGCCATGGGCGAAGCGGTCATCTCCGACGGTATGAGGTTAATGCATTCTTCCGATCGCCATCGGGTATTATCAACGGCCTTCCGGAGCAGGATATCCACCTCTGCCCGAATATCCCCGGATTCTGGGGGTTTTTCGCCCTCCTCCGGTTCCGGCGGAAGGATGGACCGGGCATAGGGAGGCGCTTCCGACCTGAGGTGCCATTTGACGACCCTGGCTCGCAGTGACTTGTTCCGTGATTCCACTTCCACTTGGTCTCCCGCTTCCAGGTCGACATCTATGAGGGCAAGGGTTATTGCCCGCCGGTCCGATTCATCGGTGAGCCTGTTTTCCGTGCCTGTTCCTTCGGTCTCCCAGTAGGGGATAACCGTTCCGCTGGTTACCCAGCCGGCGAACTCGCCGTTGCGAAAAACTTTAGCACCCCCACGAACCACGCCCCGATCCTTAACCGCCACCGGCTTGATGATTCTATCCAGGTGCTTCAGATCCCGGTAATCGTGGTCCACGACCCGGCGGAACTCTTCGAACTGTTTCAGCAGTGCCTTTCTCCCGACAAAATCGCCCTTATTGGGGTTGAAGCTCACGGCGAATTTCGCCAGGGGACACGCATAGATGGGTATGTCGCCCCCCCCGGGGTCCTTCCCCAGTTCATGGCCGTAGAGAGGCAGCCCGGCCTCGAGCCTGAGGGAATCCCTGGCCCCGAGCCCCACGGGGTGGGCCCCCGCGACTGTAAGGTCTTTCCAGATGCGCGGGGCAACTTTACTGTCGGCAAAAATCTCGAACCCGATAGGTTCCCCGGTATACCCTGTCCTGGCTACGAACATGTTACGGGAATCCACCTTATAGACGGCACATTCGTTTTTCCTAGGATCGGGCAGGTGCTTTTCCGGCAGTACGCTGAGAATGATATCCCGGGAATTCGGCCCCTGGAGAGATATCATTGCCATATCGTCGGTTACATCCGTTACCGTGAGTTTTTTGAATGATCCCGCGTATTCCATGAGATGTTTCCGGTCCTTTTCAAAATTGGCTGCGTTTACCACCAGGAGATATTCCTCCTCCAGAAAACGATAGAGGTACGCATCGTCCACGGCATACCCGTTCTCATCCGAAATCATGGTATACTGGGCCTTCCCCGGCGTGAGGGCTTCGGCATTGTTGGTGAGCACGTGCTGAAGAAACGGAAGGGCATCTTCTCCCTTCACGATAAAACGGCCCATATGGGATACATCGAAAATTCCCGCCTCGCGCCGTGTAAGGAGGTGCTCCTTGAGAATACCGGTCGGGTACTGTATCGGCATTTCCCAGCCGGCGAATTCAACCATTTTACCCCCGGCTTCCAGGTGATTGTTATATAGTATCGTGCGTTTCATGATTCCTCCTTCCAGCGCAATACGGGTTGTTTCGCGGCCCGGACTTCGTCTATCCGGGAAACGGCGGTTCGGGTGGGTGCTTTATGCAGGCTATCCGGGTCCTTCTCAGCCGCCGCCCGTATCTCTTCCATAACGGCGATAAACTCGTCCAGGGTCTCTTTACCCTCGCTCTCGGTGGGCTCTATCATCAACGCTTCCGGCACGGTCAGGGGAAAGTAAACCGTCGGCGGGTGGATACGCCTGTCTATCAGGGCCTTTGCAATATCAATGGCGGAGACACCGTATTTTTCCTTCAGCCTTCGGGCGGACACGACGAACTCGTGTTTGCAGAGCATATCGTCGTCCGATTCAAAAACGGGAGCGAGTTTGTTCTTTAAATAGTTGGCGTTCAGTACCGCCCGCTCGGCAGCCGCTTTGAGGCCGTCCCGCCCCATCATTTTGAGGTATACCCAGGACCGGACAATAACCGCCACATTGCCGTAAAAACCGGAAATTCTTCCGATGGTGTCTGCACGGTCGGAGGACAATCTGAACGTTTCCCCCTCCCGGACGATGTCCGGGACCGGCAGGAAGGGCTCGAGGTTCGGACCGACCAGTACCGGCCCGCTCCCGGGTCCTCCGCCGCCGTGGGGTGTGCTGAAGGTCTTGTGAATATTCAAATGCACGGCATCGAAGCCCATGTCTCCGGGCCGGGCGTATCCGAGGATGGCATTCATATTCGCTCCGTCGTAATACAGGAGCCCTCCGGCTTCGTGTATCCTGCCGGCAATGCATTCTATGTCCTTCTCGAAGCGGCCGAGGGTGTTGGGATTTGTGAGCATGATGCCGGCCAGAGTGTCGTCCAGGTGTTTGTCCAGGTTACCCAGGTCTAGAAGCCCGCGGTGGTCGGATTCCACTTCCACTACATCAAACCCGGCCAAATGGGCGGAAGCAGGATTTGTTCCGTGGGCGGAGTCGGGGATAAGCATCTTTTTCCGGGAACTTTCCCCCCGTTTATCGAAGTATGCCCTGAACAGTTTCATTGCCGTAAACTCACCATGGGCCCCCGCAAAGGGCTGCAGGGTTCCCCAGCTCATACCGGTTATCCTGCAAAGATCGGTAAGGACGTCATGCAGTAGGGCCAGGATGCCCTGGGCCGTATGCTCCGGTTGCAGCGGGTGGAGATCGGTGAATTCTTTTAGTAATACCGCATCCTCGTTTACCTTGGGGTTGTACTTCATGGTGCAGGAACCCAGGGGGTAAAAACCGAGATCGATACCGTAATTCTTCATGGAAAGGTTCGTGAAATGTCGTACAACGTCGACCTCGGAGAGCTCGGGTAAACCGGGAGCGGTCCGCCGCCGATAGACTCCGTCAAGAATCTCCTCGGCTCCTGTTTCCGGTATATCTGAAGCCGGCAGGGTGTATCCCCTTCGACCCTTTTTAGATTTTTCAAACAACAGTGTATCGCTCATGCAAGCACCTCCCGGGCGGCGGCGATGTAGGCATCCAGTTCTTCCTTCGTTCGCTTCTCGGTGACCGCGATGATAAGAGTGTTTTCATTGCCCCCTTTGGTTACGGCCGACAAAGGGACCCCGGCCATGATACCGTAGTCACGCATCCGTTCCGTCATGGATGCGGCGGGAACGGGAAGGAGGAGGGAAAACTCGTTGAAGAACGGCTGCTCCGACAGGGGTTCGACGCCGGGCAACTCCAAGAGCTTCCGGTGCAGGTAGGCCGCGTTGGTCATGTTCCGCCCGGCGGTTTCTTTCAGTCCGGCTTCACCGAGAAGGGCGAGATAGACCGTCGAGGCCAGGGCCGCCAGGGCCTGGTTGGAACATATGTTCGAGGTAGCGCGTTTACGCTTGATATGCTGCTCCCGGGCCTGCAGTGTAAGGAGAAAGGCCCTCCTGCCTTGCGTATCCACCGACTGACCGACGATACGCCCGGGCATTTTCCTCATGAGCTTTTCCGCGGCTGCTATGTACCCGCAGGAAGGTCCGCCGAAGAACCGCGGCAGTCCGAAGACCTGGGTATCTCCTATGCCGATATCCGCGCCCCATTCCCCCTGGGACCGGGTAACGGCCAGTGAAAGGGGATTACTCGAGATGACGAATAACGAGCCGTTCTCGTGAAGGAGATCGGCGCAGCCGGAATAGTCTTCGAGATACCCGAAAAAATTCGGGCTCTGGGCAATAAAACAGGCCGTATCGTCGTCTAGTGCTCCTTTCAGGGAATCTATGGAAGAGCTCCCGCCGGGGCAGGTTACCTCCCGGAGGACGACTCCGGTACCCAGGAAATGGGTATGGAGAACCTGTTTGGTGTGCGGGTGCAGAGTTTCCGAGTAGAGCACCGTATTGCGCCTGCGGGCCGTTTGGAGAGACAGGACCGCCGCCTCGGACGCGGCCGTGTGGCCGTCGTAGAGGGACGCATTTGCCACATCCAGGGATGTGAGAGAGCAGATCATGGTCTGAAACTCAAAAATTGCCTGGAGGAACCCCTGAGAAATCTCCGGCTGATAGGGGGTATAGGCGGTATAAAACTGCGGCAGAGAGATGATACGCCCTAGGGCGTGCGGAATAATATGGTCGTAGCTACCGCAGCCGAGATATGAGGTGTCGATAACCCGGTTTTTTCCCGCTTTTGTCTCGAGGTTTCTAAAGGCTTCGAACTCGGATATCCCCTTCGGAAGTTCCAGATCGTCACTCAGACGAAGGGACGCGGGAATGTCGGAAAAGAGGTCTTCCAGTTTTTCCAGCCCGCAGACCTCGAGCATGCCGGAAATATCCAGATCGGTATGAGGAAGGAATGGATGCATGTGAATTCCCTTTTTTTACTCGGCTTCTTCGGCGACCAGTTTCTCGTACGCATCGGCGTCGAGTAAATCATCGAGTTCCGAATCATCGGTGATTTCGACGGCGAAGATAAACGCCTCGTAGGGTTTTTCATTGACGAGTTCAGGTTTCGTTTCAAGCTCTTCGTTTACTTCGACGATGTGTCCAGACAAGGGTGTGTAAACAGCGGAAGCCGCTTTCACCGATTCTATGGTGGTGGCCTCTTCACCCTTTTTCAGCTCCGTGTCGATCTCGGGTAATTCGACATATACGATGTCACCGAGAGACTCCTGTGCGTGGTCGGTTATTCCAATATATGCCGTTTTACCTTCCCGGCGTACCCATTCATGAGACGCCGTGTATTTTAATTCTTTTTCGACCTTCATCAGATTACCTCCTAACATCGTTTAGCCATAGTTAACATCAATTTCATAGATTTGTCAATAATCGGTCAAATATTTTCTCATTTACACTACATATATTTCTGATATTGCGTTTAAACTAAATTATATATTTTTCTTTTGAGTAATAACGCAATGATCGGTGCCGGGGTGCATCTCTCCGGCCCAAGCAAAAGAGGAGGATGAGTGATATTTTCAGGAGAGACGTGCTTCAGGATCTACCTTCGCAGGCTCCAAAATCCTCACAGGGGGGGAGCCATTCGTCAATATTGCGGATAATACGGGGAACCAGGGTAAATTCCTTCACCTGGACACCCGGAATGGCCGGAAGCGATCTTCTCAAGAAATCATACATTTCTTCACTCGTCTTGAACCGGGCTTCCAGTGAGAGATCATTGGTTCCCTGTCCGTAAGCCAGGTAACTGATCTGGGAGATTTCCATTAGTTCCTTTAGAATTGCTTCTTCGTTAGCAGGATCGATACTCAGAAAAATATCGACGGCTATGCCGTATCCAAAGGCTTGAGGTTCTACCACAAAGGTCAGCCTGCCGACTCCCATGTCGATAAGCCGGTCTATTCTCTTGCGAACCGTGCGCTCCTTTACATTCAGGGTCCGTGCGACCTGGGAAGCGGAAACTCTCGCGTTCTTGTGTAATTCCTGAATTATCTCGTAATCCAGTTCGTCGAAATTAGAAAACAACTTATTTTTAGCCATGATTAACCCCTTCGGAATCTATTATTTCCGAAACTTTTTTATACCGACTATAGAACTAAGAACCTGGAACAATATGATTCTTTTTCGGCATTGTTATATTCCACAAAGATCCAACCCGATTGTAGCAGATATATCCCAAACCGGCAAGATTGATCATATTTCGCCCTCTTACGGAGGTGCCGGCCATCCAGGAACGCCGGGGCGACCTGTATACTTTTAATATAATGCACTCAAAAGGCTCGCGATACGATTGCCGTACTCTCCTCCGGTGCATTGAAGCGTTTTTATATCGTCCTTTTCCGATAGGAACGTCGCGCAGAGGGTGAGCTCCGCATAAAGGCGATTTTCCGCCTGATTATACACAACCGATCGTTCCCCGTCAATAACACCCGAGGTAACCTCCCCTCCCCGTTTTGCCGCACCATCCGGAGATAGGGTTCGTCTACCATGTATTCCGGCGGCGAAGCACAGGAGATATGTATCCCCGGTTTCGAAGAGATGAGGAGCAGATCGCGGCCGATGACACCGAAACCCTCGCCGGTATCCCCGACAAAGGCGAGATGTATGCCCTCGAGGCGTCCTGCTATTTCATACATGGTAAAGACGTCGCAGAGGGCCTGGGTAGGATGGTTCCGGTCGTCGGCCATGCCGTTAATGACAGGTACCGAAGAATAACGGGCCGGCTCGAGTATGTCGGCGTAATGGGCGCTTCGGATAACAATACCGTCGCAGAACCTGGACATGACCACGGCCGTATCTTTGAGGTCTTCCCTTTTACCGAGGTGTATATCCCCCGGCCTGATATAGAGGCCATGGCCGCCGAGGGCGGTCATGGCTACTTCAAAGGACATGCGTGTTCGAAGCGATTATTCGAGAAAAAGCCTGGTGAGGGTCTTTTTATGGAGGAGATCGGGAACACTTCGGGCTTTGTAGGCCTGTTTCATAAGTCCGGTCAGTTCAACGAGAACCGACAATTCCTCCCCGGTAAAATCCTGCAGATCAATATAATCACGCTTCATTACGACACCTCAATCACTGCTTACTATATCCGCCATGGCAATGGGCGGGCTCGATTTCCGCGTAGCCAGAGACACGATAACCATGGCTACACCGTTTGCCGCCGGAGCCGCAAGGGTATAGATGTACCACTCGTAGGGATACATCACCGTTTCAAAACTCCACCCCTCGATAATTCCGCTCAAGACCACGCGAACCAGTACACCGACGATAACTCCCGCAATAAGCCCAGGCTGGTTGGCTTTTTTCCAGTAGATGCCCAGGGTAAGGGGCATGAAGAGCCCGGCCAGGAGAAGGTCGAATCCGAACATGGTCAGCAGGAAGACATATGGAAAACCCAGGCTCAGGAGAACAACCAGGATTGCAAAGATCAAGATGATGATTCTTCCCCACCTCAAGAGGCCCTTGTCGCTGATGTCCGGCTTTATAACGTCCTTTATGACATTCTTGGTAAACAGCGTTGATATGGCCAGGATACCGCCGTCGGCACAGGACATAACGCCGGCGAGAATTGCCGAAACAAAGAGAATGCCCAGGGGCAGGGGGAAGAGTTCCTTCACCATCACCGGGATAATCATTTCGGGGTCTTCCGCCAGAGCTTCAAGGGGGATAATGCCCTTTTCAAGAAGCGCAAAACCTATCAGCCCGATAATGACGACCACGGTACCGAATACCCAGTAAATACCCCCGGCCAGGAAGGCCGCCCGTTTAACACTCTTGTGAGAGCTGCCCGACTGGGCGACCTGGGTGATATCCGGACTCGGTATTGACCCCAGGCCGACGATAAGCCATCCGGCTATCCAGGGTATCCAGCGCCCGAAAAATCCGACACCCTCCATTTTATGGGGAAAGAAACTCATCATTTCCGAAGGGACTAGGGCCTTCACTTCGGAAAACCCGCCGACCGCGTTCAGGGAAATGGGCAAGGCTATTGTGATCCCGACAAGGATAATAATCATCTGGGCGAAATCCGTTACAGCCACCGACCACATACCGCCGGCAATGGTATACGCCATCACTATGGCCATACCGATAAGGATAGACACATTGTAGTTCCACCCCAGGATGGAGTTGAAGATCTTTCCGATAACGGCGATCTCACCGGCGATGAAAAAAACCCAGCCGAAGAGCAGGATAAACGCCGACAGCAGGCTGCCGCCCTTTCCGAAACGCCTGGCAAAGAAATCCGGCAGTGTAACTCCGCCTACCCTTCGTATGGCGGAAAAATAGAAAAGACCGGCCAAGATCAGGCACAGACCCGCCCCGTAGGGGTCCGGGATAATTCCCCAGGCCCATTCAGTGCTCCAGAAACCGAGATCAAGGGTTGTTCCCGCAGTTCCGATCACCGTACCGCCGCCGAACCAGAGACCGGCAAAGGTAAAAGCAAGCAACCAGAGGGGCATTTTACGTCCGGCTACCATGAAGTCATCGGCACCCTTAATCCTTCTGGACGCCCAGAAACCGAGCAGGGCAAGCAGGATTCCATAGATGATAAAACCGATTAGATACCAATTCATCACGTATTCCTCCTTGAAATATTTTCCTATAGTATGAACCCGGAAACGAAATATCGCAAGTTTTTTCTTGCCTAGTTTACTTTTTTACTGCTATAATTAGCATTGAAATGTGTATTTTCGGAACTAAAGATAATATTTATTTACAAATAAGGAGTATAAAATGCTAATTAACAGTACACCCGGGAAAGACGGTTTCCGAATGCCCGGGGAGTTCGAATCCCATGCGGGCTGTTGGATGCTCTGGCCTGTACGGACGGATAACTGGCGCCTCGGGGCCAAGCCGGCGCAAAAAGCCTTTACAGCCGTTGCCGCCGCGATTTCCCGGTTCGAACAGGTCACTGTAGGAGTAAGGGCCGACCAGTTTCTCAACGCCAGGAACATGCTTCCGTCCGCCGTAAGGGTCGTGGAACTGAGCTATAACGATTCCTGGATGAGGGACTGTGGTCCTACCTTTGTCAGGAACGACAACGGAGAAGTACGCCTGGTGGACTGGGAATTCAATGCCTGGGGCGGGCTCAAAGGCGGCTTATACTTCCCCTGGGACCTGGATAATCTGGTTGCGCAAAAGGTTGCGGAACTCACTTGGACCGACAGGTACAAGGCCCCTATTGTTCTAGAAGGCGGATCGATCCATACCGACGGGGAGGGGACCCTTATAACAACCGAAGAATGCCTGCTCAACGAAAACAGAAACCCGGACTATTCTAAAGAAGATCTCGAAAACGTCCTTAAAGACTATCTCGGTGTAGAGAAAATAATCTGGCTGAAACGCGGGGTTTACAACGACGAAACCGACGGACATGTTGACAATCTCTGCTGTTTTGTCAGGCCGGGTGTCATTGCTCTTACCTGGACGAACGACACAAGCGATCCGCAGTACGAGATTTCGGCGGAGAACATGGAGATTCTCAAGCACGCCGTTGACGCCCGGGGACGGTCTCTGGAGGTGCATACGGTTCACCAGCCCGATCCTGTCCTGATAACCCGTGAAGAAAGCGAAAACGTCGACTCCGTGGACGGAACTCTGCCCCGGGTGGCCGGCGACAGGCTTGCTGCCGGCTACATCAACTTTTACATAGCAAACCGCGGGATCGTCATGCCGTTGTTCGACGATCCGCATGATCAGGCGGCACAGGAAACCCTGAAAGCTCTCTTTCCCGAACGGGACGTGGTAGGGGTTCCTGCCAGGGAAATTCTCCTCGGCGGAGGGAATATCCACTGCATAACCCAGCAGCAGCCGGCCTGACATGCTCCGGTATCAGGAGAAGCAGGAAACATCGGTAGAGAGGGGGTGCTTACAGGCCTAGAGCAGCATCCTGTATTTTTCTTCTTCCTCCGGCACATGGGCCCGCTGCAGGAGAAACATTAACGGAAAAACTTATATCGTTTGGGGGCTGCACGTTTACCGAACCTGTATCCCGGCCACCGCGGCTTTACATATTCTATTTTCACACCTGTATTCCTGGGGGGATAACGGCATCCTGCCGGGCCGGCATCTCAACCTTCCTCCCGGGGACTCCTGTGGGTCCGTATAAGCCCTTCCGGCTGAAGCACCAGCTTGTCCCCCCGCAGGAGAGTTGCCACTCCGTCCAGAGGCCGATACCGCGGGTCCTTACAGATATCACAACGACCGCAGTTTGAAAATATGTCTTCGGGCTGGGTGTAGGTCGTAATTACCCCCTCGTAATTACGAAGTATCACCCGGCGGTCCGACTGGGAGAGAACATAGTTCGGCATTACGGGAATCTTACCGCCGCCGCCCGGAGCGTCCACCACGAATGTGGGTACGGCCATCCCCGTGGTGTGCCCGCGAAGCCCCTCAATTATCTCCATACCCTTAACGATGGATGTGCGGAAATGTGCTATCCCCCGACTCAGATCGCACTGGTAGATATAGTAAGGTTTGACCCGAATGGAAAGGAGCATATGTACCAGCTTTTTCATGATGGACGGGCAATCGTTGACGTCCTTCAACAGTACCGACTGGTTTCCAAGGGGTATGCCCGCGTCGGCCAGCAGCGCACAGGCGCGCCTGGCCTCTTCCGTCACCTCCTGGGGATGATTGAACTGGGTATTCACATAAAGGGGGTGGTACTTTTTGAGCATCGAAACCAGTTCTTCGTCGATCCGCATCGGCAGGACGACGGGGATTCTGCTTCCTATCCTGATGATTTCCACGTGATCTATGGCACGAATCTTCTTCAGGATTTCTTCGAGCCGATTGGTACGCATAATAAAGGGGTCCCCCCCCGATAGAAGAACGTCACGGATCATACTGTTTTTTCGAATATACTCAACCGCCCGATCAAAATCATCCATGGCAAGATGAACATCCTCATCCCCCACCATTCGCCTCCTGGTACAGTGCCTGCAGTACATGGAGCAGCGGTTTGTTACCAGCAGTAATACCCTGTCCGGGTAGCGGTGCGTAAGCCCCGGAGCCGGCGAGTCGATATCCTCATGGAGGGGGTCGTCGAGGTCCGATTCGTCCGATTCCAGTTCTAGCCCCATGGGCACCCCCTGGAGTCTCACGGGACAGCGCTCATAGTCGGGGTCCATCAGGGACGCATAATAGGGTGTAATGGACATTCTGAAACGTTGAAGACAACCGGAAATCTCCCGGCGAGATTGTTCCGACAGGTTAATAACACCCTCGAGATCTTCCACGGATCTGATAGAATTGGCAAGCTGCCAATGCCAATCGTTCCATGATTCTTCAGAAACTTCGGAAAACTTCGGTATTGACCGGTGATCCGTATGCGGATACTCCATTCCTTACCTCCCCCTTACATTCGTTTTTTATATCGGCGACGCCGCCGTTGACGGTAATACACAGCAATCATTTGTATCATAATTGTACAAATAAATACAGAAGGTCTGCAATTCTACCCGGCCAGCCCAGGCAGAAGAACACCCAAACCCTCGGTTAACAGGATAAAAGCCAGGCTCAACAGAATAATGCCGCCAATACGGGTAATAACGGCGTTCCCCTGTCTACCGATGCGCCGGGAAAGCGGGCCGGCAAATGAATACGTCGTCCACATGATACAACCATGAAGGAGAATAACCCCCGAGATAACAATACGGTCGAGCAGTCCCGCCGCCCGGCTGGCCTGGGTAATAACCAGGGATATAGAACCGGCTCCTATGGTGAGGGGAAAGACTAGAGGCGAGACAACTATGGATTTCCAATCCTCGGCCATTTCATCGATACTGTCATGGTCGACCTTTTTCCGGGGCGAATCCCCTGTCATGATCATGGGAAGGGATGTAGCGATTAAAATAGTTCCGCCGGCGGCTGCAAGGGCTTCAACCGATATCCCCAGAAGTTTTAACAAGACGTCCCCCGTCCAGGCGGTGACGAGAAGGGTAAGCATGGAAAAAAAACTTACCCTGAAGGTCATCTTCCGCTGGATACGATGGGGATACTCCGAGGTCAAATTGACAAAGGGGGCAATAACGGCGAAGGGACTGAACATAGAAAAAAGTGCTGTCTGGAACAATACGATCTGCCGAAGGGTCATCATCATACGTTTATTATATACGATAATTTTTTCAGTACATCAATCAGGGATTCACCGGAATGCGGTTATTTAATTCCAGCCTTAATAATCAATGAGTTCCATGACCGTCAAGGTTGTTCCCGGCGAACCGTTCTGTTCCTCGTATCGAAGGAGGCATAGGAGGGAAAGGTGATGAGCAGTTT
This sequence comes from uncultured Spirochaetales bacterium, assembly GCA_964410865.1. Classification (GTDB taxonomy): domain Bacteria; phylum Spirochaetota; class Spirochaetia; order JAFGDJ01; family JAFGDJ01; genus JAFGDJ01. The sequence continues at coordinate 54,199 of CAYPIQ010000003.1, read as the reverse complement.
TCGCGGATCCCTCAAGGGCTGCCCCCGGAGAGAATACACCACATTGAAAAATACCACTTGTCCTGCCTGTACAGAGAGTCTATACTGGTGCCTATGGAGGAGGTGCAGTATGAATCATACAACCGTTACACATGACCTGAGGCCTGCTACCATGCAGAGGATCGACCGAATATGGGACGAAATGTCCGACAGTGTTGCCGCGGCTTTTCGTATGTCGGAAGAAGAAAAAGCGCGATTTAAAACCAAGGACATCGCAAAGCTCATCGGGACCCTGCCCTTTATCGCCGGCTGCCAGGACGCGGAAAGAACCGCCGTAACCCATCTCGGTTCGTACGTATTATCTTTCCGGGAAACCAAACCTTATTTCAACGCTAACCCGTCGGAGAACACCGATGTATTCGAGCGGCTCCGCCTGGGCATGAATTTTAAAGGGGGAGACCCACGGATTATCGACAAGGGCATGAGCATTCTGGCACTGATAATGTTAAACGATTACCATGAAGATCTCCACATCGACGACGCCATCGGGAAGTACAATCCGGTAGCCGACGGATCCTTCGATTACCCTTCGCTGAAGGCGCAGCTGGAAAAGAAGATTCAGTCCATCGAAAGCCCGGAAATAGACGGCATTATCTGCGGAGACATGGGGACAAAGGGTTACTGGGGAGTATAACAAACTAAAACATCAGGCAACAGAAGTACATATTACATGAAGGACTATATTCAAAGGCGAATCGGATTAGCGGTAGCGTTATGTGCTTTACTCATCGCAATAATAAATTTTTTTATTCTATATGTTGTAAATAATAATAGTGTAGTCTCAGCATTAATAGCCTCGCCGGTTATTCTTTTGTTAATAACAAGTCTAATCATACTTTTAACCGCTTTTATAAAAAACAACATAGCCCGTGTCATCCAGGTAGCGGTAGCCTTCCTCACGAGTATTGTATCTTCATTAACAACAATCTCCGGTGATCTAACCTACCTGGTATTCTTCGGTATCGGCTTTGCCCTGGCCATGGAATACGGCTTTCTCGACCGGCGTATGATATTAAAGTCCTTCGTTCTCGTGGGCATTCAACTCCTGGCGCTGTTCTATGGGATGGTTGTCATCAACAACCTGAATACATTGAACATCATACACACCTTCCTCGGCTCCGCCGTGGTAGTGTATATCTTTGCGGTTCTTCTGCGGGTACGGGCTATCAAGCAGGCCAAGAGGACCGAATACCTGGAAGAACAGGTAGCCCTGGGGACCCGGGACCTCAGGGAAGAGATGAATCGGGTCAAGCAGTTGAAGGAAGACCTGCAGGGTTCTCTGGAAGAAAAAAACCACCTTCTGATGGAAAAGGACATCCTCTTAAGAGAAGTGCTCCACAGAACCAAGAACAACATGCAGCTCGTATCCAGTCTGCTCAGCCTGGAGAAGGACAATATGGGAAATTCTCCCGCCGCCGCTACCCTGGAAAAGAGCATGAGCCGGATACGTACCCTGGCACTGGCCCACGAAAACCTCTACCGCTCCGAGAGCCTGACAAAAATCAATCTAAAGACATATCTGGAAAGGATGATCAACGATTTATGGAGCGACATATTTCGCAGCAACATCAAGATAGAAACGGATATCCCCGGGGACATTCCTTCAGAACTCGATTTCGCCATCCACCTGGGACTTATCCTGAACGAACTGCTCAATAACGCCTATTCCCATGCCTTTCCTGAAAATCGGGAGGGAGAAATATATATAAGGGTGATTCTGGAACCGGAGGAATTAAAGATTGTCTTCCGGGACAACGGTATCGGTATGCCGGATACCGTAATTCCGGAAAAGTCGGAAACCCTGGGTTTCAGGCTGGTCCTGGACCTTCTCGAACACTATGACGGAACCTATACACTCCATCGGGAAAACGGCACGGAATGGATACTCTCGATACCCTTTCATACGGAGGATGAAACCCCGCAGGGTTGAATTCATATCTTTCCCGGCCACAAGCCTGTTAACGATAATAGCGTAGTTGATCGATCCCGAAAGGTAGGTTATAAGAACGGCGGCCAGATAAACCAATATACATATAGTCATGTTCCATAATTCACTCCAGGGATATGATAAGGGATTCCCTGAATTGGCCCCTCGGGAAGGTACTCGGTTTCCAGTTATTGTTATTAGGCGGGATGATTATATTCTTTTCTTCGAGCCCCTGCAGGTACTCCGTTATATCCCCGGTAGAAGGAAGCTGCTCCGTATAGAGGATACAATGATGGACACCGAGGAAATCAAAGACTGATCTGAACCCTTCCCCGGGAATAAACACAAGGACGGCACACTCCGCATCCCGGTCTTCTGTGGCAAAAAACCGGCTTATTTGTTCCTCCAGGTTGTCGATCTTTACATTTTACACCGTACCGATGGTCTTTATATAATCTATGATATCTCCGGGAGTATCGGTGTGAATATCTACCTTTAAAGAATCATCTTCACGACCCCTTTTCCGACGCTTCGGCAGGAATAAGGATAAACGTCCGGGAGGTCGGTGTTTCGTCCCTCACTTCCTGTATACACAGGACCTGTCGCTATGGGTAGAGCGCTCGAGCCGGTTTGTTTATATCGCCCGGGGCGGCTTCCCATGGCACCGCCCTCCTGAACAGGCGGCGGCGTTTTCTCAGATGGAGGATGAATTCCAGGATATCCCCTAGGGGAACTTTAATAACTACCTTCATGACACATCGTCCATGGTCGACAGCGTCTTCTCGGCGACGGTTTTAACGGAGAGTAGGGAGCTGCCGTATCCGTGACAGCGGTAGGCGAAGCCTCCACAGAACTGCAGTTTGCTGAAATACGTTTCCCGGTTTGAGGCTATTGCCCTGGGAACGATGGAATCCCGGGGTTCCGGTTCGTACCTATACACAATTCCGTTGTACGCTCCGGTGTACCGGGTAAATGTCTGTGGTACGGCAACCTCGATTTCCTCGATATGCTCCCTTATTCGTGTCCCTGTAGTCTTCTCGAACACTGAATCTAAAGAATTTTAAGGCTATCGAGATGTTTTACCAGGAATATCTGTCTTTTTTCTCGTGGAATCCCTTACAATCAACTTCACACTGAGCATTTCATTCTCCACTTCATCGCCTTCGATAAGCCTGTTTATAGCTTTAACGGCCTGCTCACCCAGGGAGAACATATCCTGCCGTATGGTCGTCAGGGAGGGTTTCAGCATGGTCCCTATGTCGAGGTCACCGTAACCGACAACCGAAACATCCGAGGGAATACCGACACCCTGTTCTTCCAGGGCATGGATGACCCCGCCGGCAACGGCGTCTGATGCAGTTACAATCGCGTCGAAGGGCTCACAACGGGAAAGCAGTTCCTTTCCCGCTTGTCCCCCCGCCTGGAACCCGTATCCGCACACCACCACAAGGTCAGGGTTGTACTCAACGCCGTACTCCCGCAGGGCGTCGAGATATCCCCGGAATCGGTCCAAACTCGAATACACCTCCGCGCCGGGAAGATCGAGACTGTCCATGATAGAGGAGGAATCGCAGAAGGGTTCCCAGAAACTGGCAAAAAAAGCAATCCGGCGGTGGCCCAGGGACAAGAGGTAACTCGTAGAAAGATAACCCCCCGAACGGGTATCCTGGAATACATGGGCAAACTCCGGATACACCCTGGCCCCCCTGGCAACAATAACTACGGGCAAATTCCTGAAGGATTCTGTTTCAATAAAATCATCGTCCGTCGCCACAGGTGTATAAATCAGGCCGTCGATCATGCTCCGGGCAAACTGATGAATGATGGTATTTTCTATCGCCCTTTTTCCCTGGCTTGAAGAAACCAGCAAGGTCTGTTCGTGTCTTCGAGCCTCCTGGGTTGCCCCCTCAAGGACGGCGGAGAAATAGGGATGCTCCAACATGGGCAGGATAATTCCAATAGTACTGCTCCTGCTTCCCCGCACCGCCCTTGCCGCGTAGTTGGGTCGATAATCAAGTTGCTCAACAGCCTCTCTAACCCTTTCATCCAGACCTTTCCGTATCTTTATGCCGTTCAGGTAGCGGGATACCGTCGATATTGACACCCCGGCCCGGCGGGCTACATCATTAAGGGTTGGCAAGCTGTCCTGTTCCATTCACTTGCTCTTATCCATCGAAGTTTTATTTATAATAACCATAAGAAGAAAGGCTATCAACAGCAAACCAAGTCCCACAAGTCCAGTCCAGGGTCGAGGAAAGATGAGAAATATCGCAGCCCCACCCAGGACTATACGGGATGGATATCCGATTTTATGCCTGAAGAACCATCCTTCCAGTGAACCGGCAAGCAAAACCACACCCAGTATGGCCTTGAGGGTATTTATGACTATCACCCACCACGACCCGATGATGATAAGCGACGGACCGTACACAAACATAAAGGGGACAATGAATCCGGCAATACCAATCCTGAAGGCTATAAACCCGGTTTTCATGCTGTCCGAGCCTGCTATACCCGAGGCGGCGAAGGCGGAAATGGCTACCGGCGGAGTAATGAAGGAGATAATGGCAAAATAGAGGATAAACAGATGGGCCGCCATGAGGTGGACCCCCATGGAAGTCAGGGCAGGAACAGCCAGTACCGATGTAATGATATACGCCGCGGTGGTAGGCAGGCCCATGCCCAGGATAATGCAGGCAACCATGGTCAAAAGAAGGGCGGGAAAAAGATGCCCGCCGGATAAGCTGATGATCATTTGCGTGAATCGAACGCCCAGGCCCGTCAGAGATACTATACCTATAACGATGCCGGCGGAGGCACAGGCCATGGCCACGGGGATGGCGATCTTCGCTCCGTTCACCAGGGCATCAAAGAGTTCACGAAAAAGGAACCTTTTTTCCCTCAGGTAGGTCCAGAGAAAACTTACGCCGATAAGGACGAATATCGTAAAGATACCCGCCCGCATAGGTGAGTACATCCGGATAAAAAGGAAATAAACAAGAGCAACCAGGGGAATCGCCACGTAATAGCCGTCCTTTAAAACCTTTAACGCCGAGGGTAGTTCTCTCTTATCGACCCCTTCAAGACCTTTTCTGCAAGCTCGGAAATATACCATGAAACCAACCGATAGAAAGTACAGCACCGCCGGAATAACCGCAGAAAGGGCAACTTGGTAATAGGGCACCCCCAGCATGTCCGCCATAACAAAGGCCGCGGCACCCATGACCGGCGGCATAATCTGTCCCCCGGTGGACGCGACGGCTTCGACTGCCCCGGCATACTCGGAGGAATATCCCGTCTTTTTCATGAGAGGAATAGTAAAAGCGCCGGTGGTTACAACGTTACTTACCGACGAGCCTGAAATGCTCCCCATGAAACCGCTGGCTATGACCGCCGTCTGGGCGGGGCCTCCCCTGCGGTGACCGGTGAGGGCGTATGCAAAATTAATAAAAAAACTGCCGGCCCCCAGCTTGTCGAGCATGCTTCCGAAGAGGATGAAAATAATAACAAAGGTGGAGGATACGGCAATGGGAACCCCGAAGATTCCCTGGGTTGTCCAGACAAGGTTATCCACCAGACGCCATATCGAATACCCCTTATGGGCTATCGCCGAAGGCATATACCGCCCGAAGAGGGCGTAGATAATAAAAAACACCGCCACCAACACGATAGGCAATCCGACGGTACGGCGGGTTCCCTCCAGCACCAGGACAAGAATGACAAGTCCCACAATCTGTTCAAACCGGGTGGGTCCCATTATTCCCCGGTTGAGTATTTCATCGGGACTCAACCGGAGCAGGAACACCAGTGCAACGGCGGCTACTACAACAAACAAAAGGATATTATGCCACCGGGGATGTTCGGTGGTCTTTACCCTGTCCTTTTTCACTTTGTAAATAAGCAAACCCAGGGATAGCAAGACAAAAAGATGAATTCCTCCCTGGAGTATGGGCGTAAGGACACCGAATAAAGCCGTGTAAAGATGAAATATGGAAAACGCGAAACCTATAAGCGCGATAATTAGTGTAGCCGTATTTTTCTTCCCAAACATATCTACCTCGTTGTTTCACCCACCACCAACAGGTCCCCGGGATTTCCTATCCGGTTAAACCGGAAGGAATGTTCCCCCTCATCGGTTATGACCTGTAATTCCTGTTCGATTGTATAACCGACCCGGTACGAAATTCCCGGGTATCCTTCATGTTCTTTGACGGTTATGTGCCACCGATTATCAATCAATGTTCTTTCCGCCCCGGCATAGCGACTTCCATGGTAGTCGTACGAATCGGTATCATAGGTCATCTTCGTCGGCACAAGTTTACCGTCTCGTATAACGAAGAATTCCTCAATTACTCCCCGATCATAGGACTGCCGATACGTATACACCAACAACTCAACCTCCCGGGACGGCACCCGGTACACAACCTCATCCCGGGTGTTGTTGTATACTACAAAGGTCGGGCTGCTGCAGGAAGCAATGCCCATACCGAGGCAGAAAAAAAACAGGACGGCTGCCTTCGTACGGCGCCGCCCCGTCATGGAACCATCAGTCAATGGGCTCGTATTCTTCAGGAATCGCAACTCCCATCTCTTCATAATACCGCGCGGCTCCCTTGTGAAGAGGAGCCGAAAGATTTGTACAGGCATCTTCCAGGGTGGTGTACTTTTCCACCGAGGCGTGAACCTTTACCCAGTCGTCGGCATGTTTCCAGATAGCCTTCATCGATTCATATACCAGGTCCTCCGGCAGGTCCTTTGTGGTATACATGACAATCCTCGATGTGGGGGTGTCCACCGGATAGCCTACGCCTTTATAGGTACCGGCGGGTATTGTCAGCCTGGTGTAATAGGGGTATTCATCGTAAAAACCCTCGTCGGCCACGGAAATAAGCTTAACATCGAAGGTGGTGGTGAGATCCAGAAGGGCCGCCGATTTCAACGGGTGGGTGCTGATGAACCCGTCCAGAACACCGTCTTTAAGGGCGTTTACCATTTCAGCATCGGAAATAAATTCCGGGGTTATGGAATCGTAATCCAAACCGTAAAAAGTCAGGACCTTCTTGGCAGCCGCTTCGCCGCCGCTTCCGGCCTGTCCGACGCCAATTCGTTTCCCGGCAAAATCCGCCACGGTTTCGATGTCGCTGTCAGCGGGGACAAAAATCTGCACCCAGCTGATAAGAGTCCCGAACAATGAGCGCAGTTCGGGGAATTGATTTCCTTCATAGTCTCCGACACCGTTATAGGCCTGGTAGGCAACTTCGTTCTGACTGATTCCCCATTCCACATTACCCTGCTTGAGATTCCTCATGTTTTCCATGGAGGCGCCGCTGGATTCAGCAGAAGCCGTCATACCTTCGATGTTGTTGTTGAGGACCTCTGCAAGGGCAACACCCATGGGATACAGCGCGCCGGCCGTTCCCGCGGTGGCTATGGAGATGGTCTTAGCTTCTTCCTGGCTGCCTCCGGCCCAGCTGAATACCGACAGGACCATATTAAGCACCAAAAGAACGACAATTCGTTTTTTCATTGTAACAACCTCCTGTTTTACAGAGACATGTTTCTGCAAACGTTTTCTGTTTATTATAGTAACAGCATCACACAGGTTTTGTCAAACAATTTTTTTCACATTTTAGCCCTTTTTTACCACAGAATAACCACAGAATAATGGAGAAAAATTTCCAATTTTTGAAAAAAACTTGACAATATCACAATTCAACACTATTCTTAGGAACTGCAAACGTTATCATTAATACCAATTTGAGGCGGTCATATGAAATATTTAGTAAAAAAGACCGATTCATTACATGGAAATGTCCGGATTCCCGGCAATAAGTCCGGAACAGCCCGAGGAATAATCCTCGGATCCCTCGGAAATGGGACAACACGGGTACACAGCCCGCTGTTGAATCTTGACAGTTTTTCCATCATTCGCATGATGAAGGCCCTGGGGGTATCGATTGATACCTCAAATCCAAACATGTGGGTTATCGAGGGATCCGTCGGTAATCTGGAGGTTCCCGCCGAGGTGCTGGACGCGGAAAACTCGGGTACGGGTTTTTATATGACGGTGGCTGTGGCAAGTCTTATTAACGGAACTTCGGTAATCAGCGGGGATTACCAGATCTGCTATCGTCCCGCCGGTCCTCAAATCGAGGCCCTCAATAGCCTGGGGGCACATATTTATTCTACCAGAAATAACGGTCTTGCTCCCCTGGTCGTCAGGGGCGTGTTGCAGGGCGGAGAAGCCTCTCTGCCGGGAGTCAATTCCCAGTGGCTCTCCCCTATCCTCGTAGCCGGATCTCAGGCAGAAAAAGATACGGTTATACGTATCACCGACGATAAGATGCTGGAGATTCCCTATATCAATATGACCATCGGAATGCTGAAAGAAGCCGGAGTAACCGTTGAGCACACCGATGACTACCGGGAATATCATGTGGCGGCCAATCAGACAATCCGCGCCACGGATTTCACCATTCCCGCGGACTGGGGTACCGCCGGGTATCCTATGATCGCCACGGCAATTACCGATTCAAAGGTAACCTTTCACAACCTGGATACCGGCACCTACGCCGGTGAAAAGGCTTTCGTTGATATCCTCGCAGCCATGGGTGCCAAGGTTTCGATCCGCGCAGACAGCCGTGAGGGAATTACCGTGGAAGGAACGGACAACCTCAAGGGAATCGAAATAGACTGCTCCGGCACACCCGATGCTGTACCGATCCTGGCGGTACTAGGATGCCGGGCAAAGGGAAAAACCGTTTTACGGAACGTATCCGCCAGCAGGCTCAAGGAAACCGACCGAACGGCTATTATCCGAAAAGAACTGGAAAAGATGGGCGGCAGGTTCGAAGAGACCGAAGATACCCTGGTAGTTTATAACTCCGATCTCAAGGGATCCTTTATCGACGGGCATCATGATCACCGCATCGTTATGGCCGCAACCGTAGCCGCGTTAACGGCGGATGGGCCGTCTATCATCGATCACGCGGAATATACGGCAGTTTCCTACCCGAATTTCTATGAGACCATGAGATCCCTGGGAGCCGATATAGAAAGGCTTGAAACCCTGGACTGAGGGTTCGAAAACAGCACAACTCAATCGTGAAGACAGATGTCGGAGTCCACGGTCGGAGACAGTAAAAAAGGGTTTCCGGCCATCCAGGGCTGCAGTATCTCAGTTTTTCGTCCTTCGCCGCATTGTAGGGGATTCCCAGGTCGGGATGCGACCCCGGTATCTCCGCAGAGGAACACCGAGGAGGGAATAGAGCCGGGAAAACTCGACGGGACGGATCTGCACATGCGCTACTTTGACCAAATGAAAAAGGACCCGAGTTACGCCGGAACAGTAGTGACGGAGGAGAAAGTTTCTCGACTTCGCCGAACAGATCGTGAGCTCGGGAAGACGGCTGAAGATAAAAATCAATAGGGTATTGATCGAGTCACAATATCACCTCCATGACTCCCCAGGCGCCACTCGCCTCACAGAACCCGCCGTGCGATTTTCCCGCAACGGGCTTTTCATTTCGTTCTTCGGGTCAGTACCAAATATTCACACAGATACGGGGAGCTGCAAGGCCAATATCATGAATTACTCTGTAGAATAAACCTCGCCTGTCCCTCCGCTGCGGTGTCTCCATTGGGCAGAATGACCCGTGCCCTGGTTTCTACGATTTTTGAGCGCGTAGAAACCACCTCCCCTTCGAGAATGACTTCATCCCCGGTCCGGACAGGCTTTTTGTACCTGACCGTCATTTCCGCGGTTACCGCCATCTCAGCCTTCCCCCGGCAGGCATGAGCCATGGTCTCATCGAGCAGCATGGAAAGGAAGCCGCCGTGGGTGATATTCGACCAGCCGCTGAAATATTCCGGTATCTTACAGGTCGTTCGGGATTTACCTTCTGTAGGATATGTGTATTCCAGGTGTAAACCCTGCCGGTTATCTTTACCACAGCAGAAACAGTTATCGTCACGTATTTCAAGGTTGCTCATAACCACGATAGTAGTGAATCCTGATAGATTTGCCAAGCCGTCGGTTCATATTACCACATAAAAGCCTTGAAGCATTCCGCCTCAAGGCTTTTATTCTCTACTCTCAAAGGATTTGATAAGTGGGCGACAATGGATTCGAACCATCGACCCCTTGCGTGTCGAGCAAGTGCTCTAACCTACTGAGCTAGCCGCCCAAATCTTTTTACTACAAGGAAATAGGTTTCCCGTACCGCTGTGTATCTCTGTGTTCATACTACACAGAGACTTATATTCTTGTCAATATGAATGACCACAATTTAAATCGCCTTGTATTACCCTGCTCCTTGAGGGTATGCCAACACTCATGCTTTCCGTCGAATAACCCTCACATCCCCAATCACCGTCCGGTCTTCAAAGAGGAATACCGGGTTAAAGTCCAGCTCTTCTATCCACGTCTCGGCGGTTACCAGGGAAGAGAGCTTCAGCATCACATCTACCAGGGTGTCCTTGGCCAGAGGTGCCGAACCCCGGAAGCCGTTGATGAGGGGAGCGACTTTGAGAGAAGATATCATCACCTCACAGTCTTCCTCTGTCAGGGGGGCAATACGCAAGACCGCGTCTTTTATCAGCTCCGCCATGACGCCCCCGGCTCCCAAAAGAATCACCGGTCCGAAGTCCGGGTCCCTCTTCGCACCCAGGATAAACTCCCGGCCGTTTTCAACCTGCTCATAGACCATAACTCCCCGCATACCGCGATTCGAAAGGCGGAATGCCATATCCCGGTACGCAGCGACGAGCTCTTTCACAGTCCGGATACCCAGCATTACGCCGCCGGCATCGCTCTTGTGGATAATTTCCGGACTGACGACCTTCATCACCACAGGAAATCTCAGTCCGCCGCCGAAGGTCCCGGCTTCCTCGGCCGAGGTGATAAACCGAGATGGGGGGAAAGGAAACCCCCGCTGGGCAAGAAAACCAACCTGATCGGGTTCCAGGAAATCTCCCACCGGCCCCCGGGATGTTCCCGGCAGGGTCCAGTCCCGCATAACCGGCGGCTTCATGCGAGCCATGGCCGCCAGAACCGCTGCAGCCCGCTCACCGGTGGGGGCCGGTGCGTACCCTTTCTCCATCAGAAGCTCTATCCCCGTTTTCACGATGTGCCCGGCCATGAACACCGGCACCACCGGTTTGTCCGGGATCTGCGACGCCCCACGGATGATCCCCTCAGCCAGGCCGGTGGAATCCAGGAAGGGGGTCCCCACATTTATTGCAATAGCCGCGTCGTATTCAACCTTTAAACCCTCGGTGATGGCCAGGGCATAGTCTTCCTCTGTCCCCTCTACGGTTAAATCCACCGGGTTGTTTACCGACGCGTTGGGCAACAGATGGGCGGCCAGTTTCTTTTTGAGTGGCTCAGAAGGCGGTGGCAGTTCCAGCCCCTCCTTCTCCGCCCGGTCACTGGCCATAATGCCCGGACCGCCGGAGTTGGTAACAATAAGCAGCCGTTTCCCCGCCGGCACGGGATAGTGCTCGAAGGCGGAACAGAGATCCAACATCTCCTCCACGCCGTCGACCCTCAGGATCCCTGTCTGGGCGCAGGCGGCATCGAATACGGCGTCACTGCCGGCCATGGACCCGGTGTGGCTGCTCGCCGCCCGCATACCCGCGTTGCTGCGGCCGGCCTTAATGAGAATCAGGGGTTTCTTGCCCGAGAAATATGTTGCTGCCTGGAGGAACTTCCGGCCGCGCATGACGCTCTCCAGGTAGAAAGCGGCCAGGGCGGTCTGTTCATCGCCGGCCAGGTAGTAGAGCAGGTCCGCCTCGTCGATATCTGCCCGGTTGCCGATGCTGACGAAGTGAGAGAAACCTATCCCCCTCTCACCGGCCATGGCCAGGGCCGCGGCACCCAGGGCACCGCTCTGGGAGACCAGGGCGGTTTTTCCCGGCAGGGCCCGCTCTTCTATGCCGGCAAAGAGGTGTGCCGGAGTGCTCATAATCCCGGCGCAGTTGGGCCCGATAAGCCGCATACCGTACCGGTCGGCGGCCTGCTTCAGAGCCCTCTCGCCTTGCCGGTCGCCGATTTCGGAGAAGCCGCTGGTCAGCACCACGGCGAAGGGCACACCCCTCTCTCCGCAGGCGGCAAGAGAATCGGCGACAAACCGGGCAGGGACCGCCAGGACCGCCAAATCGACATCCTCCGGGACTTCTGACATATGTGCATAGGCGGGGATATTCTCCATGCCGGAGGGTCGTTCAGCCGAAGGATTCACCGACACCAGGCCCCCCGTATAGCCCCCCCGGACCATCTGGGTAAAGACCTGGTGGGCGATCTTGTTCTCCTTAACCGAACCCAGGACGGCTACACTTCCGGGATTGAACAACCTGTCGAAGGAAGTATCCCTCATACCGCTTCTCCATGTTCCACACCCCGGCGAAAGGCAGTGAGGTTCTCCTCCACCCGCTTCGTCAGGGCGGACGTCAGGGTTTCCTCCAGGTTTCCAGGAGTAATCATGTTACATATTGTTTCATCTGAACCGCACACTGCGGCAAAAACACCGAGGACGAAGAGGTTGACCGGCCGTTCAGGGTTTCGTACCCCGGCTATCCTTCCGCACAAGGGGCTGTAGATCTCCTTCACCTCGTCGGCATCGGGGAACCGCTCCTTTTTCAACACCGTATTCGAAGGTACAAGGGTATACTCGTTATAGACCAGGGTTCCACCTTTCTTTATAAACGCGGCCGAGTTGACGGTCTCGGCCATGTCCATACCGATAATGTAGTCCGCCCCACCGTCGGAAATCCTCGGTCCGAAACTCGCCTGCGGATCATCGGAAAACCGCACCTCCGAGGTTACTCTACCGCCCCGCTGAGCCATACCGGTGGCATGAATGAGGGTTACCCGGGCGTGGAGCCGCTGCAAATGGGCGGTGAGAAGATAGGCCATGGTAACTACACCCTGGCCGCCTACACCCGTTAAAAATATGGATTTCAGCATTCCCTAGTCCTCCCTCGATATGGCATTGAACTTGCAGCTGGTAAAACAGAGACCGCAGCTGCGACAGAGATCGGGATCAATGGTCATGACGTCCTTTTCGCCGAGCTTGCCGGGGGAAAGGGCCGTGCAACCCGACTCCCTGAGACACATCCGGCAGAAGGTGCACTTTTCCGGGTCGATGGTGTACTTCTTCCCCAGGTATTCCCGGCGCTCGCGGGTCAAGGCACACTCTTCCCGGGAGATCAGCACCCTGACACCCTTCATCTTGAGGGCTTCGGCGATTGAATCCACGGCCTTCTCCTGTTCAAAGGGTCTGATGACCTGGAAGTGGTCTACGCCTATGGCCTTGATAATCTCGTCCATCTTTACACGGCGCCGGCCGGCCGGCTGCAGGTCTTCCTCTGTCCCCGGGTTGAACTGGAACCCCGTCATGGACGTCCACCCGTTGTCGAGGATAATCAGCAGGATATCGGTCGCCTGCTGTACTGCGTTGATCAGCGGCGGAAGTCCGGCATGGAAAAAAGTGGAATCACCGATGGTGGCTACCACCGGAGTCTCGAAACCCGATCGGGCGAATCCCTGGGCCAGTCCGATGCTGGAACCCATGGACACCTCGGTCCAGCAGGAATCAAAGGGAGGGTTCATCCCCAGGATGGTACAGCCGATGTCGCCGGTGACAATGATGTCCTTCTTCTTGTAGCCGGCTTTCTTGATAGCCCTGTTCAAGGCCATGTAGGTGCCCCGGTGGGGGCAGCCGGAACAGAAGGTGATGGTGTGCCGGTACTGCGGGGTCACCGGACGGTTTATAGGCTGTACCTCCGTCCCCAGGGCTGCGGCCAAACCGGAGCGAATAGTCGCCAGACCGTACCGCCCGGTCCTCGGCAATGCGCCGTCCAACTTACCAAGAATCCGTACCGGCAGTCCTTCCAGCTGGGCTAGGTTCCTCAAGGCGCTCTCCAGCACCGGTTCCAGTTCCTCCAGGATCAGGACGGTTTCATGGCTCTTCAGGATATCGGCAAACCGCCGGCGTTCCACGGGCCAGGTGGCGGTCATCCGGACCGACGAAACCCCGGGATACTCGGGCAGCAATTCGCCGATATATTCATTCAATACGCCGGAGCCGATCACGCACATACGGCTTCCGTCGGTTATATCGAACCGGTTCCATCCGGCGGTTTCGTACATGCCTTCACACGTCTCCAGGCGTTCGAGCAGGTCTTTATGTTGATCGATGCAGATCTTCGATCCTGCCTTGGTGAACTTATTTATGTCCCGTTCATGGGAAGGGACCACCTCCCGGGGGTGATAGGCGAAATCGGCATCAAGTTCCGCCTCGCCGTGGCTCACCGAGGTTACCAGCCGTACAATCACCGGGGTTCCTGTTTTCTCCGACAGCTCGAAGGCTTCCCGGGTAAGGTCGTAGACCTGCCTGACGTTGCCGGGTTCGAACATAGGCAGCCCGGCAAGACCTGCGAAAATCCGGGAATCCTGTTCGGGCATACCCGCTTCGGCCCCGGGATCATCGGCCACATAGAGAACCAAGCCCCCGGTGGTTCCCGAGTAGGCCACCGACATGACCGAATCCAGGGCTACGTTGAGCCCCGACATCTTCATGGTAGCCAAGGCCCGCTTGCCGCTCCAGGCCACACCGGTGGCCACGTCGAAGGCTACCTTCTCATTGGTGCTCCACTCCACCCAGGGTGCCCTCTCTTTGTTCCCGGTAAACTTTAGAATCTCCGCCAGGGCCTCGGTGGAGGGGGTACCCGGATAACCGGCAACCAGGTCTACCCCGGCAGCCAGCGCGCCGTAGGCCAAGGCCTGGTTTCCCGATACTATTTTCTTCATCCTTCCAACTCCTCAAAAACGCCTCGAAGCCCGGAAAAAGCTTTCATTCTGTTCCTGTGTACCAAATCACCGGTACCCCCAGGGCACTCTCGTTGTAAGCCGGCTTGATAACCTCGGAAAGACCGTACTCCCTCATAACCTCGGCGGATGTCCTGCCGGGAACATAGGCTTCACCTTTAAAGCGTCGGGATCGGCGATGCTGTCGATATTCACGATAAACCTCTATTGCTTTATTATCAACGAGATAGGGGCGGGCTATTCGATGAAGATCCAGACCTGCCTATGTACCAGGTTATCCCGGAGCCTGCAGCTACTGCTTCAGGCTCATCAATACCCTCTCGAGAACCTTCTGTCTGTCAAGCGGCTTGACAATATAGTTTTTTGCCCCTATAAGTAAGGACTTTTTTACCAGATCCTGTTTGCCCAGGGCGCTTATCATGATAACCCTGGCGTCTTTATCGAATTCAATAATTTTCTCCAGGGCCGTTACACCATCCATCTTCGGCATGGTTATATCCATGGTTACCAGGTCGATATTGGGGAAGACTTCTTTATATTTTTCCAGCCCTTCCTCGCCGTCCTTCGCCGTACCGACGATTTCGAACCCTTCAGAGGTAAGAATCTGACTGATCTGTTTTTCCACAAACATCGAATCATCCACAATCAGAACTCTATATGGGGTACCGTCCGGCTTTATACCGTCGGGTCTTCTTTCGTTAATGCTCGGAAAATCCTGTTTGGTTTTCATGGCGGTATCCTCTTATGTTCTCTCGCGAAGTGCCACGTTCACTTCGACTTTGCCGTAGGGTAATTCCACCGGCACGATCAGGGCTTCAACCCCCGAATCCGCCACCTGCATATTATCACCCGTAAGAAGGGTGGGAGGAGTCAGGTCGAACTTGAATCCGAGTTCATACAGCTTGGTCACCGCCCGTGCAGTAATCATGTTGGCCATTTCCGTAATGGTAGCCTTCACAAGGTCGTCGAAATCACCTAGCTCTTCCCCGTTCATAGCCGAAGCAATTTTCATAGCCGTACTTTTATCCATATCAAAAAGGACTCTGCCTT
Source organism: uncultured Spirochaetales bacterium (assembly GCA_964410865.1). Taxonomy (GTDB): domain Bacteria; phylum Spirochaetota; class Spirochaetia; order JAFGDJ01; family JAFGDJ01; genus JAFGDJ01. Next base: position 38,354 of record CAYPIQ010000003.1, on the reverse strand, counting down.
CTACAGCACCTGCGAGCCCTACAATAGTCGCTACTCCCAGTACGGGTTGCGAACTCGACTTAAGATAGAGTTCGCCCCTTTTCGGTTCAAGGCCCAGAACCTCTTTCATGATAGTAAAAGCTGATTCTACAAAGGGGTTGATATATTCAACTCTCATGTTTTCATCTCCTCATTGGCTGCGTAAAGGTATTATAATCGATGTTATCTTTTTTTGAAAACCGCCGCACTCCCCTGCCGATTTACAGACCATTCGGTTTCCGGTAGGGCTTCGTTGCTCCCTATCATCACCATTCCACCCGGTTTAAGCTTTTCAGAAAAATCACGTATCAATATTTCCTGTTCATCCGGCTTCATGAACGACAGGACATCCCTGGCAACGATAAGGTCTACATTGGGAAAATCGGCGGAATTCCGCGCATCGTGATACTCGAACATGATCAGGTCTTTAATCTCAGTTGTACATTGCAACCCCTCCTTGCCTTCCTGGACAAAGGGATCAAAATATTCCGGGATCTCATCATGCCGAAACACAAGATTCGGAGCAGCGGAGATAGCCATGAGGTCCACATCCTGAGCCCAGATTTTCAGCCTTGCCGATGCATAGATATCATGCAGGATGCAGGCAAGTGAATATGCCTCATACCCTGCTCCGCACCCGATATTCCAGACGGTAAAGGTACCTGTCTTTACCGGTGGAAGCAGGGCTACAAAAGCCTTTCTGTATTCGTCCCGCCATAATCTGCCGGTAGACGGAGAATAAAAGGTCGAAAGAAAATCATCCGCATCGTTGGGATCTTCGAGCTGAACTGCTTTTTCCATCCCCCGCTCGCTCTTCCATTCTTCGAGTCTGTCTCTTAACCAGCTTTCATTCACCGGAGAATAATAGAACCCGCGAAATGTCGCCAGAGTCTCGGTAATAAAACTCAAGTCCAGTTCGGCGCGGTCGACCTCAGGCACATCCTCCGGCATTTCTTCCGGCTGCTCTTCCGCCACGCTCCCGGCTGCTGCCTCGGTTCCGAAAATTCTCTCCACGTCAAGGATGATAAAAAGCCGTTTATCGTGTTCCACGATACCGCTTATAAACCGAATATTGATATCTCCGAAAAGTGGATGCGGAGGCTGTATTTTTTCCGATGAAAGGCCCACAACCCTGTCTATGGTATCCACTAAGACCGCCACCGGATATTCGTTCAACCGGAGAATGATCATATTTTCCAGGGCCCCGTCCGGCCGTTCCGGCAATGGGAGGTGGAACATGAGCCTGAGATCAATAACCGAGATAATATCGCCGCGCAGGTTATACACACCCCTGACATAGGGTAATGCATTCGGTACGTAGGTAAATTTGTTTGCCTTGGATATCTCCTTAACCTTCATGATGTCTATGCTGTAATCCTTGCCTCCCAGGGAAAAAGTGACCATTTTGAAATCGATATTATCCGCCGCTTCCTTCTCTTTACGGATGTCCTCCCATTCAAGGGCTTTGAGAGTATCTACTTTCTTTACGGGTATTTCCATCAGCGTATCCTCGCCTCGCGTTTTTGCCGCTCCGCACGCTCCTGCCGGTATCCCAGTTCCAAAAGCTGGCTGACATCGATTATGAGAGAGACTGTCCCGTCCCCGAGAATTGTTGCTCCGGCTATGCCCGGAGAATTGGTATATTTATCCCGCAGAGACTTTATAACTACGTCTTCTTCACCGATGAGACTGTCTACGATCAGCCCCATTTTCTTATTGCCGCTACCGACTATAACAACAAAATGATAGTCCTTCTCTTCCTGGACTGGTATCCTGAACAGCCTGTTGAGCCTGACCAGGGAAACAACGTCCTCCCGCACGTTGAATACTTCATGGTTGTCGATAAGCCGTATATCCTCCGACCTGATCCGGTGGCTGTCCAGAACGGAGGTTATGGGTACAGCATAGATTTCATTACCGACCCGTACGAGCAAGCCCTGGATAATTGCCAGGGTCAGGGGAATCTTTATGGTAAGCTTTGTTCCCTTTCCCTTCTCCGACCATACATGAACCGAACCGTTCAATTTCTCTATCTGCTTCTTCACGACGTCGAGACCGACCCCTCGCCCGGAAATATTAGTGATGGATTCCGCCGTTGAAAAGCCCGGCTCAAAGATTATATTAAAGGCCTCGATATCGGAAAGACGTTTGTCGGGGTGTATTAATTTTCTATCGATAGCCCGCCTATGGACCATATCGGTGTCTATCCCCCTGCCGTCATCCTCGATCTCTATAACGATCATATTACCTTCGTTGCCGGCCGAAAGGATGACCTGCCCTTCCCGGTTCTTACCGGCGGACTCCCGTTCTTCCGGTGACTCGATGCCGTGGTCTACCGCGTTCCTTACACAATGAATAAGCGGGTCCAGTAGATCGTCTATAACGGATTTATCCAGTTCCGTGTCTTCACCGTTAATTTCCAGCCTGACGTTTTTATGGAGGGATTTCGAGACATCCCGTATAAGCCTGGGAAAGCGAGAAAATATCTGGGAAATCGGAACCATGCGTATCTGCATAACCGCTTCCTGGAGCTCGCCGGTGGTCCGGGAAAGGCTCTGGGCCGTGCTCTTTAACTTGGAAACTGTGTTCTTGTACTCACCCTCAAAGGAATCGAACACCGAGAGGATGTGGTTAAAACGGCTTTCCAGTTCCTGTTTTACCGAACGGGCCGAACCGTTATTACCGTTCTCCAGTAGCCTGGGGAGGGCCTCATAGAGCGCCTGCAGCTCGTTCCTGTATTCACCTTTCCGATTTTGCAGCACCTGCAGTCCGTCGGTGAACTGGTTGCTTATCTGGTTAAAGGTAGCCTTTGTAATGACGGTTTCACTTACCAGATTAAGGAGATTATCAATCCTGCGGGAATCGACTCGGAGAATGGATCCGGTTCCACCGCCTTTTTTGAACTCGGTTTTGCGAACCTGCCGCTCCCCCGCTTCCTGCCCCGCTTTCTCATCCTTCTCCCCGGGCGAAGGTTCTCCTTTAGCGCCCTCGGCCTTCACCGGTGGGCCGGGTTTTTCAGTTTGCCGGGATGGTTCGGCCGGTTGCTTTTCTTCCGTTTCTTCATTTCCTTCCAGTACGTCGACAGTAACATCCAATACCACGTCGGGTATCCGTAACCGGGCGGCCAGTTCTTCTTCCGTTTCTTCCGAGGCAATAAAATACACCACCGTGGGGAAAAAGACGTCTTCGTACAGTGATTCGAACTCCGGTTCCGTCTTGAGAACCGTTCCCGCAGACTTCAGTGCTACATAGGCCTGAATTCCACCGACACTGTTCATCGGGTTATCTTCGTTAAAGGCAACCTCTATTCTGTACAAACCCGTATCAGTACCGGCAGCCTCGCGGAGTTCCATTAATTCATATTCGGAAAGCGCGTGTGTTTTGCCCCGTGATGCGGGAGGCTTCCGTACTTCCTCATCCGGCTCTTTCGGTGGTTTTTTTACCCTTTCTTCCACCGTTAAGCGGGTGAGTTTGGCTTCCAGCTCTGAAATATCCTCGTCCAATACTCCCCCGGCGGCACGGGATTCGAGCATGGATTTAATGATGTCAATCGCCTCCAGCAGCGCGTCGATAACCTCACCGGTAACACCGACTGCATCACTTCGAATTCCATCGAGCACATCTTCGCAGATATGGGTAAACTTCGAGAGTTCATCCATTTGAACGGTTGCGGCGGCGCCTTTCAACGTATGAGCCGCACGAAAAATCTCGTCTACCGCGTCGGAATCGGACGGATTATCCTCCAACACCAGTATATTTTTTTCGAGAATTTCAACCTGCAATTCGGCTTCAATGAAAAAATCCTTTAACAGTTCTTCATTTTGTGGATCGAGGTAGTCACTCATCTCCCGTTAATTTTGATATATTGAGCGTTTAAAGTCAAGTAATTAAATAACTCCGCATGAATACCTATTACTGACAGCCCGTGTTCAGGAGAGCCGTAGGTCGGTGAAAGGAGAAAGATAAAAGGCGGTAAAGCTACACTACAGGCGCTTTCCGTTCGATAATAAAGACAGAATACATTGATTTTCCGCCGAATCGGTATACACTTAGCATTATGGGGAGTTTTTTCATATGAAAAAAATTATAAGCCTCGCGTTACTGTTGGCATGCCTTTCAGTTCCTGCTTTTTCAGCCAATATTCTCGTTCCGTCGATGGAGCTGGTTACCCGTGGTTATATGGATAGTGGAAGTTTCGTCCTCAGCACCAGGGGAGATCTGGACCTGCTCATCGAGGGGGGGTACAAATTCGGCGGACAGGTCATCCTGGATTTCAGCAGTGAGGATCTGCATAATATCGCCGACACAAACTCCATTGGGTTTAAATCCGCGAGTGTCCTGATACGAAACATCTTTTCCGTTCCCCTTGACCTGACCTACTTCGCCGGGGAATACGATGACCTATGTACAGGCTCACTTTTTCCAAAATACTTCGGCACCGGCCGTATTGCATCACGGTTCGGCGGATACATGTATTTCCCGGAGGGGGTTTTATATGAGGGAATTCACCAGGTTACCGGGACGGGGCTCAAACTCGAAACCACCTTTGGATCCGAGTCGAATCGTACCGCGGCTTACCTGTACCAGGATTCCTTTCTCGGAGAAGGATATTATTCTGTGGATGTCTGGACGATCCAGAATTTCCGCAAATTCAAGCTCGAGAGCTTTGTCGGGGCCAGTTTTCCCATTTCCACCTACGGTTATTATCGTGCGGGACTGCTTCTCTACTATCAAGCCGGTAAAACAGGCGAATTTCTCACCCAGGTCGGGATTCCCCGCTGGGACCTGGAGAATGACCCGATGCAGATAAATCTTTTCTATTTTCTTTTCGAGCCCCGGGTACGGCTCGGGCTGCTATCGATAATTATGACATTGTTCTGGCACCCGGAATACTATCATCAGGTAGAAACTTCTGAACTGGGGTCAATGGATGTAAATGTGAATTTTCAGCTGGGAAATCCCGATGAAAGCCTTTACTCCGGGGGAATAGAAACAAACCTTTCCTTTCTTACCTATACTACCGAACAGTTTAACGCAAAAATCTCTCCCTACTTCAGCGCCATTACTTCGGGAGTTATCTGGGACGTAAAGGTCAATGTAAAACTGTATCCCTTCGATATAAACGATCTTGCCGAAGGTTATATCGGCGTAAGAGCGGAGTTTTAGCGTATGGTGACAATGAAGAAAACGGGACTGGTTATATTATGTATATGCTGGATGACTACTGCTGCTTTTTCCCTGGATGTGGGCCTTTTTTTCGATATCGGAAATCTCGCGATACCGGAAGAAACCACCGCCGGTGATACTTCTTTTACCGGCGAAGCCTTCCCCTGGGGATTGGCACTCTACGGCAGTCAGATGGCTACCGAAAATACCGGGGTGGAAGTCAGTTTTTATGTCGACCCGGTATTGCGAAATATTTCTTATACCCTTTTCAATTATAAAGCGGACTTCTTTTCCATCGGCGTAGGACCCTTCTTCGGTTTTTTCAACAGCCGGGAGACTATTCTAAAATCGGGAATCTCGACGAGCTTCAAAGCCGAGCTGCCTGGAGTCGCTTTTATTTCCTTCAGGGCCGACAGTTCCATCGGCGGGGGGCTCGAGAGTGCCGGGGATTATACCCAGGAGCGAAACGACGTATCTCTGGGCTACTATGTGAAGAATGCCATATGTTCCGTCAATCTTCGGACCAGGAGATTTGCCGAACTGGACGCCGCCGGCGGCAAGATTATAGATGACTTTACCGAATATTCATTTACGGCGGACATCTTCAAAAAAAACGTACCCTACAGGATAAATCTCAATTTCGCATACCAGCAACGCGTAAAGAATTTTGTCGAGAGCACAATTACACACACCCTCAATTCCATCGTGATAGGGACTGAACTGGATTTTCAGATGAACGACGACATCACCATTATCGCTGATCTCGAGAGTTCGGTGTACAGCTTCGGATTTGTTAGTGATGCCACGGCGGGCACCCAGGATATTCTCGATTTTTCAGAGACATGGCCCGGTTTTTACCTGTTTAACGCCCGGGTGGGTGCGAAGATCCACCTGGATATATAAAACCTCCAGGATATACAACCGCGCCTCCGTGAAATATTCGCGGGTTACAGAGGTGCTTCTATTTAAAAAAACCCGATCGACTCGACCACACACCTACCTGGCCGGGTGACCGGGTTTTTATTATTCAAGCAGTTTTAATTATTCTTCTTCACCCTCGGGAACGGGATGCATTTTCTGTTCTTCCAGGTATTGCAGAACCTGCATGTTACCAAGCCGGGCGTATTCCGCCTGCCGCCTGGCCTCTTCCCTTTCGGAGAGAATGTTCCACAGGGCTTCGTCGTCGATATCGCTCTCGAGGTCGAGAATGGCTTTATCATACGTCAGGGAAATATCCTTGATATAAGTAATAAAGTCGCCTCCCTCCTGTGAGCTGTCTTTATAGACGATTATACCCTTCAGTTTCATCATCGGTGATGTACGAGGATACAGAGGGTATCGTTTGAGTTCCCGGTCCCGTACGTCCTGGATGTAATTGGGGTTTTCCCAGGTAAGGGTTCTCCAGCCGTCGAAATCGAGATACCCCATGAATATATTGTGTTCTTTATTGTTCTGATCTTCCAGAATAATACCCAGGCCGTTCGGAAAATTTTTCCCGAGTACGTTAATCGAAACATTCTTGAGAATCCCAACGTTCTTGACTACCCCGTAGGTAACGAACTGGTTACCGTCTTCGCCCTCATAGGCGGGTATTTCAAAGGGCGGTCGTATCACGGCCCAGGAATTGAAAGGATCGGTCGGGAAATGGATTCTCACACCCATGACGGACTGACCTCCAAACCTTGTTGCATTCTCCTTGACATCCGCCTGCTTGATCATCGAATACCGCTGATTCTCCACTGTTTGCGATGAAGAAGCCAACTCGACATCCCAGTTTTCCACATAGAGAGAAGTTTTCATAAGGCTCTTCTCTTCTTCCGTAAAGCCGGTTCCTGCTTTGTCGGAGAAATCGATCAATGTTGCCGAATTTTCTCCGTCTTCATCAGCCACAAGGGTGGAAAAATCTATGAGAACCGATTCTTCTGCAAAAACTGCAAAACTGGTAATCAAAAGGAAAACACAAAGAAGACATCCCACTCGTTTCATCTACTGCTCCTTTTTCAAAAAATGACAATACTCTTAAAATTATACGGATGCTAAGCCGTTTGTCAACGATTTTTATTTTTTTTGTATATCCTTGGTTACGTCGGCCGGCATCCACCTTTTACTTACTCCAGAAATCCATATCGGGAGGCCCGGGATCGTACATTTCACCGTCGATAAAAAAGATTACATCTTCCACCCCGGGAAAGTTGTAACGTATCGATCGCTCGATCCCTAACAGGCTCTCGTCCACAGAAAGCTCCGTACCTTCCTGGTTTACAATCAGTTCCGGAGACAGATCGAGATATACGGTCCTGTCTCTGAGCATACAAGTCCTGACTGTTGTATCTTTCGGTAGAAGCTTCTTAAAGCTTAAATCCACCGGGCCGAGAATCAATTCATCCACAAGAAGTTCGATATTGTCTTCATTCCGGTCCTCCTTCGGCAGCCTCCGTAGTTCACCGGCGAGATGCAGCGAACCTTCTACGGGAAAGAAGAGCACACGATTGACGTATGAACTCCCGGTGAAGATGTAGAGAACCAATGACAGGGTGAATATGCCGCAGAGGATGCCTCCCCAGAGCATCGACCGTGTAAAACGCTTTTTCACTGTATAATACTACTCCGTAAAACCTCTCGTCCGCTCGAAGGCGTCGATAAATTCGTGAATACCATTATAGATTCCCCGACCCACTTTCTTCAAGTATTCAGGGTCCGAAAGATAACCCGCCTCTTTCTCATTGGTCACGAACCCCATTTCTATGAGCACCGAGGGCATCCTGGCGTTACGGACGACAAACCAGGTTTCTTCCTTCATACCACGATTTTCGGTCAGCTCTCCCAACTGTTCATCCAGCCCCTCCAGGATAGACCTGGCAAGAATGATGCTTTCAACAGTGTACTCTTCCTCCAGCATGGTATTCAGGATGGGAATTACGTCTTTCTGCACGTCATGAAGTTGGTCCGAATCTAGAAGATCACGCCGATATTCCGGGGGCAGATACCATACCTCGTACCCCGATGCCTTGGTATTGAAAGAGGCGTTCGCGTGGACCGATATAAATATCATCGCTTCATTCGGCTGAAGCCTTATATTATTAGCCAGTTCCGTTCTTTCTTCCAACTTGAGGTACACATCCTCCGATCTGGTCATGATGATATTCTTGTCCGGATAACGGGACAGGAGGAGTGAATAGAGATGGCGGCAGGTTTCGAGAACCACATCTTTTTCCATGATGACGAAGGATGTATCCCCGTCGGTGAATTTTCCGATAGCCCCCGGGTCTCTCCCGCCGTGGCCCGGATCAATAATGATGGTAGACACCACCGGTCTGCCCTTGCCTACAGTCTCGAACATGGACACGAGTTTTTCAGTCAGTTCGTCGGAAAAGAAAATCGTCCCCTTCTCACCCGTAAGTATCCCGCCGGCGGGAATAACCGTCGAATAATCGAAAATTCCCCAGCCGGTACCGGGCTTGAAAATAAAGACATGGTTCCAGGTCGACAGCATCCCGGTTCTCCTGTAGGGCTCCCAGAAAAACCTGGCCCCCAGGCGCCCCGCAACCTCTCCCACGGGCACATCGGCCCGGAGGGGGAGAAAGACGAAGAGGAGCAGAACCAGGGTAATTATTCCTCTGCGGACCATAACCTCACGTTCTCACTGAACCCCCGGGGATCCTGCTGAAAGGACCTGAGGGCCCAGATGCCCCCTTCCGCCCCGCCCCGGACAAAGGCTTTCCAGAACAGGCTTCCGAGGGAGCATGATACCTCGGGTCCGGCCGCACAAAATCCCGAAACCTCAACCTGCCTGAATCCATCCTCTATCGTCACTCCGTGCAGGTCTTCGGCCGGATCATCTGTAACGGCCGGACAGGGCATTATCCCCGGCAGAGATGCTTCTCCCGACAGATGAGGGTCTCCCTCCACCTCCGGCAGACCGGCAAGCATGTCCGCTGCTTCGGCGCCGATGGGGTATACCGGATGGCACCCTTCTTCCGGTCGTCCGTACAGGAATTTCCCCGTGAGGGGATCCCCGGGAACAAGGCGTATCCTGACGGCCGCCGCCGCTCTATCCGCCGCCTGAACGGCTTCATCCCTCGACGAAGCCCGGCTTATCACATTTCCGCATTTTTCGACGTTGTTCCGGGGAAAAGACACCCTGTCTCCCGGGTGTACCCGCAAGAATACATCCCTGACGCCCGGTATGCCCTCTGCTTCCCGGATACCTTCCACGGTTTCCACCAGTCCGGGAACCGAAATAAACGCCCGCTCCGCGGAATGCATTCTGTACCTGGGCGACAGATCCCCGGCGGGTCTGCCCACGGCGATATTCAGTGCCGCGCCGGTAAGGTCCACACCGCTGCTATAAGGAAACGTCCAGCCCGACATGTAACCACCGGAAAGCCGCGCCGCGATCTCGCCTACCTTGCCGCCTTCCGGGGTGAGTTTCACGTCTCCCTTGGCACAGCCGTTACGGATCCCCAGCGCCTCGATACCCAGTCTGAACACCCTTACAACTTCTTCCAGGTCATCCGCGGGCGCGTCGGAGGGCATGGTGTGGCCCATTTCGATAAAGTACGGGGGAAAGAAAATATGACGATCGGCAAGGCCGCAGACGGTAACTCTTCCATCCTCGACAATGGCATCGATACTGAACTCCGGCCCTTCCATAAACTCTTCTATAATGACCCGGGACGAGGCGGACCAGCGCAGTGCATTTTTTACCGCTTCCTTCAACTGCCGGGGATAATCCACCCTGCGGGTACCCCGGGCGCCCATATTATCCACCGGCTTTACGACCCAGGGTCCGGGTATATTATCAGTAACGGAAGAGAGGTTGTCCCGGGGGGTGATTGTACGGAAAGCCGGTGACGGTACCCCTTCCCGGCGGAAACATTCACGCATCCTGTCTTTAAAGGTTGCATTTTCCGCCGCCTCCACACTGATCCCCGGCAGGCCCAGGGCTTCGGCTACCCGGGCTACCGTAAGAGAAAAATCTGTTCCGGCGGTAAATACCCCGTCCAGCCCGGTCTTCTCGGCATATTTCGTAGCCATGGCTATCATGCCCCCGACGTCCCGGAGGTCCACGTTTTCGAAGTAATGGGGAATGGCTTTACCTGCGGGTTCAGGGTTCCCATCGGCCATGATGACGGTCCATCCCCGGTCCCGGGCCCGTTTCAAGGCGGGAATCTGCATAATGCCACCCCCGAGGATAAGAATAACAGTATTACCGGATCGATTCATAATGCCCCCGTTTTTACGGCATATGCTTCAAAGGTGTCCCCCAGGCCGAAAGCCCGGCTGATACAGGCGTACAGAACGGCAGGCCCCGGCGGAAACCTCTCCGGATGATGCCCGGTTATCCTGATTCTCTCAAGGGACAAACCGTACCCTTTCAGAATTTTTTTTACCGAAGAGGGGGAAAAAATTGATCTGTGGTCGGCCGGGCCGGATTCCAGGAAGCGGTCCCGGTCTCTCAGGGCGGAGATACCCCGCAGGTTCGGGGTCGAGAAGGCAAATACCCCGCCTGGGACCAACATGCCGGACACCTTCTTTAAAACGCCGTCAAGGTCGGGAAAGTGTTCGATGACGTACCACATGGTAATGACATCGTAGCCCCCGCCGTAGTCGCGACGGGGGTTGTATTCCTCCAAGGATGTTGCTTCCGCCGGGACACCGAGGGTGCCGGTCACATATGCCGCCGCCTCGGGCACCGGATCAATACCATGGGGGTCGAAACCGGCTGCCTTCGCTTCCAGGAGAAAAGGCCCGTAGGCGCAGCCGACATCCAACAGCCGGGGCTTTGCTTTACCCGCTCTGCACATCCGCTTGATGATCGCGATGCGTTGCGCCGAGATATTCCTGAGTGCATCAAAGTCTTCCAGATAGGTCTTTCCGTAATGACGGCGATACTCCTCGAAAAAATAGCTCCCTCCGTATGAAGCCCTGTACCCTGAAAAATCCTCCAGGTATACGAGATCGCACCTGTTGCAGCGGAAATAGGTGGACGTTTCGAACCGCGCCACCGCCGGATTCACGTTTTTACCACAGACGGGGCATCCCCGGGGGGCATGAAAATCGAGACGTGATAGCAGGGCGGCCAGGGAAGAACGCTCCGGCGGCACAATGCCCCTGCAGCGCCTTCGGAGGGCCGGGCGGTCTGAAAGAAGTCGCTTCAGTTTTTTCCGGTGCGGCCTGCCCGTGCCTATATCGGCGAAGCCCGCCGTCCGTCCGAGGTCCCGGTGGTATGGAGTCGGGTTGAGCAGGATAACGGAGGACCCCGCCGCACATGCTTCAAATGCCGTGAGCCCGAAGGAACAGAAGACCAGCTCGTAGCCGCCCAGTCGTTGCTTCAGATCGGGCACAGGTGCAGTAAGAATCACCCCCGACGGGAGGTCCGGAGGTTCCGCCAGGGTGGGGTGAATTACGGTTATTTCCCCAGGCAGGAAAAACTCGGGCACCAGGACCTTCACGAGGGCTTCCGTAAGGCCGGCCGGGTCTTCGCCGCCGAAGGAAACCAGAACACCCCTCCGTTCGGGGAGCCCTTCGGCCGTTTCAGGTAGATCAAGTAAACTGCAGGACTGAATATTGGCCCTTCCGCCGCGGAGACGCGGGAACGTATCTATAACATACTGGGCCGAATCCCTGGCCGGTCCGTTTTCATCCAGGGCTATAACCGGACCCAGCGGGCTGAGCTTCCGGTACAGGTCTTCAGCGGTAGTTCTGTTATCGAGGATAATAACCCCGGGATCAAGGGGGAAGGAAAATACAATCCGGCTGCGGCACAGTTTTCCCTCCAACAGCGTGAATACCTGGTCCTTTGAAAAAAAACCCGGTGCATCGGCATCGGAAAGAACCAGGTGAGCTCCGGGCCCGAGTTTTTCCGCCAGGTCACAGCATCGCAGGAGATGCCCCGTGCCGTTACCTTTGAGAATACTCGGGAATATGGAAAAGGTTCCTCCGTTTAGATTCAACTCACAGCCCGGTCGCTATCGGCCGCGCGCCTGCCGGCGGGACTCTTCAACCACTGTACGAGTCTATCCGCGGGAACAGGGCGGCCGGTATAGATATCCGAAAAAATCCTGCATATAAACCTGTAGTCCTCCTCCGTATCCAGGGTAACCCTGGCCTCCGGCATATAGAACTCCGGCGGAACAGAGGGGCGATGAATGGAAAACTCCCGGGGTCGGCGATAGATAAAGGGAGTTACGTGTTCACGTTCGTAAGACGCCTTTGCCTCTTTTGCGGCTCTCATAAGAACAGGAGCATCCACGACCTCGACGCCGGTACCCAGGGGGGCGCCGGAAAACCCGCTGTAATGCGCGCCGGAGGCGATATGGGCGGATAGAATCTCCCGGGCCAAAAACGAACTCACCAGAGGATTGTCCCCGGTGGCCCGGATAATATAATCCGGTTTGTACAGAGAAATCGCCCCTGCATAACGGGAGAGAACATCATCCCTCGGACCACGGAAGATCTCGAACCCGCATTCGGTGGCATGCGGTTCCAGGTCGGCGAAGCTTTCAATGTCGGTCAAGAGAACATGTCTCCCGGCCTCGATCTCTTTCAAGGCTTCCATGACATGATCGATGATGGTACGGCCGGCCAGCGGCAGAAGAACCTTGCCCGGCAGCCTCGTCGAATCGATCCTTGCCTGGAGAAAAACCGCCGTCATCTTTCCGGCATTTCCCATAGTTCGGTAACACTCCTGGCGTCCATCTTGAATCTGTATTTATTGAGTTCGACCCAACGCCGAACCTCTTTGAATTCCTTCAGCGCCTGTATACATCCCACGCCCGATTTAAACCAGTACGACAGCAGCTTTACGGGCGGTATTCTCCCGGCGTCGCCCTCGAATCGCAGGATAAGATTTTTTAGAAAAAAACGCCGGTACCCTTCATCGGAACTCGTATCTTCCGCCGGCACGTCCGTAGTATACCTCAGTTGCATACCCGTATGACATATTATTCTGCTTCCCCACATGTAGGACCTGAAACCGAAATCCAGCTTCTGCCAGTAAGAATTCTCAATAGTGTAGTCGAATCCTCCGGTAAGCATAAAGTATTCCCTGTCATATATACCGCAGAAATCAAAGGGGAATATAGTACATGTATCGTCTGAGGCAGGCTGCAGGGAGAGAATCTTGAGGGTTTTTCGATAAAAGGCCGGTACCTGAATGGTAGGAATAATCTGCTGCTTCTGGTTCTGCAGCACCGGCACCACCGCGAGGATTCCATCTCTGCTGAGTTTTTCGATAACCCGTGACAATACCGTGACCTGCTGAATTTTCAGGTCGTTCCATACAACCAGGACATAGGCTCCGGCGGCTTCCTGTATGCCGAGGTTTACCTGTTCACCCACGGTAGCTTCTTTGTGGAGCACGAGAAAACGGACGTTCTGGAATCGTCTCGAGAGTTCCTCCACCTCCCAGGATGCCGGTGGTCCTTCCACCGAAATAATCTCTTGAAAGCCGAGCCTGGTGATATCGTTCAGGAGACCGGACCTGTACACCCGGGCACCCCGGTTAAGGAGGAGCAGGGTTATTCCACGACGTTTTCCCGCGGTTACGGCGGGTTTACTGCCTCCGGCAATGGTATAAGGAGTACCACTGTGTTTAGAAGTTGAAGGTATAGTATTCATCGCACTCCGCGCAGATCGACGGATACTCACCGGATACATGTGAAGCGTATATCTTATCTCCGCCCTTCCAGATCTTCTCCAGGGGATCTCTGAATACATTACCCAGAGCCGACGCGGGGCCGAGGTCTTCACCACACATGGGGACCGTACCGTCGACCAGGATGTATAGATCCCGCTTGATATGCCAACAGGGGAACCGCTTTAACGGAGAGAGATCGGTAACTTTTTTCCGGGGAAGTAACCCGCAGAAAAAGTCGTATTTCTGGATGATGACATGCTCGCTCTTCTCCTTCCAGAAGCGGTAGAATTGTTCCAGGTCTCCTTCGTTCTCTTTCATCCGCACGGCCTGAAGATACGTCGATTCAGGAGCGGCTGATACGAGAAATTCGGCCGTGCGGTATGCCTCTTCATATCCCCCGCCCCGAAGCCGGTAATAGAGATCTTTATCCCTGGCATCGAGTTCTACAATCCAGGTAACGCGTCCCTCCGCCATGGAAAGTATGTCCTCGATACTACCCTCGGGCCATCCGATTCCGCTGGTTTCCAGGAGGATACGGGTTTCCGGAATACCGAGTGTTCCCCTTACCAGGTCCTTTATTCCGCCATGCATGGATGGATCGCCCCGGTACGACAGTCCGATAACGACGTCCCCGGCAAAATCCGCAATATTTTCGAGAACCGGTATAATCGTCTCTTCATCCAACTCCTTCCCGGATTCAACACCGATAACAGGATAATAATTCTTCGGAAGGTAGGCAACCGGCTGAGGATAGCGGTCGGTTACCTGGACAGCCACATAAGCCGGGAGAGTTCTCAGAAGATCGGCCCGCTCCTGCAGGACGGTCAGAATCGTGCCTTCATCCCGGCCACCTGCTTCCACGATCCGTTCCACCAGGAGATGATTGCGTTTTGTATCGCAGGTAAGGGAAACCCTGAGCAAGCGGAGATCCACGGGGGATATTTTTGTCTCTATATCGAAAGAATTTATATCCCGCTGAATAACACGGAAGATACTATCCCGGGTAACCGGCTCCTGATCGAGACCCACAAGGTGCAACAGGGGTTTCAGTATTTTTTTCTTGAGAATCTCCGGTGTAAGCCCCGCGGGATAGCCGTCGGCAAAGGTGTATTCGGCAAAGTATTCCCGGTGATCCTCATACATCCGTGAGGCCAAGTCCACATCAAGCAAGGGGCAATCGGCGTGAAAAAAGAAAATATCATCAAACCCTTCGGAACACGCGTCCATTGCTTCGAGAAGACTCACGCAGGTCCATGCCGGGCGGGTCACGAGTTCCCATTCTTTGTCGCGGCACAGATCCCCATCCCCCAGGACGACAATCTTTTCCACTCCCGGAAGTCCGGCGGCAGCCTTGAGGGCTCGTTCAAAAGCCGTATCGGATCCGGCAAGGGGCATACGCGCGTATCGTGCAAGATTTCCTGCAAAGAGAACTGCGATATTCTTCATATTTTATGTATCGACAAGATAGGAAGGTTCGTGAACCATAAATGGAATCGCTTGCATGGAACTCTCCATTGCATTAACCCGCCGGTCGTTGTAATCTGTCCCCATGACCTTCTTTTCGGAATATGTATACGGTGTTTCCGAAATAACCGGGCTTATTCGGCGGACCCTGGAAACGGAATACTCGGGGATCCGGGTAAAGGGTGAACTCTCGAATGTCAAGCAGTCCAGTGCCGGACACCTCTATTTCTCGTTAAAAGACGGCAAAGCGATTGTCTCCTGCGTCATGTTCAGGGGCCGGTTTGCCCACCTGCACTTTCAGCCCGTGGACGGCCAGGAGGTCATCGTGGGGGGTAATATTTCCGTCTATGCACAACGGGGTGTCTATCAGATCATCTGCGAGTCCATGGAAAAATCCGGTGAAGGAGACATCCTCGCCACATTGGAAGAACGGAAAAAAAGGCTTGCCGCGGAAGGACTCTTCGATACCGGCAGGAAAAAACCGTTGCCCCTTCTGCCGGCACGCCTGGCCGTTGTTACCTCCCCCACCGGGGCGGCTATCCGGGACATCCTCCGGGTTACAGGACGGAGAAACGCCGGGGTGGATATCGTCATACTGCCCGCCCCGGTCCAGGGAGAAGAAGCGGCGGAAAAGATTGCCGCCCAGATACGCCGGGCAAACACCTGGGGCTTAGGCGAAGTTATCATCGTCGGTCGGGGGGGAGGTTCCCTGGAAGATCTGCTGCCCTTTTCTGAAGAGGTGGTGGTCCGGGCGATCGCCGAGTCGGAAATTCCGGTTGTAAGCGCGGTGGGCCATGAAACGGATATTTCCCTGGCGGACCTGGCGGCCGACATGCGGGCGCCTACCCCCTCGGCGGCGGCCGAGATAGTCACGGCCGCCCGGGAAGAGCTGATTCAACGGGTGGATGAGCAAAAAGAATCGATTACCACGGCCATAGAGAGAATGATAGAACGGGTACGGCTCAGCCTGGACCGCTTTACACCGGAGGCAATCGAAATGAATTTTCGTGTTCTTCTCCAGCCGTTCCTTACTCGCTTCGACGATGACAAAGAAGATATGATTCATGCCTTTACGGACCTGGTACGGCAGGCCCGGCATCGATTGGAACTGTCCGTGAGGGAACTGGGGGGACTCTCACCCCTCGAAATACTGAAGAAGGGATACTCCGTGGTAACCGACGGTAAAACCGGTGCCCTTCTTACCGACGCATCGAAAACCTCCGCCGGTAACAAAGTGGATATTCGAATGCACCGGGGAAGCATCCGGGCCCATGTGGAGGAAACAAAGGACAAATGAGCACGTTTGAAAAAAGACTGGAGGAACTGGAAGACATAAACCGGAAACTCCGGGAAGGCTGTCCGCTGGACGAGGCGGTATCCCTTTTCGAAAGGGGTATGAAAACCGCCAGGAGCCTGGAAAAGGACCTGTCCAGGATAGAGCGGAAGGTAGAGATTCTCTTGAACGAACCGGAGCCCGGGGAGGACTCTCCTCACCTGGAACTATTTCCCGATCAGGCGGATGAAGAAGCGGAAGGTTAGCGTTCAAACCCTTCTTCGAATATGATGCGGTCGCCGATGGAAACATGGTTCCGTGCAAAGAAACCCCGGGGTACCTCCAGGGCATACCTCACCGATCTGACGGATTCCACGGGCTCGAGGGAGCCCGGTTCCATATCGTAGATCTCCCTGATCGTGCCGTCATGTGAAATATAGGCGATGGAAAGAGGCAGAAGGGTGTTCTTCATCCAGAATGAAAGACGCCGGTCTTCCTCGAATATAAAGAGCATGCCGTCGATGGAACCCCATTCTTCCCTGAACATGAGACCCTTGGACCTTTCTTCAGCGGTCCTGGCTACCTCTACCTCCAGTTCCAGCCCGCTTATCGCCAGGGTTGTTGTTTCCGGCTTGTCTTCGGCGCACGAAACCTGGCCCATGATCAGGAAGAAAATAATTACTGCCGCCGATATGCGAAAAATCCTTTTAGAAGAGTTCAAGGAACTGCTCCCTGGAAAGATCACGGGCCGACTCTTCCATCCGCCCCTGTCGTTTCAGCATTTCAAAGGTTTCCCGGTCGATGTATTTTACGGTTGACGGGCGTTCGAGAATAAACAGAGTCTCAGCGCTCTCCCACACTGATTCGGTGGGTGATAACCGATCGGGTTCGCCGTATTTCTCCGTAAAGGTCCTATAGAGGGTGTAGTGGCCCAGCATTTCTTCACGCATATCCAGGGTTATGATATACAGTCTTTTCTCGTAAAACTGAAAATAAGCCCTGTCTATAAACGAAAAACCTTTACACTCGATAAGTGATTCATTAGGACGCATGAGCATGCTTACATCCGGATCTCCCCGAAAGTTGAAGTTTGGATCATCCAGTAAAATATCCTTTACCTGTTCCATATCCCGACCCAGGGTCAGATCGCCGAACCCCCGCGGAACAGGAGCAGGGCTTTCTTTTTCCGATCCGGTGTCCTGGCCGGAGCAGGGAAGGATAATGACAAGGAATAAGAGTATTACTCCGGACACACGAAGAATCATATCTACTCCTCCACCCTATTAGTATCGGCTTTTACCTTGATTTTTAAATCTACCGATCGTACAATTCTGTTGTTATTATGAAACGGATACTACTTCTGATCCTTATTCTTCCTCCTATCCTCGGCTGCGTTACCTCCAAGGGTGATCTCTTCGATACGGTTACTGCTCCGGCGCCCGGGAAATCCGCCGAGGCGGAGGATGAAGAGGTTCAGGAATATTACGACGATAGTGTGGACGAAGCCGACGAATATATACCGGGAATCGAGATAGAAACCCGGCCTTCGGAAGCATCTGTGTACTTCGACAGGATCTACCGGGGACGGAGCACCGTCTTTATAGATAACCCCGCTACGGGCGAATATACGGTCCGAATAACCCGTGACGGATATTACCCGGTGGAGGATCGGATCCATTTCGAGGAGGGGTCTTACCTGCTCCTGACCTATCATCTCCGGGAGATCACCGGGTTCCTGGATATATCGGTCCGGCCGGAAGATGCGGAGGTTTTTATCGACGGGGATTCGACCGAGCGGATGCCCGTTGAACTCCGGACAGGCTCCCACTCAGTCAGGGTGGAACAGTTCGGTTATCGGACGTGGACGGGAACCGTTGCCGTTCTGGAGAATGAAACCACCGGCATCAGCATAACCCTCGAAACGGCCCCCTTTGCCGTTTCCGGCGCCTTTGTGTCCCAGGAGGTGTTCAATCCCGAAAACCCGGGTCTCTTCGGTATCCTTACAATCGGCTTCTACGCCGATAACCGGGGCTCCGGCAAGGTCGATATACTCGATCCCGCCGGGGAGGTTATTCGCTCTCTGGATACCGGGCCTTTTACTCGGCGATACCAGGTGGTGTCCTGGGATGGCCGGGACCGGGAAGGAAGACCTGTTCCCGGGGGTATCTATACAATCAATATCCGGGCCAAGGGAGCCGACGGTGCTTTTTCCGAAACATCGACATCCGTGACGGTGGACCGGTCGGCAATAATCCGGCCCAGGGTTTTCACGGGAGGGTTCCCCGGTTTTCTCTACTGTCCCACCCCGGATATTCTTCCCGGGGACCGTATGCAGATCTCCACGGCCGCCCTCGGCGCTTTCCGGAACGACCGGGTTCTCATACCCTTTCAGGCGGGTCTTCGCTTCAGTCCGACCCATTCCGTGGGGTGCGTACTCCAGGGAACCCTTCTGGCCGTCTCCGGCGAGGACGACGGTTATTCCCTGGGGGCTGCATTTACCTTTCCCCTCGAAACCCCGGCGCCCGGGGTATTCTCCCTGGCTATCGGTGGGAAGGCTGTTTACCAGGGGGTGCGTTATACCGATACGCTCACCAACTTTACCGGGATTTCCGTATCAGTGCCCGCAGGACTCTCCCTGGGGCCGCTGAAGCTCTACCTGGTCCCTGAAGCCGTTGTTTCGTACCACAGGGTCGAATACGGCGCTACGGATACCCAGAACCCTGCATTCTACCTCTGGGGCTACGGAAGAGCCGCTCTGGCGGTAGAAATTCCGGGATTCTCCATGGGTGTTTCGGCAGCCCTTCGGACGGTTCCATTCCGGGAAGGATGTGGTATCGACCCGCCCATGGAGCTCGGCGGCGAGGTACACTTTATCATACCCCGCACCCAGTTTTTCGGATCAATCTATACTATCTGTGAAATAGAAGACGTGGATAACTACTATTTCCTCTACGGCGCGGGCATCGACTTTCTCTACTGACCGGTTTAACTATCCGGTCTTTATACCGATACGCCCGGTGTAGTCGACCCTGGAAAGGTATGGTCTCGACGGAAGCTTCCTGAAGTACTCGTCCACCGCTTTTTTCGCTCCCTTGAAATGCCCGTAATCGTCCAGGACCAGGATACCCCCGGGGACCAGCCGGGGATATAACCGTTCCAGTTCCAGGGCGGTAGTATCGTACCAGTCGGTATCGAGTCTCAGGCAGGCAATTCGCTCGTGCCGTACCGTTCGCAGGGTGTCCCTGACATCTCCTGCGACGTAGAAAATATTCTCGGGAGGGTAGCCGGTGGAATTGAGGTTCCGCTGAACGGCCTGCAGGCTCACCGCCCAGGAGGTAAAGTAACTGGTCCTGCCCTCCCGGTCGGTCTTCCACTTATCCTTTACCGGTTTGCCGTTCCAGGCAATAACATCTTCGTCCGAGGGTTCGGTCATCCCGTTAAAGGTGTCATAGAGATAGATATTCCTCACCGTATCCCCGATCTCCAGAAGTGTCCGTGCCATGAGCATGCATGAACCGCCTTTCCAGACACCGCATTCTACAAAATCACCGGGCACATTGTTCTCTACAATGTATTTCACCGCCCCGTAGAGGGCGTATCCCCGTTCGATGGAAGTCATGGTATAGGCTTTGACATCTTCCCATAGTTCGAGAAAGTCTTTTTCCATATCCGCCCGATACTGCTCCGGAGGAATAATTCCGTACCCCTCTTTCGAAAGGGTTTGTACGATATCTGCGCTGTTCACGAACCATCTCCTTCCAGAAGGGATAAAAACTCCTCTTCCGTAACAATCTTTACTCCCAGCTCCCGGGCCTTTGACAGCTTGCTACCGGCCCCTTCACCGGCCAGCAGGTGCGTCGTCCGGCCTGACACCTGACCGACAGCCTCTCCTCCCCTCCGGGTTACTTCTTCCATTGCCGCAGAGCGCGGCTTAAAATGTTCAAAACTACCGGTAACACACCACCGCTGACCGGCGAAAATAGGCGGGAGTTCCGGACCTTCTTTTTTCTCGGCCTTCATCCGCAGCCCCGCCTTTTTGAGAGCTTCAATCTGTCTTCTCAGTTCGGGCCGGCGCAGCTCGGCGAGTATACCTTCGGCGGTTTTCTCTCCCACCCCTTCTATACGCACCAGGGTATCCGTATCGTTCCTGTCGGCGAGTTCCAGGAGAGCATCCATGGAATCTATACCCGCATCGATCAGGAGCTCCGCCGCTTTAGTTCCGAGATCCGGAATACCGAGGGATTTCAGCACGGTTTTGAACGGCTTTTTACGGCTTTCCCGGATACCGCGTCGGATAGCCTCGATCTTTTTTTCACCGTATCCCTGAAAGTCGATAAGCCGCGAATAATCGAAGGTATACAGGTCTTCTATATCCTGAATACATCCGTTTTCGAGAAGGATATCGATGGTCTCCGGCCCAAGGCTTTCGATATCCATCTGCCCGCGGTCTGTAAAAAACAGTATGCGCCCACGGACCTGGGCGGGGCATTTCCGGTTATTACAGAAGTGATGGGCTCCTTTCCTCGTCAGCGGGCCGCCGCAGGAGGGACACGCGGCGGGCATGTTCCAGTGAGGGAGACCGCCTTTTTCAATAACCTTCTCCACCGCCGGAATAACGTCGCCCCGCCTGGAGATTGCAACGGTATCTCCGGGGGCTGCCTCTAGGAGTTCAATATAATCGGCATTATGCAGGGTCACGTTCCGAATGGTGGACCCGCCGATGACTACAGGCTCGACCCGTGCCACCGGTGTTATTCGACCAGTCCTGCCTACCTGGATATCTATAGAAAGAAGCTTTGTTTCCCCCTGGGGCGCTTCGAATTTATACGCTATAGCCCATCTCGGGTGGTGCCCCGTGTAACCGAGCCCGTCCCTGAGAAACAGCTCATTGACCTTCAGAACGAGTCCGTCTATCTCGTAGGGTAGATCTTCTCTCCGGGCGGTCTCTTCACGGATAAACCGGTCCAGGTCGTCAATACCGGCCGTTCGAACCGGAGCTTTTACCTCGGCTTCTTTTTTCTGTTCAGGAGAGTCTGTAAACAGGGTGGTATGGGGATTCGTCTTGAAACCGAAGCGGGACAAACGCCCCAGGGTTTCACAATGGGTATCCAACGGTTCATCGAAATACCCTTCATATACGAATATATCCAGGGGCACATGGGCCACCTCGGAACTTTTGATGCGCCTGAGGGTCCCCGCCGCAAGGTTTCTCGGGTTTGCATAGGGTATTTCCTGCCGGGCGTTGATGGTTTCAAAGTTTTTAAGCGGCAGGAAGATTTCACCCCGAACGGCTATATCCACGGATTCCGGGAGCCGAAGCGGTACTGCGCCGATGGTCTTGACGTTGGGGGTTACATCATTGCCCACCAGGCCGTTCCCCCGGGTAACGGCCCTGTCCAGAACTCCTTTTGCGTAATAGAGCACTATGGATACCCCGTCTATTTTTTCCTCCGCGACAAAGGATACATCTCTATCGACTTTACTTTTCAACCGCTTCATCCAGGATATCAACTCGCCGATTGTATAGGTTTTATCGAGACTCAGGACGGGAATAGTATGTTCAACCTCCGGGAAATCAAAGGACAGGTCCGATCCGACCCGTTGTGTGGGTGAATCCGGCAAGACGTAGTGTGGATACTGGGCTTCCAGGGACACCAGGGTATCAAAAAGCCGATCGTATTCAGCATCGGAAACCTCACTGCGGGCCTGCACATAGTAACTGTGCTGATATCTTCTCAGAAGGTTCGATAATCTTTCGATTTCTTTCCGGGCGTCTTCATCATTCATGCTCATCACAACGCGTTTACATAGTCGGTTAATGTATTTCTCTCACAAAGGCGTCCCGATACCCGACACTGCGGAACCTGTAGAGCAGTACCCCGCTCTCATCCGGTGAAAGGGGCCCTACAAAGAGCTTATAGCGTGTTGCATCCCCGATTCTCGTCTCCTGAATGGTCACCGGATATCCTGCACCGATCCCGGCGGCCGCTTCGTCGGCCGTGCGTTTTTCCGAGAATACACCCAACTGGAGGTAATGCATGGAAGGAGTCAGGTTCGTGGAAACAGTATATCGGGGGTATATATCCTGGTAGTCTTCCGCCTCGGGTTCCTCGGCTGCCGCGATTTCTTCCACGGGCTCTTCCTCCTCCGGCTTTTTTTCTGCAACGGATATTTCTTCCATCGGTTCCGGGGGACGCATTTCCGCCGGCTCGAGATACAGTTCTACTTCGCCGGGAACCGGTACATCCGGGGCATGTCCGCCGGCTGGTTCGTAGAGGAGCTCGGAGGGTGCTACATATCCGGAAACCACCGGAGCTTCGGTTTCGACAACCGGTTCCTCGGGAACGGCGGCCACCTCCAGGGATACAATCCGTTCCCTGGAAGGTTCCCTGTAGGCGACGGTATCAGCCGTGAGGCCTTCGGCAATGCCTTCCGGCGGAACGGTGCCCGGCTCAGGAGCTTCAAAATATGGTTCCTCCGGGGCTTCAAAGGCTGAAGCCACAACACGCTCCGGCGGATACGGTACCGTGGGAATGTCCGAGAGGCTGAGAACCTCCGGAGCTTCGTCGAATCCTTCCCCCGGTTGTTCCGGCGGAGCTTCCGCCACAACCGGTTCCGGGGCTGTTTCTAGGGATCTGCTTACGCTTCTGGGAGCCGGTGCAATAAGTGGATCGGAATCGAAGCTCGTGAGAACGACCTCGGTTTCAGCGACCGCAGGGGCCGTGGGTATTTCAGACAGGCTGAAATCCGCCTCCCTCCGGAGGGGAATACGAGTTTCCACATCCTCGGTCCTGGGAACCGGTGTCGGGGGAATTTCCTGAACAATCTCTTCAACCGTTTCTTCCTCTTCGGGCTCCTCACCCAGGGGGGGAAGCAGCGGTCCCACTTCGTCTTCCTGTTCCTTTTCCTCTTCAGCCGTCGATTCGCCGTTCACGTATTTTTCCAGGAAAAGCAGATCTTCCACTCCCGATACGGAGGCGGCGGGATTCAGATCAGGATCGGGGCTCCGGGCCATATCATCTTCCACCACCGAGGGCAACCCGGTGGACTTTTTTTCTACCGCCACCCGCACCCGGGCGATCTCATCATCGGCAATCCCCAGGTCCCTGGCGGCGTCCCGGGAGAGAAGTATAAAAATCCCGGGTCGGGACACCCTATCCACAACAATAACCGATGATGTTTCTCCGGTTTCCACATTCTCCACAACTAAGGTGGTATTCCGTGGAAATGCATTCGTGGCGGCGTAAAAACCGGAGGCGGGAAACTCACCGTACATGCCGACCGCCGCACTGCCTTCCCAGACGGATTCCCCAAAGAGTAAACCGGACGAGAGAAGGAGAAGGACGGTGAAAATTACACCCGGAAGGATTGTGCCGTTACTTTGGACCCGTATCATAAGAATATACTCCTCCTTCTATTCTCGGAGTTTCCCGTGACAATCTGAGAAAAAATTCAAGACCGGGCTTTCATCGCCCCCAGGACCGCTGCGGCGGCAGCCTGGCCCAGCAGCCGGTACACGGTGTTTTCCCCGGCCTCCGGAGGCAGATGAACGGCAACGATCACCGTATCCGCCGGAAGGTCGGAAACTCCGCCCGGAAGGCAAAAGCAGAAGTTAAAGGAGAGGATAATTGTTCCGCTCGTTCTTCCAATAATTTTCAACATACCGGTATTATCGACCGGAGGTGCGGCAAATTTAGAATTCACCGCAGGCTCTATATAACCTGCTAGTTGAAGGTATTGAAATTCCGTGGTACCTTCTTCATCAGGAGCATCTATGACAGACATAAACGACAACAACCGGTATGTGGAAGAAGACACCATTTCACTCCTGGACCTGTTCTCCGTCCTGGCAAAACACTGGCGGTTCATCTTTTTCAGTACCCTTGCCGCCGCCGTTCTGATCTTCTGTTATTCCCTCTACAGCCTTATGGCCGACCCAGAGGCTCCCCTGAATTTTTTGCCGAACATATATAAACCCCAGGTAAAAGTACGCTTGCAGGAAACGGAGAGTGCTTCCCTCGGTTCTCTGTTCAAGGAAGATAATCTGGGTGTTCTCTCCGGTCTCGTTCCCGCAAGCAGTTCACTCTCCAATGCGGAATTAGCCCAGGAACTGTTGAAGGGAAAGACCCTTATAGATCAGGTTGCCGAAGAATTCGACTTCATCGAAAAGTATGATATCTCCGAATACCCAAAAACTACGTCAAGAGAAATATTCACGGAAAATCTCGTGGTGGAGCATGACAGTGCAACCGGTATTCTCACCATCGGGTACAAGGACATTAACCCGGAATTCGCCACCGACGTGCTGAACCGCACACTTCAGCTCCTGGAAAAACGTTTTCAGAATCTGACCATGGAAACGGTCATGACAAAAAAAGAGTTTCTGGAGAAACGCCTGGAGGAGGTGGGGAGAGAATACCGGGCCGCCCAGCAGGCGGTGGTGGACTTTCAGAAAAACTACGGATTATTCAACCTGGAACTTCAGGCCTCCGCCATGATAGAAGAAATCGCAAAACTCGAATCGGAAATCATGAATACGGAACTGAAATTGCGGCAGCTCCAGGAAGCCAGACGCTCGGACGACCCACAGGTGCAGCGGCTGCAAAATGAACTGGAACTCCTCAAGGAAATGCTCCAGGCCAAACAACGAGGCCTGGCGGGGTATTCGAACGAGTATATTTCCCAGAGTGAGTTTCCCGAACTGTCCGCCATTTACCTGAATCTCAAGAGTGAACTGGCCATTCAGGAGACAATCTACAAAATGCTGCGCCAACAGTATGAAACCACCAAGATAGAGGAATCGGATAATTCCAGGAAGTTTCAGATCATCGAATACGCCGAAATTCCCGAGAAAAAAGACTCCCCCAGCCGCAGTAAAATCTGTATTATTGTTACCCTGGCTGTTTTCTTTCTGTCGATACTCATCGCGTTCATAATGGAATACTTTTCACGGGTAAAGAAAGATCCCGAGGAATCGGATAAACTGAAGAACATAAAGAAGCAGTTACCGTTTTTTCGTGAACCATGAGTTATTTTGTCATCCAGGTAAAAACAAAGGCGGAAGACAAGTACCTTCACCTGGCGGAAAAAATACTCAAAATCAGAGGCCTGGATGATGCCGGAGATCTCCTGCTGCCCCGCAGGAAATTGAAAACCAGAAAAGGCGGCGTATACAGGGACCGGCTCCTGCCCCTGTATCCGGGATATATTTTCTACCGCACGGATGAATTAAACACTGAGGTCTTCTGGACTCTTCGGCGGGTTCCCGGCTTTTGCCGCTACCTACGGTACGGGGACAAGCCCGAACCGATTTCGGGGGAGGATGAAAAACTGCTGCTTCATTTTCTTTCCTTCGGCGAGGTAGTGGAAGCTTCAAAGGTATATTTCGACGTGGATAACAGGATCCGCGTCCTTTCAGGACCGATGAGAGGACTCGAAGGCAGAATTGTAAAGGTGGATAAAAGAAAAAAGCGAGCAAAGGTGAGGCTGTCCCTGTATGAAGATTCATTTCTTGTCGATTTCGGATTCGAACTGCTGGAACAGGCGGTCTAGAGGTCATGAGCAAGAAACAGCACGCTTCCATCTACATTATCGGCGCCGGATTTGCAGGGGAAGGGCTGGCCCGGGAGATACATCAAAAGGGCATTCTCGGGCATGTGGAAGCCTTTCTGGACGACGATCCCGCCAAGATAGGCACAACCATAGCCGGCGTTCCTGTCCTTGGTCCTATCTCCGAAGTGAACAGTGTACTAAAAGAACGCCCGGCGGACGAAGCCATTATCGCGATTCCGGGAGCCCGCCGGGAAGACCTGAGAAGGATCTACTGGATATTGAAGCGGGCCGACTTCCGGAAAATACGCCTGCTTCCCCAGATTTCACAGATCATCGAAGGGGACGCGCACCTCATACAGACCCGGGAAATCGACCCGCGGGATTTGCTGGCCCGGAGCCCGGTGTTGATTCCCCTGAAAGAAAGTCTCGATTATCTCAAGGGTCGACGGGTCCTCATTACCGGCGCCGGCGGCAGTATAGGAAGCGAACTCGCCCGACAGCTCTTGACCGGGGGGACCCAGAGGCTGTACCTTTTCGATCATGACGAAAATAGCATTTACGAGATAGAAAAAGAACTCAGGCTTCTTCAGGAAGAAGGTATCGGGAAGGGAGCCGCTATCGTCCCGGTTATCGGAGAACTCCTCGATCCTGAATTCGTCACCTTCATCCTTCATCGGCTGAAGGCGGACGTCATTTTTCACTGTGCGGCGTATAAACATGTCCCCATGCTGGAAATGAACCCGGTAGAAGCGGTAAAGAACAATGTTTTCGGAACCTACAATATTGTCGTCGCCGCTTCCAGGACACACTGCCGGCGCTTCGTCTTTATTTCGACGGACAAGGCCGTGGAACCGGTGAGTATCTACGGTGCAAGTAAACGAATTGCCGAGCAGGTAGTCCTTTCCGGAAACGGCTCGTTTACCGAGTATATGGTCGTGCGTTTCGGAAACGTGCTGGGGTCCCGGGGCAGCATAGTACCCCTTTTCGAAAAGCAGATACTCAAGGGCGGACCGGTTACCATAACCCATCCCGGGTGTACGCGTTTTTTCATGACCATCCCCGAAGCCGCATCCCTGGTGCTCAAGGCAGGGGGTGCGGGAAAGGGCGGTACCCTGTATATACTGGATATGGGAGAACCCGTATCCATAAAAGAACTGGCGGAACAGATGATCCGATTTTACGGTTTCGAGCCCGAGATCGAAATTCCTCTCTCCGTTGTGGGCCTGCGGCCCGGTGAAAAGATCCATGAACGCCTCTGGTCGAAGGATGAAACGCCGGAAGACGCCGGCCTGGCCGGCATCCTTAAATTGCGGGAAAACGGTAATGCCCGTATAGATACGCAAGCACTCCTTTCGCAACTCAAACCGATCTGTTTCTTTACGCCGGACCGGCAGGAAGTCTACAGGAACAGAAGGGAGCTGAGGAGCATTCTGAAGAATGTTATTCCCTCCCTGGATGAAAAGAGCCATGAACCGAAATACTGAACAAAAGGCATCCCCTTTTATACCCTTTGCCCGTCCGACCATCGGTGATGAAGAGAAGGAAGCCGTGCGACAGGTTCTGGAAAGCGGATGGCTTACATCCGGCAGATACGTGGAGGAATTCGAAGAAGCCTTTCGCCGGTATCTCGACGTGCCCTTTGCAAAGGCCCTTAATTCCGCCACCGCCGGGCTTCATCTGAGCCTGGAAGCCCTGGGCATCCCAGAGGGCAGTTTCGTTCTCACAACTCCCTTTACCTTCACATCCACCTCCGAAGTGGTGCGTTACATGGGCGCCCACCCGCTTTTTGTGGACATAGATGAAGAAACCCTTGCCATGGATGTACAGGCAACCGCGGATACGCTGGAAAAATATGGATCGAAGGTCTCAGCGCTGCTGCCTGTACATGTGGCCGGCAGGATCTGTCCTGTGGAAACCTTCGCGGAACTCGCGGGGCATTACAATATTCCCCTTATCGAGGATACGGCGCATGCCTTTCCGGTCCGCCGCAACGGTCGGGCGGCCGGGACCCTGGGCACCGCAGGAGTTTTTTCTTTCTATGCCACCAAGACGATAACCACCGGCGAAGGTGGCATGGTCGTCACCCGGGACCCCGATATCGCGGAAAGAATATCGGTCATGCG
This sequence comes from uncultured Spirochaetales bacterium, assembly GCA_964410865.1. Classification (GTDB taxonomy): domain Bacteria; phylum Spirochaetota; class Spirochaetia; order JAFGDJ01; family JAFGDJ01; genus JAFGDJ01. The sequence goes on along the minus strand of CAYPIQ010000003.1, from coordinate 10,117 downwards.
ACTGCACGGCATCGACCGAAAGGCCTGGGACAGATATATTTCCCGACGACCGGGTTCATGGGAATACGATATAATCGCGGCGGGGTACAAGTATAACCTGACCGACCTGGCGGCGGCCCTGGGGATCGAGCAACTCAAAAAAGCCGCTTCATTTCTGGAACGCCGCAGGTATATTGCAACGAGATATCTGGAAGGCCTGGCCGGGCTTGATTATCTTACCCTTCCCGAACCATCGGATGAACATTCCTGGCATCTGTTTATCCTGCGTCTTGTGCCGGAGGCACTGCGCATCGATAGAGAACAGTTTGCACAGGAGCTTCTGCAAAGGGGTGTAGCCACCTCGGTACACTACAAACCGCTCCATCTGATGACCTATTATCGGGAGCTCTACGGTTTTAAACCCGAAGATTTCCCTGTCAGCCTTAGAGTCTTCCGGACCTGTCTCAGTCTTCCCATATACCCCGGCCTTAAGGAAGAAGAAATAGACCGGGTTATCGACGCGGTAAGAAAGACCGGGGCCACGGGAAAAAGATGAAGAGCGAAACAGTTGAAAAAGAATTCCTCGGCACTTTAAAGACCCCGGAAACCCTCCTGGTTTCACCGGTGACAGCCGGTGTCCCCGCCGGGGCGGTACGGCACATACAGTTTCCACGGCAGAGTGAAGGGGTTTTCTTTTATACATACAAAGACATACCGGGGAAAAAAACCGTCTCCATCTTCGAATCCGATATTCCCTTTATGGCCGACGGGGATATTCGCTACGAAGGAGAAACGGTGCTCCTGGTGGCTGCCGGCGACAGGGAAACCCTCTCCCATGCCCTGGAAGGCCTGCGTGTTGAATACGAAACAAATTACACTATAAAAACATTAGACAACCCTGATACGGGCGATATATTGAGAATGAAACATTACCGCAGGGGTGACAGTACGAAGGCCCTGAAGGATGCAGAGGATATTCTGGAAGAAGAATATTTTTTCCCGGGCTTTCAACCCCGTGTATGCGGCGATATGGGGGCGTGGGCACAATACAGGAACGGAAACCTCGACATATACGTGACATCCGACTGGATACATCACGTCAGGAAAACCGTTTCACAGATGTTGAATATCGATGTACGAAACGTACACGTCAGGGGGGTATCCCCGGGGTCCTCCGATGACGCCCTTTCCTGGTATCCCTCCGTACTAGCCGGCTATGCAGCCCTTTGTTCTTTCCGCACGGGAAAACCCGCCCTCCTTGAATTCGACCCCACCTCCGGGCGGAGCCTCCTTCCCCGGAGTCCTTCGGTGCGGACCGTTTTTCGAACCGGCATACAAAAGGACGGCCGGATCATAGGAAGAGAAATCGATGTAGACATGGACGCCGGAGCCTTTGCCGTCGCGGCAGGTCCGGTGCTTGACCGGCTGTGTGTCTCGGCACTGGGAATTTACGGCTTCCCCAATTTTACCGTAACCGGTAGAATTATACGTACCAACAATCCTCCGGCGGATATCAGCTGCGGTGCAGGGATCGCCCCCATCCTGGCCGGGGTTGAAGTACATGCAAATCGTACCGCCCTGTCGGCGGGAAAAGATCCCCTGACCTTTCGCAGGGAATCGCTGCAGGTCCCTTATGAACATTCATCGGGGATACGGGAAAAGAAAAACCTGGCCCGAATAAAAAAACTCCTGGACACGGTCACTGCATTATCCGACTTTTCCAGGAAATTCGGGGCCTTCGAACTGAACCGAAAGAAATCCCTTTCAGGAGAAGCATGGGATGCGCCCCGGCGGGGGATCGGGCTGGCGGTGACCTTTTCCGACGGAAGCCTGCCGGGGACGGCGGAAAACGAGATTTCAGGGTCTGTCTGCCTTCATCTGGATACCACCGGTATTCTTTCGATACGCTCTTCCACAATCCCCGGCCACGCGATAACCCAAAACATGTGGAAACAGGCCGCCGGCGACATCCTCGGTGCTGCGCCCGATTCAATCCGCATTTCGGCGGCGGATACTGATCTTGCCCCGGATGCAGGACCCGGGATATTCTCGCGGAATATTACAATCATCAGGAATCTCATAGAAAAAGCCGCCGGGGCTATCCAGCGCCGCCGGTTCAGATCTCCGCTGCCGATTTTAATTAAACGGAGCTACAGGCTTCCAAAATCGGTAACCTGGGATACCAATACGCTTAAAGGAAGTCTCTTTCACCACCTGACCTGGTCTGCCTGGGTGGTGGAAGTCTCCTTCGACCCCGTACTCCTACAAACACGTGTAAGCGGTATCTGGGGAGCCCTGGATTGCGGCCGCGTCCTAAATAGAACCGCGGCCCACTGCACGGTGGAAGAACAAATATACACCGTTCTTTCGCACCTAGGCGGAGATCCACTGCTCCCGTCCCCCGGAGGGAATTTCCCGCTGTCCATTGAATTCCTGGACACACCCCGTGAAGAACCCCGGGGGATCTCCAACACGGCGTACGGCGGAATAACTGCCGCCTTTCTATCCGCCGCCGAACAGGCCTCGTATCGTCCGCTGTACACACTTCCGGTAACCGAGAGTCTCTTCCTGCGGCATGGAGATAAAGTGTGAATATTCGATTTTTACTGAACGGTAAACCCGTTGATATAGATACCGATCCCCTGGTCCCCCTGACCGAACTGCTCAGGGAGCGTTTCAATCTTCAAACCCTTCCCATCGGGTGCGGCAGCGGCACCTGCGGGAGATGTGTTATCCTTATCGATCACGAACCCGCCCTGGGGTGCCTCGTACCGGCCTTTGCGGCACGGGGAAGGATGATTGTCACATATGAGGGGTTCCGGGGCACGGAAGACTGGAAAGATATAGACGATGGATTTACCGAAGCGGGTTTTTTCCCCTGCGAACATCATAAAAGACCCTATGTTTTTCTCGTCCATTCTCTTCTGGAAAAGATTTCTCATCCCGATGCAGATGATACGGCCGCTCTGTTCAGGGGTTTCCATCCTGTCTGCGGCGGGTATTCGGCCCTTCTGGAAGGTGTTAACGGCGCGGCGGTACGGAGGTTTTTAAGGCATAATGAGCAGGCCAGGTAAGAAACCACATGTGTATGTTCCTGCTTCCATCTCCGAACTCCTTTCTCTCAGAAAAGCCCATCCCCGCAGTATTGCCTTTTCCGGGGGGACGTATCTCATGAGCAATTTCTCCGACACGCCTTTAACCGGGGAAATAATATCCCTGCGCAACTTACATGAACTCACCCGTTTGAGCAGGACGGAATCCTATGTAGAAATCGGCTCATGCGTCACCCTAGACCGACTCCTGGACCTGCGGCGCTATCTTGGTATGAAAGCACTATTCAGCGCCTTCGAGTCCATCGGCACGGCCCCCCTCCGCTCCAGGGCCACCCTGGGCGGTAATCTGGGTCTCGGAAAAGGGACCGTTAATCTGTTGCCGGTTCTGTACTTGCTGGAAACCCGAGTAGAAATACGAAGATCCGGAAACTCGACCTGGGTGCCCGTCCGCAAGTATTACGAAGGCGGCGATACGGCGGAGGACGGGGGATTGATAACACGAATCCGAATACCGGTCATGAGAAAAAGCTATGAACGCTACGAGCTACTCAGGAAGGATACGGGCCTCGAAGCAGGGGCTCTTTCATTCTGCTGTATGGCCGACATCCATAAAGACGGACTTCTTTCGTCCTTCGGATGTTCCTTCTGCCTGGGAGGGGCAGGAATTATCCGGGATATGGAAATGGAATCCATGGTGGAAGGTAAAAAGTTGCCCCTTTCACGCAAGGATATCGGTCGGGCCGTTCAGAGTATAGAAACCTCCATCGGCACTCTCTCTTCCCCTGTTTTGTCACTACGCAGGCACCAGATTACCGGTCTCGTCCGTAACACCCTGGAACGAATAGGAGAAGAGTAGAGGTTCCGGGCTTCGCCCTTCTTTACAGGGCCGTCGGGTTTTGGATATATTTTACGGTAAGCAAGGAGTTTCCGTGACAGATTTCGTGCATCTTCATAATCATTCCGACTTTTCGTTGCTGGACGGCGCATCCTCCATCCCGGCAATGATACGGAAAGTATCGGAACTGGGAATGAAACACCTGGCAATTACCGATCACGGCAATCTTTTCGGAGCTCTCAAATTCTATAAGGCCTGTATTGAGGCGGGTATTCATCCGGTAATCGGTTGTGAATTCTACCTGGCGCCTGATTCACGCCACAAGAAAATCGGAAGCGAAGGTAGAAACAAGAACTTCCATCTTCTGGCACTGGCGGAAAACGAAACCGGATACCGTAACCTTATCAAACTGAGTTCCCTTGCCTATACCGAAGGTTTTTATTATAAACCGAGAATAGACGACGAGATCCTGGCGGAATATTCCGAAGGGCTTATATGTTCCACCAGTTGTCTCGCAGGAGAAATACCCCAGCTTATTCTTCGGGGAGAAGAGGAAACTGCGTATAAAAAGGCCTGCTATTACGGTGAACTCTTCGGCAAAGAACACTTTTACCTGGAACTGCAGGACCACGGCATAAAGGAACAGGCAATTGTCAATAAAACCCTGGTGGAATTTTCAAAACGCGCCGGGCTCCCCCTCATCGCCACCAACGATAATCATTATATCGACCGGGAAGACGCCAATGCCCAGGACATCCTCATTTGCATAGGCACCAATAAGAAAAAACTCGAACGGGATCGAATGCGATTCAAGACGGACCAGTTCTATATAAAAACGGCGGAAGAAATGACAAGTCTGTTCGCTGAAATCCCCGAAGCTCCGGCGAATACGATTCACCTGGCGGAAATGTGCACTCTGGAGATCAATCTTCCCGGTCCGCGTCTCCCGGATTATGAAATCCCCGGTGAATTCTCCTCGCCCGATGAATACCTCCGCCACCTCACCTTCACAGGTCTGGAAGGACGCTATCCCGGATACGGTGAAGATATCCGGAAACGGGCCGAATACGAGCTCTCCATCATTACATCAATGGGTTTTACCGGATATTTCCTTATCGTATGGGATTTCATTCACTGGGCACAACAACACGGTATTCCGGTCGGCCCCGGCCGTGGTTCAGGAGCGGGTTCCATCGTCGCCTATTCCCTCAGGATTACCGATATCGACCCTCTTAAATATTCCCTTCTGTTCGAGCGTTTTCTCAATCCCGACCGGGTATCCATGCCGGATTTCGATATCGATTTCTGCTTTGAAGGCCGGCAACAAGTTATCGAGTACGTTACGGCAAAATACGGAGCTGATAAGGTCGGCCAGATTATAACCTTCGGTACGCTGAAACCCAGGGCCGTTCTGCGGGACGTAGCCCGGGTACTGGATCTTCCCTACGCCGAGTCGGACCGTATTGCCAAGCTCGTCCCCCCGGGTCCTAAAGTTACCCTGAAGGCCGCCCTTGCCCAGGAGCCGAAGCTGCAGGAGATAAGAAAGAGGGGCGGAGTCTATGAAGAACTCATTGATACGGCCCTTCGCCTTGAGGGATTGAATCGCCACGCCTCCACCCATGCCGCGGGTATCGTCATCGGAAGAACGGAACTGACCGATTATGTACCGCTGTACCGGGACCCGAAGACGGGTTCCGTCTCCACCCAGTATACCATGGACCTTCTGGAGGAATGCGGTCTTGTAAAAATGGATTTTCTGGGTTTAAAAACCCTTACCCTCATCAAGAATACCGAAAACCTGATCAAAAAGAGTGACCCCTCCTTCGATATCGAACATATTCCGGAAGACGATACTGCGACATTTGACCTCCTCGGCGAAGGCAGAAGTACCTGTGTGTTCCAATTCGAGAGTCTGGGGATGCAGGCGGTACTGAAAAAGGCAAAACCTGAATCCATCGAGGACCTGATTGCCTTGAACGCCCTGTACCGACCCGGACCCATGGACAATATCGATCAATTTTGCCAGGCAAAATCCGGGAAAATTCCCATCCGCTATCCTTTGCCGAGTTTGGAACCCGTGCTCAAGGAAACCTACGGTGTCATTGTATACCAGGAACAGGTCATGGAGATTGCGCAAATAGTCGGCGGATATTCCCTCGGGCAGGCGGATATTCTTCGGAGGGCCATGGGGAAGAAAAAAGAAAAGGTTATGGCGGAGGAGAAAATACGCTTTGTCGAGGGCGCCATGAAGCTCGGTTACGGGATAAAGGACGCCGAGGCAATCTTTGATCTGCTCGTCCCCTTTGCCGGTTACGGGTTCAACAAGTCCCATGCCGCGGCTTATTCGGTACTGGCCTATAAAACCGCCTTTCTTAAGGCAAACTATCCGGCGGAATTCATGGCAGCCAATCTGACGAACGAGATAAACGATACGGATAAACTCAGGGAATACATACACGAAGCAAACCTGATGGGCATAAGGGTTATGCCGCCGGATATAAACCTGTCGGAGAAATACTTTACCGTCAACGAAGGGAATATCATTTACGGACTCATCGGAATAAAAAACGTCGGGGGTGCCGCGGTGGATGCAATAACCGCGGAGAGAGACAGGAACGGTCCTTTCGATTCATTCAGTGACTTTCTTTACAGAAATGATCTCAAGACGGTCAACCGAAAGGTAATAGAAACCCTTATACAAACCGGAGTATTCGACCGCTTCAAGATATCCCGGGCCATGCTGATGTACAATCTCGACACTATCCTCGAGTCCGTGATGAGAAAAAAGGAATACGAACAGTACGGGCAGGCATCTCTTTTCGACGGCGCGGACGAAGTAAAGGTTGACGAACCTATCCTGGAGCATGTGGATGAATGGCCGGAGATAGAACTGCTCAACTTTGAAAAGGAGATGCTCGGTTTCTATGTATCCGGTCATCCCCTTGACGCTTATCGAGGTATCTGGGAGAAAGCTCAAACCATTGATTTTCAGAAACCCGAGCGCTGCGTCCAGGGCAAGAAGTACACCGTTCTCGGAATGGTTTCATCCATCCGTGAAATTCAGACGAAAAAAGGCTCTCTCATGGCGTTTATACGAGTCGAAGATTTTACCGGTTCCATGGAAGCCGTTTTCTTTCCCGAGACCTGGGAAAAACATAAGTATCGAGTACAGCCCGGCGCGGTAATCGGTCTTATCGGCAGCATGGACAACCGACGTGGAACAGGCCAGATTCTCGTAGAGGACGTACTGTCTCCCGAGGAGCTCGACGCCCGGGAGGCCCAGGAGGTCCACCTGGAATTACAGCTCGGTACCATGGACGAAGAAGAACTGGTAGCCATCAGGAGCCTATGCATGGACCACCAGGGTTCCTGCCAGGTATATCTCCACCTCCCGGAATTGAATAACGGCGGCCGCCGAATAATTAAGGCTTCCAACCAGATACGGGTGGCCTGGAGTAAAGATTTCGCTTCCGATCTCATGGAATTCCCCTGCATAAGAGAAGTATGGAAGGAGTGAATGCAGTACCTATTGTTGTTTACACTATACGGGTTTATAATATCATGAATATTGGAGGTTTTACATGCAGATAGTACTACGAATTCTCGGGGCAATTATCTCAACATACATGCTCATTATTTTTATACGAATCATGCTTACCTGGTTCAGGGGTGTTTCATCCGGCAGGGCCCAGGAGATACTGGCGAAAATTACCGACCCCTATCTGAATTATTTCAGGCGTTTAACCTTTCTTCGTACCGAGAGGGTAGACTTTTCCCCCATCGCCGCCTTGCTTGTCCTGGTTATTCTTCTCAACATCATCAACACATTGCAAATCTACGGCACAATTTCCGTCGGGATTGTCCTTTCCATTATTATTTCAGCGGTATGGTCGGTCGTATCCTTTCTACTGACCTTTATGCTTATCCTAGCCGTCATCAGGCTCATCGTACACCTGGTGGGGGGAAACACCGTGTCTCCCTTTATTCACACCCTGGATATCATCCTGAATCCCGTCATGACCTGGCTCAAACGAACATTTTTCAAGCGGAGGATCCTCGGTTACGTTAACGCCTTGATGTTTACCGGGGGAGCCCTGCTTCTCACCGTGATCCTGGGCAGGCTGATTATCAGCAATCTGGCGGTACTTCTCCAGAGGCTCCCATTCTAAAGGCATGTTTCTACGGGAACTACGGCAGCCCGTCACAACGCTTCCCGGTATCGGGGAAGTAAATGTAAAACACTTTTCCCGCCTCGGAATCCGGTACATAGGCGAGCTTCTCTCTCATCTTCCCCGGGACTATGAAGACAGAAAAACCATTGTCCCCCTGGCTTCGGTATCCGATACGACCGTGGTAAACACCGTCGTCAGCATCCTAGACTTCGAGTATTTCGGCTTCGGCAGAAAAAAGACACTCAAGATCATCGTATCGGATGATACGGCACGGGCATCGCTGGCCTGTTTTAACAGGAACTTTCTTGCCGAATACGTAAAAAAGGACCGAAGATATTTCCTCTACGGGACCTTCCAGTACAAATACGGAGAGCTGCAGAGCAGCCTATTTGAACTGGAACCCTGGTCGGAACATCCGAAAGGGTTCAACAGGCTGCTGTCGGTATACCCCTTGACCGAAGGAATAGGACAAAGGCTTATTCGAAAGACGATATCCCGGGCTTTAGATATCTACGCCGGGCATATCGAAGATGAAATACCGGAACACATACAAAGGCGTCGGGGACTCATGAAGAAGAGCGATGCAATCAGGACGCTTCATACACCCTCCGACGTTGCCTCCGTAAACTTGGCCCACAGAACTCTTGCCTTCGAGGAACTGTTCTATCTACAGCTTATAACCGCACGGAATACCATCGAGCGCAAAGCCCTGACAAAAACCCGGTTCAGTCCGGGGACGAAGCTCATCAGCGCTCTGCGGGAACGCATCCCCTTTTCCCTCACACCTGACCAGGAAACAGTACTGGATGAAATACTGGAAGATACGGCAGGGGAACATCCCATGGCCCGGCTTCTACAGGGAGATGTCGGGGCCGGCAAGACACTCATCGCCTTTATGGTTGCCCTGGGCTACGTGGAACACCGGGGCCAGGTGGCGTTTATGGCCCCCACGGAACTCCTGGCCAGGCAGCATGCCGAAAACGCATCGCGTCTACTCTCCCCCCTGGGGGTCAATGTGGCTTTTCTGTCGGGGAACCTTCCCAGAGAGCGCCGCGAACTCCTGGCCTCCGCATTGCAACGCGGCGATATCGATATACTGGTGGGAACACACGCTCTTTTTTCCAACGACATCGAGTTCACCTCTCTGCGCCTGGTTATTATCGACGAGCAGCATAGATTCGGAGTTGTGCAACGTGACGCACTTCTAAAGAAGGGAGAGCACGCGGACCTCCTCCTCATGACGGCGACGCCGATTCCGAGGACCCTCGCGCTCACCGTGTTCGGCGATCTCGATGTATCCACAATAAGAACCATGCCTCCGGGACGAAAACCGGTTATCACCCACCTGGCAGAGCAGGGAAAAGAAAAAAAAGTCTATGATGCCGTTCGGTCGGAACTGCGGAAGGGCCGACAGGCTTATTTTGTGTACCCGCTGATACGGGAATCGGAAAAACTGGATATAAAGGACGCCGAATCGATGTATGCGGAAATAAGCGGGCATATCTTCCCCGATGTGCCCTGCGGGATCATCCATTCCGGAATAGATGAGATAACGAAGAAAGAGACCATGGACTCTTTCAACAATGGAGACATAAGAATTCTGGTGGCCACCAGTGTTGTAGAAGTGGGGGTGGATGTTCCGAACGCTACCTGTATGGTCATCGAGCATGCCGAACGCTTCGGCCTCGCCGCGCTCCATCAGTTGCGCGGACGGGTCGGCCGGGCGGAACACCAGTCCTATGCCTTTCTGGTATACGGAAAAAACCTCACCGACGACGCCAAACAACGGCTGCGGGTTATGAAAAACAGTACCGACGGCTTTTTCATAGCCGAAGAAGATTTAAAGATTAGAGGACCCGGTAATCTTGCGGGGGTGCAACAGTCCGGCTATTTCCGTTTTTCCTTTGCAGATTTAAGCAAAGACGCCGACATACTCACCGAAGCCCGAAAAGAGGCCTTTGATCTGATCCGGGACGATCCTGGAATTTTGAAAGGAGAAAACGCGGCGGTACGCCGGGTACTACAACATTGTCCACCTTTTAACCCGGAGGATTTAAAATCTGTATAATATAGTTATA
>CAYPIQ010000002.1:132405-189595 GCA_964410865.1 uncultured Spirochaetales bacterium | reverse complement strand
CTGCACAAAAAGAAGATATTCCATCAATTAATCCAATTAAAGAAGCGGCAGGCTAACTAGGACATTACAGTAGAATTGATCCATTGGAACCAGGGGGGAGTTTTTCCATCATATTAGCCAATTCAATTCGCTTAAAGAGGCCCCAGATAACCATTCCAAGTGGAATAAGTTCTATCATTGGGCAATATCTCGATGTACTTACAGACGGATAAAAATACCTATACTTATTGACATCTATAGGTATTTATATCCATATTAATAGCAATGAAGCAAAGCAACAAGATAGAAGAAGCAATTCAACTCATACAGCAAAAGGGCGGGCTTATACGAACAAAAGATGCGCTCAATTCCGGTATTCACCCGCGAATCCTCTATTTCATGCGAGATAATGGTCTTCTGTTCCAGGTCAACCGTGGACTGTATGAACTGGCAGATGAAAGTACCGTACAGAACATTGACCTGGTATCTGTTGCCATCAGAGCCCCTCAAGCTGTGGTGTGTCTCGTCTCAGCACTCTCGTTTCACGATATAACCGGTCAAATTCCCCATCAGGTATCCATTGCCCTTAAAAAAGGAGCTGAAACTCCGAGAATCGATTTTCCCCCTATAAAAGTCTACCGGTTCTCCGGTGCAAGTTTTGAAGCAGGGATAGAAGAGTACAAAATAAACGGCAAACCGGTAAAAGTATATAATGCCGAAAAGACCCTTTCCGACTGCTTCAAGTTTCGAAACAAGATCGGAATGGATATTGTCCTGGAAGCATTCAAGATCTACAGAGAACGAAAAGAGATTAATGTGGCGAGCCTTATGTACTATGCAAAAATATGCAGAGTAGAATCGATAATGAAACCATATATAGAGGCATCCCTTTGAGTAAAGAAAAAAATGTTCCTGCATCGGTACGTTACAAACTGCTTACCCTTGCGAGGAATACCCGGCGACCATTCCAGGAGCTACTGCAATACTATGCGATGGAGAGATTTCTCTATAGACTCTCAAAATCAGCACATGCTCAAAAATATATCCTCAAAGGTGCCCTCATGCTACGGGGGCTCAATGCGTCTGAAATGCGTCCCACCAAGGACATTGATTTTCTCGGAAACACATCGAACAGAGAGGATAACATCGTATCTCAAATGAAGGATATTCTCTCAGTGCCGGTTGAAGCTCCTGACGGTATAGTATTTTATCCGGATACCTTAAAAGTCGAGAAAATAACCGAAAAGAATACCTACGAAGGCCTAAGAGTCCTATTTATGGCTGAACTTTCCGGTGCAATAGTACAAATGCAGATAGACATTGGATTTGGCGATGTAATCTACCCACACTCCTCTACTATCAATTTCCCGACACTCTTGAACACTGAAGAGCCGATACTTTCTTCCTACACGAAAGAGAGCATCATTGCAGAGAAATTCAAAGCGATGATTTCACTCGGGACCCTTAATTCACGAATGAAGGATATATATGGCTCTATAACCGGCAATGAATATGAGCATGGCATTACAAGATGGGACCCGGAGGGCGGATGGACCGCGTGAGTAGCCAGGAAAACCACTGGGTCATCATTAAAAACAGCTCACAAAAAGGCAAAGTCATCGAGACTACCGAGTTGTGGGGTACGACAATACTCACCGTGTGGGTGCCGGCTTCAGATACTATAGTTCGCCTCTCCCCGGCAGAGATCGAGTCGGTATCACAGAGCAGATTCTTTGCCGATGAGAGTATGCTGCAGTATGTTGCCGCCGCCTGTAGAGTGCGTGATACGCTTTCTTCTCAGACCCTTATCTCACCCCTTAACAGCTCCGTGATTCCGCTTCCCCACCAGCTCGAGGTCCTCAGAAAGGCCATGCACAAGGATAAGCTGAGACTCCTTTTGGCGGACGAGGTTGGTCTTGGAAAAACAATTGAGGCCGGACTGGTCTACAAAGAACTCAAACTGCGAAATCTGGTCAAACGGGTCCTTGTCGTGGCTCCAAAAAGCCTGGTTACCCAATGGCAGGAGGAGATGCTGCTGCACTTTGGAGAAGCGTTCCAGGTGGTATCTCCGAGTGACTTTCCTGTGTACAGAAAAGTGATGCGGAGTGAAAACGTATGGCAGGCCTTCGATAGAGTAGTCTGCTCACTCGATTCGATCAAACCGATCGAGGGAAGAAAAGGCTGGGGCGCGGCTGAAGTAGCGCAGCACAACCGAGAGCGGACCGATGATATTCTCGATGCCGGGTGGGACCTCATCATCGTAGACGAAGCTCATCGGCTCGGAGGCAGTACCTCTCAGGTAGCCCGCTATAAACTGGGTAAGGTACTTTCGCAGGCATCATCACGACTTCTTTTCCTTTCGGCAACTCCTCATCAGGGAAAAACCGAATCCTTTTTCCGCATCATGCGGCTGCTGGATAAAGAAAAATTCACCCAACTCGGAACTCTTTCGAAAGAAGCGGTTGCCGAGTATGTGATTCGCACCTACAAGAGAAACGCAATCGATTCACGAGGGGCCCCTCTCTTTACTCGGCGTATGACGAGGCTCATAACAGTGGAGTGGAGCGAAGCCCATGAGAGGCAAAAAGAGCTTTACGAGGCAGTCACCGAGTATGTGCGCCGCGGCTACAATCGAGCCGAGAAGGAAAGAAAAAACTACATCGGCTTTCTAATGATCCTGATGCAACGTATGGTCACCTCTTCAACTCGAGCCATTACCTCCGCTCTCGAGAAGCGATCGACAGTGTTGGGTGTACCGGAAGAACAACTGAACCTCTTTCCCGGGGTTGTTGAAGAAGAGTGGTATGATTTGGGGGGTGACGAACAGGCGGAAGCCCTGCTCACATCCCGCTTCAAGGCTCTTCAGAGTGAACGAGAGGAGGTAAAGCTCCTGCTGGATGCAGCCAGAGTGGTTGAAGAGACGCACCACGATGCGAAGGTGGAAAAACTCATCGATGTAATCTACCAGCTTCAAAAGGAAGAGTCGGATCCGGAGCTGAAAATACTCATATTTACCGAATTCGTGCAGACTCAGGCAATGCTCGAGAATTACCTCACGGAACGGGGAATCTCGGTGGTACTCCTCAACGGCCGGATGAGCATGAACGAACGAATTGAAGTGCAACGACGTTTTTCAGAAGAAGTACGTGTGATGATATCCACGGATGCCGGCGGGGAAGGCTTGAATCTTCAGTTTTGTCATATTGTCATCAACTACGACATTCCATGGAATCCCATGAAGCTGGAACAGCGAATCGGGCGAGTAGACAGGATCGGACAGAGCAAGCCGGTAAAAGCGGTGAATTTTATGTTGAGCGACACGGTAGAACATAGAGTTCGCGATGTGCTCGAGCAGAAACTGGCAGTAATATACGAAGAATACGGCGTCGACAAAACCGAGGATGTGCTGGATTCCCAGCAGGCCGGTTCTCTTTTCGAAAATATGTTCATCGAGTCGATTGTCAAACCCGATACCCTAGAAGAACAAGTGGAGCGCACGGCCTCTACGATCAAGACCCACCTCGAAGAGCTGCATGAACGTGAGAATCTGCTCTCTCCCTTAGAGAAGATCGGACCGGAAAAAGCCCGGGAAATCCTGAGTCATCCATTTCCCTCATGGGTTGAGACGACGGTGAAGGCATACGTTGCATACTGGGGTGGAGCGATGGATAGTGTACAGGGGAGATGGAATATCAGATTTCCCAATGGTAGAATTATCGAAAACGTGTCGTTTCATGTGCCGGAGAAGTGGGAAGACGGTGTAGAGCATCTTACCGTCGAGCATGAGTGCGTATGGCCGATCGTTCAGCAGATTCTCACTGAAGGATATACTCTCGGGAGACCAGGTACATGAGTTATTCAAAAGCCAGGAGGAAAAGGCTGTTTCACAATCGGAAGAACTATTTCACAGTCTGTTCATGAGCACAAATCAAGATTCTGATTCTTTGATTCCTGGTTTCTCTACACATCTGTTTGTGAAAGTAGAGTAAGGTAAGAAGTATGCACGAAAAAGAGTGGAGAGAGACGATCATCAATCGACTCGTTCCGGAATGCGGGTATTACTATATTATCTATGACCCCGATTATCTACTGGGGGATGAGAAACTATATATCCAACTGAAGGAAAAGGGCTTCGAAATACTCACCTATACCAATGAGATAGATTTTCGCCTCCTCTTTGAAGGGAAAATACGCTCGCAGACCGACAAGTCTGTGCAAAAAGAGCTGATTATAGTACTCCATAGCAGGAAAGAGGATACGTACATTCCCTATGATCTCCTGGTAAAAAGTACTTCTCTGTCGGTGGATGTGGCAGAACTTATTCCTACAATCGATTCCGAGGTACTAAAGGGTCTACCGGTTACCCTCCTGGATACGCTGTATAGCAATGAGATTTTTCATTCCCCAAAAAGGCTCTCGTATGATGAAAGCATAGATCTGATTCTCCGTATGGTATATGGAATTGATCCGCTGCTCATCCGCACAAATGTACAACTGCTTCGGTTTCTGCTGCATATTCATTACGACCGGCCTGAGATTCCCGAATCGCTCCTCCGTTTTATAAGCACACAGCTATCAAGACTAAAAGAGTTCAAAGACTGGGATATTGACCTCATGGTGCATAATCGGAATGCCTTTTTTCAATTTTTACAGGAACACATAAACCGGGGAGATAAGAGCGATCTTCCCTTGCAGCACAGCGAGATTAAAGTGTATCTCGACAATGTCGTACAGGATGGGTGCATTTTTGTTTCCGATGGAGGGGTGCGATTTGGAATTTCCCCTCACAAACGATACGCGGCGAAGGAACGACGTTTGAAGGAGAGACTTGAGGAGCTCTCTAGGTCTCTTCCGAGTACGTATATGGAGTGGCTTAAGTTCATGGATACATGGTCCACCATCGTATCCACTATCTACACCGACTATCATCCCGGCACGAATCGCGAACTTTTTTCCTCTCTTCGCAATATTAAGGAACTGGTAAATACACATTTCACAGAGTGGCTTGAGAAATCCTATGGGAGCCTGTACAACCATCCGCCTTCCTCCCCTGTAATGGTGCACCATCTACCACGGTACATATTACAAAATATCGTGCAAGGAAGAAGGACCGCTTTACTTGTGATTGACGGGCTCTCTGTGAGTCAATGGAAAGTGATAAAATCTTCACTCGTTGCACATTCGGATCGTGAATATTCAATAAAGGAGAGGGCGCTTTTTGCCTGGATACCTACACTTACCTCAGTGTCCCGGCAAGCCATGCTTTCCGGAAAACTGCCCCTCTCAATCTCGCGCTTTTTATACGACACAAGCCGCGAGGAGAAGCTGTGGAATAACTTCTGGGAAGACAACGGTTTCGGCCTCGAAAGGATCGGCTACAGAAAGATTCAGGGAGATTCACAGGAACTAAGTGGAATAAAGGAATTCACGGAACACAACTTTCAGGTGTCCGCACTGATTGTGAATAAAATAGACTCTATTATGCACGGGCAGAAACAGGGAAATGCAATGATGCAGAAAGAGGTGCAGCATTGGGCAGAGTCGAATGTAATGACTTCAATTATAAAAATCTTGTTTCGGCATTATGATGATATCTATCTTACCTCCGATCACGGCAATGATGAGGCGGTCGGAATCGGAAGTTTTTCACAGGGGGCCCTGATCAAAGAGAAGGGGCAACGCTGCAGAATTTATGATTCAGCCCAGTTCAGGCAGGAGGCACAAGAGGTGTATACCGAATCAATACCATGGCCGCAGATAGGTCTCCCTGAGAACTATTACCCGCTGCTTGCACCCTACGGCAAAGCTTTTACAAAAGAGGAGTCTAGGGTCGTGACCCACGGGGGAGCATCAATTGATGAGGTGATTGTGCCCTTCATTCACTTCAGCAAAGAGGAAAAACACTATGGCTGAGATACGAAGCATCGGATTCGACAAGAAGATCCGTTATACCTGGATGGATGCGGTCGCGTACTGGGCATCGGCAGGACTCCCACCGGAGGAGATACGAAGCAAACTTGAATCTCTGCTGAAAGATCAGCTTGCAGATACCGGTAAACGGAGTTCTTTGAGTAAGGTACGGTCGATTCTCATGCGGATATGGGTTTCTCAGGATGATGAAGAACAGGATTTGCGAGAATCGGCATATACCCTTTACCCTCATGCGTCTGAGAACGAGAAGCTGCTGCTCCATTGGGGCCTCTCGGGAGCGACATATCCTTTTTTCTTTCAGGTAGCGGAACACACCGGCAGGCTCCTGGCAATTACCCAGGAACTGCGATCGCGCCAGGTTGTACGCAGAATAAAAGAAAAGTATGGAGAACGCAGCACACTTGATTACGCCGTTCCGCGGGTCGTGCGCAGTTTTGTTGAATGGGGTGTACTTGAACCTAGTGAGAAGTACCAGGTACTCACGCCTGCGCAACCAGGAAAAATCGAGAAAAATCCACCGCTCGTCTCATGGTTCATGGAAGCACTTATCCGTGCTACCGGCAGACAGATGATCCCATTCTCCTCAATTACCAGAAGCCCCGCCGTGTTCCCCTTTTCGATTGAAGCCCAGCTTTCTGATGTGGAAGTAAATCCCAGGCTCGCTCTCTACCGGCAGAATGTCGATGAGGATATGGTTTTGTTAAAAAGTCATTTGTAGAATTTGAATAAAACAAGGCCGGCCTTAATCTATTTAATTTCTTAAAATGGATTATGGAAGAGGGCTGAGCGGTTAACGCTCCAACCATTGAAAAGAGTATAAAGGCAGGTTCCTGTTACGCATTTCCACCGAAACACACCGTTTGGTGAGTATACGGGCATGAGAGGAGGGACGGTGGTTAAACCAGTTTCTCAATTCGCAAGAAAACTTGTGCGAATTCGAATATAATCTTTCGGCAATACAGAATTTGTTTTATAGGGGAGGAAGGCCAAGCCTAGGAGATCGAAATTACAGACTTCCACTGATACCGGGCGACGGCTGCCGAGGAAACGGCCCCGGCCCATCCCGGGAAAATGCTTTTAGAGGAGTTCGTCAAGCCGCTCGGCATCACACAAACCGAACTTGCCCGCTGCCTGGACGTTTCTTACCCTCGTCTCAATGAAATTATTAAAGGCAGGCGTTCGGTAAATCCGGACACGGCCCTGCGACTGTCCCGTGTCCTGGGTATGTCTTGCGGATTTTTGGCTGGGCCTGCAGAAAGATTGGGACCTTTTGCACGCAATGAACCGTCCCAATGAACAGTCCCAAGGCAGAGAGTATTAACCATTTTAAACCGATCTTAAGCAGAGGAGAAGGAATCCGGCTGCTCAAGGCCGGGCGGGCAATTCGTCCATTTGTGGTAGGATTGTATGTCGCCACGAGTATGGCGTCTTGAATTATTTCAAGACGTCTCTGTCGAACGGTATCGTGGAAGGGCTAAACAACAAGGCGAAGGTTATCTCCCATCGTGCCTAGGGCTATCAGAGCTTTGAGACCTACCGTATTGCTCTCTATCTGTGTGTATAGGGAATCTCCTACGCCCGGAAACCTCGTTCAAATTCTTGTGAGGAGCCGAAAAACAAAGGGTGGATACAACATTACCTGAGAGGATTGGAGAAAGCGGCAGGTGAGTTTCTTCTGATACGGATAGCCACAAACCTGGGGAAATTGCTTATTTTTATCCCCGGCAATCCAGCCGTCCGTCTGGCAATTTCATCTTCTTTGCGATATGCTCTTCAAGCGATGGATATCAAGAAAAAGACCGTAGTTCTTGCCTTGTTGTTTGCATGTTTTCCCCTGTCCCTCTTTGCCGGGCCGAATGCTCTTTCGAGCAGCAGTCCCGTAACCCTCGTTATTACCATCATACTCGCTATTACCGGGGTGGTTCTCGCAGCCCTTTTGGTCATCTCTGGGCGCAGACTTTCAACGCTAAAAACGGAAAATACTGAAATAAAAACCCGGCTCCAGATGGAGACGGAACGAAGCACCCGCCTGGGGACAGAGGTGCAGGTAAGGGACGAGCGCATCGCAGGGCTCACGGGGAGGCTGAAGGATCTAGAAGCCCGGGGGGAGGCTGAACGGTTCGAGATGAAGGAGCGGATAAGGGAACTCGAAAAAACCCGGCAGCTTCTGGAAGCAGAAAGGGAACGTATCAGCGCCGAGGATCTGCAAAGGCGTCGGGAGGATGAGGAAAACAGGGACAGGATGTGGAATGTCCACGAACGGGAATCAATCTCCCGCATGGCCGAAGTATGCAGAAAAACGGAGGTCCAGCTTCAATACTACGATAATACAAACCTCCCCGAAGACCTGGACCCGTCACTGAAGCCCGATTTTATGATCAGGCTTCTTGGCCAGTATGTAATCTTCGACGCAAAGGTCTCTAAATCCCAGAACCTGCAGACATATCTTTCAACCCAGGTGAAGAGGACGGCGGAAAAATTAAGTGCCTCAAAGGACAGCCACCTGTTTTACCGGCAGGTCTTTTTCGTCGTACCGGGGACAGAGGTGCCGGGGTTAAAACAGACCACCTGGTACGAACAGGGCTTTACCTTCTTTGTTATTTCTTTAGACGCCTTCGAGCCCATTGTGACCGCCATGAAACGCCTGGAAGAGTACGAGTTTACCGACCGCTTTGATCCCCAGGAACGGGAGGCCATTGTAGGACTTATCGCGGCATTTGAGCAGCATATCCGGCATCAGAATGCCGGCAATATCCTCAGCACCCTTCGGGGTCTTTCCGTCCTGGCGGGGAGTTCTTCCCTTCCGGGAGACATGGTTGAAGAGGTGGAAAACAGAAGAAAGAACATCCGCATCGAGAATTTCAGGCCGGCGGAACTGAAAAAACTCATCGACGATCCGGAATATCAGATAAGAGAGATTGCCAGGCTCGTAAGACCTGCCGAACCGGACATACAACCGGCGGAATTGGACAAGGCGGCGGAAGAGGATACACATGGGGCCGACTGAGGGCAACGTGTCCCGGGGTAATGTCTACCCCCTCGGTGCATCGCGGCTCCCCGGGGGTGTCAATTTTGCGATATTCAGCCGTCACGCCGAATCGGTGACACTCCTCCTCTTCGAAAGTGTTGAAGACCAAAAGCCCTGTACCGTATTGAAATTGAACCGGAACGAACACAGAACCGGAGACATCTGGCATACCTTTGTGCCGGGTACGGGCCCGGGGACCCTCTATCTTTACAAAGTCGAGGGGCCGTATAAGCCTGAAGCCGGGCATCGCTTCAACGGATCCCTATCCCTCCTGGACCCTTACGCAAAGGCTTTTGTAAAGGACAGCCGGGGACAGAGGAAGTGTGTAGTAGCGGATGAATCCTTCGACTGGCGGGGGGACAAACCCCCCAGGACTCCCTTGGAAGAAACGATTATCTACGAAACCCACGTACGTGGTTTTACTGTTCATCCCAGTTCAGCGGTCCAGCATCCCGGCACCTACAGCGGTTTTATAGAAAAGATACCCTATTTGGAAAGCCTTGGTATTACCGCCCTAGAGCTGCTCCCTGTTCACGAATTCGACGACGGAGATATTATTCCTAAGAAACCGATACACAACGGGCCTTTGAAAAACTACTGGGGCTACAATACCATCGGGTTTTTCGCTCCGCACGCCGCTTATTCGGCTTCCTCTGTCCCCGGAGGGCAGGTGGCGGAATTCAAGGAAATGGTACGCGCTCTTCACGAGGCGGGGATCGAAGTAATCCTCGATGTGGTGTATAACCACACTGCCGAAGCCGGGGACAGAGGAACTACTTTCAGTTTCAGGGGGCTCGACAATGCCATATACTACCTCCTTAACCCAAAGAACGGGGCATATATAGACTATACCGGGTGCATGAATACCCTAAACTGCGGTCACCCAGTGGTGGCGGACATGATCATGGACAGTCTCCGATACTGGGTACTGGATATGCACGTGGACGGGTTTCGTTTCGATCTGGCTGCGGTGCTGTGCAGAGACGCCTCCGGAACACTCCTGGAAAGACCTCCGCTGGTCGACAGAATCACTGAAGATCCGGCATTGAGGGGAGTCAAACTGATCGCTGAAGCCTGGGATATGGGAGGAGCATACCTGGTTGGAAAATTCCCGGGAAAACGTTGGGCGGAGTGGAACGACCGATACCGGGACGACATGCGCCGTTTCTGGCTCAAGGATCCTACAATGACCGGGGCTTTCGCCACCAGGGTATCCGGGAGCTCAGATCTCTTCCATTCCGGAGGGCGCAAGCCCTGTCACAGCATAAACTATATCACCGCCCACGACGGCTATACCCTAAATGATCTGGTTCAGTACAGTAAAAAACACAACGAAGAGAACGGGGAAGGAAACAAAGACGGAAACGACGGCGAAATATCCGACAACCTGGGCATAGAGGGTCCCTCGGTACACCCCGCAGTTGAAAAGCGCAGAATTCGTATGATTAAAAGCCTTGCCGCTTCCTTACTTCTATCCCGGGGAACACCCCTTATTCTGGGGGGCGACGAGTTTCGACGCAGCCAGGGGGGTAACAACAACGCCTACTGCCAGGACAACGAGACCTCCTGGTACAATTGGTACTACATTAAAGAGAACACCGAAATCCTGGAGTTTTTTAAGGGACTTGTCGCCTTCCGTAAACGAACCCGCGCCTTCTTCAGTCATGATTTTTTCGGCCCGGGCAGCCCTTGGAAGGTCCGGTGGCTTGATGAAGATGCCTCTGAGGTTAACTGGATAGATCAGAACGGATTTCTCGCCTTTCTTATAATGGGGACAGAGGAACCGGAACGGGCGTTCTACCTGCTTATAAACACCTCCAAACAGGACATACCCTGTTCCATCTCCAGGCCGCCGGCCGGTCTCGGCTGGTTCCGGGCTATTGATACATCCCTGAACAGAACCCAGGATGTCACCGCAGAGGGGGAAGAAGTAGCGGTATCACCCTATGATTCGTATATCGCAAAGGCGGGGTCGGTAGTGGTATTGATTACCAGGCCTGTTCTTCCCCGGGAGGAAAACGAAAACTGAATTCCGGGTGGGGCGACTTCTTCAGGAATACTGTTCCTCCCAACTGTTCAGTCATGGCCGGAATCAACATACCCCGCCCCTTGGGACGGGGTATGTTGATTCCGGCACTTTTTCCCTCGCCGTAATATCCCTTATCAACAAATGCCGTCATTTTCAGCGGAAAGGGATTGTGTACCCTTTAGAGCTTCGCCAGGTTACGAGTTCCATATTACATCCTGTATCAGGCCCGGATAATTTCTTTCAACTCGTAGAGCCTGTCTATGTACTGCGCCGCAGGCCGGTCCCATGTAAAAACCGACTTTTTGGCAGATTCCCGGGCATCATAGACACGTTTCGCCGACGAACGGGCGAAGAAACTGCTGCACCGATTCATCGCGTCATAAAAGGCTGAGGGGGTATAGTCGGAAAAGAGGAATCCATTGCCCCGGGGACGTTCTTCCTTCTCGGAAATGGGCCGGACCGTGTCCCGCAGACCTCCCGTAGCCCGGGCTACAACCAGGCAGCCGCAGGCCAGGGCTTCCAGCTGGGAGATTCCTCCCGGTTCATTCAGTGAGGGCATGAGAAAGACATCCGATGCAAAGAGAGGAATTCGAACATCTATAAAACTGGTAGTAACCGAAACGGATCCCCGGTAATACCCTGTAAGATTGTGCAGTCCCGCTGCCAGCTCTTCGCCCCGGCTGTCTCCGGAGGCAACCTGCCCGCCTATAATTCCCTGAAAACCAAGGGTTGTAAACACTCCCCAGGATGCATCGAGAAGGAGTTGAAATCCCTTCTGGTCGGTAATACGATGAATCATGGCAAAGAGTATCTTGTCAGGGTCGGTGTTCAGGCCATACATAATCTGGAGGAGCAGCTTGTTCCGCAGACGGATGAGTGATTCCCTCTTCCATTTTTCCTTTATAGATGAGAGTTTTCTCCCCTCCGTCAGATGTTCCAGGATTTCCGGAGCCCGCTCTTCCAGTTTTTTCTTCAACTCCCCGTCGGAATGCACCCTTGCTTTGAGCTCCGGCAGATAAGTTTCGACAAAGTGCGTTTCCCGGACCCCCCGTGTTACTTTCCGGTAAAAATCCGCATCAATGGCATTGCTTATACCGATGACGTTACGCAGCAGATGTTCCAATCCGTCACAGGCCACTTCGATCTGCCGTGCGTAGGAAGGGCTTACAGTCAGGACCCGGTCCGAAAATCTGATTCCCGCCGCCATAAAGTTGAGTTTAGCCGGATCGTAGGGATCGAGGAACCTAGCCACATACTGAAGGGGAAGATTGAGGAGCGAGTAAAGGTCCATCCCCTTCTCGAAACGGTGGAAAGCATCGAAATACTGCCAGCCGCCGTTGTGGATGACAAAGAGAAAATGTGTCCTGCAGAAATCCGGATGCCGGGCGTATACCGGGTCCGATCGTACAATACCGTTAAAAATGCCGGTGAAAGCATCGTTGGAAAACACGAAGAACGGCTGCAGGTGAAACGTGGTTATCACCTCGGCACAGGCCCGGCTGAAGGCGGTCCTGTTCCTGACCTTTTCAAATCCGGTATACCCCCAGTAAAGTCCGGCGAAAAACTCGTGGTGATCGAGCATATAGTAGGTGACGCCGTTTACCGTTCCCGAGTGAACACCTACTTCATAATGCGCGCCGCCGATCATAAACCGCACGTTTTTACCGGTATAGGTTATCCCGTATGTTTCGATCATTCTGCGCTGCTTTTCCATGGCGGTAGCCGTTCCGTTTCGATACATGGGAACAATGACACAGGTTCGTTCACCCATTTCAGCCAGCTTCTTCGGCAGCTCGAACACCACGTTCGCGAGCCCGCCGCTCTTTGAGAAGGGTTCCGCTTCAGCCGCGATAAACACCATCGATCCGGTCCTGAAATGCTCTTCCAGATTTTCCCCGATATTCCTGACCACCTCGTTCTCTGATTTCTTCAGCGCCTTGATCCGGTCCAGGATATTCTTTCCGCTTCCAGGGTTGTTCTTGAAGAGGTGATATAAAAGACGCTTCAAGATGAAGGCAACGTCGTACTGGGGCTGCTTTTCGAAGAGAGGCAGGAGTGTGGATTCCAAAAAAGCGATAAAACTCGAATCGGAATCGAGATGTTTACCGGTCTCTTCAAAGGCAAACGTCTTTGGGAAATGGCTATGGTCGTCCCTGGAGGGAATACGTTTCATGGAATCGAGGAGCAGGTCGTTATAATGATCTTCCTGCGGCTTCAGGGTTTCCAGCCGAAATAGTTTCATCCGGTCGGTAAATGGTATGATGATTCCCAGCCGGGTTACCCGAAGCTCCCGGCCGGTAAAAAATTGACGCTTCGCATCAACCCTGGGATATGAAGGATCGTAGATCCGATACCACTGGTTATCGGCTATAGGAATCTCAGGATCCTCAAAAGAAACCCGGGCATACTGGTTGATATCGGAAAAATTGAAAGCCCCTACCCAGATCACCTCTTCGGTGAACTTGATAGAAGCGGCAACCATATTGTTATCAGTCCTGAGAAGGTATCCCCTGCCCCGGTTTTTCCTATGAAAGGCATACATTTTCCTGTAGAAACCCGCTATACCGCGGTCCGCCGCCGCCTCGAACTGGTTCCAGTCTACGTATATATTATCGAGATATATTTTCCATCCCTCGCCTTCCGCCCCGCCTTCGTAATCGAGGAGGAGGTTGCTCATGAAACTTGTCAAGCCTACCGCGGCCCGGATACCCCGGGAGCCAAAGGTATTCAAAGCCCGGCGTTCATCATGATTGCCCAGGATACCGGCCAGTTCCGTTCCCCGCGGCAGAACCGAGGAATAGTAAGAATGATAGAGATGATAGATTTCCCGGACATCCGTTTTGCCGTGGAGAATGTGTTCGCAAATCTTGAAAAGCGCCGAATTGTACGAGACAATACCGGAACGGGAAAGGAACTGTTCCCGCCCCCAGAAGCACTCGGCCAGGTGGATAAAAAACTTCTTTCCACTCTGTTTCAGCTTGGTTTCAACGGCAAGCATCAGGTAATAATGCAAGGGGTTTGCGATATATTCGCTACACGCTGAATCATAGTATCCCGTGGTAATGTAGTGGTCATCCTCCCTGTCGTTAACGATAATACTTCCGGCCAACATGTCCTCTGCGGATCTTCTCTTGCCGTACATCTCGCCGAAATTGTTACGCTTCATCATAATCGGAACAGCATGGGCGGAATCGAAACGGATTCCGTCTATGTCGAAGGTTTCTATGAGTTCCAGTACCGAGTCCACAAGCCAATCCCAGATTTCCAGCTTCCGGTAATTAAGGAGTTTACCGTCGTTCCAGGAACCGTACCGACCGTCGGTGGAAGCGCGTTCCACCAGGTTTCCGGTATTGTCGTAGGTGCGGACCACACAGTTGTCGGGTACGACAGCGGATTTCCTGTTCACGTGGGGGATTATATCCACAATAATTTTGATCCCCAGTTCATGAGCCCGCCTTACCAGTGCCGCAAAGCCCTCCGCGCCGCCGAGGGAGGGTTCGATGTCCGTAAGACTCATGGGGGCAAAAGGAGAGGGCGACCTGGCTTCCGGCGCCCAGTCTTCACGATTTGTACCTCTGCGCTGGACCCCCAGCAGATACAGCGTCGTGACTTTGTATCGTGTCTTCATGTCCTCCAGGTGAGCGGTAATATCGGCAAAGGTACCGGTCTTTACAATCTCGCCGTTCTCGTTATAGACCAGGCCGGTATACCCGTCCGGGTCTTCCCAATAAAGCCTGGTATGGCCGTGAATATCAGGGAATATTTCCAGGACGATCTCGCCCCGTATATCCGGACCAACGTTGATCCGTCCGCTGCATCCCGGTTTATCCAGCCATTGATCACCGGAGCTCTTCTTCTTGAACACGAGGAAATCATAATGTCCCAGGAACTCCGGCTGAAAGGTGCAGTAAAACACTTGGTTAGAATCGTCGTATTTCAGCGGATACTCGGAAAACCGTATCTCACCGTCCATATTCAATCTCTGTACAGGATTGCTCGTATAGATTCTCAGCACATATAGGCTTCGTGTTTTAGGCAGGTGGAAGTTCAGGTTGACCTCTTCTCCCACCCGACAATTGATAAACCTCGATGCAGGGGGTGCATCAAACTCCGTGGGAGAAAATATCTGTTCCAGGAGAATATTTGCCCGGTTACGCACGTCATGTACATCATGGCCGGAAGCTGCAACCAGGAGGCTCACCACCTCTCGGAGCGAAGTAATGTCGCCGCTCTTCCTGTACCGTCTGGCCTTACGTTCAAGTGAATCAATAGCAGCCATGGTTTGCCGGTAATCGAAATGTGCCTCGTCCCCAGGCAGCCTGGCATTCAATTGTTCAGCCAGAGTTCCTCTGTCCCTCTCTGTAAACGGTCGCGGTGGTTTTGCGGTAACCGGCACGAGTACCTGGGCCTCGGTCATCGAACTTACCCGGTGGACTTCTTCTACGAGCTTTTTGAGAATTTCGAGTTGATCGTCGGGGACCCGTTCCACATGTGAATACCCGGTTTCTATAGCCCGCTCTTCCTGCATGAGGAGGACCTTGAATGCTTCGAACAGATGGTGTTCGCCCCGCAGAAGACTTTGATCGACGGCGGCAAAGAGCTTCAGAGAAAGATAGATTGAAGGAATTTCCTGCCACTCGGGGCCCTGGCCGACATGTGACAGGATCAATGTACCCTGTCTCGGCGGGAGGAATCCTGTATTCCCGCGGTTCTCCCGGAATATAACGAACCTCCGGCCCGGCAGCCCTTCCGACGGTATTTCGGCGACAGCCCGGTGAATAAACGTTACAGCCGAAATAAGAAGATTGGAAAAACGGACGTTTTGATGTAACCTGTTCTTTATGTTTGAATTGACCCCTGCAGCTTCGTCGATCATGACATTCTTTATTCCCACCATCTCCTCATACAGCGACGAAAGGGGTACAGCGGTACGTAACAGCTCGATTACATGCATGCGCGGTATAAAGGCAAAACACCGGTTCTCGGCATATCCCCTGGCAATTGATTCTTTGACAACTAAGTCGTCGATATACCCCTGTTTCTCGAGATCGTATTTGCCGAAGCAGCTACGGTAAAAATATTCATTCGTTCTTTTCATGAATTTCCGTCCCCGAATGGTTGAGGGTGAATCTTGTGAAAACACCTCTTTCCATCATATACTACTATTATATTTCCTGTGGCTCTAAAATGAAACCGTTAATAACCGGTTTATTTCATGTAGAAAGGGGAATCGTATGAATATAGTAACCCTGAATGTGCAACCAAATATTCCTGAAGTACTCAAACCCTTAGAAGAGATCGCATATAATCTCTGGCTCAGCTGGAATTTTGAAGCTGTCCAGCTCTTTATCCGTATCGACTATGACACCTGGGTTGAGGCCAGGCAAAACCCTGTCCGTATGCTGGGTCTGATAACTCCTGAACTGTACGAAAAAGCGGCATCCGACGATTCTTTTATCGCGGCAATGAAAACGGTACATCGAGATCTCAAACGGTACCAGTCCTATCCAAGGTGGAAGAATGTCTCCGGCGACCGGGTTATTGCATATTTTTCCATGGAGTACGGTCTCGATGCCAGTCTGCCGATCTATTCCGGTGGGCTGGGCATGCTTTCGGGAGACCACCTGAAAGCAGCTTCCGATATGGGTCTGCCCCTGGTGGGAGTCGGACTCTTATACCGTCAGGGTTATTTTAAGCAGTACCTGAACCCGGATGGTTTTCAGCAGGAATCCTACCCGGAGAATGATTTTTATCATCTGCCGGTGAAGCCCTGCGAAAACAACGACGGTTCTCCGTTGATCATCGGTGTCAAGATCGCGGAATCGGTTGTCCTTACGAAGATATGGAAAGTTCAGGTCGGAAGAAATCTTCTTTACCTCCTGGACACGAATCTGAAAGAAAATTCTCCGGAGAACAGGATAATCACCGCCACACTTTACGGCGGCGACCGGGATATGAGGATACGGCAGGAGATTCTTCTGGGTATAGGAGGGATCCAGGCCCTGGAAGCCCTGGGAATTGTACCGGCTGCAGTACATATGAACGAAGGGCATTCCGCCTTTCTCGGCTTGGAACGTATCCGTATTCTTGTCCGAAGACACGGCCTCTCCTTTCGCGAAGCCCTGGAGGCGACAAAACCGACAAATATCTTTACAACCCATACCCCCGTTCCCGCCGGAAATGAACGGTTTGATATCGAGCTCATGAAAAAATATTTCAACAACTATGTAACTGAACTCGGTATCTCCTGGGATGCCTTCATCGCCATGGGCAGGGAGAACCCGTCGGACGCAAACGAGACCTTCTGTCTGACGGTCCTGGCCCTCAAACTCTCCGCCTATGCCAACGGCGTCAGCAGGCTCCACGGCAAAGTATCCAGGGACATGTGGAAAAGCATCTGGCCGGGACTTCCGGTGAACGAGATCCCCATTACCCATATTACCAACGGCATACATCCACGGACCTGGTTGTCACATAACCTGGACGACCTTTACGGCCGGTATCTAGGCCCTCATTTTAAAGAAGATCCGACGGATCTCGAGATCTGGGACCGGATAGAAAGAATCTCTGATGAAGAACTCTGGCGCGCCCACGAACGACGACGAGAACGGCTGGTAATATTTTCCCGGGACCGTTTAAAATTGCAGTTTGCCGAACGGGGGCTGGGACAGGTGGAGATTGGAAAAGCGGCGGACCTTCTTTCGCCTTACGCCCTGACGATTTGTTTTGCCCGCCGCTTTGCCACCTACAAACGCGGCACCCTGCTTCTGCGTGACCAGGACCGCCTTCTTCGATTGTTGAACAACACCCAGTATCCGGTGCAGATGATTTTTGCCGGCAAAGCCCACCCGAACGATCAGGCCGGCAAGGACATGATCAAAGCACTCGTACATTTTGCCAGGAATCCCGAGGTAAGAAATCGCCTGGTTTTTATCGAGAACTACGATGTTGCCACAGCAAAACACCTGGTTTCAGGCAGCGATATCTGGCTTAACATGCCCCGACGCCCCCAGGAAGCCAGCGGAACCAGCGGTATGAAGGCGGGTATAAACGGCAGTTTGAATGTATCGGTCCTGGACGGCTGGTGGGACGAAGGGTATGACCCTGAATGTGGGTGGGCCATTGGTCAGGGAGAAGTATATGACGACGAAAACAGGCAGGATGAGATAGAAAGCAAAGCGCTGTTCGATCTCCTGGAGCAGGAAATTATTCCCCAGTTCTACAGCCGAGGACGGGACGGACTACCGCGGGATTGGATCCGGAAGATGAAATCCTCCATATTATTAACGGCGAGGCATTTTACCAGCCATCGTATGGTAATGGAATACTATGACACATTCTATGAACCGGCCCTGACCAATGCTGTATTCTTCAAAGAGAACAACTTTAACAAGGCCAAGGACCTGGCAGCGTACCTGCAACGAGTGGAAAACAATTGGAAGCAGATAAAGGTCGAGCTAACGAGTACTTTCGAAGACCTGGTCCTCCGGGCCGGTGACACCTACGAAGTTATTGCGCGGGTTACCCTGGGAGACCTCGCACCTAAGGATGTGTCGGTCCAGTTATACCATGGTCCGGTATCGTCCCGGGGAGAGATTATCGACCCTGTCTTCAGCGACATGGAACCGTCCGGGGGAGAAAAGGGAGTATACAGCTTTAACACTGTCTGGAAGTGCTCCAGAACCGGGAGGCAGGGGTATACTATCAGGGTTATTCCGAAACACGACGGGCTGATAAACCCGGTTTCAACCGGGCTTATTACCTGGGCTTGAAGTGCAGTTCTTGATATAAGGCGACCAGTTCTTTTCCTCGGATATTCCATCCAAGATCTGCCGCCTCACGGGCTGCTGCCCGGCCGATTCTTTTAATCTCGCCGGGCGTATCGAGTAATTCGGACAAGAGACATGCCAGATCGGCAGGCTCGGGCCGGTCAAGTGCTACAATGTTCTTTACCACTTCGGTAAGCCCGGCCGTGGCGGTAACAATAACGGTCAGGCCAAGGCTCATGGCTTCGAGACCGGTAATGCCGAAGGGTTCGGACAGTGAAGGCATAACAACCATATCGACCCCTTCCAGCAGACTTGTTAATTCCCAATGGGGTATAAAACCGGTGAATATAATCCTTTCTCCGGCTCGTGAGGTCCGTGCAGCTTCCCACAGTCCCTGTTCCATGGGACCTGAGCCGGCAATTATAAAAACCGTATCGCTCCTTGCAACGGAAAGTCGAAGGGCAGCTTCCAGAAAAATATCCGGACCCTTCTGATCGGCAAGCCTGCCCAGGAAGAGGACCGCCTTCCCCCAGGGATTATACCGTGGTGCCGGACACTTCGTATCTTCCAGTTCATAGCCGTTATAGAGAACCCTGATCTTGGCTTGTGGTATAGCATATTCTTCGGTTATTTTTTTAGCGGTGTATTTAGAAACTGCAATAACCATGTCGGCTTTTTGACAGCCTTCCCTCTCCCGTGCGGCTATCTCCGGGTTTCCTGTACCCGGAGCCCGGTCGGATTCCAGGGAATGCAGGTGAAAGACAAGGGGTTTCTTGCAGCGTTTTTGAAGCTGCAGAGCCGCCTGTATTGTCGGCCAATCGTGACAGTGGATCAAATCGAAATTACATTCCGGTATATATCCCCCTATATAGGGAAGATAAAAATTCACATCGTACACACCATAGCCCGGGTACCCGGTGATATCAAGTGTCGATTCATCCCTGCCGATTGCGCCCGAATCATCCGGTTCAAACACGGTTCCGGACCAGGGGAGCCAGATAAAAACCTTTATCCCCATCTTACCGAGCGCGCCGGTCATGCCACGGCAGGCCGTGCCCGTTCCACCTGTGTACCAGGGAGTATATTCCCAGGATACCATCAGCACACGCAGGTCTTCGGGTACAGGATTCATCGGATTATTCCTGTTTAAGTACTTTCGCTATCTCGGAGCGGATACGCTCACTATCCGGAGTGGTCATCCGATGGTAAAACCTGGCATGACCGACATCAGCCCTACCGATTCCTATCGGAATGATATCTCGGTTGGATATAATATGATGAGGGGGGACGTTGTACTGTTTCGCGTACTTGTCCCGGATATAAAAGATTTTTCTAACCCGCTTTTTTTCTCCGTACTCCAACTTCAGAAAAGCTGTTTTTCTAAAAAATCCCGGGTCTCGGTTCAGGTCAATCTTCCTGGTGTTGACGAGTTCATTCCGGTGCCGATACTCGCCCATCAAGCCGGAATTCTCCACCTCTCTGAAGAGATTCTTTTGAAGGTCGAAGAGGTATATGACATCGTTCATTGCATATTCCAGGGCACCGGGGTCCACCGGCCGTCGGGTCCAGTCGTAGCGCTGGTAATTTCTGGTCTTCCGTATACCCAGATACAATTCAATAACCGAAGCCAGGTCTTTCCTGGGAAGATCCAGCAGCTCCGCCGCCGGCCGCAGATCCGTAATCGCACTGATCCTGACACCGTATTGTTTCAGAATCAATTTCTGGTCACTGGAAGAATCGTACATAATTTTCTTCAGATCCTTCTTGCTAAAGAACTGCCGTATATTCTCTCCGGAAACGGAAAAGGGGTCGATTACGATTTTCCGCCGGCCGTCGAAAACCTGTATCAGGCAGAGTTTTTCTCCGTACTGGTGGAGGTTGAACTCCCCTTCGATGTCCAGAGCCAGGGTTTCGATGATATCCGCTTTGATCGTCTTGAGGTAAACGGTGAACTTTTCGTCGGAATCAAGGTACTGTATCGTCATGGTTCCTCATTCATACCATGGTTCGGGTAAAGCTGTACAGAGACCGCATGTAGGAGTCGGGGGGACATATCTAAAACCGCGGTAAATGCTGATCAATTTCTTCGGCCCAAGGGGGACAAAGGAAAAATATTAGCGATTATCAGTCACACAGTCGTCCTGGACGATAAGTTAAGTCCGGTCAAAGTCGGCACCCACACGGAAACGGAGCCGGCTTTGCATGAAAATTCTCCCCATCCCTCCTCGTTAATAGTAACATGCTCTTTAACATGCTCCGTATAATCGGCATAGGTCATGCCTTGCACTCCAAGGCGCATTGACTTTTTACCTGCCCCTTCATTACTTATCAGAACTGCCAAACCACCCTGATGCTCATGACTACCCTCTCTTGTCCACCCGACGCAGTGGCGGTCATCAAAATAATCTGTCTGTTCACCCAAAGCATAGCGCCGTCTAGCTTCGAGAAACCGGTCAATTATCCATCTGTGACTCGGCATGGTAATATCATATTCCTTCCCGTCTCTACCGACCCCTCTGTATTCAGCCCCATAGTAATCGGCGGCAAAAATACAGGGATATCCACCTCTGCGTAGTAAAATAAGTGCATAGGCCAATGGCTTAAACCAAGCTTCCACAACGGATTCAAGTGCTTGCAATGGCTGGGTATCATGATTGCTCACAAATGTTACCGCTACATCATGGTTATCCTTTACCAGGCTGTTGTCGAAAATGGTCCTCAGGTCATATTCCGCGCCCCGGCGGCCGGCATCTGCGAAACTGTAATGAAGTCCAGTATCGAAGAGCATGATATTGCTTTCCGTTGTTTCGATAAAATGTTCCAGGGCTGCACCAACATTCGACCAGTATTCACCCACAGCAAAGAGATTCCGCCCGGTATAGTCACGAAGATGATTCAACCAGTCGAGAAAAAACCCTGCCTTCACATGTTTAACCGCATCAAATCTGAATCCGTCGACACCGGTAATATCTATATACCATTCCCCCCAGTAACGGAGTTCAGTCTGAACATCTGGGTTTTCGATATCGAGATCACACCCCATCAAGTAATCAAAGTTGCTCTTTTCCCTGTCGACATCTTCTTGAAATTTTTTGCCTTCAAATAAATAGATTGCTTGGGTATCAGGTGCAAGGTTATTAGTATCCGTTGCGTTGAAATGCCACCAGTGCCATTGTAGTTCCGAATATGCATTACCCCGGCCGGGAAAGGTGAAATGGGTCCATGCTTTGATCGTCTGCAAATCACCAATTGCTTCTCTACGGTTGTTGGGGTTATACGGTGTAGCCTTGAACTCCTCTTCCCGGTCGCCTCCCATCTTGTGGTTAAAGACGATGTCGGCATACACCTGCATGCCGACATCCTGTGCTGCTCTGATTGCCCTAAGATACTCATCCCGATAACCGTATTTTGTACGGACAGAACCTTTCTGGTCAAATTCCCCTAAATCGAAAAGATCGTATACCCCGTATCCCGTGTCCTGCTCACCACCAGCGCCCTTATATGCCGGAGGTAACCATACCGAGGTTATACCCGCGTTTGCGAGTTCCGGGGCGCTCTCAATTAGACTCTTCCATAAGGAGCCGTCCGAAGGCGTGTACCAGTGGAAATACTGCAAAATAGCCCCATTATATTCCTTCATACTTTTCTCCATAGTTAAGCACTTCCCGCTCCAGAGTTTCACCGTAATCCAGCAGACTTTTGAGGATTTTCTTGTCTGACGCCGGCGTGTCCACTCGTGAGAGCCTGTTACGGACATCCCTTAAAAATGTTACAATATCAATGGCTCCTTTTGGCTCGGGGGTGAGGAGTCGGGTTGCGCAGAAACTTTTCCATTTTCCTCTGTCCCCCTCGGATAAAGCGTCGGGATGATTTCTACAGATGTAGCGCCAAAGAAGTTCCGGTCCCCGTGGGTCATACATCTGGAATTGCTCGGATACAAGTTCCTTCGGGGTGCTTTTTCGAATCCTAGAAAACACCTCTTTATCTTCATCGGGGAAAAAGTCACCGGTATAGATCTGTAGTTCCGCATCCTTCGGTTGTCGTCGTTCTTCTTCCATGTAGACGGATCTGATCTTCTGTATAAGGTTTTTCCTGCCTTTCAGTATCTCGACATGGTGAAGACAGGCTTTTTTATCTATGCCCAAGACTTTTGCTCTGTCCCCGCTCAGGGTACTCAATGGCGCCACAGCAGGGGATCTATTCAGGTGTATTCCCTTTAGTGCAATACGTACTTCCGGTTCAAGCTCCTGCTGCCGGGTAAAAACCCGACGACGGATTTCATTTGTATCAGCATCAATCCAGTCGGAGGGGTCCTGTCGAAGATCGCAGGTGATAATAATGTTTGGATTGGTCGGATGGACACTCAAGGGGAATACCAGGGTTGTACATCCAAAGGTTGATGTGAACATACTTGAGGTATGGACCACCGGTTGAGGGTCCTGCAGATTCAAAAGGGATCGGACTACGTCCTTTTTTCTTAATTTGAAATAATAGCGGAAGAGTTTCTCCTGCTTTTCGAAAATAAGTTTTGCCAAACCGATTGTAGCTCTCACATCGGAGAGAGCATTATGAACATTTTTATGGAGAATACCATTAGCCCTTGCCAGAACTTCGAGTTTGAATATCGGCCTTCCCTCCTCATCCTCCGGCCATTCTATTCCTTCCGGTCGCAGGTCCCTAGCCATGCGAGTCAGATCAATTATGTCCCATCGAGAATTATTATTTTCATATTCCCGTTTATATGGATCGAAAAAATTCCTATAGAACAGAGCACGTATAAACTCGTCATCGAACCTGATGTTATTAAATCCGGCCACACAGCTCCCGGGTTCACTCATTAGAGCATGAATTTTAGATGCAAAAAAACGCTCTGGTTCACCATGCTCGTTTACATACTGAGGAGTGAGTTTAGAAATCAGGCAGGCTTCGGGACGGGGTAGGTAATCTGGAGATAGGCGGCAGTAAAAGTTTTCCTCTGTCCCCAGTGTTTCAAATTTATTATTCGTTCGAATGGCTGCGAACTGAGCTATCCTATCCCATTGGGGATGTGTACCGAAGGTTTCCAGATCGTACCACAGTAACGTTTGAGCCATAACAATATATTATCAAAGCAGCATGATATACGCAACGATGAATACCTGCTGGCCTTATTGTTTCTTATTACACTGTATCTGAAGGAGGTAAAGCAAATGGATAGAACTCTTTCTATAAACAATGTTAGTGATTAGTGTTTCATGGGTATGGGTATACAAAAAATTATATACATTTGAGAGGCTACTCAGCTATGCTGTTAACGATTAACGACAAATCTACTCCTTGCCATTTAGCCAATCCCATACCAGGCGTAAAAACCAGTTAGGTGGGCGCTCCAGGATATCCAGCATCCCTTTTTGAAGATAACTTATACCATTGTATTCATACTCCGTCGCACTCCTAACCAGCTCCGCCTTTACAGGATTCATAGCGATATAAATAAAGGTTGATAAATACTGCTGAAAACTATGAATGATAATACTTTGAAAGCGTTCGGCAAATACGTGTCCGAAATAACCAAACAATCGGTTGAATTTTCTGGCAAATACACTCTTTATCCATTGCATAATCTTTGAAATATCCTCATTACCCAGGGGTTTGATAATGAAATGATAATGACTACTCATTATACAAAAATTCCAAATCTCGAATTTAAACTTTTTCTTAGCCCGCCTAACAACTTCCATAAACATTTCTTTAATTCCTGGATAATTAAAAATCTTATCACCTCTAACTGCTCTAGAGAATACATGATAATTTGCTCCATATTTTTTTTGTCGCGCCCGCCGCATCTTCTCCTCCTTATTTATTTCTCTATTAATACATAACGTGGAAATAGTGCGTGATGCTTTCGCCTATTTATTAATTTTTTATTTTTTCCTCTTATTTTTTCCTCTGTCCCCGTTGTTTCTGCTTCCCCGAGGCAAACTCCACAAGGCTCCCGAGTTGCTCTTCGTTCCCCAAAGCGAGAAGTTCGTCTCCCTCGTTTAAAACCATGGAAGACAGGGTAGCAAGAGACGATTGATTCATACGTGCTTTGCCATTTGGCCCGAGTATACCTATTATAATTGCCCCTGTATGCTGTCCAATGTTGCTTTCCCGTAATGATGAATTAATCAACGGAGAACCAGGTGGAACCTTAATTGATTCTATTCTCATCGCTTCATTGCCACCAGACGATAGCACCTCCAGGAAATTAACAATTGAGGGTTGAATACAAATCGCCGCCAATCTTCGGCCGGCGATCTGTTTTGGAGAAATAACCCGGTTCGCTCCGGCTTTCCGAAGTTTGCTGACATTTCGCTCATCTGAAGATTTAGCAACTATATGCAAATTAGAATTCAACTGGCGGGCTGTAAGGACTACGAATACATTCTGTTGATCGTCCGGAAGACAGGATATTAGCCCTCGTGCGCGTTCTATTTTTGCAGCTGCAAGTATTTCTTCATCCGCCGCATCACCATGAATGAAGGTGACCTCAGAGTAGCGGTCCGATTCCAATTCACCTGCTTCCCGTTCTATAACCACAAAACGGGTCTTATGAGCTATGAATTCTTCCACCACTTCACGTCCGATATCCCCGAAGCCGCAAATAATAATATGATCTTTAATACTAGATAAAAAATGCTTCATTCTCCGCTCCTTGACTGTTTTTACCATCTGGCCCTCGAAAAGAAATGCAATAAGCCTCGTCAGGGCATAGCCGATTACAAACACACTGGTAATGATAAAAACAATAGTAAAATTCCGACCTGCCGGAGAAAGTGCATGTACCTCCCCGTATCCGACCGTCGAGATTGTTATGAAAGTCATATAAAGGCTTTCCGGCAGGGACCAGCCTTCCAGAAACATAAAGCCTCCGGTACCGAAGGCAACGAGAAGGATAATAAGAAATACAGAAAAAATAAATTGTTGTAAAGGTGACATCCTTATCGATTCTCCAGTTGTCCGCGCCTGTACGCGGTGCGTATTCTCTATGATATAGCCGATAAGGGAAAACATACAAGGACAGGCTTGCTCATTATGGTATTGCTTCTTTATTATAGTACGATCATTTCCTGTCAAATCTCATTGTATAGATAATCAGCATGACTTTTCTTTTTTTATTTTACAATCCGATTGTGTTTTTTTATGTTTAACCCAGAGCGAGAATGTCATGGATCAATCAATACAAAAACTTGTCCGAATTATACAGGAGTCATCCAATATCGCGGGTTTTACAGGAGCAGGAGTTAGTACGGAATCAGGGATCTCCGACTACAGGAGCAAGGGAGGAATCTGGGATCGTTTTCAACCGATTTATTTCGAAGAATTCCTGGGAGACGAGGAAAAGAGAAAGCTCTACTGGCGCAGAAGACTTGAAACCTGGCCGAGTATCCGTGACGCTAAAACCAGCGCAGGACACCATTTTTTTAAAAAGCTATACGATACCGGAAAATTAACAGGACTAATCACCCAAAATATCGACGGTCTACATGAAAAAAGCGGTATCCCGGAGGATAAAATTGTCCGCTTACACGGAACAGCCCTGGAAATTGTTTGCCTTGACTGTGGCCGCGTTATTCCTGCTGAACCATTTATGCAAACACTTACCCCTGAAAGTCCACCACCGCGATGCGGTGAATGCGGTGGACTTCTGAAGCCGAATACTATCTCATTCGGTCAGAACCTGGTTCAGGCGGAGATACGAAGGGCCGAAGATATGGCCGCCCGGTGTGATTGCATGCTCTGCCTTGGAAGTACGCTTGTTGTATACCCGGCAGCTGCAATTCCTGCCGCGGCTAAACAGCGTGGCGCAGCCTTGGCAATCATCACTCTTTCTGAAACACCCCTGGACGATAAGGCGGATGTTGTTATACACCGACCCATCGGGGAGGTTGTAGCGGAATTACAACGGGAGCTAACCTAACTATCTGTTTTTATAGAATTCCACACTCCATTCCGGGCCATATCCCAGACTGAGATTCTTCCAAAGATTACCCTGCGATTCCGCCATGGCTATATTCATAAGTTCGTTAGTATAAATGACAATCTGCCCCATCTCGACGTATCCGAAGGAAGGCTGGAAGAGGATTTTATCGGAGAACCGGACCTGCCCTCCATGGCGTATGGTTACCTGAAGCCGATCTCCATAACGGAATCCGGCTTCATGGAAGAGGGACAGAGGAACATTTGTCCAGAGGTTCCCAAAGTTCGGATCCCCGATTTCAAAGATTCCGATGACCTTGTCTTCTCGGATACCAGGTGCAGGAATAGAATAGGTAATGATCTCATCCTCCGGATACTCGGGGCCAACCTGATCAAAGGTAATTACCCCGGCGGCAAGTCTAGCAGCACAATAGGCAAAGAGGTCACGCCCATGGAAAACACTCACTTCTTCGGTGCCCTTTCCCTTAAGTCTATTAATCTGTTCGTCTATCTCCCTCACCCTGGCTATACCCGGCCTCTTCGCGATATGGTTCAAGGTCCCGTTATCCGGAGTAACTATATAGTACCCGTCTCTTGTTTCCGCAACACAGGCTCTTCGATTTGTTCCTACACCAGGGTCGACCACCGATACGAAAATAGTCCCAAGGGGCCAGAATTTCATATACTGATACAACCGATAGGAAGCGCTCCAGATGTCGTAATTGGGAATCTCATGGGTAGCGGTTATGATCTCCAGGTCTCTATCAACAGATTTAACCACACCGTACATAGCACAAACAGCGCCCTCCCTGTAGGTAAAATCTGATTGAAAAACGAGTAAGGCTTTTTTCATTACATCATCCTTAATCCTCTGGTTATCAACTCTACGTGATAGTCTATCATTTCCAGCACGACAGTATGGTCTATGGTACCCGGCGGTATCTGTTCTTCAATAAGAATGTGCGACAAACCGTGAACTTGTGACCATACAAGGAGTGCCGGAACAGAGGGGGTTTTTCATTCCGTATAACACCTTTTTCAATTGCGCGCTCAAATATTCCTGTTATACGGGAAAAAGCATCCAGATCCTTTTTATCATGGATACATGTATGATCCGGATAAAAGCGTTCTGATGAAAACATAACCTTGAGGTGTTCCGGGTTTGTAAGGGCAAACTCAACATATGCCTGCCCACTCAGACGAAGTTCTTCCTGAAAATCACCAGAAGCAGTAGTTACCGCATCACTCAATACTCCCGTTAAAAGACGAAACCCCTCAGCGGCTATGGCACCGATAAGCTGCTCCTTATTTTGGAAGTGCCGATAGGGCGCTGAATGGCTGACCCCCGCCCTTCGAGCTGTTCCCCTCAGGGTGAGGGCTTTAAGGTCTTCCTCGGATAGTATTTTTACTCCCGCTTTGATGAGCGCTTTCTTCAGGCTGCCATGGTGATACGTTCTACGGGACATTTGAGAAAGAGTTTAGAAAAAATAGTAGACACTGTCTACATAAATGGAGGGATAGATATATGCGTATACTGTTACTCCCGGCTATTCCCGGTGACTGCGAATCATTTAAAAAAAGTATGGAAATCCTGGAGAAATATATATCCTCGAGAGGAAATACCCTTATTCGGTACAACCTGGAATAACTTGATCTGCACTACTGTACAGGCTTCCGGCAATGTAATATGTTCTTTGCGATGTTGGTTATAAAAGACTATCCTTAATCCGACGGGATTACGAAGAAGATCTTAAAGAATTGGAGAAAAAAAACAAAAGAGAGTCTTTCTGGAAATAACGATGTGCCGTATCTACTCTCGATTCCCGGGGTAGGTATAAAAACAGCCTTGGCTTTTTCGGCCTATATAGGAGACGGCACACGATTTTCTTCCGGTGTTGAAGTGACAAATTATGCGGGGATGGTTCAACGATTAGACTTCTCGGGGGATAGGATGATAACCGGGCACATTCACAAACGAGGGCCATCGATTCTTTGTGCTCTATTTGTGCAGGCGGCGTGGAGCCTTTTTCACTCAAAGGATGAGGGCGAACTTAAACAAAGGTTTGAGGAAATTAGAGCCGGAAGAGGTACAAAAACAGCCATTGTCGCGACAGCAATTCCTGAAACCCATCACGTCTTATTGACATTCACCCCGTACCGGTTTACCGTAATATGCCTAATAAAATAAAGGGAGGCACTATATGAAAAAAAGATCCAGTAAAATTATTTCCTTGATCGGTATCGTATCGATGCTGTTTCTCCTCCTTCCCGGCATGCTCTTCGCCGGCGGTCAGAAGGAAGAACCTGCCGCACCGCCGGCTGAGAGAACTAAAGGCACGGTTAAAGCCGGGTTCGTCTATGTAGGTCCCATCGGCGATTACGGTTTTTCTCATGCTCATGATGTGGGCAGGAGATACGTAGACGAAAAGTATGATTGGCTGGAAACGGTCTATGTGGAGTCCGTGGCGGAAGCGGACGCTTCAAGGATTATCGACCGCCTCATCCAGGAAGAAAAGTGTGACGTTGTCTTTACATGCAGCTTCGGTTACATGGACGACACGATTGCCGCCGGGGAACGGTACCCGGACAAAAAATTCATGCACTGTTCGGGCTTTAAGCAATCCGACAATGTGGGTACCTATTTCATCGATTTCTACCAACTCTACTACCTCAACGGTCTCATGGCCGGTGCCCTGACCGAGTCGAACAAGGCCGGTTATGTGGGTGCGTTTCCCATTCCCGAGGTTCTGCGGCACCTGGACGCCTTTGCCCTGGGAATCAAGGAAGTAAACCCGGAAGCCACCATGAGTGTACGCTGGATCAACGCGTGGGTAGGTCCGGCCGCCGCGAGGGAAGCCGCTGAGGCCATGATAGCCGAAGGTGTCGATGTTCTTGCCTTTACCGAAGACACCCCGGCGGTTGTCGAGGTCGGACAGGAACATATGGAAAAGGGTAACACGGTATATACCTTCAGCCACTACAGCCCCATGCAGTCCTATGGTAAAGACTCGGTGGTATCCGGGCAACTGGTGGATTGGGGCATTCAGTACGACAAGATTCTCTCCGATATCCATGACGGAACATGGTCGGGATATGACCTTCTCTGGCTTGTCGAAGAGAATGCGGCTATTCTCGGCGGTTCCTACGATGAACCTATCAATGAAAAATTCGTCGACGACCTGAAGGCCGTGGTTATAGATCATGAAGAGTTCGGAGAAATCTCGGTCTACGACCTGGTCATGAAGCGGTACGAACAATTCAAGACCGACAACTTTGCCTTTAATCCCTTCACCGGGCCTCTGTATGACAATAAAGGAAACCTCGTGCTCGAAGAAGGTGAAAGCGCCGATGTCGGGCACCTACTCAGCATTATGTACTATGTCGACAATATCGTCGGGGATGTTCCAAAATAAGTAACTCTTGGGGGGGAGCCTGTGCTCCCCCGTTTCACTTTTCGGAGTGGTTTTTGAAAAAAATCCAACGTCTCGAGATAGACGGTATTTCCAAATCCTTCGGTGAAGTACATGCAAATAACGACATATCCTTCTCCATTGACAAGGGTGAAATTCTGGGCCTGCTGGGTGAAAACGGAGCCGGAAAAACCACCCTTATGAACATTCTGTACGGCCTGTATCAACCGGACAGCGGCCGTTTCATGATCAACGGACGGGAGACCGTTATCCGGTCTCCGAGGGACTCCATATCCGCGGGAATCGGCATGGTACACCAGCATTTCAAGCTTGTGCAGAATCATACCGTGGAAGAGAACGTGCTTCTGGGAATGAAGGATGTCCCTTTCTTTTTCCCGGCCGGCATGGCACGGAAACGGATGAAAGATTTTTCCGAACGATATGGTTTGAAGCTCGAAGGGGGTAAGAAGGTCTGGCAGCTTTCCGCCGGCGAGCAGCAGCGGGTGGAAATCGTTAAAACGCTGATGCACGGAGCGGACCTGCTTATCCTCGATGAACCGACATCGGTGCTCACCCCCCAGGAAACTGAGGAGTTCTTTTCTATTCTAAAGCTTATGAAGTCGGAGGGACACCTGGTTATATTGATAAGCCACAAGCTCGAGGAGATTATGGCGATCTGTGACCGGGTGGTAGTGCTTCGCCGGGGCAAGGTCATCGGAGAGGCAAGACCGGTGGAAACCGACAAACCGAGTCTGGCCAGGATGATGGTCGGCCGGGATGTCCTGTTTACTTTTACAA
Organism: uncultured Spirochaetales bacterium; assembly: GCA_964410865.1. GTDB lineage: Bacteria > Spirochaetota > Spirochaetia > JAFGDJ01 > JAFGDJ01 > JAFGDJ01. The sequence goes on along the minus strand of CAYPIQ010000002.1, from coordinate 158,710 downwards.
AAAAAGAAGCCGAACCGGGAGAAGTGGTGCTGGAAGCGGAAGATATCAATGTTCGGGGAGACCGGGGTGAAGAGGCGGTACGGAGTGTTTCCTTCTCCATTCGGGAAAAGGAAATATTCGGTATTGCCGGAGTGTCCGGGAACGGTCAGCGGGAGCTGGTGGAAGCCCTTACCGGGCTAAGACGCCTGGAGTCCGGCTCCATCCGTATCAATGGCAAGAGTATCCCCCGGCACGATGCAAAGGGATTCCACTGCGCGGGGGTGAGCCATGTACCGGAGGAACGGATCAAGTTCGGTATTGTGCCGAACCTGCCGCTCTATGAAAATTCGGTCCTCAAGCGGCACTGCCGACCACCCTTTGCCGGGCTTTTTTTCATGAATTACCCCGCTATCCGGGAAGACGCGGAGATGATTGTGAAGGACTATCAGGTTTCGACTCCTTCGATTTCGATACCGGTAAAAAATCTCTCCGGGGGCAATATTCAGAAAATGATCCTCGGCAGGGAAATTTCCTCCGGACCGAAGATTCTCGTAGCCGCTCATCCCACCTACGGTCTCGATGTCGGCGCCACCGAGTATATCCGTAAACAGCTCCTGGAACTCAAGGCCGCAGGAACGGCGGTACTACTCGTGTCGGAGGATCTCGATGAAATCTTCGAACTCTGCGACCGAACCGCGGTCATGTTCGAGGGACGATGTATGGGAATCGTCGAACCGTCGAAGGTTTCCCTGGAAGAAATAGGGCTCATGATGGCCGGTTCTTCTAAAAAGGCGGAGATGTAGGAAGCTATGCTGCAGACCAGAGTGATACTTCGGGAAAGAATCACCCCGTTGATGAGTTTTATTACCCTTGTCACCTCCCTGGCGGCGGGTATCATTATCGTGGGTATCATTTTCGCAGTAAATGACGTGGATCCCTTCTTTGCCCTGGGTAAAATTTTTATCGGCTCCTTCGGGAGTCTTTACGGTTTCAAAGAGACCGTCACCAAGGCGATTCCGCTCCTCCTAATCGGGACCGGTCTGAGCCTTGCCTTCCGTGGAAAATTCTGGAACATCGGTGCCGAAGGGCAACTCCTGGCCGGAGCCATGGTGGCTACCTGGATCGCCCTCAATATCGGGCCTACCTCGTCCCGATTCGTGGTACTCCCCCTCATGTTTATCGGAGGCTTTATCGGCGGAGGGCTTTTTGGGCTGCTTCCGGCGATTTTCAAGATAAAATTCCGTATCAACGAAATCATTTCGACCCTCATGCTGAATTACATCATCGCGGAGTTTATTCAGTATCTCATTGTCGGACCCTGGAAAGGTGAGACCCAGTTCGGTTTTCCTTACACCGACGACTTTGCCGAATCGGCCATGATAAGGCTTATCCCGGGTTCACGGATCCACACGGCAACTCTGGTAGTCGCCCTGCTGGCGGTGGTTCTGTTGACCGTCTTGCTCTATAAAACGCGGGCGGGGTATGAAATCCGTGTAAGCGGTGAAAACCCCGAGGCCGCCAGGTATGCCGGTATCAATTTTTTCAAATCCGCCATGTTGGTGATGCTGATAAGCGGAGGCCTTGCCGGCGTGGCCGGAGTAGGAGAAGTTGCCGGAGTCCATTACCACCTGAGCTATCCTAACGCTATTTCTTCGGGATACGGGTTTACCGCCATCATCGTTGCCTGGCTCGCGCGTCTCAATCCGGCCTTTGTCCCCATCTCGACCCTGTTTTTCGCGGGTATCCTGGTTGGCGGCGACGCCATACAAATTTCCCTGGGGCTCCCGGCGGCAACGGTTAATATAGTCAACGGCGTCCTGCTTTTTTCATTGATTACCGGCGATTTTTTTCTGAAAAACCGTGTACGACCGGTGTGGAGGAGGAAGTCATAATGGATTCGATCGTCCTGGCGGTACTGGTACGTACCATGGTCGCCGGTACTCCCCTTTTACTCGGAACGGTGGGCGAAGTGCTGACCGAGCGATCGGGCATCCTGAATTTCGGAATAGAGGGAATGATGTCCCTGGGGGCGGTAAGCGCCTTCATGGTGACCCTGAATACGGGAAATCCCTGGCTCGGCCTGTTGGCCGCGGTCCTGGCCGGCACTCTCGGAGGGTTGCTGCATGCCGTTGTCACGGTTAGTCTGCAGTCGACCCAGGTCGTCTCCGGCCTGGCTCTCACGATGCTGGGGCTGGGGGTGAGCGGTTTTCTGGGGAAACCCTTTATCGGCATCCCCCTGGAGGTGAGGATGACCCCGGTAGCCATCCCGCTGCTCTCCAAGATTCCGGCGTTGGGGGATATCTTGTTCAACCAGTCACCGATCTTTTATCTTGCGGTCCTCCTCGGTATCCTCAGCTGGTTCATGTTGAAATACACCCGCTGGGGGGTCATTATCCGCACGGTGGGAGAAAACCCCCAGGCCGCGGAAACGGCCGGCATCAATGTCTCTCTGGTACGGTATCTCTGTGTCATGGCCGGAGGAGCTTTCAGCGGCCTTGCCGGGGCGCATCTTTCTCTGGCGTACAGCAAATCGTGGATCGAGGGGATGACCGGTGGAAGGGGCTGGATCGTGGTAGCTTTGACGATTTTTGCTCTCTGGAACCCCATGAGAGCCTTTCTGGGCGCATTCCTCTTCGGCGGGATCTTCGTATTACAGTATATGCTCCAGCCGCTGGGCATTTCACCCTATTTTCTCGCCATGTTTCCGTATATCGCCACCCTGGCGGTTCTATTCGTCATAGCCGCCGGGAAGGACAGCCGGAAGGTCCATGCTCCGGCATCCCTGGGCGAGATTTACCGGCGCGGAGAAAGATAGTCAGGGTAAGTGTTACTCACTATTACGAAAATAGCCGCACCCGGCTGTTTTCATCGTTTCGGTTGCCGCGCGGCGGCATGAGCAACTATTACGAAAATAGCGGTATCCGCCTATTTTCATCGTTTCGGTCGCCGCGCGGCGGCATGATCAACTATTACGAAAATAGCGGTATCCGCCTATTTTCATCGTTTCGGTCGCCGCGCGGCGGCATGATCAACTCAATACTCGCATGCTCTAATACCTGTTCTCTCCCCGTATTTCCTCGAGACTTTTTCGTTTCTTCGGTCGAATTTCATCATTTTCAGGGTATCCCACGGTTATGATCAGGGCGACTTTCTTACTCTTCGGAATACCGAGGATCTGCTTAACCGGCTTCTCCTTGAACCAGCCGAGCATGCAGGTCCCGAGGTTCTCTTCAGCGGCCTGGAGGCAGAAATGTTCGGCCGCCATACCCATATCAAGGAGGTTGAACTGAATCTTCTGTCTCAGGTTACCGAAACGGGCGGTGAGATTGGAAGGTTCCAGAACGGCTATTATCAGTACAGGGGCTTTAAAGGAAAAATGATTGAAAGATATGACAGGCCCTATGGTTTCCCGGGCTATTCTGTCTTTTGTATCCGGGTCATCTACAATAATAAACCGCCAGGGTTGTGAATTACAGGCCGACGGGGCTAGCCGGGCCGCTTCCAGGCAACGGTCTATCTTTTCTTTTTCCACCGGTCTGTCCGAATAGTTCCGGACACTCTGACGATACCGGGCGAGTTCGAGAAATGTCATGTATTGTTCTCCTCCAGTTCACCCATTTTTTGCTGGTATTCGATATCAAGGGCATCCCAGGGATAGCATATCCACCGGTCTACCAGTTCCGTTCCCGTATAGTAACGGGTAACCTCTTCGGGGAGGTTTCCTCTTTTTAATTGTCTTATAAATTCCGTTATAGGTCAGGAAAAATTTTTCTTCCTTGCACATACAATACCCGTCGTTTATAATATTTTTGCGTTACAGAATACTGAAGTCCTTCGACGTATGCAACCCACTCTTTTAAGAGGACTTTAGAGGCGGTTCTAATGGAAAAAATCACAGATAGAATTTTCGGAAAGAAAATTCAGGGCGTCAGAGTAGTTCCTCTCGTTTTGAAGATCGTCGTCATATTTACTATTTTCCTCCTCGTCTCGAATTTCGTGTCCAACTACATAAACCTTATGCTCAACCGGGGCGAACTCCTCAAACTCATGAATGAGCTTCTCATCAAAGATCTCAAAGAGCTTCATGTATTTGCGATGAATCAACATGAGATCTACCAGTACAACCAGGATCTGGACGCGGCATTGAGGAGTATCGAGAAAAGCACTGAAAAAAGCCTTACCGGGGAAAAGTCGGTGGCCCTGGGTGTGGACGAAAATGGTAAAATCCTGTTTTTTGCTTCCAAATCCGAGCCGGTTCAGCGGATAACCGATGAAAAAGCGCTGGATAAACTCGAGGAAGCCCTGGCTGAAAACCGGGAAGAGGGTTCGATTGTCTTTACGATGAACAAAGACCAGTACTTCGGAATGTTCAAGTACAACCACGAGTGGGATATTTTTCTTGTCCGGGCTGAAGAAATGGATGAATTCTACAGCCAGTCGAGGAAAATCTTCAACAGGATCTCACTCATCATTATCGCATTCACGGTAACCTGTACGGTTTTGGGAGTCTTTCTTATCCGTTACATTCTGCGATACGTCCATAAGATCACCGACGGCATCATGGGAATGCAGGAATCCCAGAGCCTCGGTATTATCGATCTGGAAGGAGCTCCTAACGACGAGATCACCTATCTCGGTGCCGCCTTCAACTCAACCTCCAGTACCATCGACAACCTGTTGAATATCTTTAAAAAATTCGTCACCCAGGACATTGCCCAGAAGGCGTATCGTGAGAGGGAGATCAAGCTCGACGGAATGAAAAGGGACCTGACGATCCTCTTCTCCGATATAAAGGGTTTCACCTTTATTACCGAAGCCCTGGGTACGGATATTATTAAACTACTCAATATCCATTACGATAAGGCCATACATGAAATCCACCGGCAGGAAGGTATTATCGGTTCGATAATCGGTGATGCCCTGCTGGCGATTTTCGGCGCCTTTGACGACCTGCATGACAACAAGTCGGTGGAAGCGATTATAGCGGCCTACCAGGTACAGGAAGTGGCCGCGGAGTTGCGTAAGGAGATGCATCGAAGGCGGGAACTCATAGTCAAGAAGCGCGGCAGTCTTACCACCATCGAAGAAAAAATCTACAAGGCTGTTTTACTGGAAGTCGGTGTCGGTATCGACGGCGGAGAAGTATTCTACGGCAATATCGGTTCTCCCGAGCGGATGACCAACACGGTTATCGGGGACAATGTCAACTCGGCTTCACGGCTCGAGGGACTGACAAGAATCTATAAAGTCCCGGTTATCTGCTCCGAGTACGTCATGAATGATGTGCTGGACTCGGGGCATACCGATTATATCTTCCATGAACTTGACCAGGTCCAGGTAAAGGGTAAAACCATCGGTAAACGAATCTACTGGCCTATCCATGAGGATACCCTGGACGATGGGCTGAAAAAAGATCTGGAGATTTTCAGCAAGGGTCTTGCCGCCTACTACGAGGGCGACTGGACAACCGCCGCCGACGAGTTTAAAAAATGTACTCTGCCCCTGGCGGAGGTTTTCCTCGAGAGAACTGCGGGCGGCGAGAGCCCGAAGGGTTGGAACGGCATATGGACAATGAAGACAAAGTAAAAGATCTGGTTCTGCGAAGCAAGAACCTCTTCCTCAAGGATATCCAGAAAGAGATAGGCAAGAGTGAGCTCTACAATCTGGATGAGGAATTTGCAAAAACAAAAAAGAACCGCAGCCCGGTAGTCTGGGTGAGCATTATCCTGTTTGTTGTTGTGTTTGTCGGTATTGCCGTACTGGTAAATGCCTACATTCAGCGGGAAAGCAGGAACATTGCTGTTAACATCCAAGCTTTCGAGGATGTAAACTTGAGGGACGTCCTGGATAAAGCCAAGCAGTACGACCGTGAGCTGACCGAAGCCCACCGCCGGTTACAGGATCTGCAGAACGCTATGGAGGGAGAAATCGAACAGCTCCGGGTGTCCATGCAGAGGCAAATAGATGTATTGAATACGAGGAACATGACCACGGCAGCCAGGAACAGGGATATAGCGGAACTGGAATACAAATTCGAGGCTGATGCCGAAGCGGTGAGGGAGCAATACAGGCCCAAGATCGAGGAGGTCGAACGGGAAACAGCCCTTATCGAGGAAAAAATGGCTGCCTACGATTCTAAAATGGTAGAAATGGCCAGGGAACAGGAAGAGGTGTTGAATAATCAGCAACGACTGTTCGAGATACGGCAGCAGGAAACGGTGGATTATTACGAGGCTCAGATTGCGGAACTGAAGAAACGCATGGAAGAAGAGCGGGAATCCTTCGAGGAATACCGGGCGAATCTGGTGGAAGCCCTCGAGACGAATCACCAGGAAGAGATCCAGCGGTTGATCCTCAAGTATAACCCCCGGTTTACCGATGAAGAGGTGTTGAAAATCCTGGACAAGAAGATCGATGAATTCGATCAGGACATTCCCTTTGGATTCAGCGAGGTACTGGCCCGTGAAAACCTCTATACGAAGGAGGAACTCAATGCCCAGTACGCCAGGATAGAAGATATTCGCGTTCTCATGGAGCGTCTCATGGAGATACCCTATATCAACTCGGTACCGGACGCCCTGGCCCATATGGAGAATACAATGTACCTGGTGGTCAATGAGTATGAACAGCTCCGGCACACCCTGGCCGATGATATTTCCACCAAGGTTTTGGCGATCAGGTCACGGAACAGGATAATAGATCAGTTTACCTTTGCCCTGAACTCCCTTATATCTTCCAGCAGAGAGAACGGGTATATCCTTGATTCGAGAAACCCGGACTCGCTGGTTGTATTCATCGGCGACCTCTATGACGTAAACGAGGGTGATACCGGGTATGTCTTCAGAGAAGACGATGAATTTATTGCAAATATCCGGTTCACTTATAAGGACGGTCGGCTGTATGCCCGGACAAAAGAACTGGCCGATCCGGCAAAGGCGATACAGCCTTTTGACAAGATCCTTATCGAAACCAACTAGGAGATGACGGTATGAAAAAGTCCGTGTGTATAGTCTTATGTTTCTGCCTTATTACCCTGTCCGGCGCGGCTCTCGACCTGGGAGACCTGGAATATGAAGTCATTACCAGCAGAACAGAGAACGGGCAGCAGATCTATGAAGGCATCGATCAGTACGGAAACAAATTGGCCCTGGTGGGGACCGAAAACCTTACCGACGCATCCAGAAAGGCGTTGCAGGTCATGCTTGCAACTTTCAATAGCTGGGAACACCTGGCCATAGACACTCAGCGGGTTGTTATAACGAAAAAAAGGACGGAAATGGCCCTTATTCCGGAGAGTTTTGAATACAAGGGGGTGAACCTGTCCGAATACATGCCTTCGGGAATGCAGTTTTATTATACTACCTACCTCGAGTACGATTTTCGGCTGTACAAGGATAACCTGTTTCTCCGGGTGAGCGGACAGTTGTTTGACGAGGAACAATTCTGCGAGAAACTGCTAAAAGCCCTGGAGAACCCCGTCTTGTATATTCAGACCCATAACCCGGATTATCTTATCGAGCAGGCCGCCCTTATTTCGGAAGAGCTCGAAACAACAAAAAGAGAACTGACCGCGTTTCGTGAAAAATATCAGGAGGAATACGATAGTCTTTTGGAGGAATTTTTGACACTCAAAGACGGCACCGATGATTTACGGGAGGAATACAATCTCCTCCGGAATGCCGTGGTGGCCTTCGCTAACAGGGGCCTCTTCCAGTTGCTGAGTCCTGTAGATAATGAAACCGTACGTGCAGTTATTGCGGCGAAAAAAACATCACCCGACGCTACCTCGAAAGAACTGGCCTCCCAATTGAAAGAAGGGGGGGTGGAGGTATCCGCCAGATCGGTTGCAGTAATATTAGCAGTCTATTTTAACGATTTTGATGAATAATTCTTAAAGATATCCGATCTTTTGTATATTTTTCATGCGGGAGGTCCGTTTTTTGAGTGAAGAGACCGATATTTATAATAGCATATGAAGAAATCTATCCCTTTGATCCTGGTTCTGTCGGTCTCTGTATTCCTCTTCGTGGTTCACTTTCTGTGTACATACTATTCCGGCGCGCGGAAGTACCTGCCGGAAGAGGAACCCCTTACTGTTTCGCCGAATAGAACGGCCGCTCTTATAGGACCATGGGACTTTACCTGGGATACCCGGATAACGGAGCCTGTTCCGGCAAGGGCGGATGAAACGGTTCGGCTGCCCCACCGGTGGAACCGGATTCCTCCGGAGCGTGGATATCCGGTGTACGGCCTGGCCGCCTATTCTATGACGCTGAAAACCGCTGATATGCAGGGTACGAACGCCTTTTTTATTCCCCCCGTCGGTTCGGCATGCCGGCTTTTTATAAACGGTACATATGCAGGAGAAAGCGGTATTCCCGACGACTCCATCGAGGGTGAAACTTCATCGGGAAAACCTCTTATCGCTTATTACGAGCAGACCACGGATACCCTTGATATTGTTCTCCAAGTCTCGAATCATGCCATGTACACCGGCGGTTTTACCCAGGGGAGTATCGAATACGGACGGGCGGAGGATATACAGGGTCGGTACGCGGTTTTGATACTCGGCGACGCATTCCTGTTTTTCCTGCTTCTGGCCATCGGTATTATTTCCCTGTTCCGGTTTTTTCAGAACCCCCGGGGAATTCAAAATATCGTGTTTGCGGCCATCAGTGTTTTATTTGCCTTTCGGGTGCTTCTTACGGGAATGGCGCTGGTATATACCATTTTCCCCTTTTTCACGGTCAGGGCTGCAGGATACTCCATGATACTGACCTATTACTTTGCTCTACCCCTCTTCCTGGCTTATTTTTATTACAGCTTTCCTGAAGAATTCTCCAAGTGGGTTGTTCTTACATCCTTCATGGTTGCAGCCGCCGCCGGTGTGGTCGTGTTTTTTATTAAGCCGGTCTTTGAGACTATAGCGGTGACCGTGTACGGCGGCCTTGTACTTCTGGGTGGGGTATATATTCTCATCGGTCTTGCCCGGGCTATCCGTTATGGCCGCCCGAACGCAACAGTCGTATTTCTTGCTTCGGTTGTTATTATCGGGTGTGCGGTGAACGATATCCTCCATTACGGAGGGATAGTCCATTCCATCCTGCTTATGAATGTCGGTATCGGAGTTTTCGGTCTTGCCCAGTTGATTATTCTTGGAACAGCCTCCCAGCGTACAATCCGTGAGCTTTACGGCGTCCATAACAGGCTGCGCATAATGGAATCCTGGCAGGAGATGTTTTTTTCCACGGCGGCGGAAGACCTGCGAAAACCGCTCAAGGGAATAAACGAAGTCGCGGATTCGCTCTTGAGGGGATCCCTTGGACCGATAACCTCCGATCAGATCGGAGGGCTTTCTCTCATCAATGCAAGCTCTCTGCAGCTTTCGAATATGGTACATGACATTCTCGATTTTCGGCGGATCAGGGAGGGCAATGTCGATGTATCCCGGCGGATGTTCAATCTGTTTTTACTCATGGAAAGGGTCAGGACGGCTGCCGCGCTGCTGTTTCGGGAGAAGGGTCTGGAGTTCAAAAACGAGGTTCCCCGGGACATGGAGAACCTCTACGCCGATGAAAACCTCACCGAACGGGCTTTTTTCAACATCGCCCGGGGTTTTGCCGATTATGCGGGAGGAGGAACATGTGCCGTTTCAGCTGAGACAACGGATGAGAATACTGTTATCCGGGTAACCTGGGAATCGGAAGGTGTTGACAGGGAAAATATTGTTAAAGCCCTCTCCATGTTCTATCAGGAGGGGCAGAGGGAAAAAGGCGAAGAGGTTACAAGCAAGGACCTGGTCCTGTCTATTGCCCGAAGGATTTGTGAAATACAGGGAGGAAGCCTGAACCTGGAGGAAGGAAAGGACGTAAACCCGGTATTGACCGTATTGTTCCCGCGGATAGAAGTTGAAACAGACCAGGAGACGGCGACGGAAGAGGAAGCCCACCTGGATGCCCTTATAAATCTCGAACCTGTTCTTGAAGATGTTGTCCTGACGAGAAACATCGATATCATGGTCGTGAGTCCCGATCTCATGGATCTGCAGGTTATGAAAAGCCAGTTGGCTTCCATGAACTACAGCGTTATACCCGTCACCTCCGGCCACGAGGCGCTCGATAAAATTCAGGAAAAATGTCCCAATCTGGTGCTTCTTGATGTGAATCTTCATACTATGAGCGGATATGAAGTGTGCAGCAGGATAAGGGAACATTGGTCATCCAGCGAGCTGCCGGTTATTCTGATAACTGAAAAAGAGAGGGTCTCCGACCTCATGGAGGGGCTCACCTCCGGGGCGAATGACTTTCTCGCCCGGCCGTACCACATGGAAGAGTTCTTGACCCGGGTGAATACCCATATCCAGTTGGCAAGGATCAACCGGATGTACAGCAGGTTTGTTCCCAAGGAATTTTTGAATACCCTGGGGCAGGAAAATATCATCGACCTGAAACTCGGCGATCAGGTTCAGCGCGAGATGACCGTACTGTTTGTGGATATCCGTGCTTTTACAAACCTTTCCGAGAACATGACGCCCCAGGAGAATTTTAAATTCATCAATTCCTATCTTTCACGTTTCAGCCCAATGATAACCAGGAATAAGGGGTTCGTTGACAAGTTTATCGGGGATGCCATTATGGCTCTGTACCCGGGGAAACCGGAGGACGCCATCACCACCGCCCTGGAGATGGTGGAACATGTCAAGGTTTATAATTCACACAGGGCCAATTGCGGATACAAGGCCATTAACATAGGTATCGGTATTCATACGGGCAACCTGATCCTCGGCATTATCGGTGACGATCAGCGTATGCAGGGGACGGTCATTTCCGATGCCGTAAATCTGGCCTCGCGTATCCAGGACGTGACCAAGCTCTATCACGCGAATATCGTAATCAGCCAGGAGACCTTCGTAAAACTGGAGAATCCGATGTCCTACGATTTCCGTTTTCTCGGCAAGGTCAAAGTAAAAGGAAAGGCGAAATCGGTTTCCCTCTTTGAGATATTCAACGGTGACGAGGAAGAGATCAGGAAGTCGAAGAGTGAAACCAAGAACGATTTCGAAACGGCCATTATCCTGTTTGCCAAACGCAGATTCGAAGAAGCCTCGGTTATTTTCCAGGAAATTGTTGAAAAAAGCCCGAACGATTATGCTTCCGTTCTTTTCCTTGACAGGGCGAAAAAATTCATGACGGCGGAAAAACGAGCCTTCTTTTCATCCCTCTGATCCGCCCGCGGGATTCATACCCCGCGGCTTGCCGCGCTCTTCGGAGCCGAGCCGGCTGACTGCCTCGACAACGGTGGCGGTACGGTGTATGAATCCCGCATAAAATCCATACCTTGAAGAACCAACATACCCCGCCCCTAGGGACGGGGTATGTTGGTTCATATGTACTATAACCCGAGCAGTTTTTGTAAACTGAAGGCGTTTTTAACGGCCTGTCCCTTGTGGTGATTGTTAAAGGCGAGAAAAAGCCTTGCTGTTTTTAAAGACATATCGAGGATTGTTTCCACCCATTCGGCCAACTCTTCATCCGAATACAGATAGTCGTAGCGACTCACGTTATCACCGTTCCACCAGGCGTTGCTGTCACGGCCGTGGAAACGGATATATCCCGTATCACCGGTTATTCTTGAATCGGCGGAAGGAAGCCCTCTCAGGCGGGGGAGGTCCGGCTGGACGATATGAACCCCCCTGGCGGCAAGACCCTCGTAAACCCGCGGCCGTTGCCATTCGGCGTTACGGAACTCGACACAGAGGGGTAGATGGCCCAGAACTTCGCAAAACCGGGAAAGATAGGTGCGATTTTCCTTCGTGTAATGGAAACTGTAGGGGAATTGAGCAAGGACTGCGCCGAGTTTTCCCTCCCGGAGATAGGGTTTTATTCCCTCCTCAAACAACCCAGCCTCATCCTTCCAGTTTTCATCTCTTTGGTGGGTAAGGCTGCCTGTTGCCTTGACGCTGAAAAGGAAGTTATCAGGTACCCTTGAACAGAGTTTTTCCGAGTCTGAAACATCAGGGCGTTTATAGTAGGTATAATCAATTTCTACAAAGGAGAAATGTTCCGCATACCATGACAGATAGTCGGACTGCTTCATGTTTTCGGGGTAGAAAACTCCGCTCCAGTCACGGTATGAAAAACCACATGTACCTATGCGTATATCACACTTTTTCATACCCTATCAATTATAACAGAAATCTTTATTGTTTGCCCGCATAAACTTCTTGTCTTACAGCCCTCTATAGTTTACAGTAATGAAAAAAGAGCAACACAGTTCATCGGGGGAGGGGACGTGTCTAACGGTGGTTCTAAGAAGAAAAAAAGTTTAAAACCTCTTGGAGAAAAAATCTTTCTTGACAGGTATGCCCTGAAGGATATTCGAAAAGAAACCATTACGCCGGGGGATACGGTTATTGTAGCGGTGGATACAAAAACCGGGCAGCGTGAAGTAGGCGTCCTCCAATCGTTACAGGATGGCAAGGCGAAGGTCGAACTGCGTAACGGTGAGCATCTAACCCTTCCGCTGGAACACGTGGACAAACCCATTGAGACCGAGCCGGAACAAATGATGGAGCGGGTAGCCCGGGCAATTGCTATGAACGAGGTGGAAGAACAGCAAAAAACCTGGGAAGAACGGTTTCGGTGGCTCCTCGATGAATGGAGGTTTGTACCCGGCGGGAGAATCCTGGGCGGTGCCGGAACGGGCCGGAATTTGACGTATTACAATTGTTACGTGATACCTTCGCCGGTGGACAGCCGTGAAGGCATTATGCAAACCCTTACCCAGATGACGGAGATCATGTCCCGCGGCGGCGGTGTCGGCATCAATCTTTCCAGCCTCAGGCCTCATCATGCATATGTAAAGGGTGTAAACGGCCGTTCAAGCGGCTCGGTTTCCTGGGGCGGGCTGTACAGTTTTGTTACCGGCCTTATTGAACAGGGGGGTAGCAGGCGGGGAGCACTCATGCTCATCCTGGATGCCTGGCACCCGGATATTCTCGAGTTTATCGAGAGTAAAATCAAGGCAGGAAAGATAACCAATGCCAATATAAGCGTGGGAATCGGTGATGATTTCATGCGGGCCGTGAAAAACGATGAAGAATGGGATTTGATATTTCCCGATACATCCGATCCCGATTACAATTCCGAATGGAACGGCGATATCAATGAATGGAAAAAGAGGGGCCGGAAAGTAGTGGTTCACAAGACGGTAAAAGCCGCGGATGTCTGGGACAGGATCATCCGGAGTGCGTGGGCCAGTGCTGAACCGGGTGTCTTTTTTACGGATCGTTATAACAGTAAAAGCAACTCGTGGTACTATGCCCCGATCCGTTGCACCAACCCCTGTGGAGAACAGGGTTTACCGGACTGGGGTGTGTGCAACCTGGGTTCGATAAACCTCTCGGCTTTTGTAGAGGATAATGAAGTCGACTGGGAATCTCTCAGGTCGGCAGTGGCATACGCGGTACGATTTCTCGACAATGTCATAGATACCACCCCCTATTTTTTTAATGAGAACAGAACCCGGCAGTTATCAGAACGGAGAATAGGACTCGGCACCATGGGACTCGCCGAGATGCTGGTCAGGCTAAAAATTCGTTACGGAAGTCCCGAATCCATAGAATTTCTTGATAAACTCTTCGGCTTCATTGCCGTGGAAGCATACAACGCCAGTTGTGATATTGCCGGAGAAAAAGGCTCTTTCCCCAATTTCGATACCGAAAAGTTTCTTAAAAGCGGTTACGTCCAGGAAATGCCCGAGACTGTCCGTAATAAGATTGCTTCAATGGGTATCCGGAATGTGACCCTCCTCACCCAGGCGCCTACGGGGTCCACCGGAACCATGGTAGGGACGTCTACCGGGATAGAGCCCTACTATTTCTGGGAGTGGGAACGAAAAGGAAGAATGGGTTCACACATCGAACGGATCGACGTGTACGAAGAATGGAGGAACGAAAACGAAGGAAAGGCTTTGCCGGACTATTTCGTTACTGCCATGGACCTTTCACCGGAGGACCATATTCGTGTTCAGGCTGCCATCCAGCGATGGGTAGATTCAAGCATATCAAAGACCTCCAATACTCCGAACTCTTATACGGTGGAGCAGACCAAAGAGCTCTACGAGTTGATGTACGACCTAGGTTGTAAAGGTGGGACCATATACCGGGACGGATCCCGGGAAGAACAGGTCCTCTACGTTCGAAAAGAAGAAAAAAAGCAGGAAAAAAAACAAACGGCAAAAGCCAGGACCAGGCCGACTATACTTCAGGGGACCACCTACAGGAAGCACACACCCATCGGGACTGCGTATATTACGGTTAATGCCGAAGGTAAGGGCAGAGAGGAGCCCTTCGAAGTATTCGTCAATGTAGCAAAGGTCGGTTCTGATGTGGCTGCGGACGCCGAAGGTCTGGGCCGGTTGATAAGCCTTATCCTGAGAATGCCCAGCCCTTTAAGTCCCACCGACCGGGTAAAAAGTGTTATAGCCCAGCTGCGGGGGATCGGATCCGGCAGACAGCAGGGTTTTGGTAAGCAGCGGGTCATGAGCCTACCGGACGCGGTTGCCCAGGCATTGGAGGAACATATCGGCCGGCAAGAAGAGGATGAACTTCCCAATTTGCCGGATGAAGATGAAGAAAGCGGCGCAAAGCAATATGCCCTTTCTTTTACTCCGGGTCCCCAGGCCGACATCTGCCCCATGTGCGGTAACGCGACGCTCCTTTTTATTGAAGGCTGTAAAACATGTCATATCTGCGGTTACAGTGAATGTTGAGGGTATAAGGATGGCTTTAACCCGGCATGGATTTGTCCAGGCGGCCGGAAAGGAACGTGGTCCGAAACGGTCGCTTACGCTCCAATGTTTCGGACGCAGTTCCGTCCGGCCGTGATAAATGCCCGGGATGCCGGGTTAAAGCCTCCGATTATAGGGGCCGTAAGGGGGTATTGCAGGAGCCGGCATGGATTTGTCCAGGCGGCCGGAAAGGAACGTGGTCCGAAACGGTCGCTTACGCTCCAATGTTTCGGACGCAGTTCCGTCCGGCCGTGATAAATGCCCGGGATGCCGGGTTAAAGCCTCCGAGGAAGGTTGCAATCGTTACCGGGTTTCTGTTGTGTTTGTCGTGGTAAGTAGAAGAAACATCATGGAAGGCGGTAGTCCCAACAAAAAGCAAGTAAAAAAAGTCCTCGCCTCCGTTTTCGGCTATAACTCCTTCAGGGAGCACCAGGAGGAGATCGTTCAGGCCATACTCTCCGGCCGGGATGTTTTTACCTCCATGCCTACCGGGGGCGGGAAAAGCCTCTGCTACCAAATCCCCGGCCTCCTATTCGACGGACTGACCCTAGTCATAAGCCCCCTGATTGCCCTGATGAAGGACCAGGTGGACGATGCCCTAGCCAGGGGAATCCCCGCGGCCTTCCTGAACAGCAGCCTCAGACCGGAGGAGATGTCGGCGATCTACTCACGGTTATACAGAAACGACATCAAGATACTCTATCTTTCGCCGGAGCGACTGGCCCTCGAGGGCTACCTGGAACGCCTCCGTGAGTTCAATGTGGCCTTTTTTGCCGTTGACGAAGCCCACTGCCTTTCGGAATGGGGCCACGACTTCAGGCCGGATTACCTGGTCCTGTCACGAATCCGCAGGGCTTTCCCGAAGGTGCCCATAGCAGCTTTTACGGCAACGGCTACGGAAGCGGTGCAGAAGGATATCATACGCGTCCTGGGCCTGAGGGAACCCTTCACCGTGCGTGCATCCTTTGACCGCCCGGAGATCTGCTACCAGGTTCGGCCGAAGACTGATGTTCTTGCTCAGATAGCCGCTTTTGTCGTTGATCATCCGAAGGAACCGGGGATCGTGTACCGTTTCAGCCGGAAGGATGTGGAGAAGACGGCGGCTTTTCTCAAAAGCAGGGGTGTCCGGGTGAGGTCCTATCACGCCGGATTGCCTAAAGAGAAGCGTACCAGGAATCAGGAACTTTTTAGTAACGATAAGATAGATGTCCTAGTGGCTACCACGGCCTTCGGAATGGGCATCAATAAGAATAATATACGCTATGTTCTGCACGGGGACCTGCCTAAGAGCATGGAGGGCTACTACCAGGAAACCGGACGGGCCGGCAGGGATGGTCTTGACGCGGACTGTGTGCTGTTCTTTAGCGCCGGGGATAGTGCCAAACAGATGTATTTTATCGATAAGGTTGAAGATCCGAAGGAGCAGCAGAAGGCCAGGGATAACCTCAACCACATTGTCCGGTTTGCTACCGTCCGCGTGTGCCGGCGGAAGCAACTCCTGGAACATTTCGGGGAGACCCATAATGGGAACTGCGGTAATTGTGACGTCTGTACCGGTGTGGGTGGAAAGGTCGATGCCACCGAGGACGCCCGAAAGATTCTTTCGGCCATAGCCAGGACGAACGAAGGTTTTGGCGCGGGGCACATTATCGACATCGTCCGGGGGGCGGATACCGAGAAGATCCGGGTGAAAAACCATCAGGCCTTACCGACCTTCGGGGTGGGAAAGGATAAAACCAAGAAGTGGTGGCAGGCTATTATGGATGAGCTGCTAGGGCAGCAAATGATTTACAAGGACACGGAATGCTACAACGTCCTGCGGATGCGGAAGGCCGGCCGGAGCGTACTGTTCGGTAAAGAGGAGTTTTTTATAAGTGAGACCACGGCCGCTAAAGAACCGGCACAGCCGGTGCCCAGGCACTCGAACCGGCGTTCCGGTTCGGTTGATCCGATCCTTTTCAACAGGTTGAAAGAACTCCGGAAACTCCTCGCCGGGGAGAAGGGTGTGCCCCCGTATATTGTCTTTTCAGACAAGACCCTGTCGGAGATGGCCGTCCGTAAGCCGATGAACAATACTGAATTCCTGTCGGTTTCAGGCGTGGGGGAGAAAAAGCTCCGGGTGTATGGACCGGTTTTTCTGAAGGAAATCCGGGATTATGTTGCCTCCGACAACCGGAACGGTGAAAATCTCTGAAAACTACTACCCATTTTCCGGAATCTTATTATACCGGTCTTATGAACACCCTGACAGTTACACTCGTTATCTTGCCGGCAGTATCGCCGTGTCATTTTTTTTACGGACTTATTACCAGAAACTACTCCACGGTAGACGGGGTATGGTCGATCCTTCTTCTATCCCTTATTCTTTTTTTACCCGGGGGGTACCCCCCCGCGTAAAGTATTGCTTCTCGGACTTGAACTCGGGATCCGGGAAAATGAAAATCAGAGGGGGCTGGTGCGTAGTCTGATACTGTTCCCATATGTTGCGCCGGTCATCTCGGTCGTCTTCGCCTGGCAGTTCATCTTCGATCCTGTGAACGGAATATTCATGGATTTGGCCTATGAGAAGCTGGGTCTTTTTCCCGCTCGCTTCAATCTCATCGGTTCTCCGTCCACCGCAGTATGGGTTGCGATTGTTTTCAGTATCTGGAAAAATTTTCCCTTCTCCTACCTGATGATCCTGTCGCGGCTCCAGGCCATCGACCATAATCTGTACGAGGCGGCGGAGATGGACGGCGCTTCGAGCCGGCAAAAATTCCGCTACATTACATTCCCCGAAGTCTACTTTGTCATGGGCGCCATCGTACTGCTTCGCATGATCTGGAACTTTAACAAGTTCGAAGAGATCTACCTGCTGACGGAAAACGTGCGGGTATTATCGGTATACACGTACTACAAGGCCTTTGTCGGTACGATGGAACTGGGCCAGGGGGCTTCGCTGGCGGTGATCCAGTTCCTCCTGCTGATCGGATTCATCCTGTTCTATGTGAAGAGGGTACTCAAATGGTAAAACGCACAAGTCTTCCCCGGAAAGTCGGATTTTTCCTCCTAGTCCTTGGGATTGTCTTTTTCAGTATATTCCCGTTCATTCAGATGCTGTCCATATCACTCAAATACCCCGGTGAATGGGGCAACCCCGATCTGATACCGCAGCAGTTCAACTTCGAAGCGTACAAGGAGCTTCTCAACATCGGTCAGAGCGCTAAGAACGTGCCCGAATCTGTACTGACCCTGCTGGAGGAAACCCCTGACCTGACCAAGGAGCAGCGCGAGGCTATTCTGCAGAAGTATAAAAGTACCGGGGATGTGTTTCCCTTCTTGCGGTATTTTGCCAATTCCTTCCTGCTTTCGTTTTCGGCGGCCTTCATCACCGTTATTTTCGCTATTTTCGGAGCATACTCTTTCAGTCGGCTGCGTTTTCCCGGTCGCTCACTCATCCAGCGGGGAGTTCTCTTTGTCTACATGTTCGGCGGGATCCTCCTGCTCATTCCTCTCTATAAAATGTTCGTGAACATCGGCTGGATCAGCATACCCCCGGGCGCCTTCATGAGCCTGCTGATAATCTACGTTGTTCAGACCCTCCCCGTCTCGCTCTACATGCTGGGGAACTACTTCCGCACCATCCCTTTCTCCATCGAAGAGGCGGCCATGATCGAGGGAGCCACACGGTTCGGCACCGTGTGGCGTATCATCATTCCCCTCTCCTTCGCCGCCATAGTGACGGTCTTCATCTACTGTTTCATGATCGCCTGGAACGAATACCTCTTCGCCTCGGTCTTTCTGAAAAATTTCAAGGACCTCTACACCCTGCCGATGGGTCTGAAAGCCCTCTTTACCTCCAAGAACGCCATATGGGATCGCATTATGGCCGCTTCCGTGCTGACCGCGACCCCGGTCATCATTCTCTTCATGACAATCCAGCGGAACCTGGCCGGCGGGCTGGCGGCCGGAGGAGTGAAGGAGTAAGGCGTCAGGAAGAATGAGGAAGTACTCAGCTTAGAGAACCATTACCGGTGCAGCGACGGATCGTACCGCTGGATCGAAGGGCAGTCCCGGCCGATAGGGAAAACCATCTATGGAAACTCACGGAAAAGAAGAGGATGTCGGATGAATGTGGTCCGGCCCATGAGGCGGTACGAGGTGCCCGGGATGACCGTCGCCCTGGTTCGGGAGGGTGAAACTGTCTGGTCCGGTGCCTACGGTTATGCCGATGTAGCCGAAGACCGTCCTATGACCTCCACCGGGTTACCCTTCGAAGTCTCCTGAGCGGCACCTAGGGTTTGGGCCGGGTATGGTAGGCGACGAATATCCGCCGGGAAGTGATGCCGGGTTTGCCTCCATGGAAATGACCGGTGAGAATTACCCTTGGTTCCTGTAGACCTCCTGGATGGTGTGCGGCAGTTCTATGTTTTTATCCATGGGTCGCTGAAAGGCTTTGCGCCCGGAGTAGATGGTTGCCCCCACGGTCGCCGCCCCCAGGTCAAAGGCCTGGTCGATCTGGGCAAAGAGGAAAAACAGAGGAAAGTAAGACCGTTCTTGCATGTCCGGTGTCATTGGTGCTATTGTTTGAACAAAACTACATTCAGGAGAATATGATGAATATACAGGGAATAGAGGCGGCGGCTAAAACGGTCAGAACACTTTCAATGGACGCCGTGCAAAAGGCCAATTCGGGGCATCCCGGCCTACCCATGGGCTGTGCCGAATTGGGTGTGCTCCTCTACGGTGAGATTATGAAGCATCATGCGGAAGATCCGGACTGGATAGACCGGGACCGATTCGTCCTTTCGGCCGGGCATGGTTCCATGCTCCTCTATTCGCTGCTGTATCTTTCGGGGTACGGCCTTTCACTGGATGATATTAAGAACTTCCGTCAGCTCGGTTCAAAAACCGCCGGGCATCCGGAATACGGCCTGGTACCCGGTGTCGAAACAACCACCGGACCCTTGGGTGCCGGTTTCAGTAATGCCGTGGGCATGGCCATGGCCGAGCAGATGCTCTCCGCCCGGTTCAATACCGCGGGAAAGACCGTTATCGATCATTACACCTGGGTGCTGGCCGGCGACGGCTGCATGATGGAAGGTATTACATCCGAGGCGGCATCCCTGGCGGGTCACCTGAAACTGGGAAAACTCATTGTCTTCTATGATTCAAACAGTATTACCATCGAAGGCTCTACGGCGCTTGCTTTTACCGAAAACGTGAAAATGCGGTTCGATGCCTACGGCTGGCAAACCCTGGCCTGCGACGCCTACGACCCGGCAGGTATTATGGCCGCTGTGGAAAAGGCAAAGGCCGAAAAGGGGCGGCCGACCCTCCTGGAGGTGACCTCGGTCATCGGAAAGGGCTCGCCGAACAAGGCCGGCAGTCACACCGTGCACGGAGCCCCCCTGGGCGAGGATGAGGTACGGGAAACCCGCAGGGCCCTGGGGGTGCCCGAGGATGAGTCGTTTTATATCGCCCCGGGGACCATGGAATATTTCGAGGAGCGAAGGGCGGTCATGGCCGAAAGGTACGAAGCATGGAAATCCGACTATGCGGCCTGGAGAAAGGCGGATCCGGAGGCAGCGGACCTATTGGATCGCTTTATGAAAAGGGAGCCGGACCTCGCGGCAATGTCACTACCGGAATTCAAGGCAGGAGATAGCCTGGCTACCCGGGCGGCCGGAGGAAAGGCCATTCAGGTTGCCGCCCGGGCGGTGCCCAATCTCGTCGGCGGTTCCGCCGATCTTGCGCCCTCGAACAACACGAACATCGACGGTGGAGGCGATTTTTCGGTCTTGAACAGGAGTGGAAGAAACCTTCATTTCGGGGTCCGAGAACACGCCATGGGCGGTGTTATGAACGGTATCGCCCTGCATGGAGGGCTTCACGTATACGGGGGAACCTTTCTGGTATTCTCCGATTATATGCGACCGGCGATACGCCTTGCCGCTCTGATGGGTCTGCCGGTGATCTATGTATTCACTCACGATTCCATCTTCGTGGGAGAAGACGGTCCTACCCACCAGCCGATTGAGCATATCGCTGCTCTCCGTGTTATCCCCGGTCTCAGGGTATTGCGGCCGGCGGACGCGGAGGAAACCGTCGAAGCCTGGCGCATGGCCCTTCTGAGGACCGACGGGCCCACGGCACTTGTCTTGACCCGCCAGAAACTGCCGGTTCTGCCAAAGGCCGACACTTCCTGGCGGGAGGCCATTCATCGCGGTGCATACATAGCCCGGGATTGTAAGGAAAGGCCCGACGTGGTTATTGCCGCTTCCGGATCTGAGGTGTCCCTTGCCCTGGAGGCGGCGGACAAAGTTGAGGAACTGAAGGTCCGTGTCGTTTCCGTTATTTCCAGGGAACTCTACCTTTCACAGGAGAGGGCGTATAGAGATAAAATTATTCCACCGGGGGTCAGGACAATGGCCGTCGAGGCTGGAGTAACCTCGGGATGGGAAGCCCTCACCGGCTGCAGAGAGAACATCCTGGGTATCGATCGGTTCGGCGAATCCGGGCCCGGAGCAAAGGTTGCCGCCCATCTTGGGCTGACGGTGGATGCCCTGGCAGCCCTAATCCGGAAGGCCGGTTAGTTCTCCCCTTCTCCGACGGGTTCTTTGCCGCCTGCTTGAGTTTCTTCGACCGTAACCGGTCGGTTGTAGTATATTTCTATCGTCTCCCTCTCGGTTCTATGCCGTAGTTTGATAAAAAGCGTCGACGTGGACTGATCGTAATACCACCCGCTGTAGTAATACTGAAAGATGGGATCACCCTTCCAGTCTATACCGAGGAGCTTCATTCGCGAGAAAGGGGGTAAGCCGTGAATCGCAATGTAGTGGGTTTCGCCCCGGGGGTAAGTAAAGGATATGGAGTACATGTCCGGTCCGGGGGTAACGGCGACCTCCCTGGCACTACTCCAAATCCAGGAACCGTCGCCGAAAAACCTGGTCAACGGTCTTTCCTGGGGATAGTAACGGTTATCCGCCAGGAGGAGATACACCTCCTCCGGCGGCAGCACACCGCTGCGACCTTGAACCGATAGTCCGTCGCTCCGAATAATTTCGGGTAAAAAGCCGTCTTCGTCCGCCAGGGAAAGGGAGGCTACAATAAGGCTCCTCCCTAAGGCCTCGTAGGTTTCATTCTCCGCCAGTTTCCCCGCCCGCAGAAGGAGGCTGCCGGTACGGATGGACGGGAGAATTTCCAGGTTTTCCCTATCTCCGGTGGAAATATACGCGCCTTCGTCGATCACTGTGAGAGAAGGGACAATGCGGGTATCTATAATAGTCCTTACCAGGTCTAAGTACGAATCGGGTTGTATGGAAAGGAGATAGTCGATCATTCCCAGGGAGGACAGGATGTCGACTTCTTCGGTTTCAGCCTGTTGTATGGTCTCGAAGACTGCATCGCGGAGGTCCTGGTCGGAGGACAGTTCCACCGTGCGTATAAGACCTTCCCGACTGAAAAGCTCTGTATCGCCTTTTCGGGCACTTTCAAGAAATGAGCGGTACAAACGTTCGGGATTGTCGGCCCGGACATACCGGTTTACCAGGTTGATAATGTCTCCGAGAAAGGGCGAAGAAAGCCGTGTCAATTCATTCCGGTGTTCGGCCGAAGCAATGGTCATGTTTTCATGGACCGTTGAAAAGCGTCCTGTGCCGACGGCTTCCGACAGAAGAATAACGGCGATTTTTTCTGAAAAGACATCACTGCCCTGGCCGTTGTCCCAGGTTCCTGTTTCCCTGGAAAAACGGCTGTTTTCCCAACCGTTTTTCGCGATGCCGAGAAACGAACCGACGGCTTTATTGTATTCCGCCGGGTCCGGGAAGTTTGCCTTACCGGCAAACCAGAAACTCAGGGGATCCTCTATTCCAGAAGGGGCGGACCGGAAGACGAGCTCCTTGAAGCCGTATTGACCGGTGTCGAGTATAAAGTAGCCCTCTTCTTCCAGGTACTGTATTCCTTCCTCCAGGGCGATAAAATAGGTTTTTCCGAGCAGGTCGTCGGTCACAGCCAGAACCGGCATTCCGCTTCCGCTTCTGATTTCGATTCCGGGTTGAAGGGCAACGGGGATTTTTATTCTTTCGATGGACTCGATCATGGTTGCACCCGGCAGAATCCTCAAACCTTCTTCATCCAGTAGAAACCGGACCGACATTCCCTTTCCCAGGTTTATTTCGATACCGTCCGAATAGGGAGTAAAATCGAGGGCATAGAATTTATGGGTCAACCCGTCCTTTGTTTCGAGGAGCACGGGGTTGGAGTCGTCGAAGGAAAATGTAAAGCCGAAGGTATCCACGCTCAGGCTCGAAAGTCCCCGTTTGCCGGTAATAGCCGCTTTGGATCTTTCACCGTTTACCGTAATGCTTCCGATGGTACGAACAAAACTTTCGTCCGTGGAGTACTGGAAATGGAGCAGAACCACGATTATAAGGATATAGATAATCGGAATTAAATAGTATTGTTTTCCAATCTTTGTTTTCATCGGCTGGATTTTATCAGCACCTGCGCTGAAATTCAACCTTGTGCAAAGGGCTTTCGGTGGAGTATAGTAGCGGCGGGAAATGAGTCGTGAGTGCGAGGGATAGGTGTGAAAATGATCGCAGGGGTTTTCCGGTCAAACACCGACAATCCCGGGGCACTGTTCAATGCCGCCTTATTGGCCGGATTCCAGGGGCATACGGAGAAGGAGAAACTCGTCTCGCGGCCCGGCCTCGCGCGGGTTCTGTACCGCGAAGGCGATATTGAAGGAACCCTTCAGCGGCTGGACAGGGCGATTACGCTTGATCCGGAGCAGCTTTATGGGTACATTCTACGGGCCGGTGTCCGGGATAATCTCGATATTCACCCCGGAGCCCTGGAGGATTATTCGGAAGCCCTCGAAAGGCGGCCGGGCGGCAGATGATTTTCCGCGCACACAGGTACACCGGATACCCCGCGAAGGCCTGCTCTACCATGTCGGAAGGGTGTTTCGCGAACCGGGGTACGTGTTTATGGCGATATCGAAGATCCGGCGGGAAGGCAAGATATTGCCGATATACCCTGAAGGGATACAATAGTAATGGAACAGAATATGATAGGTGAAGATACAATTACACGAATAGTTTCGGGCGACAAGGAGATAATCCTTGTGGGCACCGCCCACGTGTCGCGGGAAAGTGTTTCCGAAGTTGAGCATATTATCGAATCCGAACGGCCGGAGTTCCTCTGCGTGGAGATCGATGCCGGCCGCTACAAGACCCTCAACGAGGGACAGCAATGGGAAAATCTCAAGATCGATCAGATCCTCAAACGACGCCAGGGGTTTCTCCTGCTGGCTAACCTGGTACTCTCATCCTTCCAGCGCCGTATCGGCGCGGGTTTCGGTATCACCCCGGGTGATGAGATGAAAAAGGCTGTAGAAACGGCCCGGAAACTGTCTATTCCCTATTCATTCGCGGACAGGGAAGTCCAGGTTACCCTGCGGAGGGCCTGGGCAAGGGCAGGTTTTTTCCAGAAGAGCAAGATGTTGGCCGTACTCCTGGGGTCCATCTTCAGCCGGGAAGAACTGCCGGAAGAAGAGATAGAAGAACTCAAGAAGAAGAGCGCCCTGCAGGACATGATGGAGGAACTGGCTAAGTTTCTCCCCTCGGTAAAAGAGGTGTTGATTGACGAGCGGGACCATTACCTCGCTTCAAAAATATATCAAGCCCCGGGCCGGAAGGTTATGGCCGTTATAGGGGCCGGACACGCCTCGGGAATTGTGGAGTGGATCGAACGGTTCGAGAAAGAAGAAGCATCCACCGATATTGCCGATCTGGAGACTCTCCCAAAAAGGCGCGCATGGAGAAAATTCATCCCCTGGCTTATCCCGGTGGCGGTGGTGTTTCTTATCGTCATGGGGTTTGTCCGTTCCGGATTCGAGCAGAGTTTCAGAATGATCCTGGTATGGATCCTGGCAAACGGGACCCTTTCAGCCATCGGCGCCGTGCTTGCCCTGGCCCATCCCTTGACGGTTATTATATCATTTCTTGCTGCACCCTTTACCTCGATGAATCCCACTATCGGTGTGGGTATCGTCAGCGGACTTATTGAATCCGTTGTGCGACGGCCACGGGTGCGTGATTTCGAGAACCTTCACGAGGATATCCTGAGCCTGAAGGGATTCTACAGGAACAGATTTACCCATATCCTGGTGGTCTTTTTCCTTTCCAGCGTGGGCAGCACCATCGGAACATTCGTCGCCCTGCCGTACCTTACGGCGCTGCTTACCTGACATCCATTGTCTGGTGTGATAAACATAGTTTCCCATGCCGCGGGGCGGCAACCGAAACGATGAAAACAGCCCTGTGCGGCTATTCCGGTGACGCTATTTTCGTAATAGAGGGTTATTGGTACGAGTCGAGATCTTGCTGAGATTCACGCTTTTCCGAAGACGCCGCTTATTCCTTCCCGAATCGACGTAACGGCGGTGTAGCCGCCCCCGGGCTTGAATCCGCCGTCGGCCGGGGTCGGACCGATAAAGGTACCGGCGCCCAGGTCGCTGAAGGCCTTGAACCGGCGGTCTATATGGGCTATCGGCCGAACTTCTCCCGCCAGGCTTATCTCTCCTGCAAATACCGTTTTTTCGGGAACCGGGATATCGGTCCTGGCGGAATAGAGGGCAAAGGCCAGGGGCAGGTCGATACCGGTTTCGTCCAGACGGATTCCTCCGGCCACGTTGATGTAGATGTCCCGGTCGGAGTAGGAGAGTGAAAGATGCTTTTCCAGTACCGCCGCGATCCGGGAAACCCTCCTTGAATCTATCCTGTCCGAGAAGACCCGGGACATGCCTCCTTTGGCGGGTACCACCAGGGCCTGTATTTCGACCAGGAGTGAGCGGGATCCTTCGTACACCGAAGCCACCGTTATTCCCGGAGGTACGGCGGTATCGCGGCGGACGGTGAAGAGGGCCGACGGATCGGTTACCTGGCAAAGTCCGTTTTCCGCCATGGCAAACAGTCCTATCTCGTCGATGGAACCGAAACGGTTTTTCATTGCCCTGAGGAAGCGGATTTCCGAACCCGACTGTTCAAAGTAGAGGACCGTATCCACCATGTGCTCCACCACCTTGGGGCCCGCAATGGTTCCTTCCTTTGTAACGTGGGCAACGAGGAATACCGATGCGCTATTTTCCCGGACCCAGGAAATCAACTCGTGGGTACAGTACTTGATCTGGTTTACCGTACCGGCCACGGTGCCCAGTTCGTCGGATATCAGAGTCTGGATGGAGTCCACTATTATTACGCGCGGTTTGAGCTTGTTCAGGATCTTTTCTACCGAGTGGATATCCGTTTCACAGAACATTTCCACCGACTCGCCGGAGATTCCCAGGCGGTTGGCCCGGGCCCTGACCTGGGCCGCGGATTCCTCCCCGGAAATGTAGAGTACCCGTCCGGCGGTCTTAACCCCCCCGGCGAGCTGGATCATCAGCGTGGATTTGCCGATACCGGGCTCCCCGCCTACAAGAATGGAAGATCCCGGTACAATACCCCCGCCCAGGGCCCTATCCAGTTCGGACATGCCGCTGTTGGTGCGG
>CAYPIQ010000002.1:85477-132395 GCA_964410865.1 uncultured Spirochaetales bacterium | reverse complement strand
TGATCACGGGTGTTGACCGAGGCCAGCGGGACCGAGACACTCGGTTTTTTTTGTGTCTTCCGGGATGCCTGAGTTTCGCCTGCTGCCTCGAGAAAGGAATTCCACGTGCCGCAGGCCGGGCATCGACCGAGCCACTTCGGTTCCGTATGACCGCAGGCCGAGCATTCAAAAAGTGTACGGGTTTTAGCCATGTTATTACCCCGTAAAGAGAATACTAAAAATTCAGCAGTTCTACTTCAAGTACAAGGAAACTATAGGTCGGAATAATACCTGGATATCCCTGTTTGCCTAGGCCGGGTCGGGGGGTATGATAAGTAGCCGCTTTTCACCCTTTGTCATATCCATGGGGGTTTCGTTCCAGCCGGGTATTACCCGGCCTACTTCAAACAGCGCCGGGTCACCCCTGGCAAAGGAGCTGTCGAAGGTACTTCCGTCCAGAAGACGCCCGGTGTAGTGGACCATCACCTTTGTTTCCATTCGCGGTTGTCCGCTTCCCCCTCGATCCGGTAACTGACCATATCGTTACCGTCGAAAATAAAATATCCCTTTAATACAGTACCGGCCAATGCTTCCGGGAGCCATACCCTGTCATCGGCCCACATACTATCGTAGGGTATATCCTCGAGTGAAACCCAGAAGGGCTGTGCTTCTTCGGTTTCTTCCGGTACACCCTTGTAAGATTCGGAAAAAAATACATGACCGTGAAGGCTGTAACCGGTTTTAAACTGGAAATAGAGGTCCACCCTTTTTTCCGGATTCCCCGGGGTTATCCGGACCTCTTCTTCGGTTTCACGAATTGCCGCTTCTTCCGGGGTTTCTCCGTCCTCGATGCGTCCGCCGGGGGCGTTGATCTTCCCTTTACCCAGCCCGGTCTTTTTATGCATCAGCAGTATTCGATCTTTATCGCGGACGTAGCAGATAACGGCTTCCTCCTTGGCCTCCCAGGTTTCCCAGTCGATGTCCTTAACATCATCGGGGACGCCGGCCTCAGGGTCGCTTTCAATCTCTTCGGGCAGGCCGTCGTCGTTGATGACATGGCCGGCGGCGATCTTTACCTCCGGTCTGCTGTCAGCGCAGGTTTCGCAGAGAGGTTCGTCGTAGTAGAGTATCCGTTTCAGAGGCAGGCGGCTTCCGCAGGAGGTACAGCGTCTTTTAAAGATGAATATCTTTTTCCGCAGGCGATATACATACAGGACGGCGGCCGCGCCTGCCGGAATAAAAAACCATGATCCGAAGCCGTAGTGTTCCACGAGAAAAGTGGCGACATACACGATGAAGAACGGCCCCGCCGCGTAGAGACTGGCATAGCGCTTGGTTTCACCGTGTTCCAGGTGGCCGCGTTGGGTCAGGTTAAAAATCAGTACGGCGGCCAAAAAACCGAGGGAGATGTATCTGATGAGTAGTACTACCATTGTCTGAAGGTACCTTTAATAGGCCTTGAGGTCAAGGACCGGGGAGCTTTTGTAAAGCGGCGGTATGTCTATCTGTAAATCTGTGATATAACAGGGGTCACGGATATCTTGAATACGGAGGGTCTACATGGAAGGAATACGGCAGGATACGGATACCCTTACCTTTTTGAAAAGCCTCGGTTTCCCGGAGGTCCGTCTGCACCATGCCCTGGGGCATTTCGATTTTACCCGGGCGGCGAGGAGAATTCTTGTTATCGGCCCCATGGGTTCGGGCAAGACGGAGTACTCGGCCCGGGTCTGGCGGGATTCCAGGGTAGCCTTGAAAACATCCGCTTTAGTGGGGGAAAGCACCACGGACCATGGGGCGGATCGACGGAAGGTCTTTTTTATCCGCAGCCTGCTGGACAGGCAGCGTTTTGCAGATTACCCGGAGGACGCCCTGGCCTACCGCGGGGGGTATGAAAGCTGCGGTGAACGTATTGCCTGTATACGGGATTCCTTTGAACTGGAGGATATCCTGGCGCGGAATCCTGACGCTGGAACGTGGATAATCGACGAAGCATCCTTTTACGACGAGCGGCTTGCCTATGTTGTCCGCGGCGAATCGGAACGCCGGGGGTTGACCTTTATTTTCCCCACCCTGATTCTCAATTTTCGCAGGGACATTTTCAATTTTACCGCCCGCTTTCTCCTGGATACCGCTACCGATGTTTTTCCCCTTACGGCCTACTGTGAACACGCGGACTGCCTGAAGGATTCGTTTTATACCTACCGCTATTACCAGGTCGACGGAGAGGAATGCCCCGCCCTGTACTTCGATCCCCTGATCATCATCGGGGGCGACGAGGAGAAAGAGGACCCCAGGGAGCCGAACTACTGCACCCGGTGTGACGAACACCACTACCTGCCCGGAAAGACGTATACCTATTTAATCCTGAAACCCCTGGGCGAGCAGGCCTCCCGGGGCAACCTCGACCCCCTGCGGAAAGAAATCGAAATGCTGAACGGCAGCATCGAAAACTCGCAGCTCTACAGGCAACTGAAGGACGAATTCTTGAATCTCGATACGCCTCAGAGAATCTGCCTGAATGCTCTCCGGGTCCCCTGTATCGCCGAGAAGGCACTGATGTTCCTCTTTGCCGAGCAAAACCTGCTTTCGGAAGACCAGCTTGGGCTCATGGTACACGAATTCGGCCTGGACAGGGACTATATCATGAAAACGCTGCAGGAGAACGGGCGGCCGGTACAGATGGAACAGTACCGGCTTCCCTTTACATCCTAGAAGTGTAAGGCGAAGTCCAGGTCCAGGAACCAGGTCTCTCCGTCGTGTCGTTCCCCATAGAGGGGGAAATCGAAGGACATACGGACGTGTTCGATATTGAAAGCGTTAATAGCTATCCCGATGCCGGCGGAACAAAGGAAACCCGAGGCGTCGTTGAATGTTCCAGGGGCGGTCTGGTAACTGTAAAAATAGCCCGCATCGAAATAGGTGAACAGGGTTGGAATTAGGGCGGGGTGGCCGAGGGCCGGACCATTCAGGCGGAGTTCCAGGTTGTTCACAGCCTTGAAACGGGTGTCCCAGGCATATTTGTCGAATCCGCGGAGCGAACCGCCCAGGCCTTTCCGGAGCTTTTTACCTCCGAAGCTCTGCATTACGTAGATCGGAATGGATGAGCCGCCGGCATAGTCCACGGAAATATAATCGCCCAGGTAGATGGATAGCTTGTTTATGTCACTAGCCGGATCGAGATCGAAGAGGGGCAGAAACCCCTTGACCTGGGCATTGAGACGCCAATAATCGGTAGCACCGAAAATGGTATTCCGCAGCCAGGATGGACCGTATTCCGCGGAAACTTCACCGTATATTCCCTGCAGGACCTGGTGGCTGTCTTCCGTCAGATCTTTCCAGCACAGGCCGATCATTACGGAGTTGCCGAACAGTCCTTCCTTGTCACTGAAGGGCGATGTTTCCTCGAACAGATAGGGGGTTATGGATCCATAGGCAGGAGCGCTGTAATTATAGTCGTCGTATCGCCCCCGGTAATAGAGGAATGATTCCAGGAGATTATCGTCCGTCCTTTCGTTCCAGGTCAGCCCCTGGTAGCCGGAAATTTCCCACTGGAAATTAGTCATTCTCCGCTTGTACAGGTGAGAATCGGTGATGGAGCTCGTATCGTTCAGTACCGAGCCGTCGGCGGTGTGGTAGAAGGCCCTCTCTTCGTATCCTCCTCCGATCTTCATATAGAGGTAGGTGTTCAGATCTTCCACCAGTTCGATCCCCGAATAGGTAAGACTGACGTCCCCGCCGGTGGGAGTAATACCAAACCACAAAACCCGTAGGCCTTCAACGGCGAATTTCCAGTCGGACCCCTCCTCCGCGGAAACCGCGGAAAGGAAAACCAGGCATACCAGGGCAAGGGTAAGGATTTTTTTCATTAGTGGTCCTCCTTTGTGGTGGGGTATTATAGGGTGTAAATACTCGTATTGTCTATCTACTGTCCACGATCGTGGACAGTACATAATCTATACGTTGACTCTAGGCTCAATTCTCCGTACTTTCTATGTATATGAACAACTCGACAATACGAAGACCTTTTCGTTACACCTACTATAATGCGGCATTTATACTGATCATTATCAATATTGCCGTTTTTCTTATCACCATGCTGTTTCCGAGGGCTACGGTCTACCTGTCCATGATTCCCGGTTATGTCCTGGAGGGCAAGGCCTTCTGGCAGTTGTTTACCTATATGTTCGTCCATTCGAATATTACCCATATCCTGTTCAACATGATAGCCCTCTTCTTCTTCGGGGCGGCGGTGGAGAAAGCTATCGGTTCGACGGAATTTTTAGTTTTCTACCTGGTCACCGGCCTGGGCGCGGGAATTTTTTCATTCTTAGCTTATATTGCCGCCGGTTCGTATATGGTCATCCTCCTGGGGGCTTCCGGGGCGGTATTCGGCGTGCTTTTGGCGTATGCCGTTCTCTTTCCCCATTCCACTATTTACGTTATGGGGATTCTACCGGTAAAAGCACCGGTCCTGGTCTCGGTGTATGCCGGCCTGGAGATTTTTTCACAGTTTACCAGTGTCAGGTCCGGTGTGGCCCACCTTACCCATCTAGCCGGTTTCGGGATAGCCTGGCTGTATTTTCTTATCCGGCTCAGGATAAACCCCATCGACATGTTTAAAAACGGCCGCAGGCGCTGGTAGGAGAAATTCCACATCAGGGCGATTTGTGACGATATCTAAAGGGTGAAACTGTTTACATATCCTCGGTTCGGAACAACAGTATTTCTTCTCATACTCACGACAATTCCGGCATTCCCTCAGGACATTCTTTCCGGTGTTTTCTGGTGTGAACACGAGCCGATTGTCGCGGGAACGGAATATCCGCGGACCGACGAAGAGGCGGCCCGTCTGGTCCTGGAAGAGGCGCGGTATATATTTTCAGGTATGATCTACGGGTTTTCTTTTCGTTATACACCCTCCGACAGGGCACGGGAGGTGGATGAACTCTTCGAGCTCGATCTCATTCATTCTATACCGTGGGGGGACGAGAACCTCCGAACAACAGGGGGCAGGGTCGATCGGGAGTACTACCGGGCCGAGATTCGCTACGAACTGGAGGACTTTCAGCAGCGGCGGCTGGACTATTGGGAGAGCAACATGTTCCCCCTGGTATCCGGGTTCGGCAGCGGGGACCTGTTTGTCGGCCATGAGGGTAAGTACGAAGCGATCAGGCAGGCGGTGAAAAACGCGGTGAGGAACTATCTCCGTCCCCGGTATTTCAACAAGCCCATGGAGATTACCGGCGAGGCGGTGCCGGTGGAAGTTCCCTATGTGGTCATCGATGCCGGCCGCTACCATGCAGAAGTTCTGATAAAACTGCGGATACTGGAGGTTTTACCGTATCCTGTTTATTAAAAAGAGGGGAATACTGAATCCGGTATGATGCAACCTTCAAAGTATCGAACTCCCGGGGTATTGCCTTGGACAGGTGAAGTTCATACGCTAAAATTTACCGGTGGGGGACGCCGGACCCTGGAAGACCTGGCTGAATCGTTCAGTCACCGGGGAGAGTATTTTTTGCCGGGGGAAAAGCGGTTATGATTTTTCAGCGGGGCGATCATCCTGCCCTCCCGGTGGGCACCCGGCAGGATCAACTCTTCGGCGACGAGGAAGCCCCCCGCGGTTTGAATAGATACCCGTCAGCGGAGGTGGCCGGGTTCTCCGGGTGTATGTGAGCTCCTTGGTCGTCAACGACACCTCGAAGAATAAAAAGGCGGCTCAGGCGTTTGTCGAGTATCTCCCGAGCTCGGTTGTTCAAGAGACCTTTGTACGGGAGGGAAGGGTGGCCTCCCCGGTCAGGGGAACGGTGTATCCCGCCGGACATATGCGGCAGGCCGGGAAGGCCCTGGAAGAGGCGGCATTCCCGACGGATAGAGGTCTTTTCGGCATAATGCTCGACGCGGGGGCAACCACCGACGTAATAACAGCCTTTTATAAAGGGCTCTTCAGGGCTGTCGCGGGCGGGGAATTCTCGATCCGGTAATAAGGAAACTCGATTACCGGCATTTCAGGACCCGGGGAATGGAACCACCTCCGGGTTCCCCGGGGTACACCCGAAACCTCCGGGGGTGACGGACCGAATTTACCGGTAAACCCGTGAAGTCCCGGTTCATCTTCAGCTGTTGGGATTTGTCTCTTCCCGTAAAGCGGCATATCCCGGTTTCAGGCGGTCGTAGATTATCCTAATCCGTTCATCGTAATGGACAAATGCCGATTTCATGGCGTTTATAGACAGCTTTTCCAGGTCACGCAGATTAAGGCCGTAGTATTCGGCGGCTATACTCATTTCTTTCGTCAGGGTTGTGTTACTCATGAGGGGATTGTCGGTACACAGCATCACCCTGAAATCATTTCGGTAGTAGGTATTGAAAGGATGCTCCTCGATGGAGGCTGCGGCGCCGGTCTGGATATTTGACGAAATACACATCTCCAGTGGTATTCGCTTGTCCCGTATAAAGTGAGAGAGGGAGCCCATTTTTTCTATCCGGGTTCCCTTTACTACCATATCTTCCAGCAGCCTTGTGGCATGGCCGATACGGTGGGCGCCGCATATCTGCAGGGCCTGCCAGATCGACTCAATGCCGAAGGCTTCTCCGGCGTGGATAGTAATGTTGAAATTTCGGTTCCGGATATACTGGAAGGCATCCAGGTGTTTTTTCGGCGGATGCCCGTATTCGTCACCGGCGATATCGAAACCCACCACACCCTTCTCCCGAAAGGCCACGGCAAGCTCTGCAATTTCAAGAGAAATATTCTGATGCCGCATGGCACAGAGGATAAGACCGTATTCGACTCCGAAGTCTTCCTTTCCCCGCCTCAAGCCTTTCAACACGGAAGTAACGACCTGTTCCAGATTCAGCCCCTTATCGGTACAGAGAATAGGGGCGAAGCGTATTTCGGCGTATACGATATTTTCACCTGCCAGATCTTCCATGTGCTCGTAGGCTACTCTTTCAAGGGCTTCGGTGCTCTGCATAACCGAGACGGTTACCGCAAAACCTTCCAGGTAGAGGGCAAGACTCTTACGGTTGGATCCCCGGTGAAACCATTCGGCCAGGGCTTCCGGTTCCTCCTCGGGAAGTGCCGTCCCGCAAGGGTGGGCAAGTTCTATAATTGTACCGGGCCGTAACCCGCCGTCGAGATGGTCGTGCAGCTCCACTTTGGGAGCCCTTCGTATCATGTCATTTGTAATCATGCCGGAATTGTAGCAGAAGTTTTAAAAACGGCAAAGGGCTGTAATCCAGGATGCACGGCGGACTAGGTATGCGAGGAATATGTCGGGAATAGAGAGGTGGAAACATGCTCTACAGTTCAGTCCGGGGGTGAATTCTACCTCTGTTCCAGGACTAGGTGAAGCTCCTCTAACTGGTCTCGGTCGACCGTGCCGGGTGAATCTTCCAGGGGAGAAATTCCCGCGGTGTTTTTCGGGAAGGGAATTACTTCCCTTATCGACGGTTCTCCCGCCATGATCATGACAAGCCTGTCCAGGCCGACGGCTATTCCACCGTGAGGCGGCGGGCCGTACCTGAAGGAATTAAGGAGAAAACCGAACCGTTCGGTCGCTTCTTCTTCGGAAAAACCGATAATTCGAAAGACCTTCTTCTGGATTTCCGGATCGTGTATCCTGATGGAGCCGGAGGCCAGCTCGAAGCCGTTACAGACCAGGTCGTACAGATCACCCATGACGGAACCCGGGTCCTCTTCCATAGTGTCGAGGTGCGATTCCCGGGGCATGGAGAACATGTGATGCATCGGGTCCCACCCCTTCTTCTCTTCGTTCCACTCGAAGAGGGGAAAATCGATAATCCAGCAGAATCGGAAAACGCCATTCCCGGCAAGACCAAGGTCTTTACCCGCCGCGTTTCTCACCGCTCCCAGGGCCGTACACGCGGTTGTCCAGGTGTCGGCCACCATGACAATCAGGTCGCCGGGCTTTGCTTCCAGCTGATCCATGAGATCGTCCCGGATTTCCTGAAGGAATTTCGCTACACCGCCTTCGACCCCGTCATCGGTAACCTTGAACCAAGCAAGTCCTTTGGCGCCGTATATCCGGGCGGTTTTCTCCAGATTATCTATCTGTTTACGGGAATAATCCGCTTTGCCGGGTATACGGAGCGCCTTGACCGCTCCACCGGAAGTCACGGTTTCGGAGAAGACCCTGAAGGAGGATTTTCCGGCCAGGGATGATATGTCCTCGAGTTCCAGATCAAACCGGAGATCGGGCTTATCGGTACCGTAACGGTTCATGGCCTGGTGGTAGGAAAACCTGGGGAAGGGCCGCGGGAGTTCGATGTCCATGGCTGATTTAAAAATATGGCACATCAATCCTTCCATGGTATCCAGTACGTCGTCCCGGGATACAAAGCTCATTTCCATGTCTATCTGGGTAAACTCGAGCTGTCGGTCTCCCCGGGCGTCTTCATCGCGGTAGCATCGGGCAATCTGGTAGTACTTGTCGAAGCCCGATACCATGAGTATCTGTTTGAACATCTGGGGCGACTGCGGGAGAGCGTAGAACCTGCCGGGCTGGAGCCGGGAAGGTACCAGGAGATCCCTTGCGCCTTCGGGGGTTGAGCGAATGAGTGTCGGGGTTTCGATCTCGTAAAATTGCTCACCGGTCATGTATTCCCTGGTTGCCCAGGTGACCCTATGCCTCAAGGCGATATTTCTCTGCATCGAGAACGAACGAAGGTCGAGATAGCGATATTTTAGCCGGAGATCTTCCCTGGCTTCTGATTTTTCATCTATCATGAAGGGAAGGGTCTCGCAACGGGACAGTATCCGGATATCCGATGCCGCGACTTCAATGTCTCCGGTTGCCATGTCTTTATTTTTCATCTCGTCCGGACGTTCCCGAACGATCCCGGTTACTGCTATACAGTATTCGAATTTCAGGTTGCCGACCGTTTCGCCCAGGGGAGCCGGAGCGTCTTCGTCGATAACGATCTGGGTTATGCCGTAACGGTCCCTCAGGTTGATGAAGTGAATTCCGCCGTGGTCCCGTTTTCTGTGGACCCAGCCGTTCAGGATAACCCTGGTCCCTACATGTTCGGTTCTAAGTTCTCCGCAGGTATGTGTTCGTTTCATCTGTTCCATGGAGGCGACTTTACAGTAACCGGGGCTGAAAATCAAGGCTTATGAAAGTGTGAGGGGGAAAACCCACACTTACTCTGATATCTCTGTTCACGACCGTGGACATGCACAGTATTTACTTTTTGCGGTAGCAGTTCGAACAGCCGAGGACATGTACGTGGGTTTTCCCAGGTTTCTGAAAGCACCTGGCAATTAGTATCGATTCGGTAGACAGTTCTTTTTTGCATACCGGGCAGTATCTCGTTTTACCGGCGGGATAACAGTGAGGACAGCCGTAAATCTCCATCATTCGGTCGGAAGCCCCTTTTTCAGCAGGATACAGGGCGGACTTGACGTTTTCACCGGGGGCAAGCTGCTCTCCGCAGAGGGGGCAGGTTCTGTAACCCCTGCCGCCGGTTTCATGAACCACAGGCCTTTCACGGTTCTTTTGGCTCCGGAGTAACACCAGGAGTACGACGAGAATAATGCCTATCAGAACAAGAACGACCGTTTCCATGGGCTCCCCCGCATCGGACGATTGGCAAGGTATCGGATTGGGTTTACACTCTCCCCGTTATGAGTACCCTTTTCATGGTCGGAACGCCCATAGGAAATCTGAAGGATATTACGCTGAGGGCCCTGGATGTCCTCCGGGAGGTGGATACCATATTCTGTGAGGATACCCGGAGGACGAGAAAACTGTTGTCGGCCTACGGGATTTCGGCAAAGCTGGTCAGTATCCGGGCCCGGAACGAACAGAAAGAAGCCTGGAAGGTTGTCGAAGTCCTTGCGGCGGGCAGGGACGTGGCCTATGCCAGTGACGCGGGAACCCCCGGTTTGAGTGATCCGGGGGGTCGCCTCTCCGCGCAGGTTCGGGAACAGGGATATTCAGTTGTCCCGGTCCCCGGGGCCAGCGCCTTCACGGCCCTCTGCAGTATCGGCGGTGTATACGGAAAATCGGTGCTTTTCGAAGGCTTCCTCTCCCCCAAGGCCGGGAAACGTCGTTCGAGGTTGACTGAGCTTCTTCAGCGGGGTGAAGCCTTTGTCCTGTACGAATCACCCTATAGGATACTCAAGTTGTTGGACGATCTCTCCGATGTATCCCCCGAAAGGAATGTGCTTCTGGGACGGGAGATGACCAAAATGCATGAAGAGATATTGGAAGGGACGGCCGGAGAACTCTCTGAGATACTGCGCGGTAGAGAAAAAGTCCTCGGAGAGTTTTCTTTACTTGTATCCGGCGAGAAAAAGGGTTAATATACATACTGTAATTGACGATATTTGAATTGAAAGGTAGGGTCCGTATATGACGATAGAAAGACTAGGACCGGTTGATCCGGTTTCAAAAGTAAACAAAACCGAAAATAATGCGAAGATCGTCAAGAAAGATAAGGCTGATTCGATCAATTTCTCCGACGAAGCCCGAAATATGGGTGAAATCTATAAAGCGACTGAAAATGTTCGCAAAAGCCCTGATGTAAGAATGGACAGGGTGGAGGAAGTAAAGAAGAAACTCGAGGACCCATCATATATCAACGATACTGTTGTGGAGAATGTGGCGGAAAAGGTCATGGATATGTTTGGACTTTCCTGATACCGGTAATGTGTATATAATCAGAAGGCAGGGGGTGCGATAGTCACCCTTCTGCCTTTTTTTTGGAGTAAGCAATGAACGAACTCCTTTTTCACATCCCGTCCCGCATTCATTTCGGCAACGATACCCTGCCGTCCCTGGGAACCGAAGCAGCTGATGTCGGACACAGGGCGGTTCTCGTGACAGACCTGGTGTTTTCCGGCGGCGATCTTGTTCGCCGGATAGAAGAGCTTCTTGAAAAGAGACATGTGAGTACCCTTGTATTCGACGAAGTGGGAAATGGAAGCGGCACCCGGGAAATTATCAACGGGGCTGAACTGACAAGAGCGGGGAAAGCCCAGGTAGTTATCGGTATAGGGGGTATCAGGGTATTATCCGCAGCCCGCTGTATCGCTTCTACGGCCCAGGGCGGACATTCGGTATACGATCTTCTTGACGGATTGCCGCCGGATACAAAACCCTTACCGCATCTGCAGGTGCTCACAACCTGCCGGAACCCCTTTATGCTGACCGATAGAACCCCGGTGGTGGATGCCCGTACCGGGGAGCAACGGATCCTCACCCTGCCGGACAGTCGGCCGGCGGCGGTTATCATGGATCCGTTACTCACCCTCGGTCTGTCGGCCAAATATGCCGTCGCCACCCTGATGGATACCTTTCTGGTAGCAGTAGAGGGATACCTTTCGCGGAAGAGTACCTTTATTTCGGACAGCCTGTTCCTCAAGGCCATTGATACCTCCGTGGGGGTACTCCGGGAGCTTTCCAATGAACCCGGTGAACGTTCGTACAGGGAGTCCGCCTCCCAGGCGGGGTTTTTAACGGCCCTGGGGGTCTCCATGAGCAGCATGGGGGCGGGAAGTGCCCTGGCCTATGCCCTGGCGGGGAAGATGGCGGTACCCAAGTCCTTCACTGCCGGTATTCTTCTGCCGTATATCCTGGAATACGGACGCTCGGCCCGGCCGGAAAAGGTCGCCCGCCTGGCTCCTATCCTCGGAGAATATGTGGAGGGGTTGGGGGTAGTAGAAGCCGCTTCGCAGGTGATTGATTCGGTCAGGCATCGCATCGGGATAGAGGGAATGCCCATGCGGCTCCGTGATCTCGGCATTACCGAAAACGATCTTCCCGGGATTGTCGATTCGGTGGCCGGGTTTGAAATGAATCAGCATCTCCCTGTCCCGCTTGCCCGGGAAGATTATATGGATATTCTCAAGGCAGCCCTCTGAATCCCGTGATAACCCTGAGAAAGCTCCAGGCGCTGAGCGGAAAAACGATGTTGAGAAAATCAGTACTCATTCTGCGGCAGGTTGAAGCGGCTTACGGTTCACCTGCCCCGGTTGATGAGGTGTATCTGCGAGGGCTCGTCGACCTCATACGGGAGGCAAGCAGAAAAGACGGCCGGGTTTCAGCCGCCTGCCGGGAGCTGGAAGAACTGCTTTCCACCGAAGACCGGGGCGAGAAGCCGAAGAGGGCGGTCAATACCCTGCGGTACGTTCTGCAGGAGTATCTGGGGGTCTCCGCCGGCGATTGGGACTTCTACGAAGCCGGGACAACCAGGCTGGATGCTTCCAGGCGTAAGGTCCGGCCCATGCGGGTGTACCTGGACGATATCCGCTCGCCCTTTAACGTGGGTTCTATTTTCAGGACGGCCGATTGCTTTGGTGTGGAAAAGATCCTGGTGAGCCCCTACACCGCTTCCCCGTTGCATCCCCGTTGCGTGCGGACCTCCATGGGGTGTACGGATTCAGTGCCCTGGGAAGAAAGACATCCGGAGCTCCTGGAAGGAGAGCCGGGGGTGTTTGCCCTTGAACTGGGGGGACTTTCCCTGGAAAAGTTCGATTTTCCCCCCAGGGGTATTGTGATTATCGGATCGGAAGAACTCGGAGTAAGCCCTGAAGC
Organism: uncultured Spirochaetales bacterium; assembly: GCA_964410865.1. Classification (GTDB taxonomy): domain Bacteria; phylum Spirochaetota; class Spirochaetia; order JAFGDJ01; family JAFGDJ01; genus JAFGDJ01. The sequence continues at coordinate 119,850 of CAYPIQ010000002.1, read as the reverse complement.
CCTGGCTGCGGCCGACGGAAGTCTTGGACGGGTGAGTGTTCCCCTATACGGTACAAAGGGATCACTGAATGTTTCGGTAGCCTTCGGGATACTGATGCATGCCTGGAGAAGGGCTCTTGAAGAAGGGGAGGTATAAAAAAAGGACCGCCTTCCTCCAGAAGATGCGGTCCCTTACCTGTTTTTATTATGTCCGGCGGGTTTAATACCCCGCAGCTTGCGGCGGGGTTGTTGATTTTTTTATCTATGCAGCGCCCGTTCTATTTCCGGTTTATTGAAACCCACGATAATTTTCCCGTTTATGTCCAGTACCGGTACTCCCATTTGGCCCGACTTTCTCACCATTTCTTCGGCCTTCCTGGTATCCTGTGCGACATTGTATTCCGAATATGAGATACCCTTTCCCGAGAGATAGCTTTTTGCCAGGGCGCAATAGCTGCATGAAGGAGTTGTATAAATAGCAACAGACATGGTACCCTCCTGTTTATTTATGTGTATATAAGAAAAATAATATATACATGGAGAAGCGTCAAGTCCCGGGTATTATTATGTCCGGCGGGTTTAATACCCCGCGGCTTGCGGCGGAATCTTCCGAGATTACGAAAAGGTTAGTAGTTGTAAGGATAAGCGGGGTATTAAAGCCCGCCGACAGTCCAATTCCTTACATATCCAACAACCCCGCGGCTTGCGGCGGGGTTGTTGATTCTCTGTTGCGATCGAAGACGTTTTTCAGCTGTTCATCGATTTTCATGAGCTGTTGTTCGCTTCTGATGCCGAAATCTTGCAGTACATCCGTGCTTACCTGGTCGAAGGTGAGGGCACCTGTCTCCAGATTACACAGGGCATTTGCCAGGTATACCGTGTATACCACGTCCTTATGCTCTTTGCTGCAGTTAGCCGGTTCGTGATGGTAGCGGATTGCTTCTATGAGTGAATCCGGGAAATTCCATTTTCCAGCGATAAGGCCGCCAATTTCCGCATGGTTCAGTCCGGCGGAGAGGTCTTCGATCAGGTCTTTACCGATATTCCGGTTCACGCAGAATTTCTGGATCCGCTCGAGTAATTCCGGGTGCACATTGGAGAAGATAATTTTCCCCATATCGTGAAGGATTCCGCCCACGTAGGCATCGTCGAGGAGATCTTTCTTCCGTTTGAAGTTTCTTGCAAGGCTGTACGCGTAAAAGGCAGTCCGGTAGGAATGATTCCAGAGCCATTTCTGCTCCGTATCGAGGATCTTCTGGGTCCCGCAGGAATAGAGCAGGTTCTTGATACCCCGCAGACCTACCAGTTTGACCGCCTCCACTATATTGTCTACCCGTTTCGGCAGCATGAACTGCGCGGAGTTGACCGTTTTAAGCAGGTCCGCAGTGAGTGAAGGATCGATACTAATCTGTCGTGCTATTTCCGTTATTTCCGAGTCGGGATCACTTATAAGCCGCTGAAGCGTAACGATGTTCTCCGGGAAGGGAGGCAGTTCCTGAATTTGATCGACTATTTCCTTTGAGAGGAGATCGAGGTTTTCCACATGAATTTTAGAGAAGGGAATGATCAGTTTAGCGACTGTTTCCCCATCCTCGACATCAATATCGAAGGAATCCTCATCCAGCCCCATTTTTTTGAGCATCAGAACCAGGATAACGATGCCCAGGCCCGCCCCCTCCGAATCGTCGAGAACGGAGGAGAGGGCTTCTTCCATGGATTCAAAAGCCCTGGAACGGGCGATCCGGTCATAGACGCGCATCTGCTCTTTCCGGGATATTTCGACGTTGTTCCGGATGCTCAAGATAAAGGTTTTACCCTTTGTGTGGAATACGACCTTGATGTAGAGACCCTCTTCTTTCTGTTTCTGGAGCCAGTAGTGAATATTGTCCAGGGTTTCCTGCTTGAACTTTGTCATGCCCAGTGCGTATTCATCCGGGTTATTGAGATCCAGACCTTTTTCCTTAAAATATACCCTCTTGGTATTGGCCTTTTTAGCATTTACTGCCAGTTCTTTCATACAGTAGGCAATACGGTCTTTAATTTCTCCCTGCCCGAATTCTTCTAGATATATCTTGAGAATATCTTCGATATATTCTTCCGTTTCATGGGGCAGTGTGAATGTTTTAATAATAAGAGGCACGGCGTTATGAACAGCCTTTTTAACTTGCTCTACATCGACTTGGGGCATGAAAGGTTACCACCTTAAACAGTTTACTCACTATTGATTATAGTATTAGCCTTTTTTCACTGTCAAGGCGGGCACTTGAAAAAAGGTCTTTTCCATTTATAATACTGGTATGCTGGTACACGAACTGGAAACATACTTTTCGCGCCTGCTTTCCCTCGATCGCTTTACGGGTGTTGATGCCTCCATGAACGGCCTTCAGGTAGGAGTCCCGGAAAGCACTGTGGTGAAAGTTGCATTTGCGGTAGATGCCTGCATGGAATCCTTTCGCCGGGCCGCGGAAGCCGGATGTAACGTCCTGTTCGTACACCACGGGTTATTCTGGGGAAAGCCCGTCAGGGTCAGCGGAAGCCATTACGCACGGCTCAAGTTTCTCATGGATAACGGGATGAACCTGCTGGCGGCACACCTGCCCCTGGACCAGCATCCCGAATTCGGTAATAATGCCTGTCTTGTAAAAGCCCTCGACCTGCTCGATGTGGAACCCTTCGGAGAATACAAGGGTATAAAAATCGGGTATAAGGGCCGCTTTGCCGAGGCACAGGACATCTCCGCCGTTCTGCGGAAGTGCGGACTTACCCGTGAAACCGCCCTCAGCGTTCTTCCCTTCGGACCCGGGGCCATATCCACCGTCGGTGTTGTGTCCGGCGGTGCCGCCTTTGATGTTTCCCAGGCCCTGGAGGAAGGTCTTGATCTGTATATTACCGGTGAAGAAACCCACTCGGTGTATCATACCTGCATGGAAGAGGGAATACATATGATATCCGGCGGTCATTATAATACGGAGGTCTGGGGAGTCCGGGCTCTGAGTCGCAAGCTCGCCGAGGATACCGGGATAGAGACCGTCTTTATCGATATTCCCTCGGGGCTGTAAAGAACCGCTGAACAGGAGCTTACAGGAACATATATGAAACATGAGCAGTCAAGACTGTGGATGCCCTTTATTCTTACGGCGGTAATACTCATCTGTGACCAGGTGACAAAGGCCCTTGTTGTCCGCAACATCGAATATCATACAATTGGATACTCTTTTTTCGGGGATTTTCTCAGGATCATACATACCAGGAACCCTGCCATTGCTTTCAGCCTGGGGGCGGGCCTTCCGGATACGGTTCGAACGATTCTCTTTATCTTTTTACCTACTCTGGTGATGGTGTTGTTGGTCTTTTTCTACTTCAGAAACGACGAAGTGACGTCCTTTCAACGGTGGTGTCTGGCAGCCGTACTGGGAGGGGGTATCGGTAACATCATCGACAGGATCTTCCGGCCCATCGGAGTAGTGGATTTCATAGATGTCAAGTTCTACGGTATTTTCGGTTTGGAACGATGGCCGACCTTCAATATAGCGGATTCATCCGTGGTTGTGGGTGGAATACTGCTGGCGGTATCTATGCTCTTCGGAGAGAGGATCAATAACCGTCGGACATCGAACGATTAATGTCTTTCTTGTATAATTCAGAATAGACGAAGCCCCGGTTTTTCAACTTTTCCCGGAGGTCGTCGGGAAACGGCGTAAACCGCCATAGAATCGACCGGACCTCTCGGTCCAGCTTCTGGGTTCCCTCGCTTTCTTTCGTGATCCAGAGAATGTAATCCTGAACAAAACGCTCTTTTACGTCCCCCCTGAGCTTGCGTTCGGTAAACCACTGGTAATAGTAGCCGGTAAGGCCTTCTTCCATCCAGTAGTGCTGGGCTTTCTCTTTGGCTACTTGCCACCGAAGATCGCCCAGGGCCGTAATTACCGCTTCTCTGAGATCCTTCGGGTACATGGGTATGGCGATTCGGCCGCGGCTGGTTGCTTTGTTGAACCGCTCGAAGGGTTCCCAGCAGACGCCCTTGTCACCGTAACAGGGGATCAGGATTACATGTGGGACGATACGGCTGGTCTCCTGCTTATAGGTGCGGCAAAAGACCCCGGGGTCGAGCTTTTCCACATCCGCCATACAGCGTATAACGTTTTCCCTTGTACCGATATCCCGGAGGTTCGCCCGAAAGTACTGTTTCATGAGAACCGGCATGTGATTACCCTGGCGGCCCACACACATTTTCGCCATCTGGCGGAAGGTGTTGAATTCGGCCAGGATGGTCTTGCCGTCTACCATCGAATCGCCGCCGGCTTCCTCCGCCTTTTCCCGCAGGTCTTTAAGGCTTGCTTCCGCCCTCTCCAGGTCCCGGTACATGCCGGATATTTCCCTGTCAAAACTGCTTATCCGGCGGAGCAGGGAATTGAGATTTCCAAGGATTTCTTTCTGTTCCGCAGTGTATTCCTGCTTTATACCATATTTTTCTCTGACGACATGCCTTGTAAGCTCGGCGGCCCCATTGAGAAGTTCCTGTTCGCATGTCTCGAGCTCGCTCATTTTGTTCCGGATGACATTCAACTGGAAGTCTCTCCGCCCCCGGGCTTTTTCTACCAGCCCCAGGATTCTCTGGGAATCGTTGGATTTTGAAGCCTTGACTTCGTCCTGGGCGGAAGGGTTTATGTGTCCCCTGGCGATTTTATCGAACCATTCGTCCGGGTAGTAGACCGGTTCTCCTGTTTCATTTTCCAGAATGATACGCGACATGACGGACCGCTGTTCAGGAGAGAGAATCGTGGGAAGAAGGATGCCGAAGCGAAGCATGATTTTTTTCGGTTCCGGCAGATTGTGGTTTATTTTAGGAACAATCCTTTCCAGCAGGTTCCAGTATGCCGATATAATCTTTCCGCGGTAGAGAGACTTGTCCTTCGTATCCTGAGCCTTGAGAAAACCGGACATCAGGGTGTGAAGACGCTGAGCAGCCTCCCCTTCGCCGGTGAGGGCAAGCTTATAGTAGTTTGGGTTTTCCAGGTATGGTTGTTCTTTTTCCGTTGAGAACCGGGTTATGTTAGGGAAGGATTCCCGGGTCAGATCTTCCGGCTCTTTTTCTTCCGCCGGCTTTTTACCTTCCTCGAATAGATCGCTGAAATCGGGTTTGCTGCTTCCCGCCTTGTCCTCCAGGCCCATAAGATCGGCTATTTCCGGATCGATGTCGCCGGAGAAGGTATTACTTTCCGTACTGAAATCTCCTGACATAATAATCGTGAGACTGGAGGTGGTGGGAATCGAACCCGCGACCTCGTGAATGCCATTCACGCGCTCTAGCCAACTGAGCTACACCCCCCTTTACAAAAACAATAGTATGGTATTTTTACAGCAGATGTCAAGTAATTACTGTCCCCCCACCGTGGCCCCCCACCGTGGACCTGGAGGTTCACTTTTACTTCCGGCCGAACTCTTGTGGCGACGGGCCTATCAGAACCTGAAAAAGTTCTCCTGCAATCCTCTGCCCGCTTTTGTCCTTGCCTCCTGGAGAGTTAGCCGGCTTCCAGGTCCACGGTGGGGGACAGTGCGTATATTGTAATATAATAGGTGTTGGTATAGAATATCCCCCGTCATGTCCTTCGAAAAAGTAATTCTCGACGCGGCGGCCGATAACGGCACAACCCTGGTATTCCCCTCGGAGATATCCGCTTATTTCTGGCGCCGTAAGGTAATGGCGGCCGGGGTGGCGTCTACGGTACCGGCGGACCGCTTTCTCTCCTGGGATCGGTTCAAAGAAAGCATTACTGCAACGGAATATTCCCTGCGCCCGGCAAACAGGGCGTTACGGCTATTATTTGCTTCATATTTCCTTCAAAAAGTCGCTTCGGGCGAGGTCTCCGTGGAATCCTTTATTCCCGGAAACTTCCGATGGAACGCTTCTTCTTTTACTTCCTGGTTGAGTCGTATGCTTCCCGGCTGCAAGGCAGTCTCGGAGGCCGCTGAGGCAGCGGGCGGGGATGCTCTTGGTCCGGTGTACAGGGACTTGATATTTATCGAAGACTCTTACCGCACCTTTCTTGAGGAGAAGGGTTTCTTCGAGCCCTCCTGGCACACTGCGCAACCTGTAATCGGTGAATCCCGGTATCTTGTCTGTTTTCCCGAAATTATCGAGGACTTTGGAGATTATGCCCCTTTTTTTACAGGCCGGAATGTTGATGTGCTTCCCGTTAAGGCGACAACAACCGGAGCTGAAATCCACCGCTTTCCAACTACCATGGAAGAGATGGATTGGGTACTGGCCGGGGTTGCCGAGTATTTGGAAGACGGTATGAGCCCCGGGGATATCGTTATTACCCTGCCTGACGGAGATGAATGGCGTTATCTGGAAGATGAAGCCCGGCTCTACGGAGTGCCCCTGGACATACGTATCGGGAAAACCCTTACCGATTACCGCGGGGGGGCGTTTTTCAGGCTCCTTGGAGAAGTCGGTACAGGCGGATTGGAACTGGAAACCCTGGAACGGTTGTTTCTCGATCATGCCTTTCCCTGGAAGGACCGGGAGACCGGTACGAACATTGTTCGGTTCGGCAGAGAACACGGCCTCCTGAAGAATTATGGAAACGTCAACCTGTGGAAGAGGAAACTAAAGGCCTTCGGATTGTCTCGGCTCCGGGATTACCTGGATTCCATCGTCTCAGGGGTCAAGGGCCTGTCCGACGCCTCATCTTTCTATGAATTGCGCATTGCTATGTATGCGTTCATCGACAGGTTCCTGAACCCGGAGAACTGGAGCAGTATCGACGGACAGGTGGTTCGATATGCCCTCGACAGTTTGGGAGAGCTTGTAAAGACTGAGGAATACCTTTCCGAACCATCGAAGTCCCGGCCTTTTCAGTTATGGTTGACCTACCTTTCCGGAAGTGTCTACGTACCGCGCGGAACGGGCCTGGGAGTACGCGTGTTTCCCTACGGCGTAACGGCCGGAATAATGCCGTCCGTTCATTTCATCATTGGAATCGATCAAGCTCGTATTCGCAGAACGGTGAGCTTACCTACTTTTCTACGGGAAGACCAAAGGCTCGCCTGCGGTATAACGGACATGGATATAACCGACGATTTCCTCTCTCTTTATATGGCATCCGGGGAGAAGGTCTTTATAAGCTACAGCGGGCAGGGTTTTGAAGGCCCGCATCTGGCGCCTTCGTTGCTTCAGGGCAAAACGGAGGGTGACGGAGAGGCCTGGTCAGCAGGACCCTGTGTTGGGGAGGAGTCCTACTGGAACGGAACCTCTCCCCTGCCGGAACGGTTGCCGCAGTGCATGAAACTCGGCTTTTCCAGGATTTCGTCGACGGCCTTTCATTCGGTACCGTCGAGTTTTGATTTTTCCGGGAATACAGAACTTGCACACACTCTGGCCGGGAAGAACACCGATGATGAAGGCAGGATCGTCATATCCCCGACGGGCCTCGACAGTTTTAACCTTTGTCGGTTTCAATATCTCCTTACCCATCTGCTCGATGTGGATGACAACATCCCCGCCCCGCTTTTTCCGGACCCGCTGGAACGGGGCATCTTTCTCCATGAGGTCTTCAAGCAGTTCATGGAGCTGGTTCGGCGGGATGAGGCCGGTATTCAACCCGGTGCTCATGAAAAGTACATACCGGTATTCCGGAGCGTAATAGAGCGTACCGCCCGGGCCTGGGAGAAGGCTGGGCGGGCTTTTATTGAACCGGTCTGGCAGACCCAGCTCGAGTGGGCGTCGGAACGGGGAGAAGAATTCATACGGGCGGAAGCCAAGAATTTTCCCGGGTACCGGCCGGTATGGCTCGAGAAAAGCCTCTCTTACCCCCTGGAAGGAGCCCCGGTACTGTTAAAGGGATTTATTGACAGGCTGTCGGTTTCCGGGGATAAAACCCTTCTCGTCGACTACAAGACGCGGGTCTATTTTCGAAAAAGCGAGTTTTCCGGTGAACAAGCCCCGAAATCTTACCAGCTTCCGATGTACGCCCATCTGGTACAGCACGAAGGTTTTGATGTGACCTGCGCGGCCTACTATGATATAAGCGAGGCCGGGTATGCCAGAATTTTCGACCGGGGAGACGGCGGATGGATGACCGACGAGGCGTTTTTCCGGTGGGGCGATTCCATACCTGAACTGGCGGAGAACATGGCAGGATTGTTACAGCGTGGTGATTTCTCCTTTACCGGGGACCAGACATGTGACGGGTGCGACTACAGGATGGTGTGCAGGAGAAAATTCTATGTACGGTTCCAACCGGTGAAAGGAGACGGATCATAGAACCATGAATCTCAATGAAAGACAGACCGAGGCGGTATATCGCGAAAAAAATGTTGTTGTCACCGCGGGTGCGGGTTCCGGTAAAACGAGTGTTCTGGCCATGCGCTTCCTCAGGCTTATACGGGAAGGTAGAGCCGGTATAGACAATATACTTACCCTCACCTTTACCAAAAAAGCTGCCGCGGAGATGTATGAAAGGATACACCGCCTTCTATCTGAAGAACGGGATAATGAAACGGTCCGGCGGGCCCTGAGACATTTCGAAGACGCACAGATCTCCACAATCGACAGTTTCTGTTCGCGGGTGGTCAGGAACGATCCGGCCCGGTTCGGTATGCCCGGGAATTTTACCCAGGATACCGATGAAGCGGCCCGGTTCGCGGAGCAGGAAGCCCTGGATTTCATCCTGGAAAAGCGGGATAACAGGGCTTTGCGAAACTGTATTTTACATTTCAATTTTGAACGGGTCTGGAAGGGGCTCTTTGCTTCTCTGGCAAACGAATATTTTTCCCTGGCCGAAGTACACGATTTTACCTCAATGGCGGCGGAGCAGAAAAGCACCCTGGAAAAAGCGTTGAATAAAGCCCTTGCCGATCTCCGTGAACTTGAGCAGGAATGCTTAGATCTGGGAGACACCGGCTATTCATCCGTAAGGACGGGGCAGGAGCTCCTGGCCGGATGTACGGATTGCTGTCGATCGCTCATGGCCGATGGAAGGTTTTCGGAACTGGCGGACAAGGCGGAGGGCCTCAGACTGAGAAAGCCCGGAGGGAAATCCGGAAACGAGGTTCTCGAGATATACAAAGACCTGGTCGAGAGGAGTGCGGCGGTATTTTCCCTGATGGGTCTTACCGCCCGGACTCTTGCAGGATGGGACGATCTGGAATCTCTCTTTGATCTCTGCGGTGAATTCCAGGAAGTGTTCCTGCGCCGCAAGCGCGAGGCCGGGTTTCTGACCTTTCGTGACGTTTCGACCATGGCCCTCGATATTCTGCTTCATAACCGTGAGGTGCGCAGGTACTACAAGGAAACCTTCCGGTACATCATGATAGACGAGTTCCAGGATAATAATCGACTGCAGAAAGACCTTCTCTATCTCCTGGCGGAAAGAATGGACCTCGAACTGGATCGCATACCCCGATCGGATGAACTGGAGCCGGGAAAACTCTTTTTTGTGGGTGATGAGAAACAGTCCATATATCGATTCCGCGGGGCCGATGTCAGTGTCATCAAAGAGCTGGCGGGAGAATTATCCGGCGAGGATACCGGGAGCATCATACTCTCGAAGAATTATCGGAGCGAACCGGACCTGATCGTTTTTTTCAACACCCTGTTCTCACGGGTTATGGAAGGTGCCGCGGAACCCTTCGAAGCGGATTTTACACCCCTGGAACCACGGAAGCGGGAGCTCGAGCAGGATCCCCGGATCATGCTGTTTTACAAGCCCTATGAAAAGGATGCCGACGAAGGGGTCCTGCCCTCGGATGATGCCGAGGCGTTTCACCTGGCTTCGTACATACGGGAAACCGTGGAAAAGGGGGACCTTCAGGTATCCGATGAAGGTACGGTGCGGCCCGTCCGCTACAGTGACTTTGCCGTGCTTATGCGTTCTACCAGTAACCAGATCCGGTATGAAAAAATGTTTCGGCTTCTCGGTGTGCCCTATGTAACCCAGGATGTCCGGGCTCTTTTTCTCGAATCCCCGGTGAACGATATATATTCAGCCCTGGAGTGCGCAGTGTATCCGGAAGACCGGCTTGCCCTGGCGTCCTTCCTGCGGTCTCCCTTTGTTAATATCTCCGACGAGGGTTTTGCGCAAGTGCTCCTTCAGTCCAGGGGGGCCTGGACCGGTGAACCGATATCCGGTCTCTCGGAGGACGATCGGAAACGATACGCCGCCGGAGAGGAGGTCATCCGGGGGTTGCGGAGCCGGATAGACAAAACGGGAATCGTGTCACTTCTCTACTTCCTCTGGTATGACCGGGGATACCGTTATGTTGTCCTCCGGCGGCCGGCGTATCACGGTTACCTGGAATATTTCGAGTATCTTCGGGAGTATGCCTACTCGGCTGATAAGAACGGGATGTGTACCGCCCTGTTTCTCGACCAGGTCCGTCCCAGGTTGGGGGGGTATGAGAAGATATCGGAGCTTTCGCTCCTGCGGGGGTATGTGCATGGGGTACAGCTTCTCACCATCCATAAATCCAAGGGATTACAGTTTCCCGTGGTTATACTGGCGAATATGGGAAACGCCGGCAGGTCCGGTCCGGACGGTGAAAAACCGTACTATATATCGGAATCACACGGGCCGGCCTTTTATACCACCGGGAGCGGGACGGGCAAGAAAAATTATTTTTACGAGATTGCCCGGGATGAAGAAAAGGCAAAAGATCTTGCCGAACTCAAACGCTTACTCTATGTCGCCGCCACCAGGGCGCGGGATCACCTGATCTTTTCCGGGTGTCATAATCAGAATAACCGAAAACGGGAGGATGTTCTCCTGAATATGCTTCTGCAGGCCGCCGGTATTGACACCGAACGTCCGACGGAAGGCTGGAACGGAGGCTTGTCGGTACGGCTGATAGGGGACGTGACCGAGGAGAAACTTCGGGAGGCCGACGTCTCCAGGAAGGGGGTGGCTCTTTCCCGGGCAGCGGAAGACTATGCCCGCGCCGGGACGCTGGAGTATACCTGCCGCAGGGAGGAATGGACCGCTTCGGAACTGAACGAATTGTATGCCGCGGAATTACCGGAAGGTGAGGCGGTACAGCTGCCCGGCCTGCAATGCGACTCGATTATTACGGCCCGCCGCCTCGAAACCGATTTCGGTACATACTGTCATGCCCTTATAGAGCATGCCCTGGGTGATGAAAAACTCCGCGAACCGGCGGTTCCCCCCGCCCTGTCCGCCCTGCCTCCGTCGGAGCTGAAGACCATACTGGCGGATGCCCGGCTTTTAGCCGACGGTTTTCTCAAAGGGGCCTTTCTTGCTTCCTTGCCCGGGAATAGCACCTGTCATTCGGAAAGGCTCCTGCTGTACCGTTATGACAGGCCGGAGGGCGCTCTGTATATAAGCGCCCAGCCGGACCTGTTTATCGAAACGGATGATGAAAATATCATTATCGATTTTAAATCGGATGCGCATATCCGCCCCGGGCGGTATGCTTTACAAACCGCCATATATTCCCGGGCGGCCGAAGGCCTGAACGGGCGAAGGAGCAGGGCTTTTCTGTACTACCTGCGCAGCGGCGAGGGCGAGGAAATGACGTCGTATGAGGAAGAACTCCGTTCCTTCCTGGATGGGATCCGGTAAGCCGGCAAAAAGATGAAAACGAGCCCCCCTTTCATTTGCCGGGATATACATGTTACACTCTGTTTCAATGGCCGATAAAAAAGCGTCAAACGCAAGCATACGGCAGGGTATTGAACTCCTTCGTTCCCTGGTGGATAACCTGGAAAAAGTCATTATGGGCAAACGGAGTTTCCTGGAATACGTCGTCACCTGTCTCGCGGCCGGCGGCCACCTGCTCATAGAGGATGTGCCCGGGTTGGGTAAAACCACGGTGGCGAAAACCCTGGCGAGTCTCGTTGCATCGGGTGGAAAGAATAACAGGATTCGCTTCAGCAGGATACAGTTTACCCCCGATCTACTCCCCTACGATATTACGGGCGTGGATGTGTTCAACCCCGAATCGGGAAGATTTTCCTTTAAACCGGGCCCGGTCTTTGCAAATATCCTCCTGGCGGATGAAATAAACAGGACCAGCCCCAAGGTCCAGTCCGCCCTTCTCGAAGTAATGGCGGAGAACCAGGTGACCGTGGGTAATAAGACTCACCGGATGGACCCTTTCTTTTTTGTCATTGCGACCCAGAACCCGGTGGATATCGAAGGCACCTACCCCCTTCCCCTGGCACAGGTAGACCGGTTCATGATGCGATTGTCCATAGGGTATCCGGATGCGGAAGCGGAGTTCGGTATTGTATCGGGAGATCCTTCCAGGACAGTCATGCCGGGTATAACCCCCGTCTGCGGAAAAAAAGATGTTCTGGCATTGCGGGACGCGGTTCTTTCCGTCTTCTGTGACGATACACTCATCCGGGCGGTTACGGAACTCGGAGCCGGCACCAGGGAACACAGCGGCGTTCAACTGGGGGTATCTCCGCGGGGAAATCTCATGCTGCTGCAGGCGGCCAGGGCCCTGGCCCTTGTGAGGGGCCGGGACTATGTCATTGATCAGGATATTGTTGATCTCGCCCCCCTTGTCCTTACACACAGACTCAAACTGAAAGAACAGGGGTTGGACGGACAAAAATTCATCCGGGAGGCTGCCCTTGGGGTCCTCAATCGCATCGATTATCGGTAACAGATTCATACCGCTTACCGGCCGGGGGGTTGCTTTTTTTTTCTTTCCGCGGCGGCCCTGCTTACGGGGCTGCTGCGGTTCGAGCTGGCTCTGCTGTTATGGGGCGGCGGATTTCTCTTCCTCATTGCGTATACCTGGTTAGCCCATATCATTGTCCGGGCATCGGTCGCCCGTTCCGTTATCGCCGCACCTGAACACTTCGACCTCGCGTTTCCGGACACAGCCTTTGTCGGGAGACCCACCCGGGTACATGTAAAAGCGGTGCTCCCCGGTATTATTCTTCCAGTATTTTACGTCGGTTGCCAAGCCTGCCTGGTGTGGAAGACCCGCCGGTGTACTGTCGAGGGTTTGTTATCCTCCGGTGTGAACGAAGGATATATTGAATTTACTCCCCGGCAACGGGGAATCTATACTGGAGACACGGTACACGTGACCGTTCGGGATATCCTCGGCTTTACAGCATCCTCCATCCCCAGGGCAAGCAAGAATTCCCTTACGGTTATCCCGGATAATCCGGCTCCGCCGTATATGCCCCGCCGGTCGGCCGGCGGCGGCAAAATGAGCGCCGTGCGTGAAACCCTTGTCCGAAGCGATGAATTGCTCGACGCCCGTAAGTATTATCCCGGCGATGATATCCGGCGGGTAAATTGGAACATGTTTGCCCATATGGGCGAGGTGTATATACGCATAGGGGAGGAAGTTCCCCCGCCGAGCTCCCGGATACTCGTGGCGGTGGATACTTCGACGCCTGAGTTGTTCCGGCCGGTCGACCTGGAACCACTTCTGGACAGGGCTGTTGCCTTTGCCTGTGGTGTAGCGGCTCAGTTTATAGACGAAGGCCGGGATACCTGGCTTTCCTACACCGGGGCGGAAAAAGCCGTACCGGCGTCCGGGGGAAACAGAGAGCCGGCCTTCCGCTTTTTTACCGGGGCATGGTGGAGTGAGGGGACGATTCCCCTCCCGGAAGCACCCCCTCCGACAACCTACCTCTTTAGTTTTCCTTCTTCACCCGGCTGCAAAACATTCCTCCGCTCAACGAAGGGAAGGACCTTTATTTTTCTGCCCGAACCGCCGAAGCCGGTTAACACAGGGAAGAAGTCTATCCTCCGTCGGTTCTTGTTCAGGGAAAAGCCGGCGGACGGCCGCCGAGACAGAGGGGCAATTCCTGACGGCTATAACCGGGTACTGGAAGAAGATCTCCGGCGCTTTGGACACTGGGGAAGGGGGAACGATGTCCGGATGTATTGAAAGCCGGGTGTCCGTACGGCTCTTCATTGCGCGAACCGTTTCACTGGGGTTCCTCGTTTTTCACGCCATGCGGTACCTCGGCGACATGGTACTGTTGCTGCCGGCAATTATTCTGTTCTTTGTTTCCGTATTCACAGCCTTTTTCCTGGAGCGTTCACGGCTCCGGTTTTTACCTGCCGCGGCGCTCTTCGGAGCAATACTGGCGGCGGGCCGGGGTCTTGTCTTCCTTGTCTTTCATGTCTACCAGGTCGGTACAACCGAACCCGGGGCTGATTTTCTCTTTTTCCGGTTCGATTCCACCTTTTTACCCATGTTGCCGGCGGTTCTGATTGTCTGGCTCTTTACCTTCCTTTCCCGGAGATACAGGGAGTTTATACCATGGGAATGCGGGCTGAATACCGCTTTTTTTGCCGCCCTGTTCTGGAGCCAGGCGGGTTTTGATGTAAAGATATATCCCCATCCCGGTTATCTCGCCCTGGCCTCACTCCTCTATGTTCTGTTGCAGGTTTTTATCCTCGTGGAAACAACCACCCTGCGAACCCGGCTTTCGGGACACCCCGGGCGAAAGTACAAGCCGCTTGTATGGGTGCTGGTACCCCTGCTCATTCTGTTCCTTCTCTTTATGTACAACTGGTACACCCGGGAGGCCGTCTCACACGGAGGAGGTCTTATCAAGCCGACCTTTTTCAGGTTTGATTTTTCCAGGTATATCCGGCTGGAGAGCGAGATATCCCTGGAGGACGACCTTGTTCTTCTGGTCAGGAAAGAAGGGGGAGAAGATTCGGTGCTCCTGAGAAGGTTTATTCTCTCCGGCTATCGAAGCGGCGAAGGGTTCTTCTTCGAGGCGGAGCCCGGAAGCCGAGGCTTCAGAACCGTGGTGCCCGATTCGCCGGTGTCTCTGCACGATCCGGGGTACCGGGGGAGGGAAGATGTCCTACAGGAGTATTATATCGTCAATTTCGATCCTTCCTCTCTAATCAGCATCAATTATCCTGTAAACATTGCTCCCCTGACCAACTGGGATAAATCCTCCTTCCTGCGAATCTACCGGGTCAAGTCCCGGGTTTCAGGGTTCATTCCCTTCGAGTTATCTGAATGCCCTGGGCCGGTTTCTCTCATGGATACCGCTCTCTATGAGTATTATACGGAGTACGGTGGAGATGAAGCGGTCAGGGAACGCGCCCTGGAGGTTACATCCGCCGCGGATACCTACTATGAAAGGGTCGTGGCCATCGAATCCTACCTGCTGGAGAATTATTTCTACTCCCTCAAGCCGGGTGTGGCCGGCGACGGGAACCAGCTTCATCATTTTCTTTTCGAGAGTAAAAAGGGGTACTGCAGTTATTTTGCCTTTGCCATGGCGCTTATGGCCCGCAGTGTCGGGATTCCGGCCAGGGTGGCGGTTGGATTCTTCACCGATCCGGGCAGTGAAATTTTCAATTATTTCCCCGTCCGGGCTGATATGGCCCACGCCTGGGTAGAGGTATTTTTTCCAGGATACGGCTGGATAGAGTTTGACCCGACCTCCAGGGTTATTGCTCCCGGAGAGGAGTACCAATTCGAGAGCATGGATATGCAGGAGGTTTCTTCCCTCATCGAAGAGATTCTCAAGAACAGGTATCAACTAAAGGAAGAAGAAGGGCTGCCGGAAGACGATAAGAAGGGCCCGGTGGACTGGTTTCAGCGCACGGTTGCCAGGTTAAAGCGACTTGTGTCCGCCTGGTACCTTCTCTTGCCCGGTATGTATCTTTGTATATGCGTACTTTTCCGGCTTGTGTATGCCTTCATGGCAATGAAGGAAAAGAAGGCCGGCCCAAAGGTGAAACGGCTCTACAGTAAAGAGCGGTTTATTCTGAGGAATCTCGGCCTCGGGAAACGGACCGGCGAGACGGTCAGTGAATACGCAGAAAGGATCGATACACGATACGGCACAAAGATGAAGCCCTTTACGGCTATGTACCTGAAGGCGCTTTTCAGCCGGAGTTTCGGCCCTGAAGATTTTCGAGACTCCCTGGAATGTTACGCGACCCTGAAGGCCTCCATCCGCGGTTCACTTTCCTTGCCCAGGCGGGTTGCCGGGTTTCTCAATCCCTTCGGCTTCGGGAGGAGAAGGGGATGAGATATTTCATAATTCCGATACTTCTTCTTGTCGCCCCGATGCCCTGTACCGGCCAGGAGGTTCGGGACGCGGACTGGTATGTCCAGGAGGCGGAAGAGGCCGTGGAATCGGAACGGTATGAATACGCGGTGCAGATACTCATGGAAGGAAGGGAAGCCTATCCGGAGTCCCCGGTTTTTTCCAGGATGCTCGGGGACCTCTACTACGAAAAGGAGCTGTATTCCCTGGCGCTGAAAGAATACAACAAGGCCAGGGAGCGGGCCCCGGAAGATTTCGACATCCTCTATGCCGTGGCTACAACCCAGGGCATGTTGAACCGTAATTTCGAGTCGGCGGATACGCTGGAAGAAATTCTTCGTTTGTATCCCGATTCCCTGGAGGTTATCATCGACCTTGGCTGGATGTATTTCAAGACCTTTCAGCTGGCCAAGGGCGAGGAGCTGCTTTTGGAAGCCCTTGAAACCTATGGAACAGTACCCGGTCTATCCATGACCCTGGGTACGATATATTCCGGTATGTATGAATATGAAAAGGCCAAAAAAAACTACCTGGATTCGATTAACGCCGCCCTCGACGCGGGCCGAAAATACTTTGCCTCTGTGGCCTACTACAACCTTTCCCTCCTCGAGCAGAGTTTTTACCGGTTCAACGACGCCCTGGAAGCAACCCGGCATTCCCTCCAAATGGCCGAACGAGCCCCGGGGCATATAGCCCTGGGTGAATTGTACCAGCTCAGGGCCGACTACGGGCATGCAAAAACGGAATACGAAAAAGCCTTTTCCCTGGACACTACCCCCCTGGCCATGATGAACCTGGCGGATCTCCACTCCGAATTCGGCCATCCCGACAGGGCCCTGGCGTACCTGGAAGAAGTGAGACAGGCGGAAGATACTTCCTGGATGTTTTACTTTGGAACGGACATGAAACGGCATCGCCTGGAGCTTCACAGAATATACGAGGACATCTACCGGGCCCTGGCGTCGAAGAGCGTCAAGACCCCCGGCGGGGGATTCGAGAGATTGGCCGGACTGGTCCGTGGTATTAGCTTCAGGACCCTTTCCTGGTATCACGGGCGGCGGTATAAAGCACTGTGCCTTGATGTGGGGCTCTCTTACCTCGAAGACGGAAATGTTCTGGACGCCAACTGGTTTTTCTACAAAGGAAACAGCGATTACCAGGACGTTGCGCTCAAGTACCTCGCCCTGGCCGAGGATTTTGAAACCGACATGGCACCCGAGGCCGAGCCCTACTATCTCCTCGAACGGGGCAGGATACTGTCGGACATATCCCTTCTTTTCGGAGCTGTGGAAGGCCTGGAGGATGAATGGGAAAAAAGCGCCCTGGTGGAAGCCCTATCATGTCTTGCACCCCTGGTATACAGGCGGAACCCCCCGGAAGCCGCAGGATTATTCAGGAAGCTGTACCAACTGAATCGGGGAGCTTTTTTCCGATACGGATTATCCCTCCCGGTATATCTGCAGGGTGACATACCCGGCGGCTTTTCCCGCCTGCTGGACCGTTCCTGGTTCCGGATTACCGGGCGGAGGAAAGATGCCGCCTTTATTCTGGCTGTTTCCACCTCCGCCGAAGGGTTGACCGAGCTGCGGCTCATCGACCCCGATACGGAACGGGTATATAATTCATTGATAACCAGGTTTTCTCCGCGCGAAAGAGCCGACCGGGTTCCCTTGGCCTCGGAACTTGTTGCTAAGCTTTTTAATATCGATTAAACTCTACACGTGAATAATCCACAGGATATCAATGTATATCTTGATCCCCTTGTAGAAAATTTTCCAACCCGCCTACGGAAGCAGCCGGGGATTACAATCCATGAATATACGCCCTCCGAACTCCGGAAGGGTAGTAATTCCGATCATATGGTATTTATTCTTCATTGCAGCACCTTGAAGGGTATCACCGGGGCGGACATACCGGGGCTCTCCTCGGTTATCCTGGTCGATCCGGACGGTAGATGTACTGGTGATATGGAAAACCGGGTATTCCGGAAACTCGCCCGCCTCCCCTGCGAAGAAGCCGTTATAGAGATAATACGTTCCGTCGACAAAACGCAGATGATGCGCCGATTAATGAACGAAAACGACCGGGATTTAAAGCGTAAAGAGCAGATAAATCGTGATCTCCTCGGTATCGCCATCGCCCTTTCTGCTGAGAGGGACAATGAAAAACTCCTCAATCTCATCCTGGAAAAATGCCGGGAGATAACCCATTCGGACGCCGGAAGTCTCTACCTGTTGGAACGTGACAAGGGGGGAACAGAGCAGACTCTTCTGTTCAAGATAGCCCAGAACGACTCGAACCCCACCGATTTTACCGAATTCCGGATGCCCCTCAATACGGCTTCCATCGCCGGGTACGTGGCGGTAACCGGTAAGGTGCTCAACATTCCCGACGCGTACTCCATCTCCGCCGGCAGCGGAGTTGTCTTCAACAAGAGCTACGACGAAGCTACGGGGTACAGGACCAAGAGCATGCTCACCCTGCCGATGATGAATCACAAGGGAAAGGTCATCGGGGTTATACAGCTGCTCAATAAAAAGAAAAAGTACGGGACAAAACTGGCCGACCGGGAAATAACCGAGCGGGAGGTTATCCCCTATGACAGGGAGAACGAAGAGATCATCCTGGCGCTATCCTCCCTGGCCGCCGTATCTCTGGAGAACAACCTCCTTTACAATGAAATAGAAACACTGTTCGAGGGTTTTGTTCAGGCTTCGGTAAAGGCGATTGAATCGAGGGACCCTACCACCAGCGGCCATTCCAACCGGGTTGCCCTGTACACGGTAGGATTGGCGCACGCCGTCAATCGGCGGAACTCCGGAAAGTACAAAGACGTTTTTTTTAACGAGGAGAATATAAAGGAAATCCGGTATGCGAGCCTGCTTCACGATTTTGGTAAAGTAGGGGTAAGGGAACATGTACTGGTCAAGGCAAAGAAACTCTATCCCGACCAGGTTGAAACCCTCAAGGCGAGGTTTGCATATATACAGAAATGTATAGAGACGGAATACCTGGCAAAAAGACTAGCGGTCCTCGAAAAAGAAGGCGCCGCCGCCTACGCGCAATCCCTCCCCGAGCTGGAGGCACAGGAAAAAGAGGATAAAAAGCGTATCCGTGAATATCTGGATACCATCCTGGATACCAACGAACCGAAATTCCTCGATGAGAAACCGGCAAAGATCCTCGGTGAAATTGCTCGGCAAACCTATACTGATATAAACGGTCATACCCACCCTTACCTATCCGATTACGAGTTTGATCTACTTTCAATACAGAGAGGCAGTTTGAGCCGACAGGAAAGGCAGGAGATCGAGTCTCATGTTATTCACAGTTACGAGTTTCTAAAGAATATACCCTGGACGAGCACCATGAAGGATATACCCAAAATAAGTCGTTCCCACCATGAAGTTCTTACCGGCAATGGGTATCCCGACGGTCTCGTCGATCAGGCGATTCCCTTTGCTTCGAAAATGATGATGATAGCCGACCTCTTCGACGCCCTGACGGCCAGCGACCGGCCGTATAAAAAAGCTCTTACCAAGGAAGAAGCCCTGGACATACTCCGGAAAGAAGCGGAGGAAGGAAAGGTGGACCGGGAACTGGTAAGGATTTTCATCGAGGACAAAGTATTTTCTCTCGAGTCGTAAAAGACCGCCGCCGTTTCCTTTTTTAACTAAATGATTCATCTCTGTGTATCCATGAGTGAAGATTAAGACCGATTATGACGAGAACATACTAGGAGTCTAAAATGCCGTTTTTTTCGGAGGACCTTTAGGATGAGTATCTTAGGAGTTATCAGTTCCGACGCCACAATCAATAAAACAATTGCCGAGGCTTTTAAAAAACCCACGAGTGAAGTATATGATGTGCGGTTCCTCGAAGAGGAGAACAGGATCCTCGAGTTCCTCAACTACGATTTACCTGAAATCGTCATTATTAATTTTTCCGATTCCAAGATCGATATCGATTACATTGTAAAACAAATAATTGGAGATTCCTGGCTTCATAATTTCGGTATCATCGGTTTGTTCGACCAGGAAAAGGCAAATGAAGAAGAGCTTTTAAAAAAACTGAAGGAGGTCAACATTCTTGCCCTTCTTAATACGTACAGGATTCGTTCCCACATACTCAAAAGTGTTCAGATCATTGAAAGGAATTACCAAATTATCTTTCAAAAGGAACTCTCTCCACGCCTGTTCGAGAAAGCAAGCGGGTCCTTTACTATACGGAACGACATCCTCGCGGTACCCATTTATGCAGGTATTGCCGCAACTATGCTGTCCCAACGGGGGCTTATAGATCCCGATTCCAAGATGCACCTGCAACTCTGCCTTGCGGAACTTATTATCAACGGTGTAGAGCATGGAAACTGCGGCATCACCTTTGAGGAAAAGACCAGTTTTATGGACAGTGGTTTGAGTGTGGTGGAGCTCGTGGAAGAGAAGTGCAGGAATCCGAAGATTGCGGAAAGAACGGTTACCCTGGACTGGGAAATCGAAAGTGACGCAACCAAGTTCATCATCAAGGATCAGGGCGACGGTTTTGATGTAAAAGGGCTGAATGAGAAAATCGAACGGGAAGGTCCCATGGCTCTTCACGGGCGGGGGATCAGGATGGCCAACCTTATTGCAAAAAAGATCGAGTATAACGATATCGGAAACGAAGTGACCATTACCGTGGGATATGATGAATCCGCTACCAGGATCACCCCGGTGGGTTTTACCGGCGAAGAAGCGGTTTACACGCGGCCGAACGATATCGTTATTAACGAAGGTGAAGCAAGTGATTATCTCTACTACATTGCCGGCGGCACCTTCAGTGTTTTTCATAAAGGCCGGCATGTGGGAGTTCTTTCTCCTACGGATATCTTTATGGGTGAGATGTCCTTTCTCCTCAACAAGCGGCGTAGTGCCACCATCAGGGCGGAAACATCGGGTAAACTCATTAAAATATCGAGAAAGGCCTTTGTCTCGGTTATCAAAGAATATCCTCATTACGGCATATTCCTCTCAAAACTGCTTGCCAAACGCCTGGTAAGGGCTAATGCCATAAACGCCACTGTCCGGCGAAAAAAACGCCGCTTATCGTAATTCCTTTCTACTGTCCAAGGTCGTGGACAGTAGATTTTCTTTAAAGGCGCCTTTCTTATGCCGACATAGTAACTATAGCACCTCTAGGCATGAACCGGCAGAGAGTAGCTGGATTTAAAAGATATGGATGATTTTTCTGAAGTTTTCCTGAAGATTCTAGAAGAATCGCACGACGGAATCATTCTTCTCAACCCTGCGGGATCGGTGATCTTTATCAACAAGCGATTCACCCGGCTGTGCGGCTGGGATTCCGTCTCCATCCTGAATAATCAGCGGGATTTTCTTGCCCGTTTCAAGCTGGATGAAGACGATGCGAAGGAAAAGAATATAACCATCGTCGATAAATCCGGGGTCGCCAGGAAACTTCTGTTAAAAAAGTCCGATTATGGAACATCATCCGGAACATTCGTTATTCTTACGGTGCATCCCGGATGGAAACAGGAGCCGAAACCATGGAAAAACAACCTCTACCGGCACTTTTACGAAAATATATCAGACCCCGTTCTCTCGGTTGATACCGACGGAAACGTTTTGGAAGCAAACCCGGCTTTTTATTCGCTTTTAGAATATGATTCAAAGACATCGTACCAATTGCAACAGCTCTACGAAGACGGAGAGCGTTTTAATCGCCTCAGGGATATAGTTACCCCCTCCTCACCGTCATGCGAAGAAGTGGTATCGGTTCGATCGGCCGAAGGAGACATAATTCCTTTCCTGGAACAGGCATGGATACATGTGGACGGTGAAAACAGGACCTCGGGGTACACCCTTCATCTTCAGGACCTTTCGAAGAATCATCTTCTCAAGGAGCAGCTCAAGGTCTCTCAAGCGAACTACAACCGACTGTTCGAGATCATAACTTCGTCCATCATCATCGTCGATGAACTGGGAAAGATCGTAAACATGAACAATTCGGCTGAAAGGTTGTACGGGTATTCCCGGAATGAACTGCGTGGAGAAGATTACGACCTCTATTTCAAACTCGGGCCGGAACGGCCTTCCATTACTGAAATCATAGCCCTGACCAGGGAGCACGGCGGTCGTTACATAGAGCTCGGAATTCCTCGGAAAAAGAAGGACGGCACCTGGATTTACACCTATGTAACGTACTTTCTCATAGAGATAGATAAAAATGACCTCTTTGCCCTGTTCATCCTGGAAAAGGACCTTACGACCAGAATAAAATTGGAGAAAAAACTGGAAGATTCCATCGTCCAGATAAAAGAAACCCAATCCGCCGCCATTATCGGTTTTGCTAAACTCACCGAGTACCGCGACCACTGCACGGGAGAACATCTGGAGAGAATCCGGAAGTATACGCATCTGCTTGCCCGGAGGCTCAAGAAGACCGAGAAATACAGGGATTACATCAGTGATAACTACATTGAAGATCTTTCCCTTTCTTCTGTTCTGCACGATATCGGTAAAGTCGGAATAGAAGATTCCATTCTATTGAAGAAGGGAAAGCTGACTATCGAAGAATTCGAAGTGATGAAAAACCATGTCAGAATGGGGGGAGACGCGCTGAGGGTTATCGACAACGAAATAGGATACGAATCATTTCTAACCCTGGGCAAACAGATTGCTTATTATCATCACGAACGCTGGGACGGATCGGGGTATCCGGAAGGCCTGGTGGGTGAGAATATACCCCTCTCGGCCCGCATTGTCGCGCTGGCCGACGTATACGACGCCCTTACCAGTGAGCGGCCGTATAAGAAAGCCTTTCCCCATGAAGAGGCGGTCAAAATTATTCTCCAGGAGCGGGGAAAGCACTTCGATCCCCTGCTGGTGGATGTGTTTCTCAAAATTTCCGATGAAATTCGTGAAATCCGTTCACAGGACGGTTGCGCGGAACCGATCTGAAATTTTCGTTCTACTGTGATATCTTTTTAGGACAGGAGGACAACAATGAAGAAAATATTTTTCGTGCTTGTTTTCGTTCTTGTTTCCATCGGACTGTTTGCCGAGGATGACGGAAACACAGTACGCCTCGATGTCGGTGCCGGTGCGGCACTTTCTGTTTATTCAACCTACATAACCGTGTCTCCTGAAGTAATGTACGATATGGGTTTATTCGCCGTCGGTGGAGGAGTAAAAAATTACTTCGGCCTGGAGTTCTTGGATATATATATCGCTCCTTATATCGCGGTTGAACTCGGATGGTTTTACCTGGGCGGCGGCGCAAGTTTCATGGTAAAGCCGCCGGACCCGGAGAAGAGCGAAACCGGATTTACCGAACCCCAGGCCGACGAGGAACTGGGGTTTATTCCTTTCCTCACGCTGGGTATGGCACCGCCGCTCTTCGATATAGGAGCCGGAAAACTGGGCTTCGATGTGGCCGCCGATTTTATTTCTACGGCCAGTCCCGTAGAGGTGGTGGACGATTCAGGATCAGTTTTCGGTGATGTACTCGGTACGATTCTGGGAACCGCAATTACGGCTGTTTTGAATTTCTTTAAATTAGGAATATCGGTGTTTTATTCAGTGGGATTATAAAAAAACCGGCCGGAGACGGCCGGTTTTATCGTTATACACCGGGGCACTGGGCCGCGATGTCATCGCTCACTTTTCCGGCAAAGGCTTTATCGAAATAATTCTTGAACTGGGTTGCCAGTTTTTGTGCCGTCTTATCGAAATCGTTTTTATCCTTCCATGTATTCTTCGGTACCAGGAGGGTGGAATCCACCCCGGGGCAGGATCCCGGTATCTGTACTTTGAATACCGGATCTTCGGAATACTCAACCGAATCGAGTGATCCGTTAAGGGCCGCGCGCACCATGGCCCTGGTGACATTGATGTCTATCCTACTGCCGACGCCGAAGGGACCGCCGCTCCAGCCTGTGTTGATGAGAAATACATTGGTTTTATAGGTGCTCGTATACTCTTCCAGGAGGTCCGTATAATCCCGCGGGTTTCTCGGCATGAAGGGCTGCCCGAAAAACCGTGAGAAGGTTGCCTGGGGTTCGGTTATTCCGGTTTCGGTTCCGGCAAGTTTGGACGTGTATCCCATCATGAACCAGAGCTTTGCCTGGTCCGAGGACAATTTGCTCACCGGGGGCAGAACACCATAGGCGTCGGCCGTGAGAAACAGGATGGTGGTCGGATGACCGGTAGTGGCCGAAAGCTTTATGTTGGACAGGTACCGCAGGGGATACGAAACCCGCGAGTTGGGAGTAAACCGGTCGTCGTCCAGGTCGAAGGTTCCGTCGGGGTATACCATGACATTTTCCACAATAGATCCGTGAGAAAGGTAGTGATCGGCATGAAAGGCCGCCCGAAAGATTTCCGGCTCTTTTTCCGGATTGAGGTTGATAAGCTTGGCATAACAGCCGTTTTCAAAGTTGGCCACGCCGTTTTTACTCCAGCCGTGTTCGTCATCACCTATCAGGGCCCGCTGGGGATCGGCCGAAAGGGTGGTTTTTCCGGTTCCGGACAGGCCGAGAAGCAGGGCGCTGCTGCCGTCGGGACCTTCATTAGCACTGCAGTGAAGGGGCAGAATCCCCAGCTCGGGCAGGTAGTAGTTCATGACTGTAAAAATCAATTTTTTTATCGACCCCATGTATGCCGATCCGAAGACGATACCGATACGGTTGTCGAAATCCATGGCCACAGCCATATCGGATGTCGAACCGCCGGGCATTTCTCGGAGTCGACCCTTGTAACGGGCCGGGTCGAGTTTTTCGTAGGGAAGAGCCAGGAGAAGAAAGGGCTTGGTATGAAACGCGCTGGTCTCGATATCCTCCGGAACTTTTCTGAACATGTTATCCACAAATAATCCACTAAGGGCGTTGTCGGTAATAGTGAGCACCGGTAACGCATAGGACGTATCGGCTCCGACAACCCGGTCCAGGGCGTAGAGCCGTTTTTTCGAATCCAGGGCGGCAAATGCGTCTTGCGCCAGCATCTCGAAAGATTCAGGTTCCAGGGGAATGTTGTTGGGAGAGTCCCAGTCCACGGTACCGGCGCCGGCCGTATGCCGTACTATATAGGTGTCCTTCGGACTTCTGCCGGTGGATTCCGTCGGCGTCCAGGTGACCAGGGTACCTGTGGGAAGCGTCATGGCGGTCTTTGTTTCCACCGAATCGCTTATAAGGCTTTCCCTGCCGGGGTTGCGAAATACTTTTACGTAGCATTTAAGTAATTCCTCGGCCTTTTCATGATAATTCATATCTTCCTCCTTTGAATCAGATGCGTATTCAGGAAATCACCGCGAGGAGCGTTCCGTTCTGTACCGGATCGCCCGGTGATACTGAAATTGAAGAAATGGTACCCGCGACACCGGCCTGGATATCCATTTCCATTTTCATGGACTCGATAACCATAATAATGTCATCCGGCTGTACCTGTTGACCCACGGATGCCGTAACGCGGACAATGGTCCCGGGCAGGTGGGCGGTAACCTGAGTGCCTCCGCCGCCGGAGGGTGCCTTTTCTGCCGACGGTTCTTCCGGAGCCTCGGGCCGAGGGGCTTCCTGCGGGACAGCCGGCCGCGAGGGGGCTGCGGGAGCCGCGGAAGGCCGGGCTTCTCCGTCGGCATATCCGTTCTTGCGTACGCCGATTTTTGCCTCCCCCTTGAGATACGCAATACCCTTCTCGAGACAGGTGGCGGCGATAAAAATGTTCTCGTCCGTCACCGGGAGCTCGGCTTCAGTCAGCATGTCGACCGCTTTCTTGACGCCTTTTGTGGGGTCGTCGTCGTTGATATCGATAACCAGCCGATCGGTTGGTTCCAGGCCGAGTTTTTCCCGGGCAATTTTTACTATTTCCGGATCGGGGGGGATGGGAGTCTTGCCGAAATAGCCGAGGACCATCTTGCCGTAGCCTTCGGCGATTCTCTCCCACGGACCGAACAGGACATTATTGAAGGCTTGCTGAAAGTAGAACTGCGAGACCGGGGTAACGGAGGTACCGAACCCGCCGCGTCGGACAACCTCTTCCATGGCTTCCACCACCACGTCGAATTTATCCAGGGTTCCGTTGTCCCGCATCATCTGGGTGTTCGCAGTTAAAGCTCCACCGGGCATGGGTGAGAAGGTAATGAGAGGTTCTACCTTCATTGCCTCCGGGGGCATAAAGTACGAGGCCATGCATTCCTTGAAGACCTTTTCAGCCTTCAGCACCTTCTTGATATCCACACCCAGGTCATATTCAGTACCCCGCAGGGCGTGCCACATGCTCACGATGTCCGGTTGACTCGTCCCTCCGGATACCGGTGCCAGTGAAAGATCTATCTGGTCCGCCCCGGCTTCCAGGGCCGCCTTGTAACAGGTGATGCTCGTTCCCGCGGTTTCATGGGTATGAAAGGTTATGTGTTTTCGTTTTCCGAGAAGTTTCCTGGCCTGGCGTATGGTTTCGTAGACATCCCCGGGAATCGTGGTTCCGGAAGCATCCTTGAAACATACCGAGTCGTATTTGATCCCCGCGTCGAGAATCTGTTTGAGTACTTCGATGTAGAATTTCGGAGTGTGGGCTCCCGAAAGCCCCGGGGGCAGCCCCATGGTGGTGACGCATACCTCGTGTTTGAGGCCTGCTTCTACTATGCAGCTTCCGCTGAAGGTCAGATTGTTTACGTCGTTGAGGGCATCGAAGTTTCTGATGGTGGTTATACCGTGTTTTTTAAAAAGCTGGGCATGGAGACGTATGATGTCCCTGGGCTGGGAGTCCAGTCCCACTACATTGACCCCCCTGGCGAGGGTCTGGAGGTTGGCCTTCGGTCCCGCGGCCGCCCTGAAGGAATCCATCATCTCGAAGGCGTCCTCGTTACAGTAAAAATAGAGGGACTGGAACCTGGCACCTCCGCCGGCTTCGAAATGATCGATACCGGCCTCGACTGCGGCCTCTACGGCAGGGAGGAAATCGGCGGTAAAAACCCGGGCGCCGTATACCGATTGAAATCCGTCTCTGAACGCAGTAATCATGGTGTCTACGCGCTTTTTCATACAATTATTCCCCTTTATCTTTATAAAATTTCTATTAAACCGGGGTACTCCCGGATGTATGTTTGAGCGACCTGTGCTGGTTCTAAAAACGTGGTTTTATCATGCTGGATAACATATACTCTCCGGCCCGGTAAAGGCCGAAATATGTCACTCCCGTCAAACCGGCCGATAACCGAAAGACTATTCCGGTGACTATAGACCGATAATAAGGTTTATGCAAGGGTATATATCCACTTTTCCGTTAACGGTGTGGATAACACTACCGGTGAAACACGGTTGACAGTATGTATCGCCGAACGTAATGTATGGAGTATGAATCTCAAGAAGATCCTTTCCGAAGATGTTCTCTCATGCAGTCTTCCCGGCAGAACGAAACAGGAGGTTATCGAAAACCTCGTTGATCTGCTTGTCTCGGCCGGGAAAATTACCGACAGGGAGAGCGCCCTCCGGTGTGTGCTGGAACGGGAAAAAAAGATGTCTACCGGCATCCAGGAGGGGGTTGCCATACCCCACGGGAAAACAGATACGGTCGACCAACTCCACGCCTGTATCGCCCTTAAAAAGGAAGGAGTCGATTTCGAAGCCCTGGACGGAAAACCGAGCAGGATCTTCATCCTTACCATATCTCCGCAGAACAGAACGGGGCCGCATGTTCAGTTTCTTGCCGAGATTTCCCGTCTGTTGAACGAACCCGAAAAGCGCGAACGGCTCCTGAAGGCGGAAACGGAGGCTGACATGCTCAGCATACTTACCGCCTGAATCGAGGTAGAATAATGACCCATGCCATGACAATACTCGTTTTCCAGTTGTCGATGATCGTCATCTTTTCGAGGATCACCGGGTTTCTTTTTTCACGGTATCTCAAAGGTCCCCGGGTTCTCGGTGAACTGGCCTCCGGAATGCTGATAGGACCCTTCGCCCTGGGGGGTATAGATATTCCCCTTCTGGGAGGCCCCCTTTTTCCCGTGGTGGAGGGTGCAATCCCGGTAACTCCCGAACTCTACGGCTTCGCTATGGTGGCTTCAATCGTCCTGCTCTTCTCCTCCGGGCTGGAGACCGACCTGCCGACCTTTATCCGTTTTTCCGCCAAGGGCTCCATCGTGGGCTTCGGCGGCGTGGTTGCTTCCTTCGGACTCGGCAGCCTTATAGCCCTGTGGCTGCTGCCCGGGGTTGAATCGTTCCTGGACCCCACGGTGCTGTTCCTGGGTACCCTCTCCACGGCAACCTCCGTGGGCATAACCGCCCGGATACTGAGCGAACGCGGGAAGATGTCCTCGCCCGAGGGCGTTACCATTCTCGCGGCGGCCGTCCTGGACGACGTTCTCGGAATTGTTCTGCTGGCGGTGGTTGTGGGTGTTGCAAAGGTCTCCCTGGCCGGGGGACACGTTCCTTGGAGCCATATAGGACTTATCGCCGCCAAGGCCTTCGGTTTCTGGATAGCCTGTACGGTTATCGGAATTATCCTGGCGCCCCGGCTTACCCGGGGACTGAAACGGTTCCGATCCATGGAAACCATTACCGGCCTGTCCTTCGGTATTGCCCTCCTCCTGGCGGGATTATCGGAAACCGTGGGTCTGGCCATGATTATCGGGGCTTACGTGGCCGGACTTTCGCTCTCCCAGACGGACGTAGCCCATGAAATAAAGGACAGGCTGGAAGGGGTATACCAGTTCTTTGTTCCGGTATTCTTCTGCGTCATGGGCATGATGGTCGATTTTTCCGCCTTCAGGGGGGTTCTCGTATTCGGTCTGATCTACACGGCGGCGGCGGTGGCGGGCAAACTCCTGGGCTGCGGTGTTCCTGCCCTGTTTGCGGGGTTCAACCTCCGGGGGGCCTTCCGCATCGGTTCGGGTATGCTGCCCCGGGGCGAGGTAACCCTGATCGTGGCGGGAATAGGGCTTTCGTCGGGCGCCATCGGCCCCGACCTCTTCGGGGTGGCTATTATGACCCTGCTGGTGGCAAGCATACTGGCGCCGCCGGTGCTGGTAAAGAGTTTCGAGGGCGATTCCGGGTACAGGAAAAAGATACGGGAGCGCAAAGCCGCGGGGCGGCAGGCGTCCATCGAGCTCGAGTTTCCCAGGCCTGAACTGGCCGATTTTATCCGCGGGCAGATTCTGAACGCCTTCAGAAACGAGGAGTTCTTTATACAGCATGTGGATTTTTCCCGGCCGATCTACCATATCAGGAAAGAAAAAATCCTTATCAGCCTGGTGCAGCACGAAAACACCATCACCGTATCCACATCTGAAGAGAACGAGCTGTTCGTCAGGCTCATCATGCTGGAGGAGATCCTCGGTTTAAAGGATTTTCTTTCGGGGCTGGAGAGCATGAAGAGCCCGGACATGATGGGGGCCGACCTGATGCGGGGGATGTTTGCCGCGGAAAACATGCGGAAAAGCTGAGGAAGCTATCCCGGATACAAAATTTACCACGGAAGGCACGGAAAGGACCACGGAAGGAACAGTGTGGGATGGATCTATGTGAGGGGGAGTTCTCGCGAAGGCGGCAAAGGGCGCAGGGTTTGCAAAAAGAGGAGAAGAGAGAATATTAGTCACGAAAAATATTGAGTAGAACTCTGGAGTGATGGAGAGGATGAGAGGGGGATAGGGTAGACAAATGAGAAAACAACCACTGAAAACACGAACAGGATCATGCATGGGACAGAGTGAGTGGGAAGGATCGGTGTGAGGGATTTTAATGCGAATTTATGAAGAAAAAAATCAGAAATGTTTGAGATTTGCCCGAAGATGGCATATAATTACCTTTGCAGATAGATGTTTCTTGTGCGTGATTTTACACTTGTTTTACGAGTGATTACTTGAAGGGGGGCTTTATGAAAAGATTTACGATGCTTGTGCTCGTTTTCCTTATCCTCGGCGGGGTGTCCATGTTTGCCGATGAACTGGAAATAGGCATGTCTGTTACTCCAGTTCCTGGAGAGACAGACAAAGAAGGCACCGAAGGAGAGATGGAAGTTATGCCGGGGTTCCATTTCGGATACTCCTTTTTCGGAATCCTGTACGCTTCGTACGATGCCCTGATAGCTCCGCCGTCGATGATAAGCAGCATGACGGGCTTTTACCGGCCCGGATTTATCAACCTGATCGATGCCGGGCTGCGGTTAAAACTTGGATCAATTATGTTGTTAACCACCGCCGGGGTAAACCAATTGTATGTGCATAACCAGGATGATATCGAAGGCGGATGGGAAAGTGACCTGGGGGCAAACCTGCGCGCGGGGCTGGGCTACAGAAAAAATCACTTAGGTGTCATGGTTTCGGCTACCCAGACCTTTAACAATTTCGATGCCGTGGTGGATACCGTCGGCGGGCTCTTCGACGATGCCCGGCGGGACAACGCTATAGCGCGCCTGACGAACGGACTTATTCCGTCGGTCGTGGTTATTCTGTACCTGTAGGAGGTGCGGCATGAAAAAGAATATTGTAACGATAATTGTAATAGCCGTTCTTCTTACCGGTTTAATGGGATGCGATGCAATTCTGGAGGTATTTTATCCGGAATTTGGGGAAGATGGGGGTGGATCCGGTGGGAATACCATCGAAATTATCGTCTACCTCCCCGACGAACAGAGCAGTTGGGATTCGCCGGTGGTGGCGGAAATGTGGTGGAGCTGGTCGGATGCGGAGGTGATGAATCCTTACCGTACAAATTGGGCCGAATGGGATGATGCAGCCGGTAAGCCGGTTGTACGCTTCCGTTTCGATGTTCCGGATGGCGAGTACCAGATATCCGTGTTCCAGGACCGGAACCAGAACGGATGGATAGATTCGGACGAACCTTCCTCAATGGCAATAATGACATATTCCGATACCTGGGGTGACTGGACCGAGCAAAATATCAGATTTCCGAACATTATGCAGTGGAGCTGGGTATCAATAGATATTGACTTCAGCACAATGACGTCCAGGGCTGCGGAGGTAGCTACCTTCTGGACCGATTTCAGGGTGATTAACAACCAGTCTACCCCCTCTGCAGCACTGGAACTGAACGCACCTGAAGGAAAAAATATTGAGTCATACAACATCAATCTATATGATGATTGGGGGTCTTTGGCCTGGGGTGGATTTAACACTGAACCTGTCAATAACAGTTACTGGTCGGGTAATCTTAATTGGAGTAGTGATATCAACCAAGATCAATTATTATCCTCTGCCGGCAGATGGAAGTTTGACGTTGAGGTGTGGTATGATGATGAAACCTACAGTTACCGTTCTTACCCTGTTATGGTTGTGAACGGACCGACGGAGATTCAATCCAGCACATGGTATATCGCCTCGATAGAATCCTGGGGGTTGGAATATGACCCGACCTTCATATCCTGGGAGTCAACCTATGATGTTATTCTGTATGTTGATGGTTGCCCTTACGTGTTCCCCGGAGCAATGTCAGGAGGCGGTTTATATTTTGATCGCTATTCGGTGCCGAAGAGTAGTAATTCAGCCCTTGATGATATCGAGTTCATATATTGGGGTTCCAGTGCACCTTCGTCATCCTATATCGAGGTAATTATTGATATGGATGGTGATGGATCTGGAAGTATCGGAGACTGGTACACCCTGCTTCCCGTGGGGCTTGATGATTATACATCCTGGGATGAAAATAACAAAAGATATACCTCTTTTTACATTGAACCCCGCTCATTTATATCATACCCATATTGAACCGCATTTCACCTTCTAGGTAAATGTTATAGTGAATATTGCCGGACCTCTTCCGAAGGGGTCCGGTTTTTTGTTTGCCCGGCGAAGCGGGCAAACCCGACCTGCCTTCGGCGGCCAATCTCCTCCTTTTTTAGAGGGGTTTCAGCACCACACCCCCAGGGCTGCAGCTCCCCGGCGCGGGTGGACACCACGATGGTGCATCCCGCAAGCAGCGCCGGCCCGACGGGGCGTGAATGTGGCGAGAAATTCAACAGGACCGCCGGCCCGCCCCGGCGAAAACCCAGCACGCCGGCGGGCAGCTGCCCTTCGGGCAGCAGCGCCAGGGGCGCGGAACGCAGTTCCTCTGCCCGCCGGCGGAGTTCCAGGAAGCGCCGGTAGCACCCGTACACCGAGTCGGGTTCCTTCGAAAGGGTTTCCACGTTCACCTCCCGGTAGTCCGGGCACACCGGCAGCCAGGGCCGGACCTCAGGCGGGCAGAAACCGGCGTTCGGTGCCCCGGTCCGCTGCATGGGGCTGCGGCAGTCGTCCCTGCAAACGGCTCCCCGGGTTATCTTCATGACCCTCCGGAAGATGGGAGCGGGTAGACGGCGGTAGGGGTCCGCCACCGGGTCAAGGCAGTACCGGTGGCCAACAGAGAGCCGGCTCATCCCGATCTATTCCCCCTGGTAGGTAAAGGGGATTCCCCGGACGGTGAATTGGAAGGCCGCCAGGAGTTTTGCCTTGTCCCGGTTGCCCCCCAGGGCGGTGAGGCTCCGCATCCGGTAATGGTTGGAGAACACCCACACGGGAACAAAGGGTTCGGGGAAATGACGCTCGAAGTGTTCTATGAGTCGACGGAAGGCCTGAGCGGTGAAAGACGCGTTAAGGGTCTGGAAGAGGAAAACCGCGTTGAGCCCGTCGTTCCGCTCGCCGCCGCAGTACGAGCGGAGGGTGTCGACCCGGCCGAAGGCTTTACCCACCAGGAAGCGGGGCGGGTCGGAAAATTCGTCCACCAGGGCGCGCAGGTCCTTTGCAATGGTTTCCGGCAGGTTATCGGTCATCTTCGATGACTGGAAAAACATCCCCCCCCGTTCGTCCGAAGGGAGCAGATGGGGAGTAAAGGGGTTGTCCCGGAATTCCAGATCTTCGAAGATCGAGCCGATAATATCAAGCCGAAAGCCATCCACCCCGGCGAACAGCCAGTGTCGCATCATGGAGAACATTGCCTCCCGCAACTCGCCGTTGCGGCAGTTTAAATCGGGCTGAAAGCCGAGAAAGGCTGCCCAGTACCACTGGTGCGTCGCGGAGTCATAATGCCGGCTCGTCTGCCCAGGCGGTTGCGCCAGTTGTTGGGGGGCAGCTTTCCGCCTGGTTTCCTGCCGTCCCGCCAGACGTACCAGTTTCGCTTCGGGTTGTTCCTGGAGCTGCGGGATTCGAGAAACCATGGATGCCTGTCACTGGTGTGGTTCAGAACCAGGTCGAACAGGATCTTCAGGTCGAGGGCGTGGGCCCTGTCTATAAGGGCCCGGATGTCTTTTTCGTTTCCGTAATTCCGGAGCGGCGGAAAAATAATCGGCTATATCGTAACCGAAGTCCGCCTGGGGGCTCCTGAAAAAGGGCGACACCCAGACAGCGTTGAATCCTGTTTCTTTTATATACTCAAGGTTTGATATAAGCCCGGGAAGATCTCCTATACCGTCGCCGTTGGAGTCTGAAAAGGAGCGTGGATATACCTGATAAAATGTACTGTCTTTCCACCATTCATTCTTCGAGATCATGAAGCCACTATAATACATCGGTTCAGGGTGTTCCAGCAACATTACCCGGCTGCAGCGGCCTGCCGGGAAAAAGTATTTTTTATTCGCACGCGGGATCCATACCCCGCGGCTTGCCGCGCTCTTCGGAGCCGAGCCGGCTGACTGCCTCGACAACGGTTGCGGTACGGGGTATGAATCCCGCATAAAATCCATACCTTGCAGAATCAACATACCCCGCCCCTTGGGCCGGGGTATGTTGATTTCCGCCTGTGCATGCTACTATATCATACTATGTACGAGGCGGAGTTCGCTTTTACCTCGGGTTTCCTCGAGTACCGTCTCCACGGCGAAAGGCGAAAGAAACGGCTCGAACCGGGAGTGGACACCAGGTGGAAATACGGCAACATTACCTGGCGTGAGGAAAAATCCCTTGATGGTAAGCGGATCAGGGTTTTTTGTAAAACCGGTAAAAACATCGAACTCATCTCGGCTTCCTTTACCGCGCCGCGGAAATATACCGAACAGTCGGTTGTTTTTTGCAACGGTTTCCAGTCCTGGACGACAAGCCGGGAATACCACGCCGACGAGCGCATCCCCGGCCTCCTGTTTCCCGGAAAAATCTTCAGGCTCGACAGGTACGGTGATTATCACTTCATGTCCACTTTTCGAAAGGGAGCCCCCCTGTACTCCCATTCCTGGACATATATCAGAGACGATACCGAGATGGACTTCTTCGGTTCCCTTTCGGAAATCGAGGGGTACACCCTGTTCTTTCATAATCCTGCCTCCGGGAAGCTGACGGTTACCAGGGATTGCGAAGGGGTTATACGGGAACACGAATATCTCCTGCTCGATCTCTTTTTCTGCGCCGGCAAAGAAGAGGAGGCGTTTACCTCTTACTTTACGCTTCTCGGGCTCCCCGAACG
>CAYPIQ010000002.1:49641-85467 GCA_964410865.1 uncultured Spirochaetales bacterium | reverse complement strand
AAAATAATACTCGAAAACCTCGAGGCCTTTTCCACCGCCGGCATCCCGGCCGACGTCTTCCAGGTAGACAACGGTTATCAGGCGGCGGTGGGCGACTGGCTGTCGCTGAAGGAGGATTTTCCCCGGGGTATGAAGTATATCGCCGACAGGATAACCGCCTCGGGGTATCGTCCGGGGATATGGCTGGCCCCTTTCGTGTGTTCAAAACATTCGAATCTGCGCAAGAAGCATCCTGAATGGATATTAACGGATTCTCACGGTAGGCAGGTATGCGCGGGGCGGAATCCGGGATGGGACGGTCCTTTCTACGCCCTGGATATATACCACGAAGGGTTCAGGGCATATCTGCGAAGGGTGTTTGAAACAGTAGTGTCCGAATGGGGGTACAGGGTTTTGAAGCTCGACTTCCTCTATGCGGCGGGTATTATCCCCCGGCTCGGAAAATCGAGGGGAGAGGTAATGGCCGAGGGAGCGAGGTTTCTCTCCGACATTTGCGCAGGCGCGGAAATTCTCGGATGCGGTGTACCCCTGGGCTGCTGCATGGGGGTATTCCCCTTCTGCAGGATTGGCAGTGACGTGGCGCCTGTATGGGAAGGCAATGTGCTGAAGTTCCTCCGGTATCGCGAGCGGGCATCTACTGTCAACAGTGTAACGAGCACTATCGGCCGGCGCCGGCTGTCTGGGCGCGCTTTCCTGAACGATCCCGATGTGTTTATTCTTCGCGAAGGCATCAAGATGAACCGGTACCAGCGGGAGTCTCTCTTTCTGCTCAATGTGATCCTAGGGGATATTCTTTTTACCTCGGATTACATCGGAACGTATCCTCCCGAGACCATGGATCTCTTCAGGTCGCTCTTTCCCCCGCGGGAACGCCGGATAAAGGGAGTGACGACCGACGGCAATCTCCGTATCATAGATTTTACGGTAGGACGAAGGGTCTACAGGGCGTATGCCAACCTCGGGAGCCGGTATATACAGAGATATCTGCCGGAGGGCGAATGGGTGCGGCAGCCCACCGCCTGGTCCGCGCCTGCCGGTGACAGGCCCGGATGTGTTGACCTGCCTGCTTACTCCACGAAGTATTACCAGCGCCTCCGGGGTGATTTCCCGCGTATCGCCGGCGGTAGGGGTCATCTGTTCCCCGCGGCTTTTGTGGACGCGGCGGATATCGAGGATCACACGGTATCCCTCCGTTTCAGTACCGATGCTCCTCCCGGGATTCGGGTGTATGTCCTGCTCCCCGAACCCGGGAGATACAGGGTCAACGGGCGGATCCGCCAGGCAAAGAAGGACGGTTCCGGTAGGGGTATAATAATCTGCGGATTGTCCTGAAGGAGAAAGCATGAAACCGGAAACATACACCCTGCCCGCTGATTTTATTTTTGGGGCGGCAACGGCGTCGCTGCAAATAGAAGGCGGTGATACGAACAACTCCTGGTACAGGTGGAGCCTCAGGGAAGGCAATAAAAAAGACGGGACCACGCCCCTTACCGCCTGTGATCACTGGAACCGGGTGGACGAAGATATCGCACTGATAAAAAACTGAATGTCAACGGTTACCGGATGAGTCTCGAATGGAGCAGAATAGAGCCGGAAGAGGGCACCTTTTCCGCATCAGCCTTCGAGCAATACCGGGAAGAGCTCGCCAAACTGAAAGGGGCGGGCATCGAACCGCTGGCAACGCTCCACCATTTTTCGAACCCCCTCTGGCTGGAGGATAGCGGCGGGTGGACGGACGACAGGATTGTCGGAAGGTTCGAAAGATATATCGAAGAGGTTGTAAGACGTCTCGGAGACCTGGTATCCCGGTGGGCGACGATAAACGAACCGAATGTCTACCTGCACGGCGGGTACCTAGGCGGATTCCGGCCGCCGGGAAAGCAATCGCTTTTGTTGTTTTTCAAAGGGGCCGTGAATATGATCGGAGCGCATATTGCCGCCTACAGGACAATCCACGCGGTGAGCAGTGCTCTGGGATACGACAGGGTCAAGGTCGGTCCTGTGCACCATGTCCGGCTGTTCGACCCTCTGAAGGATCGCGTCGGCGAGAGGCCGGCCTGCGGGACGCTCCGATCAAGGATCTCGGGTGGGAACTCTACCCCGAAGGCCTCTCGCGGGTCTGCCGGTATTATTACAAACGTTTCGCAAAACCGATATATATCACGGAAAACGGGACCTGCGATGCCGCCGATGCTTTCAGGACCGGATATATCTACGATCACCTTCGGGAGGTGAGCCGCTTGATCGATGAGGGTGTCGATGTACGGGGCTACTATCATTGGATTCTAATGGACAATTTCTAGTGGCCCGAGGGGCTCTCCGCCCGCTTCTTCAGGGGGATAAACAGGCCGCCTATGACCGGCCCGAAACCCTGGCCCAGGTTGTCCGTGATGTTGAACACCGTAAAGACGGAGCCGCGGTGTTCCGGCCGGTTTACGTTCATCAGAATGTCCTTGACGTTGGTCGAAGGAACGGACACCAGGAAGCCCGTAAGGAACCCCAGGGCCTAGACCAGGTACAGGGACATTCCTTCCGGGTTGTATATTTTCAGGTTGACGATTATCAGCGCCGGGATAAAGGCGATACGCCGGCCGTGGGTATCGATCATGTAGCCGGCCAGGCCCGGTCCCACCGGCATACCGATGGCCCAGGCCGGGCCCAGCCATGCCGAAGCGGAGGCCCGGTGTTCTTCCCTGAAATAGTCGGAAATGAGCGAGAAACTGATGGGATAAATGCCCCCGATGCCGACTTTCCCCGCTCTTAGCAAGAGCCGGCCGGATATACCCCTTCCGAACCGCTGCAGCGCCGCACTCTTTTACAAATGAAACAGCATCTCCTCATATCCCGGAAAGGGCCAGGAGGAGCGTGGAACATGTTCTTCCAGGCTGTCCACGGTTTTCCGCAGTACCGCCATCCGGGGTATTATTTCCGCCCTGAATCTCCAGGCGGTCCCGAAACAATCGCCCTTTTCCTTTTCAACGGAAGACAACACTGTCGAGAGATCGTCGGTGTGGACGCACAGGTCACGGATGAGGTCGGTAAGGATTTTAAGCCGCCGGCGCATACAATCCGGGGAAGGTGCCTCCAGGGCTTTTTCGATCTCGTTTATCGATCCTGAAATTTCCCTTGCGTATGAAAGGGCGGCCGGGTATATCGACCTCTGTGCCATTTCCAGCATTATCGACGCCTCGATATGAATCTGCATTATGTAGTTCTCGAGATATATGGAATACCTCGATTCGAGCTCTTCCACGGAGTAGACATGGTGCTTATCGAAGAGATTAATAGAATAATCCTTGATAAATTCCGGCAGTGCCTCCACGGTAGTGGCAATATTGGGGAGCTTCCGGTCCTCGGCTTCTTTCCGCCATTCTTCGCTGTAACCGTTACCGTTGAAGACGATCCGCTTGTGGTCCCGGTAGGTATTACGGATTATTTCGCCGATGGTAGTGTTCACGTCGGCGGATTTTTCCAGTATGTCGGCGAAACCCGACAGGACCTCCGCTACGGCGGTATTGATGACCGTGTTCGGCCCAGCGATGGAATGGGACGACGGCACCATGCGGAACTCGAATTTGTTCCCGGTAAAGGCAAAGGGGCTTGTCCTGTTACGGTCGGTCAGGTCCTTCGGGAGCTTGGGCAGGGTGGTTATTCCTATTTCCAGGGAACTTCCGTTACTCGCTTTTACGGTCCTGCCTTCGGCCAGGGTGTCCAGGACCTCCGTAAGCTGGTCGCCGAGAAAGATGCTGATGATTGCCGGAGGCGCTTCAGCCGCCCCCAGGCGCAGGTCGTTGCCGGAGTTGGAGGCTGCGGCTCGTATCAAGGGGGCATAGAGATCTACCGCCTTGATGACCGCGGAGAGAAAGAGAAGAAACTGGGAGTTTTCGTAGGGGTTGTCTCCCGGCTCGAGGAGATTGTCCCCGGTGTCGGTGGCCATGGACCAGTTGTTGTGCTTGCCGGAGCCGTTCACCCCGGAAAAGGGTTTTTCATGCAGCAGGGCGACAAGCTTGTGCCGGGTTGCCACCCGGCGGAGGGTGTCCATGACCAGCTGGTTATGGTCGGTGGCCACATTGACGGTATCGAATATGGTGGCGAGCTCGAACTGATTCGGGGCCACTTCCTTGTGCTGGGTCTTTGCCGCTATGCCGAGTTTCCATAGCTCGAAGTTGAGCTCGCGCATAAAGTCGCGGATGCGTTCCATAATGGGGCCGAAGTAGTGGTCGCCCATTTCCTGCCCCTTGGAAGAAGGCTTGCCGAAGACGGTGCGTCCGGTCAGCAGAATGTCCGGCCTCCGTTCCGCGTATTCCTTGTCGATGAGGAAATACTCCTGTTCAGGACCGACGGTGGAAACAACTTTTTTTACAGTGGTATTTCCCAGGGCCCGCAGGACGCGCAGTGCCTGACTGTTCAGGGCTTCCATGGAGCGCAGAAGGGGTACCTTCTTGTCCAGGGCCTGGCCGTTGTAGGACACGAAGGCCGTGGGAATATAGAGGGTAACCCCGGTGTTGTCTTCCTTCAGGAATGCCGGGCTGGCGGTGTCCCAGGCCGTATATCCGCGGGCTTCGAAGGTGCTGCGGAGCCCGCCGCTGGGAAAGGAAGACGCGTCCGGTTCGCCCCGAATGAGTTCTTTTCCGGAGAACTCCATAATGACCTTACCATCCGCGGTGGGTGATATGAATGATTCGTGTTTTTCCGCGGTAAGGCCCGTCAGGGGCTGAAACCAGTGGGTGTAATGGGTGGCGCCTTTCTCGATGGCCCAGTCTTTCATTGCGTTGGCAACTACTTCGGCAACCGCCGGGGAGAGTTCCGCTTCGCCCGCCTGGACCCTTCGTATCTCGTGATAGATGCTCTTGGGGAGCCGTTCCCGCATGGCGGAATCGCTGAAGAGGTTTTGACCGTAGATGGTATTCAGCGGTGTTTTTAAAAAATCTATAGAGTTGGGCATATAGATAACTCCTGGTGTAATTTTTGTATATACCTGCAATAATTGTGCCATGCCGGTATTAATAAGTAACTCGTTTTATTAAAAGGACTTACTCATTATATTCTATTTTTATACACTTTCTTAACCTACATAGATGTAGCAAATTGATTATTATCCTACATTTATGTATGATAATGCTTCGGATCAATACCGTGTTTTTTTACCCGTAGTCCCATAACCCGCTCGGTTATCCCGAGAATACGGGCGGCCTTTGCCATATTACCCCGGGATGATTTCAACGCGTCCTGGACGATCTCCCGTTCGAACTCATCCATAGCCCCTTTCAAGGTGGTATGGAGCCGGGTGTCGGTCGATTCGGCGCTTTGCAGGCTCGGCGGCAGGTGATGCCCGTGGATGACCTCGTCCGTACTGAGCAGGACGGCCCGTTCAATACAGTTTTCCAGCTCCCGGACGTTTCCCGGCCAGTGGTAGATAGTCAGCAGCTCTATGGCCGGTGTCGATATCCGCCGAATCGGCTTTTCGTTCAGTTCCCCGTACCGTTCGGCAAAATAATCGGCCAGAAGAATGATATCGCTTCTTCGATCTCTCAAGGGCGGAATGTGGATAGGAAAAACATTGAGCCGGTAGTAGAGGTCCTCCCGGAATCGGCCGGTGCTCATAAGGCTTTCCAGGGGCCGGTTTGTGGCGGCAATGATACGTACGTTCGTTTTGATTGTTTCCGTCCCACCGACCCGTTCGAATTCCCGTTCCTGCAGCACCCTGAGCAGTTTCGACTGGGTGGTCATGGACAGGTCGCCGATCTCGTCCAGGAATATCGTGCCCCCGTGGGCGAGTTCGAAGCGTCCTTTCCGTTTTGCCACGGCGCTTGTAAAGGCGCCTTTTTCATGCCCGAAGAGTTCGCTCTCGATAACGGATTCCGGAAGGGCGGCACAGTTGACCTTTACAAAGGCTTTTTCGCGGCGTCGCGATTGCATGTGTATGGCCTGGGCCACCAGTTCTTTGCCGGTGCCGCTCTCTCCCCGTATCAGGACGGTCGCGTCACTGCCCGCGACCTGTCCGATGAGGTCGTATACCTCCTGCATGGCCTGGGATGTCCCGATAATGTTTTCCGGCCGGCTGCGGCTCTTCAACTGCTCCTGGAGCCGGGCGTTCTCTTCCGCCAGCTGTTCCCTTTCCTCCTTTAGTTTACGGCGCAGTTTTACCGCCTGGGCTATCATGGATCCTACGATGGACAGGAGCTTTAGATCCTCTTCCAGGCTGTTGTCGCTCTTCTGGGGACGCTCGACGCTCAAGGTGCCTAGGGGAATGTTTCCTGTTAGGATAGGCACACAGATGTACGCCATATCCTCCCGCTTGGTGCGTTTTCCCGCGCCCGTGCGGTCGAGGAAATTCGGTTCGTTCCCGATACGAGGGACTATGTAGGGTTCCAGGTTAGAGACCACCGTACCTATAATCCCCTCACCGGGTCGGTAGGTTCCCCTAAGCTGTTCCTCCGAAGTAAGTCCGTAGGCCGCTTCTATCTGTATCCTGTCGGTTTTCCTGTCCAGCAGGGTCACCGTGCCCCGTTCGAAACCCAGTACATCGTGCAGGGCGCCGAGAACAGGAATAATGACCTGTTTCAGATCTACACTGCGGTCCAGCTCCTCGCTTATTTCATACAGGAGCGATAGTTCCCTTATCTTGCGCCGGTAGTGCAGTTTTTTGTTGCCGTCGGGCATTGTTCCTCCGGGTTATATCCTACATTTTTGTAGGATGATGTACAAGACTGCCCCGGGTCAAAGGGCGATTATTAATCTGACTCCCGGTTTCTGATACTGTCCAGGCATTTGCTTTTTTGTCCCCCCCTGTTTATAGTGAAACTGACGAGGAGGCCGGGTATGGAAAATAGTCAGTCTTTTAGAGATCTCGAGTCTATGTTTCATGCGGCAATACGCCGG
Source organism: uncultured Spirochaetales bacterium (assembly GCA_964410865.1). Lineage (GTDB taxonomy): Bacteria > Spirochaetota > Spirochaetia > JAFGDJ01 > JAFGDJ01 > JAFGDJ01. The sequence continues at coordinate 78,585 of CAYPIQ010000002.1, read as the reverse complement.
GTCGACCCCTACGATATGGTGGTCTCGAGAATGTCGGTGGACGGCGATACGCTCCGGATTGTAACGGAGATCGGCAGGGAAGAATTCGATCTGCGGCGCTTCGATCGGATCTATGCCATCGGAGCGGGAAAAGCGACGGCCCCCATGGCAAAGGCGACGGAGGAGATTTTAGGTGAAAGGCTGGCCGGAGGGATTATCTCGGTGAAGAAGGGTCATACGGTTCCCCTTGAGCGAATAGAGATGATCGAGGCGGGCCATCCTGTTCCCGACCGGAACAGCGTACGGGCGGCCCGGAAGATCGCGGAGCTTGGCCGGAGCGGTGACGAACGAACCCTGTTTATAAACCTGATATCCGGCGGAGGATCGGCTCTTTTGAGCTATCCCCTGGAGATCTGCCCCGAAGGGGGAGCCCTGTCTATAACACTGAAGGAAAAACAGAAGACTACCGAGCTGCTTCTGGCATGCGGCGCCACCATCAGGGAAATCAATTGCGTCCGGAAACACCTTTCCGGTATAAAGGGCGGCGGCTTGGCAAGACTGATGTACCCGGCTACCTCGGTCAATCTTATTCTGTCCGATGTTGTCGGCGACAGGCTCGACACCATCGCCTCGGGCCCGACCACGCCGGATGATACAACCTTCAGCGACGCCATGGATATTGTTCGTAAGTTCAACCTCAAGACCATGCTTCCGGGAAAGGTGTTCGACGTGCTCAAGGCAGGAGAAGCCGGGGAGATAGGCATGAGTGAAGAATCGGACGAACTCGTCTTTTCCAAGGTGCACAACATCCTGTTGGGAAACAACCTCGCAGCCCTGCAGGCTGCCGAAACGGAGGCAAAGAAGCTCGGATACAACACCCTGGTGCTGAGTTCACAGATTACCGGCGAAGCCGGGGAGATTGCAAAGGTCTATGCCGCCCTGGCTCGGGAGGTGCGTAACCACGACATCCCGGTGCCCAGGCCCGCCTGCATTCTTGCCGGGGGCGAAACCACGGTAACCCTTCGCGGAAAGGGCAAGGGCGGGCGCAACCAGGAAATGGCCCTGGCCTTCCTCGCGGAACTGGAAGAATATCCGGACGAAATAGAGGGGATTTCCTTTCTTTCCGCCGCCACCGACGGGAACGACGGTCCTACCGATGCCGCCGGAGCCTTTGCGGGCAAGGATGTCCTCGAGGCCGGTATGAAGGCCGGGATCGAGGTGTTCGAATACCTGACTGAAAATGATTCGTACACCTACTTCGAAAAATCGGGTTTCTTGTTCAAGACCGGACCGACCAATACGAATGTGTGTGACCTGCAGATAGTTGTGGTCGTTTAGGGTGCCTGATGCAAGGAATGGGTTTTTATTTTTGCATAATTCAAGTCCCGGATGTATACTTACCCTAATATTGTATAATTCTACGGGGAATTTAATGAAGAGAGTAGTAATATTAGCTTTGGGTGTATTCCTTTGTATCCATACAGCCGTAGCTCAACCGAAAGTCGCGGTACTTGATGCGTCCCTTGGAGAAGGAGTTCATCCCAATGTGGCTTCAATAGTTGCCGATGCAATAAATGAGCAATTCGTAAAATCACCGGATTTTATTGCCATTGACCGTCCCTATATAAGCAGTATCCAGGCGGAAAAACAATTCCAGCCCTCCGGTGAGGTGGATGATTCGGATATCAAAGAACTGGGAGTCATGTTTGGTGCTGATTATATTTGTATAGCCAATGTAAGTCTGCTGGGCTCTACCTATACCGTATCGGCACGCTTGATTGAGGTTTCATCCGCTCAGGTTATAGCCCAGGAGTCCGACAGACGTCGGGGGGAGATAGATGTGCTGTTCACTATTTCCGAGGTAGTAGGCGGCAAGTTTGTCGGAGCCGAATTGTCGGACAAGCAGGTAGCCAAACCCACTTTAATGACACAACCTGAGCCGGTGAGGGAGTCCCCACCGCCTGCTCCCGAACCGGAACCGGAAAAATGGTCTCCGAAACGGCGCGTCACAGTGGGGTATATGTTTCCCGGTTATATGGGCAATGACGGAAATGATATGTATTCAGGTGAAGATTATTATTCATTTTATGAACAAGATGAGTATTATGCCCTTGGTTTAGGATGTAATGATGCTTCGAATACTAAGTGGGGATTCGATCTTCATATTATGATGCCTATTTTAAACTTTCTCTATGTAAGTTCGGGAGTACGATATACACATGAAGGATCAGTGTTAAATATAGGCTTACTTTTTGGAAGGGGGATGGCAATGAAAAAGCGATACGTAGTCGGTCCGGTAATGTACGGTAAAATATAGAGCCGGAATAAGGTGAAAATTCGTATATTTCTTTTTCTCGCATATTCCATATTACTTATAAGGCCCTATGCGTCATACGCAGAACCCTTTTCTCTTATACCGTCTACAATCGATTTTTCAGGTTCCTTCGGATGCGGTTTCGGTTTAGGAGAAGGGGTTAGCTCGGCTAAAGAAGCTCTTTTAGAGACAGGATCGATATACAGCAAGGTTATCGCGGCTGAACATGGACACATAGATATATGCGGCACGTGGCCAATTGCCGAGGGATGGGGAATAGCCCTTGATCTGGCTGTAAGTCCCACAGCCTTTGCCGTAGCCGGATATGACGGCGAAGGGGTTGTCTCGGAAGGCAGAATGTATTCATGCCTCTCATTTAATATAGCGGTTCTTATTTTCTTCTCATTGAATCTAGATAACGGTAGAATGTTTTTTCGGGCGGGGCCTGTTATCGGTATCAACCCCTTAGACGGCCAGGTTTTTCTTAGAAGTGAAGGTGTTATCTCCGAATACACGGTTCCGGCCGAGCAGGTATTTGATGCTTCACTGGGCGGAATGGTCAGTACCGGTTTTTCATTTCCGGCGGGTCCGGGATATATAACGGCAGGGCTTAAAGTAACCTATCATTATGCATCCTTTCAGAACTTTTTTTATATTGAATCCGGTCCTGTACACATTGTAACACCAGCCGTTTCTCTAGGTTATACTTTCAGGATTAGGGGAAATGGCTAAACGATATTGCTATTGCTGTTTTATAGTCCTTCTTATTAGTCTATCTTTGTTCGGTTCCTGTTCTTTCTTTACAATGCCGTATGAAAATGACGCTAAAATCTCCATAGAACATGTCCCGGCGACGGGAGACATCCGCTATGAGATAGACGTCGGAGACAAACCGGTTGATATCATATTTTCATTTACGAATGTACGTGAAGTAGGCGGGGCCGATGTTCCGGATGTAGAGGAAAGCTCGATCGAGATAAACGGGTTTTCTTTTCCCGCACCGGTCCCCCATGTCATGGAAGTTCCTGAGAAAAACAGGAGTCCTCTCCGGGTTTTCCTGGAGGAGAGCACGCGTGATGTGCTTTCGTCTACCGGGCCTGCCGAACTGAGCAAAAACACCTTACCAGTTATCGGCCTTCCTCATTTTGATAAGGTAAGCGATACAGATACCTTTACCGGTGTTGATGAAGAGGGTTCTATCCAATATGATACTGCAACCTGTCGCTATGTAAGCGATGGACCTGTAGACACGGGCCAGGGGGAAAGGACCCTTAACATTTGGGTTGCCGATAACTGCTGGGGTGGTGAAAGTGAAGATGTTACGAATGTTACCAACGAAATGATAACGGAGTTAGCCGGCAAGTTTCTGCAAGCTGGTTCGGATAATGATATATACGACTGGGTAACAGGAATTCTAGGCCCTGAATGGGGAGAGCATAGTTATGATTCCCTTATTCCCTTTACAAAGGAGATAACGATACTGTTGTGTGATATCGGCGATGACACTGATCCTAATTCCGCTGCGGTCGGCTACTTCTGGCCTGTGCATAATTTTATAGCTTCATCTAAAACTGACTCGAATGAACGGGTTATGTTCGTCCTCGATGCCGTGATATACGCCGATCCATATAATACTTTGGACGATAATGATACGACGTGGGAGCCTACGGACTATTGGCCTAAGGTAGTTTTTTCCACCTTGGCCCATGAGTTCCAGCATATGATCCACTTTTATCAGAAGAGGGTCCTGCGGACCGGATTGAATACCGCTACTGAAACCTGGATAAACGAAATGTGTTCCCTTTTGACGGAAGACTTTCTTTCGGATAAGATCGGTGTCGAGGGACCGCGTGGTGTGGATCCTGAAGAACCAACCGCCGGGGATTCCGATAATGTTTACGGTCGTCTGCCGACTTTTAATGAATATCTATTCCGTCCGGTTATTGTTGATTACCCCCAAAGTTTCGTACTTGAGGACTACTCCGTGGCTTATGCTTTTGGAGCCTATCTTGCCCGAAATTATGGAGGGGTTGATTTTCTCAACAGGGTTGTATGTTCCTCCTACACGGATAAGGAGGCAATCGAGTATGCTGTCCGGGAGTACACCGACGGAGAGGAAACCTTTGAACGTCTTCTTGAACGATGGGGAGGTGCAATTTTTCTTTCGGATAAAATTACCGCGCCTGAAATGTACCGCTACAATTGCGGCACATGGTTTGTCTCTAACATCGATGCGGGAACCGCGTATAACCTCGGCTCGATTAATCTCTATAATTACAATCCGTCACCGCAATACGCTGAAAGTGCCTCGCAACTGTCCCATGGACTTGATTCACCCGGTTCCAACGTTTACCTCCTGGCAGCCGAGGACGCCCTTGGAAAATATTCCTGGGATATCACTATTCCGGAAGATGTGCGCCTGACGGTTATATTTAAGGGGCAGTGATTAATATCTTCATATTCACGTAAACCATAACTAATACGACATATCCGGTGACAAGCTCTAATAACACTATTATCTTCCTTCGTTAAAATATTCTGTGGCTTGCGCTTTATTCTGAAGCAACAACCCTGTTCTCCGTGTATCTCTCATACAGGAGGATAGTATGAAAAAACAAAAGATTGAATCAGGACAACAAGAAGTGTATACTAAAGATGATATGGCTTTGGGTGTAAGGGCAGTATCGGATATCGTCTTCAAGTACATCTTCGGGACCGAGGAGAGTACGGATATTCTGAAAGCCTTTATCAATGCTGTGCTTTCAGACGCGGGCTTTCCGCCTGTTGATGAGGTTACTGTAGTAAATCCATTTAACGCCAAGACCTACTCGGATGACAAGGTATCCATTATCGACACGCGGGCGAAGGACGAAGAGGGGAACATCTACAATGTAGAAGTTCAGGTCCGGTCTCAGGCAGATTTTCAGGAAAGAAGTCTCTACTACTGGGCTAAAGCCTATGCTGAACAATTACCGGAAGGGCATGAATACCGTATGCTGCACAGGGTTGTGAGTATCAGTATTGTGGATTTCAAGCTTTTTGCTGATACTATTCCCTTTCACAGTTGTTTCATGCTCCGGGAAAATAACAGTCCGGATTATATTTTGACCTCTGATTGTACGATGCATTATCTGGAAACACCTAAATTGAAAGAGGAGCCGGTAACGGAAGTGGAACAATGGCTGTATCTGTTGCTCCATGCAAATGAGGGGAATGAAAAAATGGAAATACTGATAGACAATAACGAATACTTTAAAAAAGCATTGAATCGCTATAAGTATTTTGTAGCCGATGAACAGGCCAGGCTGGCTTACGAGGCCCGGCAGAAGTTTCTTCACGATCAGGCTTCGAATATTGCCGATGCCAGGGAAAAGGGTTGGACTGAAGGACACCGGGAAGGCTATAGAGCAGGTCGCGAAGAGGGCCGCGAAGAGGGCCGAGAAGAGGGCAGAGAAGAAGGCAGAGAAGAAGGCAGAGAAGAGGGTGAAAGAATGGGAATGAAGAAGAGCACCCTTGAATTAGCTCAAAAATTGTTTGATCGAGGTATGTCCCGTGAAGAAGTTCTAGAATTAACCGGTCTTCCGCCGGATGAACTGGAATAGTCTTACGGTTACCTTGCCGGATTTTGAATTCCTGAAACCCATCATGTCTTAACGCTATTTCTTCGGGATACGGGTTTACCGCCATCATCGTTGCCTGGCTCGCGCGTCTCAATCCGGCCTTTGTCCCCATCTCGACCCTGTTTTTCGCGGGTATCCTGGTTGGCGGCGACGCCATACAAATTTCCCTGGGGCTCCCGGCGGCAACGGTTAATATAGTCAACGGCGTCCTGCTTTTTTCATTGATTACCGGCGATTTTTTTCTGAAAAACCGTGTACGACCGGTGTGGAGGAGGAAGTCATAATGGATTCGATCGTCCTGGCGGTACTGGTACGTACCATGGTCGCCGGTACTCCCCTTTTACTCGGAACGGTGGGCGAAGTGCTGACCGAGCGATCGGGCATCCTGAATTTCGGAATAGAGGGAATGATGTCCCTGGGGGCGGTAAGCGCCTTCATGGTGACCCTGAATACGGGAAATCCCTGGCTCGGCCTGTTGGCCGCGGTCCTGGCCGGCACTCTCGGAGGGTTGCTGCATGCCGTTGTCACGGTTAGTCTGCAGTCGACCCAGGTCGTCTCCGGCCTGGCTCTCACGATGCTGGGGCTGGGGGTGAGCGGTTTTCTGGGGAAACCCTTTATCGGCATCCCCCTGGAGGTGAGGATGACCCCGGTAGCCATCCCGCTGCTCTCCAGGATTCCGGCGTTGGGGGATATCTTGTTCAACCAGTCACCGATCTTTTATCTTTTTAGTTTCGAACATGTTCATTTTGTAGAGTTCGAAGGGGAAAAAGCTGGCATGATTTTAGGCTATGATTGGAAAATTAAAAAACTGGAAAATTTAAGGACCGGTTTTTTGCTATTAAAAAAGATAGGTGTTGGTATTTTGAAGAAGCTATCACTATTTATAAGGTTTAATGCTTCAGGAGGAAAACTACACAGCGGCGAATTTTATATCAGCAATATAGCTGTAGAACCTAAGTATCGAGGAATGGGGGTAGGAAAAAGAATAATGTTGAAGCTGAACACGAAGCGAAAATGGTTGGTGCTGAAAGGATAGTACTGGATGTCGAAAAAGATAATATCATGGCCATAAGTGTTTATAAAAAAATGGGTTACGAAATGGTAAAAGAGTTTTCAATACTTTTGCGGAAAGATAAAATCTTGCATTTTTATAGAATGTCAAAGAAAGCGAAATGATAACTTCGCCTAACAGCGAATATGCGGTTCCGGGCATTCGCCCTACACCCAAATCCTTCGCTTCGCTCAGGACTTCGCATATTCCGGGAACGTTATCGAAAATTTAAACTATGAGGAAATAATAACGCTTGACAATACTAAACCCCATGGCGTTAGTATTAGTTGATGATCCTAGGATTCGCATCAAAAGAAGTTGAGAAGATTTGGAATGGTTTCAAAAGGAGATGAAAAGAATGGAAAGATTACCTAATATACATCCGGGAGAAATATTAAAAGAGGAATTTTTGGATCCCTTTGGAATAAGTGCTTATAAGCTATCCAAGGAGATAAAAATACCACAAACAAGGATATCGCAGATAATAAAAGGGAAAAGACGAATCACAGCAGACACCGCATTAAGATTGTCAGAGTTTTTCGGTAATTCTCCACAGTTCTGGATGGGCATTCAAGACGATTATGATTTAGAGGAAAAACGGATAAGAATAGAAAAAGAATTGAAGCATATAAACAGAGTAAAAGCATCGTGACTCGTCCAAACTTCCGCTAACAACGAGTACCCGGCTACTCTTCGCTCCGCCCAAATTGGCTCCCTTTGGTCGCCGACTTCGGGTACTCGCGAAACGTTATACCCATCTTCGACAGTCCCGAGTTCAAGTCCGAGAAGCAACACTTCTCCAGAGGGTACTCCCTGGAGAAAAAAATGAAAAGGGGATAGAAAAGGCGGCATCCAAGTGGTATTGTGTATTAACGAAACCCAAACAAAAACAGCCGCCTGCAGGTGAACATCAGGACAACGTTAGCTCCTGGAGAGGGCGAATGTCCTGACTACGGGAAAATCTGCGGGTAAGCGATCTATAAATTCCGGAGAACCCCCGCGAAAGTTATAGATCGACTGGTTTCTGTCACCCACTGCGCAAACAGTCGCCTGTGCCGATAGTGACCTTAACATACTGTACTGCATTGAATTGATATCCTGGTATTCATCGACAATGATATGCTTGATCTTCTCGCATATCCCTTTGGCAATATCCGGGCGTATTTTAAAAAATCGTACAGGAAGATAGATTAGATCGTCATAATCGAAACAGTTGTTCTTTTTAAGGATATCCTGATAGCAGCGGAATTCTCGATACCCTTCGCCCAGGAGAGAAAGATGCGGTTTTATGATTGAAAGCCCCAGGCCATGGAAGGCATGGACCCCAACACGACCTGCTTCGAAGAGTCCCCTCCCCTCATCTATACAGAATGACCGTTTTCAAGGGACGGAGCAAAGGAGAAGCGTTCCTTCTTCTTCTGCTCCTGATACGCTGCCAGATCAAAATCCAATAATCCCAAGGTTTCGGTTCCAACGGGGCAGGAGTGGGGAATCCCTGTAAAGAGCATGCCGCCGGATACTTCTGAACTGATTTCTGCTCTGTCCCTCCAGAGCTTTATTCGCCCGTATTCCCCATCATATCCCGCTTCAGCATGTATCCGCCTTTCCCGCATCCGCTGTAGGGACAGAGCAAGTTCAGGATCTGCTTCCCGCCGGATATCTTCGAGGTCAGTGTACATGAGAATATTCAGTTCTGATCCGAATCGATGGAGGTATTCGATATAGCGCTGTTCGACCTTCTTCGAAGCAGAACCGACCCCCTCCAGCTCGGCAATAATTTCCTTTAGTGGAATAAGCGAGAAGAAGGGGTCTATGGCAGGTCGCTCATGAATGTTCTTTCTGTCGGCGAGCTGGGCTACTCTGTTAAGCACTCCTACAGTGACCGGTTTACCGCAAACCGGGCATATATTGTCATGGCATAATGTGGTCAGCGGATCCCAGGATATACCGCATTTCCTGTGACCGTCATGGTGGTACTTGCCGGCCTGGGGGAAAAATTCCACGGTCCCACGGAAGCCTGCAGAAGCTCCGCCGATTATAGCCCCTGTAACACCGGCATAAGAAAGGTCGGCGTCAAAGAGACAGGCTTCACGACCTAATTTTTCCGGTGAATGGGCATCGGAATTGCTGATAAGTGTATAGCGGTCGAGGAAAGAGCACATCCAGTTCATGGGAGGATCGGAGGATAACCCGGTCTCTACAGAAAAAATATAATCGGTAAGATCGCGGTAGCATTCAGCAATAGTATCAAATCCCGATTTCGAACCCAGGGCTGAAAACCAGGGAGTCCAGATGTGAGCCGGAACGAAGAGGATATCCTCGTCCGCTTCCAGACAGAGTTCCAGGAGGTCCCGAGAATCGAGTCCGAGGATAGGTCGGCCGTCGGAGCGTATATTGCCCCCGAGGTTTTTAATTTTTTGCTGTATTTTATAAACGGTTTCGAATTGTGGAGCAAAGATAAGGTTGTGGACCTTTCGGACCTTATCTCCGAATTTGTAAATGGAGCTTATCTCGGCGGTCAGGATAAAACGTGTGGCTTCACCGACGGTTGCTCTGTCCCCCCGGTACTCCTTCTTCAGAACAAAAAGTCCTTCCTCTGCCGGGGTCAGCTTCTCCTGAAGTTCCGCAGCCCAACCGGGATGGGTAAAATCCCCCGTTCCCAGAACGTTCAAACCTTTCATCTGTCCCCACACATCAAGCATCTCCGGAACAAGCCGACGACTTGTTGCCCGTGAGTAATGTGAATGTATATGAAAATCGCCGATAAAGCGCATAGTTCACTATACACGTAAATAAACAAAATCTTCAACATCAAGCTGTTCCGGCTCTTATTGAAAGCCCTTAAGCTCCTGTGGCTGCCGCTCATCACTGAAGCCGAATCCGGATTTCAGGGGCTCAAAGCCTGCCAGGATATTGATGAGGGTATTAGGCCGGGACTTTTTTCACTGTAGCGAACGGAAAAAACCGTCTCGTTAGGCTTGCAGAAATATTCATGGTAGAAAACGTGCGCCCAGGACTTTTCAAGGTGCTTTTTTGCCGTTGCCGGCAATCAATGCCAGGTCGTGCTTTCAAATTCCAGTTCAACTTCCTGAAGAGCCTTAAGGTCCTGCTTGATCTCTTCCCATTCATAGCGGAGGCCACGAGCGGCAAGACGTATTTCCAGTTCCTTTAACAGCTTCAACGCCGGAAACGAGCAAAATACATGACCCCGGATTGTATCATCCCGCTTGTGATAGATAGGACGGGTCTCAAGAACGCTCTTCATGGAACGGAAGACCTGCTCTACCATCCAGAGCTCTTTATACATCCGGACAATTTCCGGTGCTCCGGAAGGAAGATTCGAGGTCAGTACCCAGAGGTCGTCATACATCGCCTCAGAGGCTATCTTCTCTTCATCGATCGTAAAATGAGCCGGTCCGGTTTTTTTCAGGTATTTTCGGAATCCCTTGTTTCCTACCGGGTTCTTGTCGCTGTGATTCACCTTCTCCCCCAGGGATGCAAGAATGGCCTCCCGGTCACGCTTGTCCTTCCGGGCTTGCTCTTTGTTATAGCGGAGGATATACCGTTTTCCATCAACAACCCGTTCGGTAACCTTCAGGGGAGAAGGGTCGTTGGAAGATTGCCTTGGCGGAGTAACCGTGACAACATCGGTACCGTTCATATCAACGCCGTCTAAAAACGGCAGGGTATTCCGCCGCATCCGAACCCCTTATATATAGCTGATGTCGAGATCTTCCGCTTCAAGTTTCTCAATGGTGTCCTTGCTGATCATTCCACGGTCAGCTACCACACACATGGAGTTGATGCCAAATCGTTGTTTCAGACGCCGGACGACCGGCAGCAGGGTTTTTACATCCGTTGCGTTTCCAGGCCACATCTCGCAACAGATGGGCCGGCCCGAGGTGCCAAGGATGGCACCCACGATCATTTGCTTCAAATCAGGACGGCTGCCCTTGCTATGCCCCCGGCGCCCGATCTCGTTGCCGCCGTTTCTTTCAAAATATATGCTGGTCGTGCCGAAGAATACCACCTCCAGGCTGGAGAAAAGATCTTTGTTCCGCAGAAACAAAGCTTCTTCCAAGACATCCGTATTCGTCCTCTCGCTGAAAATATCATTGCCGAGTTGTATAATCCGTTCCCCCAGCCAACCCATACTCCGGTACAGGTGTTGTAGTTCAATCTCTTCGGCCCCGTCGATTACGTAATCCCGCTTCCAGCGCTCCGCGGCACCATCACTTCCGGAAGCAAACAGACGATGCATCACGGTCAGGAAGATCGCCTTTTCCAGCGAAAAGGTGAATCGCTTCTCCGCCGAGACGGTATTGATGGCTTCGGGAATACCGAGTTCTTCCCAGAGCCGACGGAAGACCAGCGAGGGTCCGATACTTTTGGTACCGTGGGCTTGAATAGAGCCTTCACGGTGAGCATCCACCACCTGGACCGCTCTGGTATGCTTAAGCAGGGAGCGTGTCAGGTTATCGAGTTTTTCCGGAATCGATCTTGGTAATTTTAATTCCTTGTACCATAAGGAAATAGTTGCTCATGCCGCCGCGCGGCAACCGAAACGATGAAAACAGCCGGGTGCGGCTATTTTTGTATTAGATCGCGGCTCTAAAAATCTGCTTCAAACTGTCGAAGATGGGTTACATCCTTGAGAATATCTATATACACACGCTCGTACCGGCTGATGATGAAGTCTACGAACTCCATGACCATTCTGTCCCCGGCCCCGAAGTAATGCCGTAGCAGGCTGGGGTTGACACTTATCCGGTTGGCTACCTTGGCCGTGGACGCGCCGTCGAATCCCTCTTCGGAAACAACGGCGTAGAAGTGTTCCATAATTTCCTGCCGACGGACCTCCGCCAGGCTCCTGGGGCTCCTAGGGCATTATGCTCCATTTAAAAGTTTTTCTACAATCTTTCTAAAAGCCTTACCGGCGATTCCGTCCGGATTCTGCAGCGGAACAGGATTACCCGAGTCCCCCGCCAGGACAATGGCGGGATCGAAGGGGAGTGTCCCTAGAAAAGGAACATTCAGCTCTTTGGCGGCCTTTTCACCCCCCCCGGAACTGTAGATATCGATGCGTTCTCCGCAGTGTGGGCAGGTGAACCCGCTCATATTTTCAATTATACCCGCGATATGCATTTGTACCTGCCTGCAGAAGGTAATCGATTTTCGTACATCCAGGATGGAGACCTCCTGGGGGGTTGTCACTATAACGCTTTTTGCGTCCTTAATCGTTTGTGCCACCGTAAGGGGCTCGTCGCCGGTACCCGGCGGAGAATCCACGATAAGGATGTCGCAGGGTTGCCATCTGACGTCGGTGATAAATTGCTTGATAACACCGATTTTCAGAGGTCCCCTCCATATGACGGCCGTGTCCGAATCCTCGAGAAGGCTGGATATGGAAACGACCTGTAATCCGTCCGTATATGTAAGCGGTACGAGCTTCTGATCCTTGGTCACCATTTTTTCACCTTCCAGACCAAGCATTTTAAGGGTGTTTGGTCCGTGGAAGTCCACATCCATTAATCCGACGCTGTGACCCATTTCCGCCAGGGTCACGGCCAGGTTAACGGCAACGGTACTCTTTCCGACACCGCCTTTCCCGCTCATAACGAGAAGTTTTGTTTGTATATCCCCCAGGAATTCCTGTATTTGCTCATCCTGCTGTGCCGCCTTGGCTTGTTGATTTTTCACTCTGTGCTCCATCTATAGTAGATAAAACCGCGTTTCCGGCATCTATGATCCTACCCGAAAGCGCGGCTTATGAAAAGTAGACACCGGGCATAAAACCCGGTGTCTATTATTCGTGTTCTTTTTCCAGTTTCGCAATATAGTCCTTTGCGGATTTGAGTTCGGTCTCCATCATCTCGACCTCCCTCCGTCTCATCTCGAGCTCCTGCTCCGGAGAATATTGTACCGGGGTTGCCGGATAGGGTGCCGGGCCCCAGCCGCCGAAGCGCTGCCAGTAGGGTAAGCCTGTGGCGTAATACCGGTGACGATAGCCGCGGCCAAAACCGCCGCCCCGGCCATAGCCGAATCCGCCGTATACGGGGTTGGCAAAACCCGGTCTGTCATATCCCGCGCAATAACCTGCGGCCCTTCCTGTCATGGGCCCCATTCCGTTAGGTCCTGTTCGATCTCCTCTGGGCATATTGTGCCTCCTTAAAAAAGCATGATTTTATGGTATATTCCCGCCCCGGCCTCTGCCGTGCCCGTGACCGCCTTTCCCCTTCCGAGGCGGCGATTCGTATCGCCGTGCGAGGTCGTCCACCGTTGTACTTCCGCAGGACGGGCATGCCGCCGTCCCGTTGTAACGGGCACCATCCCCCGGGGTTACCCAAGAGTGACCACATTCATCGCAGAGGAGGCGATTCTGCAGGAAATCGAAATGTCCCCCTTCGATAACAATGGCCATGCCGCCCGTAATGGCATCGGCGACTTTCCTGTGCGCACTCTCGATTATTCTCGCACACGTCGGCCGGGATACTCCAAGGTGTTCCGCTGCCTTTGCCTGGTCCAGGCCGTCTCGATCTACCAACCGGAGTGCTTCAAATTCATCCAGGGTCAGAACCACCTGTTTAAGGCGGTTCATCGGGATACCCCGGGGTTTGAAGTAATTCACCGCCGGAGGTGACTGCACCATCCTGATTTTTTTCGGTTTCGGCAATACGTACCCCTTACGGGAATATTCCCAATTCAAATATAATGAGAATATTCTCATATGTCAATATCATCATGCTTTTTTTCCGGGAATACGCAAGGCTCCGGCAATTCGGCGTAACCGCGCCGCCGGAAAGCCCGTCCGTATCGGGAATGTATGAGCACGTACAAAGAGTATAAGCAGCCGGTATGGATGAAACAAGATCCGGGGAGGAATACTGGGTATTTCATCCTGTCCCGGCCTTGTTATTTCCGGGTATACCGGGGTATAATGTTAGCTCTACAAACAAGAGGGTAGATTATGGCAAAGACCGAACCTTTCGAAAAATATACCTCGGATTATGAAAACTGGTTTGAAAAAAATGCCTTTGTCTATGCGGCGGAATTGGAGGCGGTACGAAGGTTGATGCCAAAGAGTGGAGAAGCGTTGGAAGTAGGCGTCGGTTCGGGTCGTTTTGCCGCTCCACTGGGGATCGGGTACGGAATAGAGCCCTCTGAAAAAATGGCTGCACTGGCCCGGCAGCGGGGTATAGATGTAAGTTACGGTCTAGCCGAAAACCTTCCCTTTCCCGACCGGCGATTCGATGTCGTTCTGATGGTTACTACGATCTGTTTTGTCGATGATATTGCACGTTCTTTCAGGGAGGCCTTCAGGGTGCTGAAATCCGGGGGTGTTTTTATTGTAGGTTATGTCGACAGGGAAAGCTCCCTGGGAAAGAAATACCTGGAACACAAAGAAGAAAGTCTTTTCTATCGCGTTGCTACCTTCTATTCCACCGATGAGGTAATTAGGGGACTGGAAAAAGCGGGGTTCGACGATTTCGAGTTTACTCAGACAATTTTTCATGAACTGTCCGCCACACAGGACAATGAACCGGTTCGCCGGGGGTATGGCACAGGATCCTTCGTGGCAGTTCGTGGAATTCGATCTCAACCCTGATGATAGGGATCCCTTTTTTGCTCTATTAATCGCTGTTGATTGTCTATTTTAGTATTTTTCCGTCACCGAAACATTGAAAGAAAAGAAAATAACCTGTATCCTTTTGTGAGAATATTCTCGAAATTCAATTTTAATAGGAGATTAGGTATGAGAGAAGTTGACATTCTGGTTATCGGAGGCAGTGCCGCCGGGCTTACTGCGGCTATTACGGCACGGAGAAATTATCCTGATATGAAAATTCTTCTTGTCCGCAAGGAAAAACTGGTTCCTATTCCCTGTGGAATCCCGTACATTTTCGGCACCGTGGGGACGCCGCAGAAGAACCTGATTCCCGACACCCCCCTGGAAGAGAATAATGTTGAGTTTCTGCTTGATGAAGTTACCGCAATTAACAGGGAGAGCTGCACCGTCACCCTTAAGAATGGTGAGGGAATCAAATATAAGAAGATGATTCTGGCCACCGGGTCATTGCCCATGATGCCGCCGATCCCCGGGTTTGAGAAGGAAAACGTTTTTCCCGTATATAAGGATGTGCCCCTTCTGGAAAAAATGCAGGAAGCGGTACAGGCGTCAAAGAATGTGGTGGTTATCGGCGGCGGATTCATCGGCGTAGAAGTCTCCGACGAGATTAATAAACTGGGTGACAAGAACGTCACTGTCTGCGAGCTCCTGCCGCACTGTCTGCAGATGGCTTTTGACCCTGACCTCTGTCAGGAAGCGGAAGAGATGCTGAGAGAGAGGGGTGTCAAGGTTCTCACCGAAAAGAAGGTGGTTTCTATTGAGGGTAAAGACAAGGTTGAAGGTGTCAAATTTTCCGACGGAACCGTTATAGACGCGGATATGGTTATTGTGGGGATAGGCACGGTACCGAATGTGGAGTTGGCGAAAAATGCGGGACTTCAGCTTGGGCAAACCAGATCTATTCTAGTGGACCGCACAATGAGAACCACGGATGATAATATTTTTGCCTGCGGCGACTGTGCTGAAAAATTTTCGTTCTTCGGCGGAAAACCTTCCAATCTGAAACTGGCATCCATTGCTTCTTCGGAGGCTCGTATAGCCGGGTTCAATCTCTTTGGTATCCGCCGGGAGAGTGTCGGAACTATTGGTGTTTTTTCCACTGCCATTGAAAACAGATGTTTCGCCGTCGCAGGATTGACCGAGTCGGCCGCGGAGCGTCAGGGATACGAAGTAGTGGTCGGAAAAGCCGAAGGAGCAAACCGTCACCCCGGATCCATGCCGGGAATGGCCAACCAGAAGGTAAAACTCATCTTTGAAAAGCGTACCAAAGTCATTATTGGAGCCCAGATGTCCGGAGACAAGGCGGTAGGTGAATTAATTAATGCGGCCAGCGCCTGTATACAGCACAAGATGACTATAGACGATATCGCGTGCTTTCAGATGGGTACACATCCGGCCGTAACGGCCTCTCCGGTATCGTATCAGTTTGTCAATGCTGCCGAGTCGGCATTACTGGCTACGAAATAGAAGGTAAAGGAACTTCTGAATACCCTTTAGTTATCCCCTTGTATGTGCGGTGAGTCGCAGCGGCGTTTTTTTAACGCCCTGCGATATCATCGCACACCGCTCACCCTTCATTGTCAATTACGTTACGCATAAAGGTCGCCAGTACGTCCAGAGCCCTCTCGTTGTTGCCCCCTTCGGGTATAATCAGATCCGCATTGACCTTGGTAGGTTCAATGAAGCTGTAGTGCCCGGGGCGGACAAAGGTCAAGGGAATATACAAGAGTCCGACAGAGAGTATGTACATCACTCGTCCGGAAGGGCAACAACCTTCGCTACCAGCGACCCCGGGGTGAGAGAAATATCCCTGATCCAGCCGTCGCCGTCTTCCCAGGCATAATAGAGGTCATATACTCCTCCCTGTAAGTATTCAATACATTCACTGCCGCTGTCCCAGGCAATAATCCGCTCCCATTCGCCGGCCGGATAGATCCGGTATTCCGCCCAGACGGACTGCAGGGAGTCCCGGTGGATGAATTTTACCTCCAGGGTGCCGGTTTCTTCTAAAGGAGGCTGTGTATCCTCTTGCTCCACCGGCTCCTTTTCAGGCAGTTCCTGCGTCGGTGCGGTTTCGGTTACCGGTTTTGTTGTGTCCACGGTTTCCGATAGATTGGTCCCGCAGCCTGCAAGAGTGAAGATGAATATAATGCCTAGGATCGGCATCTTTTTTCTCATGTACTGCTCCGATGAGGTAAAGTGTAGCAGCCTATCGGAACTCTCTCAAGGACTCGTGTTGTCCCCCTGTGGACTTCGTACCAAATATCGAGCACCATTCCTTCCGGCCGGATAAGGCTCAGATCGATACAGTCCATAAACCAGGCAACGATACCTCCTGCAGATAGGGCATCGAAGCCGAGGGTGTCGGCATGCCGGTTTAATTTTTCCGCGGCCCGTTGGTCGAATACACCGCTTAACGGCCCCAGGGTCTTGGTGGTTTATTCGAGGTCCTTGGCCATCAGTATTTTCTCATACCGCTCCTTGAACCATGCGTCGGCAACTTCACGGTTCCTGAAATCCTCGTCGATGAAGGTTCCTCCGTAGATGATCGCGGCGATACCGTGTTTCTGAAAGAGCTTTCTCCCGAATCCGCCTCGGCCGGC
Organism: uncultured Spirochaetales bacterium; assembly: GCA_964410865.1. Classification (GTDB taxonomy): domain Bacteria; phylum Spirochaetota; class Spirochaetia; order JAFGDJ01; family JAFGDJ01; genus JAFGDJ01. Next base: position 61,391 of record CAYPIQ010000002.1, on the reverse strand, counting down.
CCAGGTATCCGCATGGGTAAAGGTGCCCTTTTGTAGTGGAATAGAAGAAAGGGCTCCAATATCCGTTGAGCGGGCCGCCGGGCCGGTGGCAAGAATTCTGGGATCATTTTCGTATTCCGAAGCGTAGGTTTCATAGATATAATGCTGCAGGGAGTATATGCCCTCAAGTTCCCAGATCCGGTCTATATCCAGAGGTTCCAGTCTGAGCTGCACCTCCTCTCCGTGTATTCTTTTTAATATCAGAGCGGAAGGTGTCCGGGCGGTTCCGGTTATACTGATCATGTTGATGCCGATATTGTCGAATACCAGACCGGCTCCTCCCATGGAGGATATATAAAAGCCTCTCCGGCCCGGACTGAATCCCTTTACTATTAATCGGTTGGAACCGGTAAAAAGCCGGTGCCTGTATTCAGACTGCCGTATTCCGCCGATAGGTAGAGTCCCGGATCGACCGGGCCGAAGAAGTCTACCAGATCGAACCGTAGTATCCTATAATAACCGCCGCTTGCGTCGATCTGCAGTACCTTTAATAAGGTTTCCATGGTATTCAGTATACTAGGGATTCAGCAATAACCGACAAACTCCGGGATGCGCCGGTGGAACAGGTTAGTTGCTCATGCCGCCGCGCGGCAACCGAAACGATGAAAACAGCCCGGTGCGGCTATTTTCGTATTAGCGCCAGAAAATTTTATCCATCCCGGATTCGAAGAGTTCCGGTTCCATATACCCTTTATAAAAATCAAGAATATCCGCGGCGTGCAGCTCCTGGTAGGACATATCGTCAGGTTCCGGGCAACTCCGTCGACCCCGTCCGCTTTCCACAGCTTGCTTCCCAGATATACCGTCACGTGACGGCGAAGGGTTCGGCTTTCCGTCGCTGACCGGAAGAAATAAAAGGTGGAGAATTCATCCCGGTTGCTTCCGATAATGAGAGGTACTTTGTTCGGGTATGTACCGTTTTCGAAGGCCTTGAACCCCTCTTTCGGAAGTACCGTTCCGTCGGTGAAGTGAAATGGAAAAGGAGCAAGGCCCTGGGGGACGACTTCGTAGAGTGATAGTAATTCATCAGGGCTTCTTGTTTTCAGGTAATGGAGTTTCTCTTCCGGGGACAGAGACGATGCAATCTGCTCCGCACTCATCAGGTTGGAAGCGGCCCCCTCCGCCAAAACGAGACCGTTGAATACGTCTATGCCCCGCCGGCAACCTTCTTCCATTGAAGCATCAAGTAAAACACCGCTTTGACAGATGGCCTTGTGAAAGAGACCGGATGCTCTGTCCGACAGCATGAGGGCAAGCACATTCGTTCCGCCGGCGGATTGTCCGGCCACGGTTACGTTATCCTGATCTCCACCGAAGGGGCGATGTTTTCCTGTATCCATTCCAGGGCTGATATAATATCTAGAAGGCCGTAATTCCCCGAGGCATCCAGGGGATTGTCCGCTGTTTATTCAACCAGTGCAGGGTGCCGGTGGGAGGTTTTGCGTAAGGAACGCCCTTCCAGCTCCAGGTTTTTTCGTCTTCGGCAAATCCTCGAATGAGCCCGTACTCTGTTTCGACAATGTTTCCCGGCCGGGTAAACCGTGTCGTGGAACAGCCTGTAATCACCAGTATGAGCCCGATACACATCGATGCGGATACTATGTTCTTCACAACCAAATCCTGCAACATATAGTCTGTATATCAGCATATCCCGGAATAATGAAAAGATCAGTACAGATTGGAAGATAACCGCTTTTATGATATTGTCCGGTAAGGAATAATGATACAACACAGAGCATTTTACCGGAGCCTTCTTTCAATAGCCCTGCCGGTGGCGGGGCAGAATTTCCTCGTTTCGTCCTTGTCCTTTGTAGACACCTTTATGATCGGTCGGCTGGGGGCGACGGAGGTTGCGGCAGTCGGCCTGGGAAACCAGGTGTTTTTTCTCTTTGTGGTAATCCTGTACGGCATAGGCAGCGGCGCCTCTATTTTTATCTCCCAGTACTGGGGAAAGAAGGACATTCCCAGTATCCGGTCTTCCATCGGTATCTGTCTTGCCGCGGCCCTGTCGGTTTCCATTCTCTTCGCTCTTGTTTCTATATGTATTCCCGGCTTCATCCTTTCCATATTTTCTACCGACCCCCTGGTGGTAGAGATCGGCAGCAGCTATTTGAGAATAGTTGGGATAAGCTATATTTTTTCCGCCGTATCCCTGACATTTTCCTTTACTCTGCGCAGTATCGAACAGGCTAAAATACCATTTATTGTTTCGAGCATCGCTCTCAGTCTGAACACCGTCGGTAACTATGTACTGATCTTCGGGAAAGCCGGATTTCCTGAAATGGGGGTTGCCGGAGCTGCATTAGCCACCACGGTTTCCCGGGGGATAGAATGCGGCCTGATGCTCTTTTTTATCTACAGAAGGAAGATTGCCGCTGCGGGCACCTTGAAGGAGTTCAGCACTTTTAGCGGCTCGTACCTTCGGCAGTTCTTTAAAACGGCCTTCCCGGTGATCTTGAACGAGACTGCCTGGGCTATGGGTATGACAGTATTCAAGGTGGTCTACGCCCGGATGGGAACGGAGGTTATCGCAGCCGTTAATATCGGAGAGGCAGTTATCAATCTCCTGTTCGTAGTACTCATGGGAACATCCAATGCCTGTGCGGTGATGACCGGTATAGCTATCGGACGGGGTGACAGGGACAAGGTATATATACAAGGAAGGCGTTTTCTGAAGCTGGCGGTGTATACCGGTGTGTTTCTGGCTTTACTGTCCGCTGCGGCAGCCCCCTTTATACCCAGGATGTTCATGGTGGAGGAACATGTTAAAACAACCGTGTCGTTTATTCTTTATATTCATGCGGCCTTTTTGCCTCTGAAGGCCTTTAATCTCCACATTGTTATCGGGCTCCTTAGAGGAGGCGGGGATACACGTTTCGGACTCTTTATAGATTTTTTCGGGGTCTGGTGTGTCGCCGTGCCTCTGGCATTTCTGGGGGCTTTCCTTTTTCATGTTCCTTTTCCCTTTGTATATATAATGGTGACGGCGGAAGAGGCGGCAAAATTCGGCTTTGGTTTGAAACGTTTCAGATCAAAAAAATGGATACGGGATGTGACGGTGTAAGGTCCGATAGCTGAGTCCCGGTGCTCCTTCCCGGGACGTCAATGCCGGTCGTTGAATATTATTTCACAAAGGAAGTTCCCCGGGGTTTTCGCCGGCACACGGATTCCCGGTGTAGATAAAGCGGATGAGGTAATCCATATCAGACTTCCAGTTAACACTGCCGAGTTTCGAAACCAGGTCGAAAAGTTCATCCTTGCCCCGGTAATCGGGGCTGAATGTGGGGAACAGGAGCGGTTCGTCGGCCTTGCTGCCGAGGATTATCGGTATCTTTGAGGGATAGCTGCCGTCCCGGAGCGTCTCGTATCCGCTTTTCAGAATAACCGTCCCGTCGGTGAAAATAGTGGGTATGCCAAGCATGCCTCCGGACCCGCCGAAATACACGATATTTTCCTGTATCCATTCAAGGGCTCGGATAATATCCAGGGTGCCATAGTTACCCGAATCATCGTCTTTATCCTCCGGGAGTCCTGTTCTCAGGACCGAGTGAGTAAACCAGCCGAAGGGGCCCAGGCGGTAGTTTATGGAAACAAACACCGGATTGCCCCGGGAGGCCAGGGTATCGCCCCGGTAATCCGGCACCATGTCGGCCGATCCGATGGAATTCCCGCCCCCGTGGATCCATACATATACCGGCAGGTCCTTTTCGTCGGTTTCGGGGCGCCGGATGTTGAGGTAGAGGCAGTCTTCGCAGCCCCTTGCATTGTTGCCTCCCAGGGGAGAAGGCTGGGCACGGGGGAGGCATATCCTTTTGCCTTCAAAATACCGGTCCAGGGCGCCGGGTCTGCCGGGGCCTTCCAGCGGAGAGCTTCCACCGGAGGAGCGGCATAGGGAATGCACTTCCATGAAAGGGTACCGGTGTTATCACGGTATCCCATGCACGTAACAGTAATCGTACCTACCAGGGGGGCACCGGTTCATCCTTCGTAGGGTTTTCCGACGGGAATTCCGTGGCCGGCGGTTGCGCAGGACGAGAGAAATAAAACCGAGATGATAAGAAGAAGGGTGGTGAGACTTTTTGTAATCATACCGGACCTCCGGGATACTGTATGCTTCGGCGTTGATCTTTTTGTTGACGGTCGCGGAAATGCTTACCCGCGAGCTCGGAAACGACCGGGCCGTGGAGAATATTATGAACAACATCCGGGAAGAAAAAGAGCGTCTCGGCAAGAGTTCACTCAGAGGGTTTATCTTTCCCTGGAAGGAAGGGGAATAGCCTGTTTTTCTTTTCCTTCGATCCGTGTAATGTACAACCTGTCTCGAACATCTTCGATTGTGAAATGTTCTGTTATACTTTGGACCCTGATATACCTATCTTCTCCGGACCATTTTTTGAATGAGACGGACCAGGAGTCTTCTCCCAGGGGATCGCAGTGTATACCCGTAATTCCCCTACAGGATCATGTGGGGGGGGGATGTCCTCCTGTCCTTCTTCGAGCCACCGGCTGACTGGCAGGAAGAACTCCCGGTTATCCGTCCCCCGGCGGATCCTAGTGAGGGCCTCGGGGTGGGATTCCCCGGGGCTACTCACCTCATCGGTGAGGGGGCCTTTTCCGGGACGCCGGAGTTATTCCTCCAGGTACTCCTAGTCGAGCCGACCGGCGGTCTCGTAATATGAGCGGATGAGCTCTTCCGGGTTATCGAGAAGTGGGGACGGAGTCGTCTTCCCGCAGGAAATCATGAGCAGGATGAAAGACTGGAGGATCAGGAATCGTCGAAGCGTATTCACCCGCTTATAGTACCGGAGGACCGGGGATGTATATAGCCCGGCGATGTATCAGCCGAAGGGAACCGAAAACCCCAGGGCAGCAGCACAGCGGTTCAGACCGGCATCGTGTGAAAAGATCAGGACGGTTTCATGGCCGACGGTCTCGGAAAAAACAAGGGCCGAGGCAAGATGAAGGGCGTCCAGGGTTTTTACAACTACCGGGAAGGCACCTGAGGCTTTCAGCTCCGCACTCAGGTGGGCTTTCAGGTTTGAAACGGAAATGGACTCCATGTGTCCGGTATATGACTATTATTCCCAATTGTCAAAGGATTCAGGATACTCAGATGTTTACCTGCAGTAGGCCGTCGATATCGGTAAAGTGGGTATCCAGAGTCAGCAGGTGTGCGCCATGTTCCATGCAGCTCGCTGCAATCCACACATCGTTCATTGGAATAGGCCGCCCCTTTTTCCGGAGCATTTGTTTTATCTCGGCAAACCACTCCGCGGTTGAATCGGTAACAGGTATACCGACCGTCCGTGGTTTCTCGCGAAACCTTCGCAGAGTCTCATGGTTTTCCCGGGATCGTGATCCACCTCGGAAGCCGTCGTAGAGTTCGCCAATAACAACCGCAGAAAGAAGGACAGCATCGCTTTCGGCGAGGGTATCGGCTATACAGGTGTTGCCGGCCATAAGGGCTGCATAGGCGTTTGTATCGATAAGAACACGCATGAATTATTTCCAGTCTTCTTCATCGATGCGTCGGTTGTCAGTCTGGTACACGTTAAACTCTTCCAGGTTTTCGGCCGTCCATAGTCCGCAGAACTCCCGGTAATCGTCGGAGTATCTTCCCGATACCGGGAGACCCAGGGATACTGCAAGCAGCTGCTTCACCAGGTGGTTTTTACTGGTTTTTCGCCGTTTTGCTTCATCCGAGAGGCGGCGATCCAGCTCCATATCTATGTCGTGAATTGTGAATGAACTCATGAATAACTCCACTGGTTCGAATATATCATATTTATGGTTCAAAGGCAATAATTTTGTTTGTTCGTATATCGTGAAGGATTTGAAGAAATATTTCAAATATCATGCCTCTTCACAAACCCCATCCGGACGCCGTGTTTTACGCAGCTGCCTTTCCGATAATAATTAAAAAAAATCCGAAATGCTAAAGCAAAGTCCTCCAATAGCCTGTTTATATAAAGTATATAAAACTACCATGCCGGAATTTAAATTCTTCTGATCCCTGTACTTTCCTTGACAGATGCCATGTAGTGTCCTACCATCAAAAATTGGGATAATGTTCATATGGAGGTTGATATGAAACGTGTGTTACTAAGTGTGGTAGTAATTTCGGCAGTGCTTTCCTTTATTATATCCTGTGCATCCGGGCCGGAAACGCAAGAGACCACCGTACCGGAAAAAGAACCGGCGGTACAGGAAGAAGAACCCGTACAGATAACCGAAACCCAGAAAGAAACGGAGGTAAAGGAGTCGCCTCAGCCCAGCGAAGAAGCTGTGGAAGAACCCGAAGAAATAACGCAGTGGAGTGGTATCAATGCAGAAGAAGAGCCGAATAATGGCCCGGGAGATGCCAACCCCGTGGAATTCGGTAAGACTTTTAAGACTTCCATTCAGGAAGAAGGTGACAGTGACTGGTTCAAACTTCAGGTTACAGAGCAGGGATATGTTCAGATCATGGCCAAAGATGTACCGGACCCTATAAAGCTGCAGGTCCGCTACGGAATCTGGGACGAGTGGGAAGAGGAATTTAAGGTTCTCCGGAATTGGATGTTCCTGCCGGACGCGTGCGCGGTGGAAAAGGGTGTTGTCTATGTGCAGGTTCTTGACGAATTTGAAGATGACGCTTCATCGAAACCCTTTACCCTGAGAATTGATTTTATACCGGAAATGGATCCCTTTGAAAGGAACAATTCGCCCGATTCGGCTGCTGAGTTTATTCCGGGAACCGCCGGTAAAATAGCAATTTTCCCTTCAAAGGATACCGACTGGTTTAGGGTACCGATAGAGGAGCAGGGGTACCTGGAAGTCGTGTCCCGAGGCGCCCCCGAAGGTATCAAGCCGCAGGTTCGATACGGAACCTGGGACGAGTGGGAAAGCGAGTTTACCGTTACCAGGAATTGGAGATTTCTATCGGACGCTTGCGCCGTCGCTCAGGGGGACCTGTACCTTCAAATAAGCGACGAATGGGACGATAGGGGTGAGCCGGAACTTTTCGATATAAAGATGGACTTCATTCCGGAGATGGATGCCGGTGAGCCGAACAACTCGGTCAAAACGGCTACTGGGATCGAACCGGGAAGTGCAGTCAAACCGGCAATCTACCCCGTTGGCGACACCGACTGGTACAAGATTACGGTACCTGAACAGGGATATCTACAGGTAATTACCCGGGGCGCTCCCGGAAACATAAAACCGGAGGTCCGTTACTGTACCTATAGCGAATGGGACGACGAACTCACGGTTATCCGGAATTGGAAATTTACCCCCGACGGTTGCGCCGTAGCAGAAGGCGATGTCTATCTGCAGCTGATTGATGAGAGGGATGACGAAGGCTCTACTGATCTCTTTGACATGAAGGTAGATTTTGTTAACGAGTTCGACCCCGGAGAAGTCAATAATTCTCCTGCCACGGCAACCGAAACCTCTGCCGGCGAAACCGTCACTCTCGCAATTTACCCCGTGGGGGATACCGACTGGTACAAGGTATCAGTGCCCGGACCAGGTAATTTGAAAGTTTCTGCTATGGATGTTCCGGGTAATATGAAGATCGCCGTGTCCTACCATACCTACGATGAGTGGGATGAAGAAGTTATGACTATCCGTCACTGGCAACTGCTTCCCGATTCCTGTCCGGTGGAAGGCGGAGATGTCTACGTGCAGCTTATCGATGATCGGGAAGACGAGGCTTCTATGGATACCTTTAAAATAAAATTCGAGTTTACCTCGAACTGAGCTTTTAACCGCCGGACCTGACCATAATTATGTAGTCAGGCCCGGCGGTCTTTGTTTAGCCCGGGTCCACGGTCGTGGACCCTATCCTTTTCTGTAATAAGTAGGTTGCAATACATTTTTTAAACTGTATAATCGACCCATGTGGTATACCAGGTCTATCGAACAGGTTGCGGGGGAACTGGGTGTCCGCCCGGCCGACGGGCTAACCGTTTCAGAGGCCGCCCTGCGGCTGGAAAAAACCGGCCGAAACACTTTAAAAGAAGAAAAACAGAGAAGCATTCCCGCGTTATTTTTTTCCCAGATGAAGGACATGCTCATCTACGTACTTCTGGCTGCGGTTATTATAACTATTATCCTGGGAGAATACGTGGACGCAGTGATTATCCTCTTCGTGGTTGTCCTGAACGGTATTATCGGAGTTATCCAGGAGTACAAGGCTGCCCAGGCGGTGGAAGCCCTGAAGAAAATGAGCAGCCCCCACGCACTGGTTCGGAGGAACGGAAAAACGGTGGAGATAGCTGCGGAAGAAGTCGTCCCTGGTGATGTGGTCATCCTCGATGCCGGGAGGATTGTACCGGCGGACCTCCGGCTTATCAAGACTGTGGAGCTCCACATAGACGAGTCGGCTCTCACCGGCGAATCGCTTCCGGTAGATAAAGCTCCGGAGGCTCTCGAAGGGGACGGAGGAATACCGGTGGGTGACCGGCGGAACATGGCCTTTATGTCCACCCTGGTTACTACCGGCCGGGGAGAGGGGATAGCGGTAGCAACCGGTATGGAAACCGAGATAGGCCGTATAGCGGAAAGCCTGGGCGGGGAAGAGGAGGGTCTTACCCCCCTGCAGAAACGACTGGAAGAGCTGGGAAAGATGCTAGGCTACCTGGCTATGGGTGTTTGCATCGTCATTTTTATTATAGCGCTGTTCCAGAAGCGTGATCTCTTCGAAATGTTTCTTACCGCCGTTAGTCTTGCTGTGGCAGCTATCCCGGAAGGGTTGGCTGCCATCGTGGCCATTGTTTTGGCCCTGGGTGTAACGCGGATGGCGAAAATTAACGCCATCGTTCGTCGACTTCCCGCGGTGGAGACCCTGGGTTGCGTCAACATCGTCTGCTCCGACAAGACCGGCACCCTCACCAGGAACGAAATGACCGTGGTCCGGGTTGTAACCTCCGGTGGTGGGAGGGATATTTCAGCGGAGCCGCCGGTGATCAAGGGCGATACGGTTCAAACGGCACTGGCCGAAACTATGGCCCTGTGTAATGATGCTACCTGGAGTGAAGAGGGGAGTACCGGCGATCCCACGGAGATTGCACTGGTGATCCTGGCTGAACGGTTCGGTCTCGGGAAGGCCGCCCTGGAAAAAGAGCATAAACGGGTTTCGGAGAGGCCCTTCGACTCGGTTCGCAAGCGAATGTCCACGGTCAATCGACTGGGCGACGGTTACAGGATAAACACCAAGGGAGCCGTGGACACCATCCTGGATGTCTGCAGCCACGTGGCTGTCGGAGAGGGGGTGGAACCGCTGTCGGAGGAGTCGAGGAAGGAGATTCTCGTCGGGGCGGAAGAGATGTCGGAACGGGCTCTGAGGGTTCTGGGCGCGGCTTACCGGGACACTTCCTCTGTCCCCGACCGGGAGGATATGGAACACGACCTAGTGTTCCTCGGTATAGCAGGAATGATCGACCCGCCGCGTACGGAGGTTCGGGACTCGGTGGTCACGGCTAAGCAGGCCGGCATAACCCCTGTTATGATTACAGGCGATCACAAGCGGACGGCCTTTGCCATAGCCCGGGAGCTGGGTATTGCCGATTCGGAGGGAGAATGTATTTCCGGTTCCGAATTGGACGCTCTGTCGGAGGAATCCTTCGCCCGGACAGTGGACCGCTACAAGGTCTTTGCCCGGGTATCACCGGAACACAAGGTAAGGATAGTTCGGGCCCTCAAGAAGGCCGGGCACATTGTCTCCATGACAGGAGACGGTGTAAACGACGCTCCGTCATTGAAGGCGGCGGACATCGGGGTGGCCATGGGCATTACCGGGACCGATGTTTCCAAGGGAGCGGCCGACATGGTCCTGACGGACGACAATTTTACTACCATCATCCGGGCGGTGGAGGTCGGTAGAAACATTTATAACAACATCAAGAAGGCGGTAATCTTCCTCCTTTCCTGTAACCTGGGCGAAGTGATTACCATCATGGCATCCATTCTTTTTGGATGGGTCATACCCCTTTTACCGACACAGATCCTCTGGATCAACCTGGTAACCGATACACTGCCTGCGCTGGCCCTGGGGGTGGATCCACCGGACCGGGACGTAATGAAAGAAAAGCCCCGTCCGCCGTCCGAAAGTTTTTTTGCCGGCGGCGCAACGGTCCGGACGGTGCTCGGCGGGCTGCTGATCGGCACTATAACTCTGGCCGCCTTTGTCCTCGGTTTGGGGGAGCACGGCTTTGCGCCGGGGGCGGAGAATATACCGGAAGCAGTGGTTGCTTATGCCAGGACCATGGCCTTCGTGGTGCTTGCGGTAAGCCAGCTGTTCTACTCACTCTCCATGCGTAGCCGGGAACATTCGATCTTCCGTGTCGGTCTAATGTCCAACCGTTACCTTGCCGGGGCCGTTGTGGTCGGTATCCTTCTACAGCTCATGGTAATCTCAATCCCACCTTTGGCCGGGGCATTCAAATTGCATTCTATAAGCGGAGCCGACTGGCTGTTGGTTTTCGGTTTGTCCCTCATTCCGCTAATGGCCAACGAGGTGATCAAACCCTTGACACTGCGAATCGTACATTCTCGTAAGTATTGATGGTTGGTCCGACCGGGAAATATTACCCGGAAACATGGTACCGTAAAGATCTCAATCGAAAAAAGCTCCGCTTTCTTCAATGATAGCCCGGAGTCGGGTTCGGTCAACATGGTAGATTTCAGTCCTACCGCGAGTCGCCGTTACCTTTGATTCATTCAATGGTGTTATACATCCCGTTGCCAGGAGTTTCTTCTGAAAAACACCCGTATCCAGCTTCCTACGGAAGACGCATTCGTAAAGACGTTGTACCTGAGGAAGGGTGAATCTGTAGGGTAGTATTTCAAGGGCCGGAGGCTGGGCTGAAAACTTTTCCCGTAACCGCTCTATACCCGCCTTTAGTATTTCATCATGATCGAAGGCCAGGGCCGGCGGGTGTTCCGCGGGAAACCAGAGGGCTGTCCGGGCGTCCGTGGCTGCCTGGAGATTCTGTTCGGCCGAAACCACAATAGCTATATACACAACGGTAATCACCCGTTCTCTGGGGTCCCGTTCCGGCCGGCCCCAGGCTCCCAGTTGCTCAAGGCGAATGTTGTCTACCCCGGTCTCCTCCTTCAATTCTCTGAGTGCCGCTGTATGTATATCTTCATCTATCATGACGAACCCCCCGGGCAAGGCCCACGCGCCTTTGAAGGGGTCATTCAGTCGCTGGATCAGCAGAACTTTCAGTTCGTGGGCATCCAGACCAAAAACCAAGCAGTCTGCCGTAACCGCAGGATGGGGATATCTATAAGAGTACATATCAGTAACCTTCCTTTACCGGATATAAGGCGTTGTCCACTATTTCTATACAGTATAATATTTTTTCGAAAAGTACATGATGAAAGGGGAAGCCTGCATTTACCATTATCTGTCTTTTACATCCCTGTGATAGATAGTCGGAACCCGGGCATAGATATCAATGATATTTTTTGCAAAGCGGTGAATGTAAAACCACCGGGGTATGGGTTTCCATGGCTTCCAGGATCAACATTCCCTGGGTTTCCGATTTAGTTGCTCATGCCGCGGCGCGGCAACCGAAAGGATGAAAACAGCCGGTTGCGGCTATTCCGGTGCGGCTATTTTCGTAATAGTTGCTTTATATTAAGGGAAGCGTTTTGGTCTTCAGACGGCGGGGGAGTTGCATCAGCGGAATCTTTTTTCAATATCTATGTAAACCTACGGG
>CAYPIQ010000002.1:42923-49631 GCA_964410865.1 uncultured Spirochaetales bacterium | reverse complement strand
AAAGGCAAGGACAGGGCAATTCATGTTTCCTGCTCGGTTCTCTTGACCGGTGTCCCTAGCAGGTCGTATAGTTATACCGGTAATACTTTTTTATACCGGTGGGAATTATGGCGAACAAGCAGGAAATAATAACTTTCAAGGTGGATGAAGATCTCGCGGATGTTATTAAAAGGCTTCCGAACCGATCGGAATTCATTCGGAACGCTGTTCTTGCGGCACTGGAGAACATTTGTCCGCTCTGCCAGGGAAGGGGAACTATTTCGCCGGGGCAACTAAGACACTGGGAAGAGTTTCTTAAAACTCATCGCGTGGTTCAATGCCCTGACTGCGATGCCCTCTATATCGAGTGTGACGGGGAGTAACCCCGGTCAGTTCCTTCTGCCCGCCGAAACTTTAATCAGAAGATACACCCCCCCTGCCAGCACAATAGTGGTCGGACCGGTGGGCAGGTCCAGAGAATAACTTGCCGCTAAACCTGAAACATTGAAAAACATGCAGAAAAGCACACTCAGGAGCATCATTTTCCAAAGGCGACTTGAAAGAATTCCCGCCACGGCGGATGGAATGGTCAACAAGGCAATAACCATGACAATTCCTACGGTGGAGACCATAAGAACGACGGTAAGGGCGGTCAGAAGAATGAGATAGATTTCATAAAAATCGGTGTTGAGTCCCCGGGATCGGGCGAATTCCTCATCAAAGGCAATGGCCTGAAATTGATTATAGAACAGAAGGCATGACGCGACCACCAGGAGATCGAGAATGAGAATGAGAATGAGGTCCGAGTTCGAGAGGAGCAGAATATTTCCAAAGAGGTAGCTCATCGGATCGACATAGCCCGGGGTTTTCGCAATAAAAATAAGGCCGATAGCCATACCTACTGCCCAGATAGTACCGATTATGGTATCTTCCCGTTCTTTTTTTCGCCGCGACACCAGCGCAATTATCAACGCGGCCAGAAGACTCGCTATGACTGCACCGAGAAGCGGCTGTATCCGCATTCCATGGGCTTCGTTCAAATACACGGCGCAGCCCAATCCGGCCAGGGTGGCATGGCTTACGGCGCCTGCTATGTAAGAGATCCGTTTGACTACCACCAGAGAACCGATCATGCCGAAACCCGCGCTGGAGAAAATGCCCGCCAGAAGAGCGTACCGGATAAAGGGGACCTCAGGATTGGCAACTGCCTGGAAAAACTCGCTCATGTATGTCTGCCCATGTGTATATCATGCCGAACCGATTTCACCCCGTGGCCGTAGGCGGAAAGAATTAGTTTCTCGTCTATTTCGTCCGCCGGATGTTCGATAACATTGTTGTTTACACAGAGAACCCGGGACACGGCTTTTTCGACGAACCCGAGGTCGTGGGTAACCATGATAATTGTCAGGTTTTCATGTAGTCGGGAGAGGAGCGTGCTGAGATCCCTTTCGACGGCGGCGTCTACACCTGCCGTCGGTTCGTCGAGGATAAGCAGCTCAGGGTGTCCCACCAGGGCTCTGGCAATGAGCACACGCTGACGCTGTCCTCCTGAAATTTCAGAGAAAGAGGCATGCTGTAATTTCTGCAAACCGACGGATTCAAGGGCTTCCAGGGCGTCATTTTTTTGATTTTTTGTATAGAATCCGTGGTACCGATTCAGGCACCCCATCAATACCGTGTCCATGACGGTAATGGGGAAATTCGTATCAAAGTTTATGTACTGAGGAACATACCCGATGAGATGCCCCGCGTTTCGCGGATGGCGTCCGCGAATGAGAATTTTCCCCTCATCCGGTTCGAGCAGCCCCATGACCAGTTTTATCAGGGTGGATTTTCCTCCGCCGTTTGGACCGAGTACCGTGATATAGTCTTTTTCATGGATGGTAAAACTGATATCCCGAAAAATCGTGTTTCTTCCATAGGAAAAGGATAGATTCCGGACGGTTACTATGTCTCCGCTCCCGGCGGCTTTTGGTTTTTTCATTCAAGCTTCTCCGTCAAAACCCTCGCAATGGTTCTGAGGTTGTTCAGATAGTCCGGCGACAGGGGGGCGACGTTCACCACAACGCCGTCGATTGCCTTGGCTACCGATTCCGCGCTGTCGGCCGGGAATTCGGGCTGTACGAAAATGAGATGAACATCCTCTTCCCTGGCATGTTCGATTATGTCTTCCAGCTCGGCGGGAGAGGGTTCTTTACCGCCCGTTTCTATGGCAACCTGTTCGAGGCCGTAGCGGTCGGCGAAATAACCGAAGGCGGGGTGATAGACAAAGAGCGTTTCTCCCCGTAAGGGGGCGAGGCTCTCCGCCAGAAATCTGTCCACTTCTTCCAGCTCCCGGATAAAAGATTCAAGGTTGTCTCTGTAGAGGGCCTCACCTTCAGGATCTATCCTTGCCAGGGTCTCGGCCATGATTTCCGCCTGGTGTTCGACCAGTTTCGGAGACATCCAGATATGCGGATCGGGTTGAACCGACTCCACGGGATGACCGGTATCTTGATTATCATGGGAATTGCCCGTGATGGAACGTTTTTCTATTCCCCTGGAAGTGTCGACGATTAACAGGTCTTTCAGGTTTTTTGCAAGTGTCGGAACAAAGGCCTTTTCAAAGGGCACACCGATGGTGAAAAAAACATCTGCTTCCGCGAGCTCGGAGACTTGCCGAGGAGAGGGGGAATAGGTTGTCGGGCTCTTCCCCGGCGGTACCATGACACGGATATCCACCCGGTTTCCGCCGATTTTTTCTACAAAATATTTTTGGGGCAGGATCGAAACGAAGACGGATAACTCCTCCGTCCCCTCCGTTTCGGAAGTCTCTTTCGTTCCTCCGGCAGATATTGTTATGATGATAACAGTCGCCAGGAAAAAACCTAATAGCTTTTTCATACCTCGGTACCGTCCGTATTACTTCGTATTATCTTGAATATAGAAACAGCCATTCTTCCAGTCAAGATTTTTATTTAGCGCTGCTACAGTTCGAGAATACGCTGGATGTTGTCGTTAATGGCCGGAAACAGGGCTTCGCGAACGGCCCGGGACAACCATCCGGGCCAGTCCGGATCCATCCACTCCGGGTCCTGTGTGCATGCCGTAACCTGCCGGAGGGCTTCCCTCCCGCGACCGGAGAGCTCCATAATCTCCGGCAGAAGAAAAATTATCGTTCCCCGGGTATATGCGGCCAACAGGTCTATAAGGTTTCCCCGGCGGATGCTGACCGGAAAATCCACCAACCGGGAAACAGTTCCCACCACCTTTTGTATGGGTTCAATAAGTCCGGAGTATTCTCCCAGGGCTGTAATGACGGCCAGGGAGTTCGTGGTGACTTGAAGTAGCGATTCCGCTTTTGCTTCAGGTAAAAAAGCTTCTTTTCCGTTCCAGAGTTCGACAAGAATGTGTAAGGCCTCTTTATCTTCCCTTTCTATGGGGAGATTCGCCGCGGACTCTGCGGCGGCTTGGTCTCCGATAAACAAATCACGGTAAAACCTCAGGGGCCCCGGTTCCTCCGGAACCATTTCCGCCGTAACCGGCAGGGGAAACAGGTAGGTCGAGGCAAGTCTTCCCGGCATATGGTTCAGTTCGGACATGTTCCGGCTGGTTAATTGATTTGTCAACTTCTGCCGCATCAGCATGATGTACTTGTTGAGGTTGTCGTCCATCTCGTCCATGAAGTAGATTTCTTTTGAGGCCGAGCTCTCGGCCGGAATAACCATGGATATAAATATTTTCACATCTTTTCGAACAGCTTTTTTTAATGCCTCGAGATATATTTTGAATACCCGGATGTTGTATTCGAAGGGGAGCCCCGATCTGTCGTGTTCGGCCACAATTTCGGTGAGTTTTACATCGAATTCCGAATAAAGGTTTTTCCGTCCCCTTTTTTCCGGAGTCAGAATACCCTGATCGGTGAGAATATCGATCTTTCTCAGAGGATAGCCGGTTTTCTCGTGGAGCTCCTTCTTTGTACAGAAGTCGCTGCCCGGTTCTATCCTTCGGAGTCCGGATATAGACAGGCCGAGTTTTATCTCTTCGTCGGAGATCTCCGTTGTAGAAAGGATCCGTTTGATTACCGGCAGGGGCAGATACTGTTCCCTCTGCAGTTTCTTGATCAAACGGATACGCTCTACGCATGATGGGTGGTACCAAGCCATATTTTGATTCGGTTTATAGGCAACCGGGATAAGGCCTTCACTTACGTAGTAATTTATCGTAGAGGAGCTGACCTGGGCAAGGCGGGCGAGTTCGCTTTTTTTTAAGAGTCCCTCCGTTGATTTCTTCTGCATACTACTCCCGTGGAAAGCATGGTACGACATAAAGGACAAAGGGACAAGATAGTGTGAAGAATAGATGATTCTCGCATTGTTTTATTTCGTGAGCATTCCCTGCAGGATTCCCATGATATCGTTCAGCTGAGCGGCGTATTCCGGAGAGCCTTCTATAAGGATATATCCCTTTTCCACGCTTTCGACAAACTCCACCTCTTTGAGCAGAACTTTGAGAGCCCCGTCCACACCGTTGAACCTGAAGTGGACAAAGGGCTTTCGGCGCTCATAGATGCCCCGACCGGCTTTGGTTTTACCCGCTTTAACCCGGAGGTAGGCCGCGATTCCCCTTTCCGGTTCGTAGGGTTCTACAGAGAACTGGTAGATCCTGTCCGGCTGCGATGATGTCCATGCCTGCATGGATTCATCCCCGTACTTGTTGTAGAGTGAGAGGGCGGTGGTGATCATATAGAGACTCATCTTGACCTTCAGATACCGCTTGAGAGGATCCCTCGGCCGGTTCGAGGGCATCATGAGTTTTAAACTCATCAGTAACGAAAGGACCTTGACCAGGAGTCCGATCTTGCCGCCGGCCAACAGTTTTCCGATGCTCGGCAGGGAGCTGCCGCCGGAAAACATGTCGTTCATCTTGGCGATTGAATCGAAATGGAGCAGAAGATCCGGATTTTCGCAGAATCCCTCCTGTCGGCTGAACTCTCCATGGTCGAAGCTCAAAATGCACCCTAGCATCCCATTCCCGGCATACGGTAGCGTTTCCGGCGGAACGACCGCCTGGACCTGTACCCGGGCTTTCACCGACGCAAATTTTTTCTTGAACCCGGGATCGTCATTCAACGGTACTCTCATCACCGGAAATGCCGCATTGAAGAACAGCCGGGAAATCATTACGTCTCTCTGGGGACCGGTCATGGCTACACCTCGTCTTCCCAGTCTTCGTCTTCTTCGAAGTCCATATGCATAATTTCACGGACCGTTTCGACTATGCCGTTGGCGTCTAGTTTGTAATAGGCATAGAGGTCTTCAGGATAGCCGATTTCACTGTAAATATCCGGAATACCGAGCTTTCTGAAGGCACACCCCTTGCCGTTTTCCGCTATAACATCGGCCACGGCACTTCCAAGTCCGCCGACGGTGTTATGTTCTTCCACGGTTAAGATACGCCGTGTCTCGCTCACGGCCTTTATTACTGCTTCCCGGTCGATGGGTTTTATGGTATGCATGTTGATTACCCGTACGGAAAGTCCGTCCTGTTCCTGCAGAGTCCTGGCGGCTTCGGCCGACTGGAGGACACCGATACCGCAGGTAATAATGGTCAGGTCTGTTCCCCCATGAATTATTTCGGCCTTTCCGATGGTGAATCCGTAATCCTCACTCTCGTGATAGCAGGGTTCGAAGCCCCTGCCTATCCTTATGTATACCGGGCCGTCTATATCGATACAGGCACGTACGGCCGCCGCCGTTTCGTACCCGTCGGCGGGAACGATCACCGTCATATTCGCAAAGGATCGCATAATGGCCAGGTCCTCCGTGCTGTGATGCGTGGTTCCGGCGGCGCCGAAGGAAAGGCCCGAATGGGTGGCGATTATCTTGACAGGAAGATTCTGATAGCAGATGTCCGTCCGCACCTGCTCCGCCGCCCGCATACTAGCAAAGGCGGCAAAGGTACTGGCGAAGGGTATGAGCCCGCTTAGAGCCAGCCCCGCGGCCGCACCGAAGAGGTTCTGCTCGGCGATACCCACATTGAAGAATCGTTCAGGATGGGCTTCTTCGAACCGCGCAATGGCGGTGGATTTAGCCAGATCCGCCGTTATACCGATTATTCTGTCGTTCGATTTGCTCATATCTGCCAGGACCCGGCCGTATATTTCTTTCGCGGACATGGTTGCCGCATCGTAACAGTTCCAGTTTGTTCCGGTTACACTCACTTTTTCCTCCTTACAGTAGATAGGCGTACATTGCGTTGATCGAGGCGATTGCCTTTTGGGCGTTTTCCGAATCTATGGAGCCGTAATGCCATACGACGTTGTTTTCCATATAATCGACTCCTTTCCCTTTGACGGTGTCCGCGATAATAACAGTGGGCTTTTCCGTTGATTCCTTAGCCCGGGTAATTGCCTCGTCCAGGGCGTCAAAATCGTGTCCGTCCACCGTCCTGGTATCCACACCGAAGGCTTTGAACTTATCCTCTAAGGGTTCCAGGGACATGACCGATTCGGTAAAACCGTCGATGGAAAGTTTGTTTCGGTCCACGATGACGGTAAGGTTTGCCAGTTTGTAGTGGGCGGCAGCCATAAGGGCCTCCCAGACACTTCCTTCATCGCATTCACCGTCGCCTAGAATACAGTATGTTCTCCACCGCTTTTTCTGAAACCGTGCCCCCAGAGCCAGGCCCAGTGCCATTGAAAGCCCGTGTCCCAGGGCTCCGGTATTGGCCTCTACTCCGGGCTGCTTC
>CAYPIQ010000002.1:0-42853 GCA_964410865.1 uncultured Spirochaetales bacterium | reverse complement strand
ACTTTTTTTGCGTCGGGATGCATGCCGAAGGGGCTCTTGAATTTGTTGAAGGTCTTTAATAAGTCCGGGTCAAAGAAGCCTCTTCTGGCCAGGACGGGGGCAAAGGCGACACAGGCGTGCCCCTTGCTCAGGATGAGCCGGTCCCGGTCCGGCCAATCGGGGTCAGCCGGGTCGATATTGAGGTGCCGAAAATACAGAATCGTCAGAATATCAATAACACTAAGGCCGCCGCCGATATGTGCCCCGCCGCATTCGGCGGTGATGTTCACCACATCCAGGCGAAGTTCCTTTGCCTGCCGGTACAGGGATGTTTTTTCATCATCCGTTAACGCCATGTTACACTCCTTTTTTGTATATCGTAAAGTGTTACTTTAAACTTAAAGTCAGTATATTGTCGATTTCGGGCTGCTGTCAAGCACGATATCCGTAAAAGTGCTTGCAAATAGCCGGTTTCGATTATATAATGATTAAGTATAAAGTAAAACTTTAAACAAGGAGAGGGCGCATGAATACTCTCGATCCGGCCGTGACGGCCAGGTGCAACATGTTCGGTGTGCTGCGGAACATAGAGTACTTAATGGAAAAAGATCCGGAATGTAAAGCGGCTGCGCAAGGTAATAATATAAGCATTCGATTCAGGGTTAAAGGCTGTTTTACCTCCCGTCTTACCTTTGCCGAGGGAAGGGCTGAACTCGTTGAAGAATCGGTCGAACACAAACCATCGAAACCTGCCGATATCCGGCTCTATTTTTCTTCACCGGATCATTTTAATAAGATGATAGCAGGAAAGGCAAATCCGCTTCCGACCGGGGGGTTTACTCGTCTCGGTTTTCTTAAAGGGCCGTTTATGAAGATAACCGATAAAATCGAAAAGTACCTGAGGCCGGAAGAAGTGGATTTGAAAGACGAGAGAACATTCAGGATGAACACCGAGATGACGGCTTATACGGCGTTCTTTGCTCTGGCTGAAATCGCAAACCACGACATCGAGGGTAAAATGCACGCCTCCGGAATACCGAACGGGGTTTTACAGCTTGAAATCGGTAACGGGCCCGAGCTCTGGATAGAAGTAGAGAACGGCTTTCTCACCCCCCACAGGGGACGGCATAATGATCCGCGGGCTTTTCTAAGTTTTCGTGACCTGCAGGCGGCCCATGAAATGTTAAACGCCAAGATCGATACCTTTACCAGCCTAGGCCTCGGGCACATGGAAATTCGGGGGTTTGTTCCGATGATCGAGCACCTGAATCCTATTCTCGATCTGGTGGGCAGGTATCTTGCATAAGGGGGTATTCTATGAAAATCTATTCAAACGAAGAATCGAAAAAACTCTTCCGGCGGGCCGTGAAGGTATTACCGGCGGGTATTCCCGGTCATATGGGTCCCGTGGATTCGCAGTTTATTCCCGTATCGGCCTTTCCGTATTACGCCGACCGAGTCAAGGATTCGTACTTCTGGGACCTGGACGGTAACCGGTACATTGATTACATGTGTGCTTACGGACCTAACGTACTGGGTTACAATAATGAGATGGTGGACGCCGCCGCCGCAGCCCAGCGTAAAAAGGGTGACTGTATGGCCCTGCCCGGAAAGGTACAGGTGGAGCTTGCCGAACTCTTGGTGGATACCATCGAATTTGCCGACTGGGCTTTCTTCTTGAAGAACGGCGGAGATGCAACCAATTTCGCCCTTATGATCGCCCGGGCCGCTACCGGAAGAGAAAAGGTGATCCGCGTGGAGCAGGGCTATCACGGGGTTGCCCCCTGGATGCAGAATCGCGGCGCCGCAGGCGTTACAGGGGCGGACACGGAACACAACCTTATGGTTCCCTGGAACGATCTGCAGGCCGTCGAAACCGCCCTGTCGGAAAACCCGGGTAACGTGGCAGCATTTATTTCCACTCCCTACAGGCACGGGGTCTTTTGCGACAACAGCCTCCCCGCGGAGGGCTACTGGCAGGGAATACGGCGGTTATGTGACAGGCACGGGGTGGTTCTTATTGTCGACGATGTCCGGTGCGGCTTTCGCCTGGACACCGCGGGCAGCGCAAAGTATTTCGGTTTTACCCCGGACCTGGCGTGTTACTGCAAAGCCCTGGCCAACGGGTACAATATTTCCGCCGTCCTGGGAAGTGATGCACTGAAAAACTCCGCGGCATCGGTATTCTATACGGGGAGTTACTGGTACAGCGCGGTTCCCATGGCCGCAGCCATTGCCACGGTTACACGCCTGCGGGAGATAAACGGGGCCAAGCTCATGATCGAGAAGGGCACAAAACTTACGGAGGGATTAAAGGAAAGGGCAAAACGATATGGTATCGACATGAAGATAACCGGTATACCCTCCATGTTCTATATGAGAATAGCAAACGACGACTCTCTTTCTATGCACCAGCAGTTCTGCGCCGAGTGTGTAAAGCGGGGCGTGTTCTTTGTGAGTCATCACAACCATTTTATCAATTGCTCCCTTACCGATGCCGATATTGCAGAAACCCTGGAGGTGGCTGAAGAGGCTTTTAAAATTGTAGCGGATAATAATCCGGAGAAGGTGTTGAAATAGTGTGAGTTGTCGGTCGGACACCCGCCGGTTTTCAGTCAACAATCCCTTTCATGAACGAAAACCTCATAACCGACTATTACGAAAACAGTCCTGTGCGGCTATTTTCGTAATAGTTCAGGGTGAATGAAGCCCAGGTACTACCTCTTTAGAACAGAAATTAAAATATCTGTTTGTGTTCGAATATAATGTACCGGGGATAATAAAATATTAAAAAATAAATTATTGTGTAATTGTATATAATGTTGTTGTTTATATCCATAAATATTTATAATTTTATATATTGCAAGATTATATATTCTCTATTTTTTTCAGGGAATCGCTGTCCATTTTGAATAAGTGTACAGAGGGTCTTGCAGTTTCTTAGTGTAGTAAATATAATATAAAAGACCTAGGAAAAATATTTTAATTAAGGAGTAAAATATGAAGCGATTTCTATCATTTTTCATGATCGCTATGCTTCTTCTCCCTGTGGCCGTTGTGTTTGCCGGCGGAGAGAAAGAAGAAGTAAGCGAAAAGATGATTATCCACGGTGCGGAACAGGTACCGAATCTTATCAGTCCGCCCGTGTGGGACGGCCAGGCCTTTTCCCTGAATGCGTCGATCTATGATTGGCTTATTGAGATGGACGCGGAGACAGGGGAACTACTTCCCGCGCTGGCAACCGACTGGAGCACCCCTGATGGTAAAGTATGGACTTTCAAGCTTCGGGAAGGCGTAACGTTCCACGACGGATCCGCCTTTACCTCCGAAGATGTCAAATATACCCTCGAACTTACTCAGGACCCGGAAGTCGGGCATCTGAAGGCCGAGGACTTCTCGGTTGTCGAAAAAATCGAGACTCCGGACGACTATACCGTTGTCCTTACGCTGAGTGAAGCCCTGCCTACCTTCCATTACCAGATGACCGATTACCACATGTGTATGCTCTCTTCCGAATATCCCCTGGACAAGCTGGAATCGAACCCCATGGGCACCGGTGCCTTTGTTCTCAAGGAAATGGTACCCAAGGAATCGGCCCTGCTGGTGAAGAACGAAGACTACTGGCAGGAAGGGCTCCCCAAGGCGGATGAGCTGCGGATCTATTTCGTGCCCGACATCGATGCCAGTGTAACCATGCTCGAAAACGGTGACGTGGACTATGTACCGCAGATCTCCCCGGTTACCGCCCAGCGGCTCAGGGCCGCCGAGGGTTTCAAGGTTGTTTCTCCTTATACGGAACATCGTTTCATCGCCATGGCCATGGATCGGGAACCCTTTGACGACAACGATGTGCGTCTTGCCTTCAAGTACTGCATGGATCCTGAAGTCCTGGCCAAGGCATGCCAGGGCACACTGGGTGAAAGTATTTTTTACAGCGAAACGCCCATTGCCCATTCCCTTGCACAGTACAAGGAGATCCCCCTCAGGGGTCGCGACATCGAAAAGGCAAAAGAACTCCTGGCCGAGGGCGGTTATCCGGACGGGGTTACGGTAGAGATGTACTATGCCTCAGACCATCCCTACGGCACCGATATTTCCCAGACCGTCAAGGAACTCGCGGCGCCGGCGGGCTTCGATATCGAACTGAAGGGATACACAAGAGATATCTACCTGTCCCAGTACTGGCTGCACGGACCGCTCCTGTTAACGGGCTGGGGCGTCAGGACCGACCCCTCCATGATGCTTTCCCTGGCTTATCACTCCAAGGGCCCGTGGAACGAATCACACATGAATATCCCCGAGGTGGACAGGCTTATCAACAAGATAAAGGCCGAGGTAGACGACGCGAAGCGCATGGAATACTACCACCAGCTTCAGGACATCTTTCATAAAAGAGGTACGGTGATCAATGTAGAGGTTCCCTACCTGGTAGGTACCAGTGATAATCTCGTGGATTATCGTCAGCCGGTCACTATGCTTACGCAGATGAAGTACGCGTACCTGAAGTAAGAGGCCTCATGGGTTTTCTTAAACGTTTTCTCAAGCGGCTGGGGTTCATGTTAGTGACCCTGGTCGCTATGTCATTCCTCATTTTTCTTCTCGCGGAAATCATACCCGGGGACGTCGCCCAGATGGTTCTCGGACAGACCGCCACACCGGAATCGGTGAAGGCCCTGCGGGAATCAATGGGGCTCGACGACCCCCTGCTCGTACGTTACGGGCGGTGGGCCTTTAATTTTATCCGGGGAGACCTGGGTGAATCACTCTATATGCGGGGAATTGAAATCAGTTCCATCTTCTGGCGGAAGGTGGGTCACTCCATCATCCTTGCGTTTACGGCCCTTCTTTTTTACGTCCCCCTGTCACTCTTTTTTGGGGTCCTGGCCGGCGTGAAGGCAGGTAAATTGTCCGACTCGATTATTTCCTTCTTCGGTCTCGCAACCATGGCTCTTCCGGAGTTTGTGTCCGGTATCATCCTGGTAACCATCTTCTCCGTCAAACTGGCGATATTCCCCATTACCAGTATTATTCCCATCGGGGAGTCCCTTATGGGGAACCTTGAAATACTTGTGCTGCCGGCCTTATCGATAACCTTCGTCATGTTCGGTTATGTATCCAGGATGCAACGCTCCTCGATGATTACTGTTATGAATTCCGACTATGTACGGGCGGCTGTTCTTAAGGGTATGCCTCGAAAATACGTTATTTTCCGTCATGCCCTGAAGAACGCTCTTCTTCCAACCATTACCATTATCGGTATGAACATGGGATGGCTCTTCGGAGGGCTGATTGTCGTGGAAACACTGTTCGGTTTTCCCGGCCTGGGTTCACTGACATTGTCCGCGATAAAGACGAGGGACCTGCCTTTAATAGAGGCCTGTGTGCTCTTTATTACCTTCATCTTTGTAGTATCCACCTTTATCACGGACATGCTGTACGCCTTTCTCAATCCGCGTATCAGGTTCAAGGCGGGCGAAGAATGAAAAGAACACTTTTACTGCTTAAACAAAACCCCCTGGCTATTGCGGGACTCGTTGTTCTTGTTCTCTGGATATTTATTGCGCTCTTCGGTCCTTCGCTCTTGAAGTTTACCTATACCCAGATGGACATGGACTACCAGATGGCCGCCCCCGGCGAGGGTGGACATTTCCTGGGAACAGACTCCCTGGGCAGGGACGTACTGGCGCGGATCGTCTACGGCAGCAGATCGATACTGACGGTCGCGCTCATGACCAGTTTGTTCTCATCCATCGCCGGTATCATCATCGGATTCACCGCCGGGTATTTCGGCGGTGCGGTAGATACGATTTTCCTGCGAATCATGGATATCCTCATGGCTATTCCGCCCCTGGTTCTGGCAATGGTTGTGCTGGGGATCCTGGGCGATTCCACGATATTCAGCCTGACCCTTATTGTATCCATTGCATATACCCCCGCCACCGCCAGGGTCGCCCGGGGAGCACTGCTCTCATGTAAGGGTAGCGAATATGTGGATGCCGCCCGTATCAGGGGCGAATCGGACTTCTATATCATGTTCGTGGAGATACTGCCGAATACCATCGGACCGGTTATTGTTGAGATTACCGCCCGTTTTGCCTATTCCATCATGATGATTGCATCGCTGGGTTTTCTCGGGGTGGGGCTCCAGCCGCCGACACCGGACTGGGGGATGATGGTTATCGAAAACAAGTCCATTATTCGGGCTGCTCCATGGACGGTGCTCTATCCGTCGTTGGCTATCGCTTCACTGGTTATAGCCATTTCATTGTTTTCCGATTTTGTAAGCAAGGTAATGATCCATGAAAAATGATGAACCCGTACTGGAACTGAAAAACCTGAGTGTTGTATATAAAACCCTCACCGACTCCATTGTAGCGGTTAAAGATGTCAATCTCTCGGTAAAGAAGAAACAAGCCCTGGGAATAATCGGTGAATCCGGATGCGGAAAGAGTACCCTGGCCTACGCGATTATGGATTACCTTCCCGCCAACGGCGTGAGCAGCGGTCAGATACTCTTCAAGGGTGAGGATCTCCTTACAAAAACAGACCGGGAAATGATGGAATACCGGGGAAACCGGATAGCCATGGTGTATCAGAACCCCTATTCCTCCCTGAATCCTTCCCTGACCATCGGCTACCAGCTGGATGAGGTTACCATACGGCATCGGGGCTACACCAAGAAACAGGCCCGGGAAGCGAGTATACAGGCACTGACAGATCTCTACATGGGAGATCCCAAAGGCATAGCCCGGCGATATCCCCACCAGATATCCGGCGGTATGCAGCAGCGTATCTGTATTGCCATGGCCCTGCTCTGCAGGCCGGACCTGATGATCCTGGACGAACCGACAACCGCCCTCGACGTAACAACGGAGGTTGTCATTCTCGATATCATCGCGGAGCTCATCGATAAATTCGACATGTCGATGATCTATATTTCCCACGATATAGGTGTCATCAACAAGGTCTCCGATCGTATCGCGGTGATGTACCGGGGAGAGGTGGCGGAAACGGGAAAGCAGGAAACAATTTATGAGCATCCGCTGCACCCGTATACCAGGGCGTTGATGAACTGTATGCCCCGCTCCGGTGTTGTAAAGGAAGAAATTCGGCTGAACACCATCGAAGGGTATGTTACCCGGAGAAGCGCGGCCGAAACAGGCTGCCCCTTTGTAGCCAGGTGTGAAAAGCGAAACGACCGGTGTGTCGAGGAGTACGGTATGGCGGAGAGGGCTCCGGGACACTTTGCCGCCTGCGACCGGGCTTATGCCGAGGACGTACCGGATAAAAAGCGAAGTGCCATAAAAGTACCGAGTGAGCAGAACGGACATGAAGAGACCCTGCTCAATATCGAAAATCTTTACAAATACTATGGGGCCCCGGGTAAACGCGTCCGGGCCGTGGACGGTGTGTCCGTCTCCCTTGCCAAAAACAATGTGCTCGGTGTTGTCGGCGAGTCTGGGTGCGGAAAGAGTACCATGGGCCTGACGGTCAGCGGCTTGCTCAAGCCCACCAAGGGAAAGATCATCTTCGGTGACACGAATATTTCGTTCTCTTGGAAGCGCAGGACGCCGGAGGTACTCAAGGATATACAGCTGATTTTCCAGAACCCCGGCCGGAGTCTCAATCCCTCTTTTACACTGGAAAGCATTATCGGGCGGCCCATGAAAAAGCTGCTCGGCGTAAAGTCGAAGGAAGAGAGAAAAAAGCAAATTATCGATCTTCTTAAAAAGGTCGACCTGGGGGAAGAGTACCTCTACAGGAAGGCGACCCAGTTGTCGGGGGGGGAAATGCAGCGTGCGGCGGTGGCCCGGGCTTTTTCCATTTCGCCGCATCTTCTCATCTGCGATGAGCCGACCTCGGCCCTGGATGTCTCGGTACAGGCCTCGGTTCTGAACCTGCTCGGAGACCTGCAGCAGGAATCCGGAGCCTCGTATATATTTATCTCGCACGATCTGAACGTTATCAATTATATAAGCGATTATATCATGGTCATGTATCTGGGCAGGATCTGTGAATACGGGCGCAAAGGAGAAGTAGTCGGACCTCCTTACCATCCATACACGGAAGCCCTGATGTCGGCCGTGCCCGAGGTGGACCCAACGCTGAAACGGAAGGTAATTCGACTGGAGGGCTCACCTCCGAATCCGACCAAAAAAATAAAGGGGTGCCCCTTTGCCGGCCGGTGTCATAAGAAGATCGGCAAGATATGCGATACTCAGCCGCCGCCCCGGGTGTATTTTTCCGGAACCCATTTTGCCTATTGCCATCTTCCGCCGGAAGAGATGGGGGCTGAGCGCGATAGCCCGGAAACCGTAGAAAAAGGGGCTTAAAGCGTGTGCGGTACCGGATATACCGGTACCGCACGTATCGAAGCCGGGTACTGGATTTTCTTTTAAAATAATAGTATATTTTTCATCTGCTTTACGCACTTCATGTACGAATAAGCATACATTTTATAAGACTAAAGCTTTTCTTAGCAGAGCCGGAACACACCTGGCCATGAGAACGGCCAGGGAGTTTACTTTTGAATATGACATTTGAACAATTTTCTCTTGATCCACAAATACAGAAAGGGGTGAGGAATGAGGGATTCGTAACACCAACCCCCATACAGGCGCAGGCTATTCCGGTGATTTTGACCGGTTGCGATGTACTCGGACTCGCTCAAACAGGGACCGGAAAAACAGCGGCTTTTATCCTGCCTATTCTTCAGAGATTGCTGAACGGCCCCCGGCGACGGGTTCGTGCCCTTGTTTTAGCTCCCACCAGGGAGCTGGCAGAGCAGATACATCAGGATACCCGGCGTCTAAGCGGCACAACAGGCCTACAGAGCATGTCGATGTATGGTGGAGTAAGCAAAAACCCTCAGAGACATGCCCTGGAGCGGGGTGTCGAGATTGTTGTCGCCTGTCCGGGGAGGCTTCTGGATCATATGGGTGAAGGGAGTATAGACCTTTCGAGTATTGAGATCCTCGTCCTCGACGAGGCGGACAGGATGTGCGATATGGGATTCCTGCCGGATATTCGCCGAATTTTGAAACAGCTTCCGCGTGCTAGGCAAACCCTCTTTTTTTCCGCGACAATGCCCGAAGAGATACGATCTTTGGCTGACAATATTCTGAAGAACCCTGAAACGATTCAGATAGGTGCTACCGCGCCGGCGACAACGGTAGCACACGCGCTATACCCGGTACCGGAGGAAAAGAAAAAGTCCCTTCTTTTTTCCATGTTGGAACACACCGCCACGGGCAGAGTCTTGATTTTTACTCGAACAAAGCACAAAGCGAAAAATATCGCGGGACTGCTCTTGAAAAGAAATTACCGCGCGGCTTCGCTTCAGGGTAATCTCTCGCAGAATAGAAGGCAGGATGCTATAAACGGGTTTAGGCGCGGCAGGTATGATATCCTCGTGGCTACGGATATTGCCGCTCGGGGTATTGATGTTTCGGAAATTACACATGTGATCAACTTCGATATGCCCGATACCGTGGACGCCTATATACATCGGATCGGTCGCACCGGCAGGGCTCTTCAATCAGGGGATGCATTCACCCTGGCTGTAACGGACGATGGTCCTATGATTCGGAATATAGAAAAGATTCTGGGTTTCGGTATTGAACTGAGGAGCATTACGGGCTTTGATTACGGTGATTTTGTACCTGAAAAACAGTTTCCGCGGAACCGGAAAAAGACATCACAGAAAACGAGACGCGGGAAAGAGTTCAGAACCAACCCGGCTCGAGTGGCCCTGGATTCCCTTAATTGACCGGTACTTTAATATCAATAACGGCCCGGAAAATCTTCCAGCCAGTGTGAATAATCTTCCCCGGTAAGTTCACCGGCCATTTCGAGCAGGTGGACAAACCGATGTTTCAGTTCATAAAAGCCGTGCCACCAGGCATAATCGGGGGCCATCATCGCCGCCCCCATCCTGGCCCTTCGCCCTTCGTGGTGCCAGAGTTCGTAAAATTCCCACTCCAGCTCTTCGTCGAAGTAATGGTCCGATGACAACTTTCCGGTCGCGTATAACTCGTCCATTAGCATTTTAACCGGTGAGTAGTATTCCTCGTTATACAGTCTCACTACGCTGTCGGTATTATCGAAGTGTCCCTTTACCCAGTCCCGGGAATGGCACTGAAGACAGACGGCCTCCATCCCGGCCCGTTCTTCCCGCCAGTCGGTGGGCGCCGGAAAAGCGGTAAACTCCGACGGTCGTATGGTGTATGGAGCCTGGAGTTCCCAGGCTAATCTGTGGGTTACATCGTGGGATGATTCCAGGTCTCCGACGGCGGAGATGTGGCAGACGGCGCAGGTCGGCGCACGATAATCTTTGCCGGCCGCCCAGTCACCGCTATCGCCCCGCCAATTCCATGAATCCCCCTCGGCGTGGTAGATCGTACCGTGCTTGGACTCGTTATAGATTTCGATCTGAGGGTGGTCCGGACCCAGGTGGCACTGGCCGCACGCCTCGGGTTTTCTCGCTTCGACCAGCGAGAACCGGTGTCTGGTATGACAGCCGGTGCAGCTTCCGAGGGTTCCGTCGGGGTTTTTTCTGCCGACCCCGACATTGGGCCAGGTTCCGGAGACGGGTTGGCCGTCGATAAATTCTACCACTGTTCCGTGGCAGGCATAGCATCCGGTGGTTCGTTCTACTGCGTTGTTCATGCCGAACTTAAGCCAGTTATCGATTTCAGCCGTTATTTCCAGGGTATGGGCGTGTTTGCTTTGTGCGTATTCTTCGACTTCCGTGGGATGACACTGAGCACAGACGGACGGGGATACCAAGGCGGTTACCGGAACATCCGTATTCTCCATATGTGCTCGGCTCACCCAGGAAGCGCCGGGATCCACTGCCGCGTGACAGTCCAGGCAGGAGGTCCCGACCTTTGCATGGATGCTCCCAGCCCAGTCCGCGTAAATTCCCGGTTTCTCCTCTGCGTGGCAGCTCAAGCATTCGTTTTCTCCGTCGTATACCATTTCAGCTTCGGGAATGGTGGTTTTAAAGGGTCTGCCCCAGGTCCACAGGCCCACGCAGAGCAGGATGAGAAAAACGAGAACAAGGTTCACATAGGCCATGGCAATATATATTTTCCCGGCCTTCGGGCGCCGGGGAGGACCCTGGTCCTTTTCCCCCTTCACCTCGGCTACCACCGGAAAACCTGAGAGAACCTCCTCGCCATGGGGAGCCCGGGAAAGGGCGTTTGTAAGATCCGTTCCTGCGGCGTGCTGCCGGAAATGGGAGCCGCCCTTCCATTTACCGCTTTCGGAAACATCGTAAATTGTATCACCATACCGCACGTAGGCCGGTCGGCCCTCCTTTCCGTCGTAGTAGGAAAGATTGGACGCGATGTTATCCGTTTCAGACGGAGAGAACCCGGCCATGTGTTTCCGCATATGTCGGCTTATGACCGTTACTGCGAGAATTCCAACAGTCAGCATGACAGCGAAGAGGACGAGCTTGATAAGCAAGAGAATCCCGAAACGGCTCTGGAGAAAGGATGCCGCAGAATCGAGCCTGTACCAGGTCAGGTATATACCCGTAAGCAGAAGAGTACCCAGACAGCTCAGGCCGAGGTACTTTTCTCCCCTGGGCACCCCGCTTTTAAAGGTCTGTGGTTTAATAAAAAGATGGATATAGAAAATCGTCCCCACAAGAACAGCGGCTGCCAGGAGGTGCAGATACCCGAGTATAAGTCTTAGAATGCGAAAAGCCGGGCCGGATAAGAGCCTGCCTTTTTCCAGGATACGTTCAGGAATGGGGTACCGGTAGCCGTTTCGTATAAAGGCTATACCGGTTCCGTTCAGGGCACCGCCGTTGGGACCCGTATGGCAGAAAGCACAGGTCTTTTCCGTTTGCCTGGCGAAATCTTCGGTTGCCTGGACCCATTGAGTCGTTACAGAAAAGGCTGTAAGGATAATTAAGAGCGTAAAGACCTGTTTGATAAGGATGTGCCTTGGTCTTTTACTGTTCATTTTCTCCCATTTTAATGCATACCGGCATTATGTGCAAACACCAAATAAATTTTATTACTTCAGGTACGTTGTTTTTCGTGGTATGATGGGCACGGGTCATGTATGAAAGCGATCTATACTTTTTTCAGATCGACAAAACTGGCTATTGTGCTTATTCTGTACCTCGCCGCCGCTTCTATTGTGGCAACCCTGATTCCTCAGGGCAGGGAAACATCATTTTATCTTTCCAGGTACACTTCGATAGTCGCCGAACTGATTATTCATTCCGGTTTTAACGGATTTTTCAGCAGCTTTCTCTTTCTTTTTCCTGTGGCACTCTTTTTCATCAACCTCCTGGTCTGTTCCGTAAGCCGACTTGTTCTCGAAATACGGGGACAGAGGAAGCGTGCCTTCGGCCCGGACATCATCCATCTAGGACTCTTGTTGCTTCTTGTCGGTTCGGCTATATCGGCCACAACACGGCAGGATATGATGATTTTTGCCGGGGAAGGAGACCGCATATCCCTGCCCGGGGGATATATCCTGGTTATAGAGTCATTTGATTTCCGGACCTATGCCGATGGACGGCCGAAGGACTGGATTACCACTGTGGACGCTTTCGACCCTTCCGGAGAAATCCGTCGGGGGTATGCCATAGAAGTAAACAGGCCTCTCGATCTGGGGGAACTGAAGATATACCAGAGTTCCTATCGTACAACCGGTGGGGGGGACAGAGGAACAGGGGAGCCGGAATTACAGACGGGGCTTCTGATAAAAAAGGAAAAAGGTCTCCCTGTGGTTATCGCGGCTTTTGTACTGATCTCCGCGGGCCTTGTCTGGACATATATTAAAAAGGCGGGAGATACGGAAATATGACTACCACAACCTTTGCGCTTTTTATCCTTCTGTGTACCTCCGTTTTGCAGGTTTTTATCATATTTAGAAAGCCGATATCCCGGGACAGGGTTTCTCCCTGGATGCTTTTTACTGCAGGAGCTCTGCTGCTTACCGTAACGATATATCGGAGTATTCTCATTCGTTTTGTGGCGGTGACAAATACCTGGGAATCCCTCGTGTTCTTTGCCGCGGCCATATGTTTTGCGCTTTTTTTCATGAGTTTCAGAAAGCGAGGTCCTCTTCCGGTGTATGTTATTTTCGGCGGCAGCCTTCTTGCGGTGGTGTTTCTCGCCCTTGCTTCGTCGCCCGTTGCCTCTTCGGAGCTCCGCCCCCCCATTCCCGCTCTCCAGTCTTACTGGCTGGTGTTACATGTTCTCTTCTCTTTTATAGGTGAGGCTTTTTTTACGATAAGCTTTGTGGCGGCTGTGGCTTATCTTACCTCCGGGGACGCTAAAAAACGCACACGTCTGGACAGGATTATGTATTCCTCCGTGGCCGTAGGCTACCCGGTTTTTACCGTCGGGGCCCTGGTCTTCGGTGCGGTATGGGCGGAGTACGCCTGGGGGTCGTTCTGGAGCTGGGACCCCAAGGAGACCTGGGCCCTGGTAACCTGGCTCGTATACACGGCGTATCTGCATATGCGGCTCGTCAAGAAAACCCGCGGCAAGGGTTCCGCCTGGATGCTTGTTACAGGTTTTGTTCTTATGATCTTTACCTTTTTCGGAGTTAATTATCTTCTCTCGGGGCTCCACAGTTACCGGTAACGGAAGTTCAGTCGGCGGATGAAGCCAGGCAACATTGATTCACCCGGGTAAATAATGTAGATTTTAGAAAACACTGTAGAGGAACACAATAATGGAATGGAAGGCAAGCCACATACTCGTAAAGGAATACGATCTTGCCAGGAGACTGTACGGGGAACTCAAGCAGGGCGCCCGTTTCGAAGACCTGGCACGTCAGCATTCAACCTGCCCCAGTAAATCCAGTGGAGGCGACCTTGGCTGGTTTGGGCCGGGAAAGATGGTGAAGGAATTCGAAGAAGCCTGTAAAAGGCTTGGCGTCGGTTCCGTTTCCGACCCGGTTCGCACTCGATTCGGCTTTCATGTTATAAAGGTCACCGGAAAGCGTTAAACTCACCGCTTGTAGCACATTACAATTCGCTGAAAACCCTTGACAGCGTGTTATAGTTGTATTAAACTGTGATTGTACTAATACTATAATACATTAGATCAATAACTGTTGATCCTGTAAGTGCGAAAGTGGAGGGTGTATGATTGAGGTAAGGAATCTCTATTATTCCTATTCAAAAAACGGTGCGTACGCCGTCAATGATGCCGGCTTTACTATTGATAAGGGTGAAATTTTCGGATTCCTCGGACCCAGCGGGGCCGGAAAATCCACAACCCAGGGAGTACTTGTAGGATTACTTCAACTGCAGAAAGGCGAAATTTTCGTCGACGGCAACAGCAGACAGGGCCGGCCGGATAAAGCTTTTTTTAACAGGATTGGTGTGGGGTTTGAAATTCCGAATGTCTATCGGAAACTATCCGGGCTTGATAATCTGCGATTCCATGCAAAACTCTACGACGGTGATACTGAGGATCCATTAAAAATACTGGAGATGGTTGGCCTTGGTGCGGAAGCCGGGAAAAAAGCGGCTGAATATTCAAAGGGTATGAAGCAGCGTCTCGGATTTGCCCGGTCAATGATAAATAAGCCGGATTTCTGGTTTCTGGATGAACCGACCATGGGACTGGACCCCACGACCGCCAATAGTATCAAGGGAATTATTCGGAGAAAACGTGAGGAAGGGACAACCACATTCCTTACAACCCACAACATGTTTGTAGCCGATGAGCTGTGCGACCGGGTAGCGTTTATCGTGGATGGAAAGATCGTTGCTTTGGATACCCCCAAAAACTTGAAATTGAAGTACGGCGAGCCCATCGTAACCGTTGAGTACCTCCATGAGGGCGCACTTGCTTCAAAAGAATTTGGTATGACGGGAAAGGATAAGACCGCTCTGCAGGCTTTTATCGGAAGTCACGAGATCAAGACCATTCATTCCGGAGAACCGACACTGGAAGAGATTTTCATCAAGCTCACCGGTCGTGGTTTGGAATAGGGGACGGCATGAAAAGAATCACTAATCTTTTCCGGAAAGACCTGATTCTGGGCATCAAAGATATCTTTGTGCTTCTCGAGGTAGGTTTCGCCGTTCTCCTGGTACTTCTATTGATTTTCCTGATACCTGATGAGATCGATAATGAAACCACCGTGTATATCCATGACAGGTCAAAGGTTTTCGAAACGTTTATTTCGGAGAATATCGGCTTTGACAGGATGGAGGAACTCGGAGGAGAGTTCTTCGTAGACAGCCGGGATGAGATAATCGAAGGGATGCGGGAAGAAAAAACCGCCATGGGATTGATAATAACTTCGAACAATGACGGTACATATGCTACGGAGCTCTTGACCCAGCCGTATACTACTGAAGCCATGATACAGTATATTGAGCTCGAAATGGAGGATCTCCTTTCCCTTGTAGCCCCGCCGTATCCTAGATATCCCCGGGATGTCCTGACATCCGTACGGGTAACGTCACTGCAGGAAGGGCTGCGGGATGAAATCCCTTTCAGGAAACAGCTTTTGCCCCCCATACTGCTGATGGTCGTCGGAATAATCGGACTGTTCATAATGATCTCTATGACCGGCCAGGAAAGGGTGGAAGGTACTATCCGGGCTTTCAGGGTTTCTCCCGGAGGATTATGGCAGTTTCTCCTCAGTAAACACCTCCTGCTCCTGGCAATAGGCGTTGTAACTTTTTCGATAATCTACCTGCCTATTATGGGGTTCAGCGGATACCTCTGGTCACTTGTTATTATTTTACTTACGATTATCTTCGGTTCTTCCCTCGGTGTAATTCTTGGAACCCTTTTCGACAGCCCTATGGCGTCGATTTTATGGGTTTTTCTGCTCATGCTCATTCTTGCCCTCCCGGGTGTGTCATTTTTTGCTCCCGTTTTTTCGCCTGACTGGCTGAAAGTTATCCCTTCATATTATACGCTCTTCGGGCTCGATGCAGCCATGTTCCCCGATAATAACGGCTATATTATACGACAGAGTATGGCTGTTCTCGGAGGAGTGGATGTAGTTCTTTTTTTCCTGTCTTCATTAATTTTCACAAAACTGATCGGGAAGGAGGCCTGAGGTGAAACAGTTGCTGCAGATTTTTTTCATAGATGTAAGGATGAGTATGAAGAGTTTCATGGGCGGCTTTATGGTTATCATTCCCATGCTTATTCTTATTGTTCTCAGGTCATTTCTCCCCAGTGTGGAAAGTACATCGGCACATATCGCCGTTGTTACATCGGGTGCACACGCGGTAGAGCCCGGCCTTATTGAAGCACTGGAGGAGTTTGCCGATATAAGCACCTATAGCAGCATTGATGATATGGAACGGAAACTCCGGGGTACGGGAAGCGCGGAGGGGCTCTATTGGGATCCGGACAAAGAGCAGTACGTTTCGGTTCTCGAACGATCGATCGAAAAAAACAAACTTTTCTCCGTTAGCGCTACGGTTGTCAGGCAGTACATTCTGCGAAAAGAGAATCCCAACGCACCGGATATCAACAGCTTTACCCACCGGGTTCCTCAGGAACTTTCAGACAGGAGCAAAACATCCCCTGTTGCAACCATGGGAGGCGCAGTATTTATTACCTACATCCTTATTTTAGGAGGCTTCATTATCGGTTTGAACCTGGTCAACGACAAGGAAGAGGGCACGCATAACGCCATCAAGGTATCACCGGTAAGTAAAAGCGATTATTTTATCGGGAAAAGTATTTTCCCGTTTTTGATTGTACTGGCATACACGATTATCGGGTTACTGGTTCTCAAGCTCGGTCATGTGAATATTATTCAAACCTATCTCGTGTCCGTTATTTCCTTTTCCGCCACCCTGCTTTTCGGACTGATTATCGGAGCCCTCGGAACCAATGAAAACGAGGCAATAGGATACGCAAAAATACTGGCAATGGTGGTCATGCTTTCCATTATCGGAGGTATGCTCTTGCCCGACAGGTGGCAGTGGGTGGTATGGTGGTCTCCGCTTTACTGGATATATAACGGGCTCGAGGGGATTTTTAGCGAGTCGGTCGTATGGGGGACCCTGATCTATAAAACCGCCCTGATTTTCGGGCTGACGGGATTCTTTTTTCTCCTTTTGAGAAAAAAGATCGCCGGGGGGCTTTCGTAGAGGTTAGAATGTGCCCACAAGCTTATGGGTAATCTTAGATACCGGGGCTACAGAATGATTACCGGTTTGACAAGGTGAGAGTGTGCTGAAAACCATAATATTCGCTCTTCCGGCAGGCGGCTTCGGAATATATTTTCTCCTTCGCTGACGATTATTTTTTTCTACCTCATCGAGTTCCAGTTTACAGTTATACTTGACTTAAATAGTAATAATTAAGATATTCCAGCCTAGGACAGGAGATGACATATGCAGATAGTACAGCTTGATATAAAGGGGATGACCTGTGCTTCCTGTGTGGCCAGGGTAGAAAAGGGTATCCGGAAACTGGACGGAGTAGACATGGCCTCGGTAAATCTGGCAACTGAAAAAGCCACGGTCAGTTATGATCCCCAGCGGGCAGGGGTGGAAGATATCATCCGTGGAATTCTCGATACCGGGTACACCGCCGAATTGCCGCGGGCTGAAGTGCCCGATAAGGCGGAAAAAGACAGGCAGACCCGGGAGAAACGGCTGAGGAACAAGACAATACTGTCTTCTTTACTGAGCGCGCCGCTGGTTCTGGCAATGTTTGCGGGGTTGTTCAAGATTGAAGCCCTGTCGATACTTCATAATCCGGTTATCCAGATGGTCCTTGCCACACCGGTACAGTTCTTTATAGGAGCCACCTTTTACCGTGCGGCGTTTAAAAGCCTGAAATCCGGAAGCCCCGGGATGGATGTCCTGGTAGCCCTGGGGACCTCGGCGGCTTATTTTTTCAGCGTTTTTAACGGTTTTTTTGCCCAGCGTGTGGGAGTGGAGAGTACGGGACTCTATTTTGAGGCTTCCGCCGTCATAATAACCCTTGTGCTCCTGGGAAGGTATTTCGAGGGGAGGGCCAAGGGGAGAACCTCCGAAGCTATAAAAAAGCTCATGGGTCTTCAGCCTGCGTATGCTACCGTGGAACGGAATGGAGAAAGTGTAACGATTCCGATAAGCGATGTGGTTCCGGGGGATATTATCCTGGTAAGACCCGGGGACCGGGTCCCGGTGGACGGCACTATTCTGGATGGAAATTCTGCGATTAACGAAGGCATGATAACCGGTGAGAGTATGCCCATCGAGAAGGGACCCGGTGATACTGTTACCGGCGGTACCATGAACAGCTATGGCGCCTTTCGGTTTACCGCCGAACATGTGGGTAACGATTCGGTATTGGCCAGGATAATTTCGATTGTCGAAGAAGCCCAGGGCTCAAAGGCCCCTGTTCAGAAGCTGGCCGACAAGATTGCAGCCATATTCGTACCGGTTGTCCTGGCAGTAGCGTTGGTGACCTTCCTGATATGGGCTTTGGCTTTCGGGGAACTGAACACCGCGGTTATTTCGGCAGTAGCTGTTCTGGTTATTGCCTGTCCGTGTGCTCTGGGGCTGGCTACGCCCACGGCGGTTATGGTAGGGACGGGTATCGGCGCACAGCGGGGCATTCTCATCAAAAACGGCGAGGTTCTCCAGCAGGCCGGAAAACTGGATACAGTAGTACTGGATAAAACAGGAACCGTTACCCTGGGTAAGCCGGAAGTGCAGCAGATCCTGAGCCTTGATGATCGATGGACTACCGATGATCTCCTGAAGGTTGCGGCCAGTCTCGAACAGTATTCCGAACATCCCTTTGCCGGAGCTATAATAGGTTATGCTGCTCAAAGGGAGATACTGCTTGAAAAGGGAGTGGAAAATTTCGCGGCAACCCCCGGCAAGGGTGTTTCAGGAGCCCTTCGGGGGAGAGTATACCATATCGGGACCCCTCGGTTTCTCGCGGAGAGAGGTATTTCCGTATCCCCGGGTAAAGAGGAGCAACGACGCCTTGAAGAGAAGGGAAACACCGTTATTATGTGTTCTGATCAGTCGGATCTTCTGGGAATTTTAGCCCTGGCCGACGGCATCAAAGAAAATTCTCCGGCCGCCGTCAGCATGTTGAAGGATCTCGGCCTCGATGTATACATGATAACCGGCGACAACCGCCGTACCGCGGAGGCCATCGGCAGGCGGGCAGGTATCGATCATGTATTGGCCGGGATTCTTCCCGAAGGAAAAGCAGAGGAAATAAAAAAACTACAGGAACAGGGGCGTGTCGTGGCCATGGCAGGAGACGGGGTCAACGATGCTCCCGCCCTTGCCTTGGCCGACATTGGAATCGCCATGGGGCAGGGAACAGATATTGCAATGGAAACCTCCGATATTACCCTGATGAGGGGTGATCTGAGGGAAATCGCCGCGGCAATGTCACTCTCCCGTAAGACGATGAAGAAGATAAAGCAGAACCTCTTCTGGGCTTTTTTCTATAATTCCATTGGTATTCCCGTTGCAGCCCTGGGGTTGTTGAATCCGGTTATTGCCGGTGCGGCTATGGCCTTCAGTTCCGTGTCGGTGGTTTCTAATTCCCTGAGTCTTAAACGGTTCAGGGTAGTTTTTCCGGGGGAGAGACCCCCCCGGGAGAATTCCGCAAAGAGCAACTACGGTGGAAGTTCGAATTACGAGGAGGATGGAATCGGGTACCCTCGAGGATAGCCCGGGGAAACATCATTGTTAGATATTACAATCCCGGATGCCCGGCCCGGTATTGACCGGCACGTTGCAGTATCCGGTTGAAGATCTTACTCGGCCGCATGGCTTGTTCGGTTTTAACCGGGTCGGGGTGGTAATATCCTCCGATATCTACCGGTTTTCCCTGGACCGAGGCAAATTCCTCGATGATCTTCTCTTCGTTCTCAGAGAGTTCGGCCGCCAGGGGGGCGACAATTCGACCGAGCGTGTTATTGCCTGGTCCGGCTGAAAGTTCCCGGGCCCAGTAGAGGGCAAGGTAGAAATGGCTGCCCCGGGTATCGAGTTCTCCGGTCTTGCGGGATGGGCTTTTCCCGTTCTCCAGGAGTTCCTCTGTCCCCCGGTGGAGGGCTTCGGCCAGTACCCGGGCTTCCTTATTCCCTGTTATCCGGGCGAGGTGTTCCAGTGAAACGGCCAGAGCGAGGAATTCACCCAGGGAATCCCAGCGCAGGTGCCCTTCATCCAGGAACTGTCTGACATGTTTCGGAGCGCTGCCTCCGGCCCCTGTTTCGAAGAGCCTGCCGCCGTTCATCAGCGGAACAATTGAAAGCATTTTTGCACTGGTTCCGAGTTCGAGAATGGGGAAAAGGTCGGTAAGATAATCCCGCAGCACGTTACCCGTCACCGAAATCGTGTCCTTGCCTTCGGTCATCCTCTCGAGGGTAAAGCGCGTGGCTTTAGCAGGCGACATTATTCGTATATCGAGACCGTCTGCCCTGCAGTCCTGCAGGTTTCGGCGGACCTTTTCAATAAGCCGAATATCATGAGATCGATTCTCATCGAGCCAGAATACGGCGGGCAGACCGGTCTCCTTTGCTCGTTCAACGGCCAGGGACACCCAGGCTTTTACCGGCCGGTCTTTTACCCGGCACATTCTGAAAATATCCCCCTTTTCAACGGACTGAGCCAGGACTTCCCTTCCTCCGGTATCTACAACTCTGATGGTGCCGGTACCGGGGGCGATAAAGGTGGTATCGTGGGACCCGTATTCCTCGGCCTTCTGGGCCATGAGCCCGATATTTGACACACTGCCCAGGGTTGCGGGATCCAGGGCTCCGTGTTCTTTGCAGAACCTGATCGTCTCGCTGTATACGCCTGCGTAGGTGCGGTCCGGGATGACCGCTTTCATGTCCTTGAGTGTTCCGTCGGCGGCCCACATACGACCGGAAGAACGAATTGCGGCAGGCATAGAGGCATCGATAATGACGTCGCTCGGGACATGGAGATTTGTTATTCCCCTGTCGGAATCCACCATGGCTAATTGAGGTCCCCTGTCAAGGCAGCGTTGAATATCCCGCTTCACGGCCTCGCTTTTTTCGTCGGTGCTTTTCTCGAGACCGGCAAGGATGTCCGACAATCCGTTTTCTAATGTTACACCTAACTCGGTGAGGTAGTCTTTATGCCTGTCGAAAACCGGTTTAAAATACGCGTAAACAGCCCTGCCGAAGATAAACGGATCGGAGACCTTCATCATTGTTGCTTTCAAATGGATAGAAAAGAGTACGTCCTGCCTTCGCGCATCCTCCAGCTGGTCGAGAAAAAACTCGTCGAGGGCTTTTTGACTCATAACAGCCGCGTCTACTATCTCTCCTGTTTCGAGTGCTATATCCCGCTTTAAAATTGTTTTCTCTCCGCCACCGTTTTCA
Organism: uncultured Spirochaetales bacterium; assembly: GCA_964410865.1. Classification (GTDB taxonomy): domain Bacteria; phylum Spirochaetota; class Spirochaetia; order JAFGDJ01; family JAFGDJ01; genus JAFGDJ01. The sequence continues at coordinate 21,544 of CAYPIQ010000002.1, read as the reverse complement.
AACTCGATATGCACTACCAGGGTCTCGGTAATCTCCACCGATTTTTCACTTCCGTAAAAGTCACCCGAATCCATAGAGGACACATGCGACCTGGAGTCAGGGTTCCAGGCGCCCATCGAATGGGGGTGTTTTCTTACATGGTTCTTAACGGCCTTGGGGACCCGACGGTCCGAATTGCCTTCCCGCAGGACAGGGTTGACGGCGCTCCCCTTGATCCGGTCGTAGGTTTTCCGGATATTCATCTCTTCTTCTGTTTCCGGTTCGGCCGGATATTTCGGGACATTATACCCCTGGGCCCGGAGCTCGCCGACGGCGGAGACAAGCTGGGGGACGGAGGCGCTTATGTTAGGGAGCTTGATTATATTGGCTTCGGGGCGTTGTACCATTTCAGCCAGGAGTGCCAGGTCGTCTGGTACCCCGGGAGATATATCCATAAAGTCGGAAAAGGCGGCCATAATTCGTGCGGCCAGGGAGATATCCCTGATTTCCACCTCCACCCCCGCCAGGGCAAGAAAAGTCCTTATAATGGGCAGCAGCGAACATGTTGCCAGTGCGGGGGCTTCATCGGTTTTTGTATAGATAATTGACTGTTTCATGGTTATCCCCTGAAGTTTCAATTAGTTGCTCATGCCGCCGCGCGGCAACCGAAACGATGAAAACAGCCGGGTAGGGCTATTTTCGTATTAGCTTTCAGTATCTACCTGTGCTCTGTTACTGTAGCATAAAGGGCGGTTGGTTGAAACGGGTGTTCCGAACCATGGTTGTACTGACTTTTTACAGCCATTCGAGATCCGTATTACTCGGCCCGGGTGCGGAGGCGCGGACAATGAGTTCCGTATCCAGGCGAACGGCTATCCGCTCATCGGCGGGAATACGCCGATGTATGAGGTCGTCCATGAGACCCATGGTTATGTGCGCCGTCAGCTCGGCCGGCGTCCGGAGGGTTGTTAAAGTGGGTTCGATCATGGACGCAATGTCCTGATTTCCGCAACCGATAATACTGATGTCCCGGGGAACCTCTATCCCGACCTCACGGCAGGTCCGCAGGGCTCCGGCGGCCAGGGTATCGCTGGAGCAAAGCACCGCCGTAGGATTTTCTTCGTTTAACAGGAGTTCCCGCATGGCATTTTCACCATGCTCGATATCGTATCCCCCGGCGGACACAAAATAATCTTCTATGTAAGCTTTTCTCCGGCCGGCCAGGGCATCCCTGCAGGCGAGGTAGCCGGGTTCGGAATCCGTCCTGTCCGAGGAACCGATGTAGCCTATCACCTCATGCCCGGTGGCAGCCAGAAAATTTACCGCGTGAAAAAAACCTGAGTAACTGTCCACCGCGACGTAATGGCCGGAAAAATCCGTAGAAGGTGAAAACTCTCCGACATATATAACCGGAAGCCCCGCGGATTCACCTGAATTGGATTTTATGATATCCGGACCGGAGGGGACAATTATCAAGCCCTGTATACCGGCCTCGATCAGTTCAGAGGTCGCCTCCCGTTGTTTTTCAGCTTGATAACCGGCCGATCGCACCGTAATATGGTAACCCCGGCCCGCTGATCGATCTTCGAGCACACTCAACAGCCGGACATTGAAAGGTATGGTTATATCGTTCAGCACAATACCGATACCCCGGGACAAGTCCGGGCTATCCTTCCACCGGGCTTTTTCCCGCACGAAGATTCCCTGCCCCTGGGTAATCTTTACGAGTTCGTCCTTCTCGAGACAGTCCAATGCCCGGGAGATGGTCTTAAGGCTCGTTCCAAAATGGGAGGAGAGCTCGCGTATCCCCATGAGTTTGCTTCCGGGGGGGTGATAGCCTTCGATTATTTCTTTTTTCAATTGATTGTAAATTTTTAAATAGAGGATTTCCTTCAAGCCTTTTCTCCTGTTGATATCATAAAGGGTAAATATTCCTGAAACAAGTAGAAAAAGATATTAGTTGCTCATGCCGCTGCACGGCAACCGAAAGGATGAAAACAGCCGGGTGCGGCTATTCCGGTGCGGCTATTTTCGTAATAGTTGCTCATGCCGCTGCGCGGCAACCGAAACAACGAAAATAGCCGGGTACGGTTATTTTCGTATTAGTTTTTAAATTGTATGATATTTGTCCACCCTTTGTGAACTAATTGTTTGACAAATGTACCCGGTAATGATATACTGGTATTCGAATAAAGGAGGACCGTATGGCTACAGTGCTTTTGGAAAATATTACTAAAATCTATCCCGGCGATGTAAGGGCCGTAGAGGATGCGAATATCGAGATTAACGATGAGGAATTTGTTGTTTTGGTCGGACCCTCGGGTTGTGGAAAAACCACCACCCTCAGGATGATTGCGGGACTGGAGGAGGTAACCGAAGGTACTCTGTCAATCGACGGTAAGGTGGTCAACGATGTTCCACCGAAGGACCGGGACATTGCCATGGTCTTTCAGAATTATGCTTTATACCCCCATATGTCAGTTTATGATAATATGGCCTTCGGGCTGAAAATACGGAAATTCCCCAAGGAAGATATCGATACACGGGTAAAAGAAGCAGCCCAGATCCTCGGTATCGGAAATCTCCTGGACCGGAAACCCAAGGCTCTCTCCGGCGGTCAGCGGCAGAGAGTCGCAGTGGGGCGGGCCATTGTCCGCCATCCCAAGGTCTTTCTCTTTGACGAGCCCCTTTCCAACCTGGATGCAAAACTCCGGGTACAGATGCGGGCGGAAATTTCCAGTCTGCACCACCGGCTCAAAGCCACCATGGTGTATGTTACCCACGATCAGATAGAGGCCATGACCATGGCGGATAAAATAGTGGTCATGAAGGACGGCCTTATCCAGCAAATCGGCAGCCCACTGGATCTATACAACACACCGAATAATCTCTTTGTGGCGGGTTTTATCGGTTCTCCGCCGATGAATTTTGTAACCGGAAGCGTTAAACCCGGGGAGAAGGGAGATATTTTCGATGCAGGAGATTTCAGGCTGCCCCTGCCGCCTGAGAAGTCCTCCCTGGTCGCGGGATACGAGGGGAACCCCGTCATTTTCGGCATCCGGCCGGAAGATCTAACCATTAACCCGAAGGGGACAAAGGAAGATTCTATAACCGGATCCATCCGGGTGGTAGAGCAGCTCGGAGAGGAGATACATCTTCATGTGGGCCTCGAAAACGGTTCACTGATTTCCAAAGTTCCACCGCATTTGAATTTTAATGTCGGCGACCCGATTTATCTTACTCCCGATATGGAGAAGATGCACTTTTTCGATCTGGAGACGGAGCAGGTTATACGTTGATAGGGTAGCCGGAGGCATCATACCATATGGGGATATGCCTGGAACCAGGGAAAGGGCTTTGTAAAAAGAGCTGTTACACTTATAGCCCTGGTTACGATTGTTGTATGGCTCCTGGCGTACCGGGTGGGACTACTCATCTTTTAAAAGCTTTAGTGGCGATGCATGTATCCTGTTGTGGTAAGATAGAAAAATGTTAAAGGATATTCTCGTAGTACTGGCGGGATATGATAAAAGGGCTGCGTGCAGCGGGGTTATTTCATCAATCAGTTTGTGGATGTTAACGGGGGAGGGGCGAAAAGTCGCTTTGAGTAGCCATAATGCTTGAAATAGATAATCTTTCTGTTGAGGCAGACGGATATAAGGTTTTACACAATATAAATCTTATCCGTCCCGGAAGGTGAGGTCCATTTGCTCGTCGGGCCGAACGGCAGCGGTAAGACATCCCTGCCGGCGACAATAGCGGGATACCCCAATACAGAGTTCTTTAAGGATCCATATCTCTCGGGGGGCGGGATATTTCGGATCTTGGGCATACCGAGCGTTCAAGGCTTGGAATCGGTCTGTTTGAGCAGCGCCCACCGGTTATAAACGGTGTAAAACTGCGAATGCTCCTGGATTATATCATTGGTGAAGATGCCGGGAAGAAGAAGCGCATCGAAGGTCTGGTAAAAGAATTCGGCATGGAGCGTTTTTTGGAAAGAAACATTCATGAAGACTTGTCAGGCGGTGAAATAAAAAAAGCCGGACTGCTCCTGTTGCTGACCAGGCAACCTACCGTAATCGACAGGTATTGCATAACCACATTATTCTGGAGGAGGATTCCTCTCTGGAATTTATTACCGGATGTGTTTAAGGTTTTGGTTTGGAAACGGGCGAACATATAGCGGTGGCCGAAAACTATATCGGAAAGTGCGCGGAATTCACCCATACCATGGTCCACAGCCGGGGACCGGATATGCGGGTGCTGCCCAATTCAAAGACTACTGTGGAAGAGGGCGGGCGATATATCAGCAATTATATGTCCCTTCGTCCCGGCAGGTCGATAGAGTCTTCCCCTGTGACGTATCTGAATGGACCCGGTGCTTCAGCCAAGTATTGCAGTATCATTCTTGGTTCCGCCGGTTCGGACATTACTCTCAGCGGCGATGTATATCTTAACGCACCGGAAACGGGCGCGGAAGTTGCATACCCGGCGGTGTGTACCGGCGGAAAAATCATACAAAAAGGATTGCTCATCGGAAACGAAGAATGCCATGCCCATGTGGACTGGGCCGGAATGCTTATAGACGCCGGGCAGGAAGGATTTATCGAATCGATCCCGGGCTTAAGATCGCTTCACCCAGGGGCCCATGTGAGCCACGAAGCAAGCATAGGCAAGATTGCCCCTCATCAGGTCCAGTACCTGATGGCGCAAGGGTTGGAAGAACGAGAAGCCATTTCCATGATTATCCGGGGTTTCCTTGATAGCGGCATCCGGGGCTTAGGTGATGAACTGGAAAAACGCATTGAAGAGATAGCCGAACTTGCCGTTCACGGGGAGGAGTGATGTTTCTCCGGATTGGTCATTGAGCTTTAAAAGCTGTTAAAGGGTTACGGTTTGATTAAAGCTTCAGTTCCTTTTACGCAGAAACTTAAGCCAGTTGTCATCGGTAATTTTCTTCTCTTCAAAGGCCGTCTTCTTTATCCAGTCGGTGAGATTCGATAGCCGTACCGCGGTTTCATGGTTGATCGAGTGTTCGAGTTTGCAGGCTTGGGTTTCAACCCATTCTCCTTCCAATTTAAGGCATTCTGTGAGGAAGCGGGCGAATATTTCATGACGATCGAGAATGCATTTAGCAATTGTCTTGCCGTCGGCAGTCAGATTAATGAATGAGTGTTTCTCATATTCAATCAAGCCCAGCTCCCGTAGATTTCTCATTGCACCGGTTACTGAAGGCATTTTGACATTGAGCATTGCCGAGATATCTTTGACCCTGGCGACCCTATTCTTTTGTTCAAGAAGTAATATTGCTTCTAAGTAGTCTTCCAGGTTTGATGAAAGGTTTGGTATTTTTACCATAATAGAAAACTAACATAATTAGGAGTCACAATCAAGTGTGCTAATTGAATCATCTTTTCGGTCATTCCTTGCACCTGCCCCCTTGCGAAGCCATGATTTTTAATTCCGGGGTACTTGATGATAATAGTAGCATCACCTAATATAAATGGATACAACTAACTAATCATAACTATGTGTTGGTAAATGAGCGGTATGGGGTCGTGATATATAACAAAGATATACTAACCGGTGGATCTGTTCCCTGTTCATTTAAAGACCTATGTATGCCCGATCTGAAAGGGAAGATCGCTCACGAGGACCCAGCACAGTCCTCTAGGGCGCTTGCCTTGGTTGCTGGATTATACGCTCTTTTCAACAATGATTGGAGCTTTCATCATGACCTCCGGGAGAGAGGAGATCGTACAACGGTTCGTGGATTTTCTGATTTCAAAGCAGGCCCGGATAATTACCGCGAATTTCGGGTTCGTCAGCCTCCGGCGTGATGTTGCTATACCTGAGGGCATGCCTATGTCTTTGGAAGTGAAACGCCTTGACTGGGACTATATTTCAGGAAAACAAGCGGGGCTACGTGAAGAGTATAAAGCACTGCGCGGCTAAAGCATCTGCCGGGGAGAGAATACTCCGTGTGTTCTCCTTCAGTGGTAACTACGGGTTAGTTGCTCATGCCGCCGCGCGGCAACCGAAACGATGAAAACAGCCGGGTGCGGCTATTTTCGTATTCGGCTACTATTCCCTTTTTTCGGTCGTCGTGGTTATGTCTCTGCATCTCTATCCACTTATGTTTATGTCTATTCGGAACGCGCTGAAGAGATTGGATTTCGAGATAAAAAAAGCTGCTCTGGTTAGCGGTGCGACCGTCGGCACAATGGTTCGAACCATAACACTTCCGGTGATCCTTCCAAGTATACTATCTACAGGGCTTCTTGTGTTTTCCAGAACTATGGCAAACTTCACTGTTCAGGCCCTTCTCTGCCTTCCTGTTCAAAAAGAGGTGTTGACGACACGAATCTTCTCTTCCCTAAGCGGGCTGAATATTGGAGGGGCCTCAGCCCTCTCTCTTTTCCTTGTACTTGTGTCTACCCTTATGTTTGTTATTCAAAGCGCCTTCTGCCGAAGGGCTGTCGGGGCTGCGAAACTTTCATGCGGAGAGAGGGATCTTATATTTCCCCTAGTGAAAATGAAATGGCCCATTACGGGTATTGTTTTTAGTTTTTTTGATTATAACAGTATTGCCCCTTCTGGCCATGGTGACGAAAATTATAGAAACTGTGGCTTCCTGGCCCATGGCTTTTCACAATATTGTTCCGGCGGTTGCTGCCATCCTTGCCTGGAACAGGCCATCCCTTCGCCTTTACGGCACCCATTGGGTCATTATTGTAACCTACATGGTTCTTTTTACGCCGATCATCATGAAGCAGGTATCCGGAATATTGGAGAACCATGATGAATCACTGTCTCTTGCCGCGCGGGTTGCCGGGGCTACGCCCCTGAAGGCATTTTTCACTGTAACCATGCCGGTCCTCGCCCCGGGGCTGAAATGCGGTTGCTTGCTCTGCTTTCTTATTGCCTTCAGGGAAATACCCATCTCTCTGATGCTCTATTCATCCGGCCAGGAAACCCGGGGGGTTCTCCTCTTCGGTATGCAGCCCCAGGGACTAGAGATGACATCCGCCCTGGCGGTTATTATAATCGCAATGATTTTTATCGGAAACCTCGTTATTGGCATGGGAAAGAAGAAAAGGAAATATGTACGATCTGCAGTTGAAAGATGTTACCAAGCATTTCGGGCCGATTAAAACCCTCGACTCACTTACACTGAAGGCACGAAAAGGGGAGCTGTTGGCTGTTCTCGGCCCTAGTGGATGCGGGAAAAGCGCCATCCTCTACTGTGTAGCCGGTATTGAAACACCAGACTCGGGTGATATCTTACTCCGGGGTCAAACGGTTTTTTCCGATAAAGAGAAGACGAATATCCCTCCGGAAGAACGCAACCTCGGTTTGGTTTTTCAAAGTTAAGCGTTCCGGCCCCGCATGTCGGTATTCAAGAATATTTCCTACCCTTTGAAGATGCGTAAACAATCAAAAAATGAGATAGTGAAAAAGGTCAGGCAGATTCTTGGATTCCTCGGGCTTGAAGGGAAGGCTGAAAGGTATCCCGGTGAACTGAGCGGCGGGGAGCGTCAGCGGGTTGCCCTGGGCCGGGCTCTGATTATGGATCCGGATCTTCTGCTCCTTGATGAGCTCCTCTCAAATCTCGATGCCCGGCTGCGGGAGCATATGCAGGAAGAAATACGACCATTTTCAGGATGAGGGGCAGAACACCATCCGCTGTTTTATCCCCTTGGAGTTAGTGCCCGCCCGTTTATGCGCGTCTTCGGCCGGACCGACCCTTTCCAACAGGGTCATGGGATTCGCTGCCAATACATCGAAGAGCCCCGCCTAATAGGGCGGGTTCTCGTAGCCGCTGAGCTTTTCGCACAGGTTGGTGTGCTCGAAGCATACACCCACATGGTTAAAGAAAGAAGGTTTCAATCTACTCACCGGTATATCATCATAGGCAACCTCTCCTTTCTGCAGCTTCAGAAGCCCGGTGAGAATGTTCTGTACCGTACTCTTGACGGCGCCGGAGGGTGCGAGGAATCAGAAGATCTCCCCTTTCGGCACATCAAAATTTCCGCGTTTTTCCGGAGCAATTCCTGTTCCAGGTATCCTGCTCCAGGGTCCAGGACGCCCATGAAGAATCGGTAATAGAGGGGATTCTCCGCGTGATACCTATGACCGCTTCGGTCATCCTTCGAAGTCGTGTAAGGATATCTGCCGGCATACCTTCCATTTTTTGTTGTATCGGGGGGATAACCAGGTTAAGGACATATTCCGCGGTGTAGAGATGAAGTAGTTAAAGAGACTACCCTTGGCAATGCCGACCCGTTTCACGATACGGTTGGTAGAGGTCCCGTCAAAACCGTACTCGGCGGATTCCCTTATGGCGCCTTTGATGATCCTCCGGCGCTTGTCTTCATCCCTTGTGAAGCTTCTCAAGAGCGCTGAGGTGCAGAGAACAAGCGCCTTGAAACTTAACCACATATTCTAGTCCCATGTGCCGATCATCGAAGAGATTAGCTACACACCAATCGAACAGAAGGAGGCAAATTTCTTTTTCAGCCTGATAAGTGAGATCTATGAGAAGAGCTCGGTCTTTATCATTTTAAACACTTCATTCAATGAATGGGCGGAGTTGCTCGGAGACGAAGTGTTGGCCATAGCTCTCCTTGATTGGCTATCGCATCAAGCACACACGTTCTCCCTTCGGGGAGAGTCGTACAGAATCCAAAAGAGGAAGGAGGAATAATTTTTTCCCAACCGGGTTAAAATTAATTGCCGAAGGGAGGTCAAAACTACTTGCCATTTCCACGAATCCGTGGAATTTTGTTTCTGGAACACCCTGGCAGTGGTGGAACATAAGAAGACGGCTTATAAGCAATGCCTTCGCAGGCACTTACCAGCTAAACCTTTGAGCAGCACGGTGGGACAACAGAAGCATTGATTCCCGTGGACGGTGACGTGGTCCTCGTAATTGGTGTATCCAAACAAGACAATAGAAGCAAAATGGATCTTGAGACGGTTCGTGCTTTTCTTTTACCGGCTGGAAAAGCAGTTATTCTTAATCCGCAGGTGTGGCATTTTCCCTCCCTGGTCAACAATAAGCCAACCTATATATTTGTTCTCTTTGAATATGCCGCACCGGATACGGATGTTGCCATGAAACATACTGATGAGGAAGAGGAAGTCAGATTCGTTATTGACGGCGTGTAGAGCAGGCTGCTGGAACGTTGAGGCCTTCTCTTTACTGTTTCAGGCTTTCTCTATGGTTGTAACCGCGACATCCAGGGCTGACCGTATTTCCGATTCACTGCCTGCAAGGAAAAGCCGTCCGAACCGCCCGAAGGGGTTGAAATGGATCAGGCTTACGTTGGTCAACTTTTCCACTTCGTTGGCCGCCAGGACAATGTACGCGGCGGGTTCGCATTCGAAAACCAGTAGGGACTGTCCCGGGATAAGCAGGTTTCCCTTCCTGTATTTGTTCAACTGCTGGGTCTGGTAGGGATTGACCTTGTTTATTATTTTTGACGAGATGACAGAAGGCTTCATCCTGTCGGCCAGGGTAAGGCCCGTACCGTTCAGGATAGCCTGTCCGGCTTCCTTAACGCTGTCGGTAAGCCGGCTGTGAATCTCCAGCACGCCGAATTCCCGTTCAACCATCTGTAGCCCGGGCCGGGCCTCCGTGGCCTTGAGGGCGAAATCGAGGAGGTTGTAAACTTCGCTGCCCGGGGCAAGTTCTAGCCAAAGTTCGGCCATGTCGGCGAGGGCTACGTCTCCGTCCAGTTCCGACCCCAGAAAAGCCGCATACTGGGGTTGCATTCTGTCGATAAACGCATAGGTTCTCAGCTGGAAATTCGTTTTTTCCATTATTTACCGCCTTCCCGGTGAATGAGCGCCAAGGTTTCGGGGCTGGGCCGGGCGATAACATGTACCGATACCAGCTGCCCGATCTTTTTGACCTCCTCCGCCGCTGAATCCACCGCCGATTTGACGGCCCCGATATCGCCTTCTATGTACACGGATACATAACCGTCGCCTACTTCCTTTACCCCGACGACCTGCACGTCCGCCGACTTTATCATGGTGTCTACCGCCTGGACCGAACCGACATGGCCCCGGGTTTCTATCATACCAAGTGCTTTCATTTGAATAACGCTCCTAAATTTTATTGGCTATTTAGAGTATACTTCCTTCTGGTGCAGGAAGATATGATCGAGGATGGCGACAACCACGGCGTCACATACAGAATCCTGGCCGCAGAACTGAGCGGCCGCGCGGCTTCCCATGGTCACGGCTACAATTTCTCCGTCTCCCGCGCCCATGGGATCGGCGCAGAGATGTATTTTACCGCTGAAGTCTCCATCCTTGAGTATTTCCTGGACGATGAGAAGTTTTATGCCGGCAAGTCCCTGATGTTTAAGCGAGGAATTCGCCTTGCCGATAACCTTACAAACCTTCATTGCAAGCTCCTTTCTACTATGGGAAAGAAACCCATAGTATGCCCAATATAGTAACATGACTTTTACATGATCGCAAGCAGTAAATAAGAATAGCAATCAAAAAGTAACGAAAAATATTGATATTCCTACAAAATGTGTTATTTGCTACTTGCTAATGATAACGATATTGAATTATAATAATGCTTACCTGGAAATTTAACAAGGAGGCTTAAGGTGAAACGAATTTTAGCAATTGCCGTAATTGCACTTCTGATCCCCATGGTCATTATGGCCGGCGGCTCAAAGGAAGATGAGGGTGATATTCCCACGGCGGCGGATGAATCGGGCACCCGTTCCGGGGGGGCCATCATCATAGCCGGTGAAAGCGAACCCGGTAATCTTAACCCGCTTATCTGGGCAACCACCAGCGACACCAATGTAACGCACATGATATACGACTGCCTGGTCATCCCAGACCGGAATCTCAAGATGGTGGGCCGGCTAGCGAAAGACTGGGATATTTCCGAGGATGGAAAAACCTATACCTTCCATCTTCATGAAAACGTGAAGTGGCACGACGGTGAACCCTTTACGGCGGAGGATGTCGAATTTACCTTTACCATGATGGCGCATCCCGAGTACGACATGGGGGCCACCAGCCGGATAATGCCGGTTGTGGGAGCCGAGGCTTACAGGGACGGTGAAGCGGACAGCATCGAGGGTATCAAGGTTATCGACGATTACACGATTTCCTTCACAACCATCGAGAAGAGCGCGCCCTTCCTGGCCAGCTTATATATCGGTGTCGTCCCAAAGCATATTCTGAAGGATGTCCCTCCCACGGAGTGGGCAAAGCATGAAACAAACCGCGCTCCCATCGGCGTCGGACCTTTCAAGTTTGTCGAATGGAAGGCGGGGCAGTATATAAGCCTCGAAGCCAACATGGACTACTTCCTGGGACCGCCGAACCTTGACAGAATTATCTATCGTTTCGGCGACCAGAACACCATGCTCTCCGCCTTCATGAACAAGGAAGTGGATATCGCGCCCGTGCCCATTTCCGAATACGAAAGCATGAAGGACCTGGCCTTCGCGGAGGTCAAACTCCAGGACCAGCTTTCGGTGTACTATATCGGCTTCAACCTGCGGAATGATTTTTTTCAGTATCCCGAGATCAGAACCGCCATGGCGTATGCCACCAACAAAGAGCTGATAGTCTCCAGTGTTGTCGGAGAGTTCGGCCTGGTGGAACATGATGTATTCCCCTCGAGCCACTGGTCGCATAACCCGGAGATCCCCACCTTTCCGTACAATCCGGAAAAGGCAAAGGAACTCATCGAATCCATGGGGTTTAAACTGAACAACAACGGTTTCTATGAGAAGGACGGACAGGTGCTCGGACTTACGCTGCAGGTTCCCACCGGAAAGAAAGAGCGTGAGCAGACGGCCGTGCTGCTGAAGCAGGACTGGGAAGCCGCCGGAATAAAGACGGAACTTCAGTTCCTCGATTTTCCGACCCTGGTCACCAAGCTTCTTCCGAAAACCAAGGACGGCAAACAGCGGGCGGTAACGAAGGACGATTTCGATGCCTATATCCTCGGATTCGGTGTAGAAGCCGACCCCGATGAATACAAGCCCTACTTCCATTCCGCTTTCATGCCTCCCAACGGCTACAACTTCTGCGGTTATGATACAGATACCATGGACGCCATGCTGGATGCCCAGAAGAGTGAAATTGATTTCGAGAAGAGGCAGCAGCTGTTCTGGGACATCGGCGCTGAAATCTGCGGCACCCAGGCCTGGCTTCCCCTGTACGGGGTAAACGCGCTTTTTGTCAAGAACAACCGGGTTGTCGATTTTGAACCGGATTTTCGGGGAGTAACCTTTAACGCCCGTCTCTGGAGCGTCAGGTAAGACCTCACGATTTTAGTTCCTGAGGTTTTGCGAAAATACAAAACAGGCCGTCCGGATAACAGCGGGCGGCTTTTTCCTATGTCCGAATTTTGCTTTCGGGTTCAATGCTTATGGTACCATGGCAGGGGCAGGCGCTTTCCTTCCTGAGGGAAGCTATTGCAGTAAATACATCCAATCCTCCCGGAAATGAGCTGGTACTTTGTAAAAGGCTGGAGGATTTCGCCCGTTCGGTGGGACTCTTTGTCCGGACGGATATAACGGCGGAGCGGCGAGGAAACATTTTGATTTCTCCCGTGAAGGATTGGCTCGATCCCCGAAGCTCCGCTTTCCGGGAATCGGGAAAACCGCCTTTACTGCTTCTGTCGCATCTGGATGTCGTTCCGGCCGACCCCGAACAGTGGTCCTTCGATCCTTTTTCCGGCGATGTCATTGCCGGGCACATATCGGGCCGGGGGTCCTTGGACACTAAGCAGCTGACGATCATGCATCTTTCGGCGCTTATACGACTCATGGAGGACGGCGGGGTAAAGCCGGCCGGGCATACAAGACCGGTGGTCATGATCGCCACCTCCGACGAAGAGCTGGGCAGTAAAGAAGGACTTTTAAAGCTCATCGAAAGGGACGGGGAGTTTTTCACCGATGCCCTGGTGTTATCAGAGGGGGGAGGCTTCCCTATAGACGTACAGGGGAAGGCCCTCTATCTCTGTGAATCCGGGCAGAAGGGCGCGGCGAAGGTGAAGATATCTTGGAAGAAGAAGGACGGGGAAAACCCTTTTTTCCCCGACCCGTCGGGTGTCGTCGAAGCATCGGAGGTTATCCGGCGTGTATCCCAAAATCCCTGGGACTTTCCTCCGCCGGCTGAGGTGCTGCGAGCCATACGGCATATAGCCGATTATTGCGGATATCGGCCTGCGGGGCAGGAGACTGCCGGGGCTGACCTGGCCGCCATGATGAGTGCCTGCGGACTCCACACAAACAAATTTGTCCATACCCTTCTTCGGGCCATGACCGAAAACACCTGTACCGTTACGAAAATGGTCGGCGGTCGGAAAAATTCAAACCTTTCGGACGATGAAGAAGCGGTACTGTATCTCGACTGCCGGCTTCTTCCGAGCTGCGGCCGGAAGGACTTTGACGGCTATATCAAAAAACTGGTAGAGGATACCCGGGCAGAGGCGGATGTCATGGATTTTCGGGAGGGCTTTATCTCCGATTTCTCTTCCGAACTATTTGGGGTCCTGGAAAAAGTGTTATTGGATCTTCAGGGCGATGCCGAAGTTGTTCCCTTCGTATCCATCGGGGGAAGTGACGGAAGATTCCTCGCGCCCTTCGGCGCCCGGGTGTATGGATGGTCTCCGGTGCTGCCGGACCTTACCTTCGACGAGGTAGTCAAGTTGGTCCACGGCATCGATGAGAGGTTGCCCGTTGATTCTTTTTTCTTCGGTTGTGAAAATATATATCGGATAGTGCGGCGTATGATGCACAGGGAGGATAATTCATGATTCAGCGATACGAGGTTCCCCGGGAAAAGGCGTCCCAAGTTGCGGTTCTGCTGGAAGAAGCGGGGATCGATATGCTTCTTCTTCTGACCCGGGAGGGTACCGACAAGGCCGTACCACTTCTGGTGGGCACTCCGGCGGTTCATCTGGGGGCTATGCTGTTTAGAAAAAACGGTACACATACCATCCTTACTTCCAAAAGCGACGAGGGTAATTTTAAGGAGACCGGAGTTTTCTCGGAGGTCCTTGTCTATGGTGAGGACCTGGCAAAACCCCTGAAGGAGCTTCTTCATTCGGAGAACCCCGGCAAGGTGGGGATGAATTTTTCAGAAGGCGATCATCTCTGCGACGGGCTGACCCGGGGCCTCTTTAGGTGGGTCGAGAACCTCATGGGTCCGGCATGGATGGATGATCATGTGGTGTCCTCCGAGGATGTCCTGAAAAATCTTCGGGGGATAAAAACGGAAGCGGAAATTCTGAGGATAGCGAAGGCGGTTGAAATAACCTGTGATATCTACGACGAGGTGTTTGCCCGGGTGGAGTGCGGCATGAGTGAACGGCAGATCGGTGCTCTTTTTTCGGAGGGCATGAAAAGCCGGGGGGTGACCAACGGAAACGACGGCGGGACGGAGCCGCCCATGGTCCTGATTGTGCGGGCCGGTATGGCCCACCGGGGGCCGGGGGATACGAAAACGGTACCCGGAGATATTGTCGTTATGGATGCCAGCGTCCGGTATCAGGGGTACTGTTCCGATATTGCCCGGTCCATGTACTTTCTTAAACCCGGGGAAACCCGGGCGCCGGAGGAGGTCCTCCATGCCTTTGACACGGTCATCCGGGCCATAGACGCATCCATGGCGGCCCTCAAGCCCGGCACATGCGGATGGGAGGTGGATGCCGCCGGTAGGGGGGCCATTGAAGCCGGGGGATTCCCGACGGTCAAACATTCGGTGGGACACCAGATCGGGATGGAATGTCATGACGGGGGGACCAGGCTTGGGCCGAGGAAGCCCGGTAAAACAGATGTTCTGCGGCCCGTCAGGGTTGGCGAGGTATATGCCGTCGAGCCCACGGTCCTGCAGGAACGGGACAAACCATCCTTCATTGTAGAAGAGAACGTGGTGGTAACGGAGTCCGGTGTGCGGGTCCTGAGCAGAAGGCAGAAAGACCTGGTGCTGATACCCTTTACAGCCGGGGATTAGAGTGGCTATGTCCAGGCTGTCGGAAGAAATAGCGGCCGATCTGCCCCGGTGGCTGAGCCGGCTTATCGCGTGCGAAACCGTCAATCCCCCGGGCAATGAAAGTGAAGCTGCGGAGGTTCTGAGGGACGTCTTCGCCGGAGACGGGGTGGAGTGCTCCATCCATGAAGGCAGGGAGGATAGAACGAATGTTGTTGCTTCCGTGGGGGAGGATACCGGATTGCCGCCCCTGATCCTGCTTTCACATATCGATGTGGTGGACGCCGGAGACCTCCGGTGGAGCCGCCCCCCCTTCAGCGGCCTGGTAGAAGAGGGTGTCCTCTGGGGGCGGGGGGCCGTAGACGCCAAGGGTGTGGCGGTGATGCACCTGGGGGCCTTTCTGTCTGCCGCCGGCCGGGTAAGGGAAGACCGACGGCAGCCGAACAGGAGGATTATCTTCATCGCCTCGGCGGACGAGGAAAAGGACAGCCGCTGGGGTGTGGAATATCTGACCGACACCCTGGCCGAACTCCGCCGGCCGTCCCTGGTTCTTACCGAAGGGGGTGGCTTTGCCCTCCGGTTGAAGGGAGAGCCCTGGATGATGGTGACCTTTGGAGAGAAGGGGCGGACACGTTTAAAGGTGACGGCCCGGGGAGAGGGCGGACATGCTTCATGTCCGCCGGCAAACCAGGCCTTGGTGAAACTTGCTTCCTGGCTTACAAACCTGGGGGCCTATGCCTGGGAAGTACCGTCGTACACCACCCTGGAAAGGTTCCGGGCCGCCGTTGACGGATACGGCGATGAAGATGATGTCGGGTTGATAGATTCCTTCCTGCAGTACCTCACCGCCCCGGGGGTGTATGTGAATACCCTTTCCGCTGGAGACGCTCTGAATGTCGTTCCTTCCACGGCGGAGTGTGAGTGTGAAATCGGCGTGCTGCCCTCCTGGAACGAAGAATACATGCGGCGATGTATCGATGAGATATCCGAAGGTACGGGGGTAGAGATCGAGGTGCTGTCCTTTGAAGGGGGATTCGAAGGGGGATACGATTCACCGCTTTTTTCAGAGATTGAAAGGGCGGTCCGGCGGGCCCATGGCGATTACCGGGGACTCCTGCCCATCCTTGCCCTGGGAAGAACAGATGGAAGGTTTTTTGGAAAAAACGGATCCGTCAGTATCGGGTGTTCACCCCTGCTGCCCGATATGTCCTTCACCGAGGTCTTGAAGCGGGTGCACAATTATGATGAATATATTCGCATCGGGTCTTTAGTGTTCGGTACCGAAGTGTTGACGGACCTCTTGTTTTCCCTTTGCGGCTTATGAATAAAGGAGTGGATGATATGGAAACCTATGCTATTCAGAAAGAGAAACTGCGGCAGGCTTCCGCGTATTTGGCCGACGAGCATATCGATCTGTGGCTGATCCCTACCCGGGAGGGAAGTGATCCGAGCCTCGATCTGTTGACGAAGGTAAAGACCGTCGGCGCCGGGGCTTTCCTGATTTCCGCCGGGGGGCGGTACACCGCCGTGGCGAGCAGCATCGATGCCCAGGATATTGAAGAGTCAGGA
Organism: uncultured Spirochaetales bacterium; assembly: GCA_964410865.1. Classification (GTDB taxonomy): domain Bacteria; phylum Spirochaetota; class Spirochaetia; order JAFGDJ01; family JAFGDJ01; genus JAFGDJ01. The sequence continues at coordinate 5,008 of CAYPIQ010000002.1, read as the reverse complement.
CTCTTTGATAAAGTAGTCGCGTACTCCGATTCCTATGAAGAGGCTTTGAAGGATGTCGTAAGAGAGGCCCGGCCGCATTCCATTGCCCTGAACTATTCCGAGGGCGACCACCTGTGCGACGGCCTTGGCGAAGGTATGTACCGGCTGGTTAAGAAAACCCTGAAGGACGTGTTTTCCGGAGATTTCTGTTCTTCCGAGAAGGTGCTGTCGAAGGTCCGGGCCGTAAAGAGTACGGCGGAACTGGACCGCCTGCGGAAGGCCATTCATATTACCACTGAGATCTACGAAGCGGTGTTTCCCCGGATACGGGCGGGGATGAGCGAAATAGAAGTGGGAGAGCTTTTTGTCGACGAGATGCGTGAACGGGGTGTAACCAACGGAGCGGGGGAACTTGCCCCGCCGATGGTTTTGAAAGAACGGATAGCCCACCGCAGGGCGGGGGAAGCCCGGCTCGAACCGGGGGATTTTCTTATTATCGATTTTTCGGTAGCCTGGGACGGGTATTGTTCCGATATTGCCCGTACCGGGTATGTGCTTCGGTACGGAGAAACCGGGGCCCCGGTGGCCATGCAGGAGACCTTCGTGAACGCCCGGGATGCCATCTCGGCCGCCTTCCGGGCAGTCAGACCCGGTAAAGCCGGGTGGGAAATAGATGCTGTGGCCCGAGGTTATCTTCTCGATCATGGGATGCCGGACATAACCCATGCCACGGGCCACCAGATAGGCCTGGCGGTCCATGACGGCGGTACCCTGCTGGGTCCCCGGTGGAGCCGCTACGGCCGGGCGCCCTATGGAGTGCTTTCACAAGGGATGGTCTTTACCCTGGAGCCCACAATTCTGAGGGACAGGGGGTACAGCGCCCTGGTGGAAGAAAACATACTGGTAACTGCGGATGGGGCGGAGTTCCTGTCGGACAGGCAGATGGAGCTCTATCTGATTCCTTCGGCGTAGCTATTACCTTCAAGGTGGAAAAATCATGGGAAAATATATTCTGCGAAGGGTAATACAGTCGATCCCCGTTCTGGTAGGCATTACTCTGCTCACCTTTCTCATCATGCAGCTCGCTCCGGGAAACCCTATGCAGACAATGATCGATCCGCGTATTTCCATTGAGGAAATCGAGCGGGCCGAGGAAAACCTGGGTTTCAACAAGCCCCTCATCGTTCAGTATTTCAGCTGGTTGAAGGAGATCGTTACGGGTAATCTGGGTTACTCGGTAAAGACGGGGCAGCCCGTGGCGGAGATGATCGGCGAGCGGCTGCCGGCAACGCTTCTGCTGACAATTACCGCGTTTATCCTGAGTTTTGTCGTAGGGGTCCCCCTGGGGGTGTATTCGGCAACCCATAAATATACCAAATTGGATTACGGCCTGACTATTTTCGCCTTCGTCGGCATTTCGATCCCCTCCTTTTTCTTCGGACTAGGGTTGATATTCCTGCTGTCCCTGAAGGCTGGGATGCTTCCTACCTCCGGGCTGGTAACCATCGGGATGGGGTACACCGGGTGGGCCTTGTTTATCGACAAGCTGCGGCACCTTATTATGCCGGCAATCATCCTGGCCCTGCCGAATCTGGCCACGGTTATGCGGTTTACCCGGTCGAGCATGATCGACGTGCTGAACCAGGATTACATACGCACCGCCCGGGCAAAGGGGCTGACAGAAAAGGTTGTGCGGTATAAACACGCCCTGCGAAACGCCCTTATCCCCGTGGTTACGATCTTCGGCCTGTCCATCCCTTTCCTCTTCGGCGGGGCCTACATCACCGAGACAATTTTTAACTGGCCGGGGATGGGGAGCCTTGGAATAGCCGCGATTACGTCCAGGGAGTACCCGATTGTCATGGGATTGAACCTGTTCACATCGGCCCTTGTACTGCTGGGAAATCTATTGGCGGATATCATGTACGCCTTCGTGGACCCGCGGATACGGTATAATTAGGAGAAGCAGGATGAGCGAGACCGCAATAAACTACCAGGAAATGGAAAGGCGCATTCGGGAAGCCGAGAAGGGTAAAAGCTTCTATCAGTTGGCCTGGAGACGGTTCAAAAAAAACAAGCTGGCCGTCATCGGGCTCTGCTTGCTGGGTCTACTGGTCATTACGTCTGTCTTGGCCCCCCTGCTTTCCCCTTACAATCCCTTCATTTCGCTGAAAAACGAGGCGGGATTGTATAACACCCTGCAATCGCCTTCGAAGGACCACCTTCTGGGCACGGACAGCCTGGGGCGGGACGTTTTAAGCCGGATGATATACGCCGGCCGCATTTCCTTAAGCGTAGGCCTGGTTTCGGTTTCCATCGCTACAATTCTGGGAATGCTATTAGGGTCCCTGGCGGGATACTTCCGGGGGTGGGTTGATACGCTGATCATGCGGATTGTCGATGTGGTCATCTGCTTTCCCGTGCTTTTCCTCGTTATCACTATTTCGACCCTGTTAAAACCGAATATCTTCAATGTGATGATCATCATCGGGCTGGTTAACTGGACAAAAACCGCCCGTCTGGTGCGTGGCGAGATCCTGAAGGTGCGGGAATACGAGTTTATCGAAGCCACCCGGGCCCTGGGCGCCCGGAACGGAAGGATCATTTTTCGGCATATACTGCCGAATATACTGGCTCCACTTCTTGTCCAGGCTACCCTCCAGACGGCTCAGGCTATCCTGACCGAGGCGTCTTTAAGCTTTCTCGGAGTAGGGGTGCAGCAGCCGACACCAAGCTGGGGGAACATGCTGAATGAAGCCATGTCTCTCTCCGTGCTGGCGTCGAAGCCCTGGATCTGGCTGCCCCCGGGGTTAGCCATCCTTGTAACCGTACTTTGTATAAATTTCGTCGGTGACGGTCTACGGGATGCCTTCGACCCCAAGCAGGTTTCGGTGTGACCCATGAATAATTTTAATTACAGCGGCAGGATAGAAAGGCTCCTCGGATTGTTCGGCCGTTTGAAGTTGGACGGTATGCTGGTGCACAGCCCGGAGAACGTCAGATATTTCTCCGGTTTTTCCGGAAGCCACGGCCGGCTGATAATTTCAGATACTGTCCGGATACTATTTACCGACCAGCGATATACCGAGCAGGCCGGTATTGAGTCCCCCGGCTGGGAGATTGTCAACTGCGGTATCGACCGGTCCGGCGATCTTATCCGGACAATTGATGCATCCGGCATCCGGCGGCTTGGTTTTGAAGCGGAAGGGCTTACCGTGGTCGAGCACACGGAGATGACTAAGAACCTGAAGAATGTCGACCTGATTCCGACCACCGATTTGTGTGTTACCCTGCGGGCGGTAAAGGACCATGGCGAGATTGACCGTATAACCCGGGCCCTCGGGATTGCCGAGGACGCTTTTTCCGATCTTCTTAAAGAACTGAAGCCCGGAATGACGGAAAGGGACGCGGCGGCGCTGCTGGAGTACCTGATGTACCGTCATGGAAGTGAAGGGCCGGCCTTTGATACCATCGCCGCCCGGGGGAACAACACATCCAGACCCCATCATTCGCCCTGCGGAGATGTCCTGGGAAGACCGGACGCACTGCTGCTCGATTTCGGCGCGAAGGTGTGCGGGTACGCTTCGGATATTACCAGGATGGTTTTTATTGACCGGGAGCCCGAAGGCTTCAAGGCCCTCAGGGAAGCTACGGAGAGGGCCCTGGAGGCGGTGACGACGGCCATAAAGCCGGGAATGACCGGCGCGGAGGCCGACGGTATCGCCAGAGAAGTCTATGCCGGTCTGGGGATGGAAGAAAACACCCTCCGAGGGCTCGGGCACGGCGTCGGTCTGGCGATACACGAATGGCCCCGGCTTGTGCTAAACAACGATATGGTTCTGCAGCCGGGAATGATATGCACCCTGGAACCTGGGGTGTACCTTCCCGGCACCGCCGGTGTGAGGATAGAGGACATGGTCCTCATAACCGATTCGGGAGCAAGGGTCCTTAATACATCACCCTGGACAGTAACTGTGGAGTTAAGCGATGGATAATATCCTGGAAATTATGAATTTGCAGACATATTTTTACACCGAAGACGGCGTGGCAAAGGCTGTGGATGGTATCGACTTTGAAATACAGAAGAAAGAAACCCTGGGTATTGTCGGTGAATCAGGATGCGGGAAATCGGTGACATCCTTGTCCGTTCTCCAGCTGGTAAGCCCACCGGGAAAAATCGTGGGCGGCAGTATCTGTTTCGACGGGGAGAACCTCCTGGGAAAAACGGAACCGCAGATGCGTAAAATCAGGGGAAATGATATTTCCATGATTTTCCAGGAGCCCATGACATCTCTCAATCCTGTCTACACGGTGGGAGACCAGATAGGGGAGGTCCTTCGTCTGCACCGGGGCATGAGCAAGAACGAAGCGGAAGAGAAGACCGTGGATCTGCTGGACCTGGTGGGGATCCCTGCGCCCCGGGGGTGTCTGAAGGATTACCCGCACCAGCTCAGCGGGGGGATGCGTCAGCGGGTCATGATAGCCATGGCCCTGGCCTGCGAGCCGAAGCTGCTGATAGCCGACGAACCGACAACGGCCCTGGATGTAACCATCCAGGCCCAGATACTGGAACTTATGAAGGACATAAAAGAAAGCTTACAGATGTCCATCATGCTCATTACCCATGACTTGGGGGTCGTTTCAGAGATGGCCGACCGGGTATATGTCATGTACGCCGGCAAAGGGATGGAATACGCGCCGGCGGAGGTCCTCTTTCATGAACCCCTTCATCCCTATACCCTGGGGCTTCTTCTTTCCATGCCCGACATGGAGAGCAACAACGAGAGTCTGTACAACATCCCGGGTACGGTTCCGAGTATGTTCGATATGCCCGGGGGGTGCAGATTCTGGCCCCGGTGCGAAAAGGCAATGGATATCTGTAGGATAGAAGAACCGGGCATGTACAGAATAGGGGATAACCATTCTGTCCGCTGCCACCTGTATGGAGAAACGATGTGAGTAAAGAACCTGTGAATCAAAATACTCCATTACTGCACGTCGAAGGGCTTAAAAAATATTTTCCCGTCCG
>CAYPIQ010000001.1:113717-256427 GCA_964410865.1 uncultured Spirochaetales bacterium | reverse complement strand
CTTCCCCTTGTAGTATGTTTCTGTTCTTCCTGTCTACTGGTTCGGGGGAAGTTCACGTCCCGTCCCACTCGGTAACGGTAAGATCAGTCTCGCTTGTAAATGATGAATCAATCCTGGGTCGGTCCGCCCGCCCCGTGACGGTTCCGTCTATGGTGTACTCGTTGGCAGTGGAGCCTTGGGTAATCGTTAGATTGTATGTACGGTGCCATTGCCACGTTAATTCAGAAGTTGCTTGACTGGTACTGCTGAACGTTCCCGTCTCCGGCGGGGAGTTGCTGATGTCGTTCAGTGTCGACATCTCGCCACCCTCGGATGCAAGGTCCGCCGCCATCATCTCAATAACTTCCTCGTCGCTGAAGGTCTCGGTGGAACCGCCGTTAAGATCGCAACCTGCCAGGGCAGCCAGCCCAAGAATGATCAGGAAAGCCGAGAGCCTGAGGAAAATTCGTTTCGGGTACATATATGCCCCTCCTTGTTCAAGGATATCTACCAATGTATTCGCTCCCGGAGCTCCCGGGTTACGCGTCGCGAAGGAAAAATCAACAAACCCGCCCCAAGGTATGTTGGTTCTGCAAGGTATGGATTGTATGCGGGATTCATACCCCGTACACAACCATTGGTGAGGCAGTTAGCCGGCTCGGCTCCGAAGAGCGCGGCAAGCCGGGGGGTATGAATCCCGTGTGCGAATCACGAAAAAATCCCGGCTGTGTAACCGGATCCCCGGCGGAGGCGAATACAAAGGTATGAGATTTTACACGTCCCTAGGTACAATCACAAGGCGGTATTGCGAAATCTGCGTTATCTTAGGAGCCTTGAGCGCAACCTCCGCATGCGATCTGATGAATCAGTCGAGTCATACCCAATCCCCCGTAACGTTCGAGGCCGAAGCGGTGGTTCCCGATGACCCGTATTACGCGTCTCAATGGAACCTTTCCGCCGTCTCGATAGGCGAGGCGTGGGGTCTGATCGATGCGTATGCCGAAACCGATTAAGCCGTCGTGGTCGCGGTAATCGATACCGGAATCGTGCGGGATCATCCCGATCTGCTCCATGCGCCGGTAGCCTCCGGGTACGATTTTGTGTCGGACCCGGCCACCAGTGGAGACGGGGACGGCATTGACGACGATCCCACCGACCCGGGGAACTCACGGGTCTTTGGAAACAGTTGGCACGGAACACACGTCGCCGGGATCATCGCGGCAGATAGCGACAACGACCTCGGTATTGCCGGAATCGGGCTCAACCATCTCCTGCTCCTGCCCGTTCGTGTGCTTGGAACGGACGGTGGAACGACCTACGATGTCGCTCAAGGTATTTTGTACGCCGCCGGCTTAGCCAACGATTCGCCCGGCGTCCCGGACCGCTCCGCGCGGGTAATCAATCTCAGTCTCGGTACAAGCCAACCCGATCCGTTCCTGGAATCGGTACTGGGTGATGTCGCAGATCACGGCATTTGCATCGTGTGTGCCGCCGGCAACGACGGTGGCCCTATTGTATATCCGGCCGCCTACGGCACCACCGTGGCGGTGACGGCGACGACGATCGGAAACGAGCCGGCGCCCTATTCGAATAGCGGCCCGGAAGCGGAGTTGGCGGCACCGGGGGGAGACACATCGACGGATCTGGACGGTAACGGCGAGGGCGACGGCGTGTTGGGGCCGGTCAAGCTACCGCTTGGTGGTGGTGGCTACGCCTATTACCAGGGAACCTCCATGGCCGCCCCGCACGTCTCGGGAGTTCTCGGCCTGATGCTGTTGGCAAACCCCGACGCGACACCTGCAATGTTGCGGGGTTACCTTAGTCGGTCGGCACTGGACCTCGGACCGGCGGGCAAGGACGCCGGCTTCGGTTACGGACTCGTTCAAGCGACCGACGCGGTAACACTCGCCCTTGAAGAGGTATTGCTCGGTTCAACTACTCACACGGAATATTGGGTCGAAGAAGCGTCCGTCGATCAGGGATCTCTTGCCCTCGATGCGTCGGGGAGGGGATACGAAACGGTTGTCATCCGTCTCTCCGATTCGTTTATGGAACTTGCCGAGCGCGAACGGCGGGCGTTTTGGGACCGACATGCACGGAAATGGGGCTTCGATGGACCCGTGCAGGGCAACCCCCGGTACGCCAGGATTCTCGTACCGGAGCGAGTGGATGCTCAAAGGATGATCGATGCCTTACGAGCGGATCCGTTGGTCGATATCGTTCATCACGAACGGCACTACGATCCGATGTGAAACGGTTCTCTATGCCGTCTCCGCAAACGAGCTCCCGTCCACGGCGGACCGACGGACGTCTCTCGGGGTGCATTGGCAACGTATGTACCGGATCCGGACCCGTTACTTGCCCGTGAGATTGCGCTCACCGTGGAGGAGGTAGACGTCCACATGGACCCGTTTGATCGACGATCTTCCAGTTATGCTGTATTCGGTTTGAAATAGATGCTCGAGATTACTATTTTCAGTTTATCCCCCATCTTGAGAACAAGGATACCGACGGGCACCTTCTTTTCTATAGAACCGGCATTCACTAGGGTATCCTTGGCGGTGATACGAAGATTATAGTCTTCTGCAGACTGGACAAGCTCGCCTGTATCGGAAAGGCCGTTCCATTTCAAGACCTGTCCGGGAGACGAAGCTCCTACACATGTGAAAGATCTAAATGCATGGTCATAAGGATCGGTAATGTCGGCACTACAGCCGGCGATGGGGCTGGAATTCCTCAGTTTGAGACAAGAGTGACTATAAGTAAAACCCATAAAGTTACACCTCGAACTAATAGTTTCATATTTCTCTTCCTTCAGGAGAAAAAGATGCGTTGGAAAATCAGTCGATACCAGGTCCACGCCGGGGGCCGGCACAAAATAAATTTGACAGCCTTTCAAGACGGTTGTAGGATGTTGAAGTCGTATGATACATGAATCTGCTCTGTCACACTTGTTTTCACCCCTGTCTCTCAAGGGACGGACCATACGAAACAGGCTGGTAGCCCAGGCCATGGAAATAAATTCGGCCGGCCCGGACGGAGGTGTTTCGGAAGCAACATTAAAGAGATACTCCGATCTCGCCCGGGGAAGATGGGGTATCGTCTTCATAGAGGCGGTTTCCGTTACCCGGGAATCCCTGGCCAGAAAACGAGGTCTTGTTCTCGACCGGGAAACCCTTGACGGATTCAAACGGCTCATCGGGACCTTCCGGGATATCGACCCGGAAGGAACTATCCTTATACAGTTGACACATTCCGGTATCAACTCGGGTGATTTTTCCCGGAGGGTAAGCGCCTGGGAGACCGGCGAACATGTTGAAGTACTGACTACGGATGAAGTTCTTGATATTCGTGACATGTTTTTTCGTGCTGCAGGCCTGGCGTGGGAAGCAGGGGCAGACGGCATTGATCTAAAATCCTGTCACGGTTACCTTCTGGGTGAGTTTCTGCGTCCTTCAAATCGGCGCCGGGACGATTACGGTGGATCGGTAAAAAACAGGACCCGGCTTCACACGGAAATCTTGAGGAGCGTGTCTCTTATTCATCCGGCCTTTATCATCGGTTTCCGCCTTTCCCTCTATGAAGGAATCCGCGGAGGATGCGGAACACCTAGTTCCGGTGAAGAGTTTATAGAGGACCTGGATGATATCATGGAAGCGACGGATTACCTCATGGCTGCGGGGGCGGATTTCTTTAATGTGTCTGCAGGTATTCCGGCAATAACGCCCGCCCTTACCAGACCCCTCAAACCGTCCCTCTTCAACCTCTACCACCATATGAGATACACCCGGGAAGTAAAACGGCGACATCCGGAAACCCGTGTAATAGGGTCGGCCTATTCGTCCGCCGGAGAGACCGCCGCGTTTCTGGCCGATGAGAATATAGCGAAGGGTTACACCGATTTTGCCGGGTTCGGTAGACTCACCCTGGCCGACCCGATGTTTCCCTTGCACCTTGGGAACGGAAACGAGATACACTACTGTACCCTTTGCAGCGGCTGTTCCAGGCTTCTGGCCGCGCAGAAAAGGGTATTCTGCTCTACCTTCGGGGAGGATAACCGTCATGAGGGCATCTGAACCACGGCGAGCCCTCATTACTGGGGGCTCCGGCGGTATAGGCAGGGGAATCGCCGAGGCTCTCGCCGGGGAGGGTTATGACCTGATTATCTCCGGGCGGAAGCCTGAAGCGGGGATGTACGCGTTCCTGGAAAAACTTGAAAACAGCGGTTCAGGAAAAGCACTCTATATCCGGGGGGATATCGCGGAAAAGGAGACACGTGTGCGGCTCGTGGAAGCAGCCTCCGAAGGCGCCGGCAGGCTGGACCTCCTGGTGAACAATGCCGGGATGATGTCGGAGGGGAGGAAAGATATTCTCGATCTTGATGAACAGGATATGCGACGGTTGCTGGATGTAAATCTTATCGCACCCTTTGCCCTGACCAGGGACCTGGTCCCCTGTCTCCGGAATGCCTGGACCAGGAGCTATATTGTCAATATATCTTCGATAAATGCATATACGGCCTCGGTAAACCGGGCGGACTACTGCGTCGGGAAAGCGGGACTCTCCATGCTTACCAGGCTCTTTGCAGTCCGTTTGGCCGGGATGAATATAGGTGTATTCGAAATACGTCCGGGAATTATCCAAACCCCCATGACTGAGCCCGTATCGGATACCTACGATACCCTGATAGCGGAAGGACTTTTGCCTATAGCGCGCCAGGGAACTCCGGAGGATATTGCCGCAAGCATTATTGCCATTGTCTCCGGGGCTTTTCCCTATTCCACCGGCCAGGTAATCGATGCCGACGGTGGTTTCCATATTCGTCGTCTTTAATGCCATGAAAGAAAGAGTTGTCCCCGGGGGAAAGTACAGAATTATAACGGCCGGAGTCGTCGTCCTGGGAAGCGGAGCAGCCGCCTTGAACGGTGCGGTACGGCTCAGACGCATGGGGGTTGATGATGTAGTCGTTGTAACCGAGAAACTGGGGGCCGGCACCTCGGCCGGGGCAGGATCGGACAAGCAGACGTATTACCGGCTCAATCCCTCGGGCAGGGCGGATAACGCCGTTTCCATGGCGGAAGACCTCGCACGTGGGGGCTGCATGCACGGTGATATAGCCCTGGTGGAAGCCAACCTCTCCCAGCAGGCGTTCCATCATCTCGTGAATCTCGGTGTTCCCTTTCCCCATGACAGATACGGTGACTACACCGGGTACATAACCGATCACGATCCGGTTGGACGAGGCACCTCGGCAGGCCCGGAAACGAGCATCATGATGTACCGGGCATTGCTTCAGGAGGCGAAGCTCCTGAATATACCCATTCTGGAAGACCTGCGGGCGGTAGAACTCTTTATCCGACCAACCGCCCGGGGGAAATGCTGCCGGGGATTCGCGGCCCTCCGGTCCGGTGGAATGGAAGCCCCTCGTCTTACCGTATTCGAAACCGATTATCTCCTCCTTGCCACGGGAGGGCCGGCGGACCTCTTCCGTGATTCGGTATACCCCCGGGGGCAGCGGGGTTCTCTGGGACTGGCCCTGGCCGCCGGTGTCCGTTTTCAGAACATCTCGGAGTTCCAGTTCGGAATAGCGTCGACGGCCTTCCGCTGGAACCTTTCCGGAAGCTACCAGCAGGTTCTGCCGCGGTATTTTTCCACCGAACAGGACGGGAGTGATGTAGAGGATTTTCTCGCTGCCTTCTTTCCGGACGCAAGGACTATGCTGACAGCACAGTTTCTAAAGGGGTACCAATGGCCCTTCGACATACGCAGGGTCAATGGGTACGGTTCCTCTGTTGTGGACCTTCTGATCTATTTCGAGCGTTCTGTCAGGGGGCGTAGGGTGTTCATCGACTATCGCAGGAATCCCCGTTATCCCGGTTTTACCTGGAACAGGGAACACCTCCCTGATGAAGCGCGAGATTATCTCCTAAAATCCGGAGCCCTGGGCTCAACCCCGATAAAACGGCTTCGCGAGATGAATAATCCTGCCTATGAGCTGTTCCTGAAACATGGGATAGACCTGGAGACCGACCCGATCGAAATAGCAGTATGCCATCAACACCTCAACGGCGGCATTGTACCGACGATCTGGTGGGAGTCGAGTATTCGGGGACTTTTCGCCGCCGGAGAATGCGCCGGAACCCACGGAATCTACCGGCCCGGCGGAAGTGCCCTCAACGCGGGGCAGGCAGGGTCTTACAGGGCTGCCGAGTGTATCGCCCACCGATACCAAACCGGCGGCTCTGAAGTAATTCAACCCGGGGACAGAGGAAAAGTAATAGAAAATCTTATCGGGATTCTTGAACACTTCAAGACGGAAGTAGGAACAGGAAGTCCAGAAACCGTGGTCGGCGGTGTGAGGGAACGTATGTCGGAAAACTGCGGGATATTCAGGAATTCGGACAATCTGAAGCGGCAGTTACAAGAGAATGCCCGGGCGTTGGCGGAATGTGAACAGAGCTTCGCCGATTCCCACAACCCGGACTCGTACTTTCATACTCTAGATCTCCTGCTCACCGAAAGGGCCGTAGTTGTTTCCGCCCTAGATCTCCTGGAGAGACTGTCCGGCAGCCGGGGTTCATTCATACATGGCGATACACGTTCTTTTTTCAGGACAAATGAAAAAGGAGTTTGCACCGGACTTGCCGACGTGGTGGAGGATAGGGCATTGAACGGTTTTGTACAGGAAACGGTACTGGCTATGAAAACGAAAAAGGTTTCCATTGATTATCGCCCTGTACGGCCCATACCCATGGACAAGGGTTGGTACGAAGAGGTCCGGCGGACCTACAAATCCGGCAGGGTTTTCGAAGTATGAAAAATATGCTGGCTGTAAGTGCAGGTATCGTGCATCCTTCGGTCATGGCACGAAGGTTCCTGAGAAATATTCTCAGTGATGTACCGGACCTGGAAGTGGAATGGACTCTCAGGACGGAAGATCTGATACGACTCGAAGGTGCACGTTTCGACGGCGTACTCCTCTACCTGCACCGACGGGTGATATCCGATGCCGCGCTGGAATCTCTGGAGAGGTTTACGCGGTCAGGGGGAGGAATCCTTGCTCTCCACTGTGCAACGGCGAGCTTTAAGTCACGGGATCGTTTCTTCGATATTCTCGGGGGTAAATTTTCAGGCCACGGTCCGGTACAGCAGTTTACCGCCCGGCCCAGGGGACAGGGATATTTTCAGGAAACAGGTCCGTTTACCGTCAGGGACGAACTCTATCATCATCATATAACCGGCCGGGTCGAGGTCCTCTATACCGCCTTGGATGAAACAGGTGAGTATCCGGCGGCATGGACCCGCAACTACGGCCGGGGCAGGGTTTTCTACCTGGTGACGGGACACCGGGCGAAGAGCATGCTGAATCCCGGTGTTCGGACACTGATACAAAAGGCCGCCCTGTGGGTGTGCCGGAGGGACACATGAAACACATCCTATCCCTGGCTATTGTCGGATGCGGGGATATTTCCCGTTTTACCGCCCTGGGTTGCCTTCTGAATCCGCGGCTTAGAGCGGCGGTATGTGTGGATACGGATGAAGGGAAGGCAGCAGCCTTTGCCCGACGGTTCAGGATACCCCGGTTCAGTACGGATTATTATGATGTTCTATCCGGCGGCGGAATAGACGCAGTGTATCTCGCCGTACCCCATTATCTCCATTACCCCTTTATGAAAGCCGCCGTGGAAAAGGGGCTGCCGATTCTGTGCGAGAAACCCGTCACCACCTCGCTTCACGACGCTCTCGAGATCGTCGATATGGCGACGGGAGCGAAGGTCAAAATAGGCGTCAACTACCAGTACCGGTATGACCGGGGCATATATTCACTCACAACTGCAGCCCGGCGGGGAGACCTAGGAAGGATTCTCTACGGGCGGTGCAACATTCCCTGGCACAGGGAAGCTTCCTACTTTACCGGTGCCCCGTGGCATGCGGAAAGGGAAAAGTCCGGGGGCGGAACTCTCATCACCCAGGCAAGCCATTTTATCGACGCGGCACTGAAGGCTTTTCAGTCGAAACCGGTAAGAGTATCAGGACAGGGGCGGCAAATGAAATTTACGGAAACGGAAGTAGAAGATTTTTTTATGGGTACCGTCCAGATGGAGAGGGGGGAAATGCTGGAGGTAGTCTCTTCCATGGTCTCCGAGCCCCGGAAACCTGCTACCGTGGAGATCTACGGTGTTAACGGTACCGGGATATACCATGATTCACTGATCGGAAAACTGCGGTTTTACGGGAACCGGCCTCGGAGAAAATCTCCGCCGGTTCGAGGAATACATGCTCTTTTTCGCAGCCTCGAAGGCTTTCGTCGGTGGGTTTTTTTCGATCAACCCTATCTGATGCCGGTAGAAGAAACCCTGCCGGTCATGGCGGTCATTGACGCCCTCTACAAAAGCGCGGAAAAAGGCGGCCCGGTAGACATAGATCGAGCTTATGAAACATATACATACAGAATGTAGACAAGGAGGAGCAGGCATGAGCACACCCGGTGAAGAAAAACTTTCACTAAAGACTAAAATCGGGTTCGGTTCGGGGGATATCTACGGGGGCGGAGCCACCCTCATTATTGGTTTCATGTACCTCTATTTTCTTACCGACGTCATTCACCTCGATCCTGCCATGGCGGGCTTGGTGGTCCTCATCAGCAAGGTCTGGGACGCGGTGAGCGACCCCCTTATGGGGATGATTTCCGACCGTACGCGAAGCCGGTGGGGCAGGCGTCGTCCGTACATGCTCTTCGGCATCCCCGCAATATTTCTTTCGTTCTTCGTAATGTGGTTCCCGGTCAGCTTCGAAAGCGAATCGGCTCGGTTCGCCTTCGTGGTAGCCGGGTACATGTTCTTTTCCACCGTTAACACCCTTGTGATGATACCATACAATGCCCTGTCTTCCGAGCTCACCCTGGATTACAATGAGCGTACCAGCCTTCAATCATTCAGGATGTTTTTCTCCGCCTCTTCATCGATTCTCTGCGCCCTGTTGCCTCTGGAGATCGTCAAGCATTTCGAGAGCAGCCGTAGGGGGTATATTATTATGGCAATCTTTTTCGGGGTTCTCTTTGCTCTGCCCTTTATTGCCGTATTTTTAACAACCCGGGAACGTCCGGTGTTCAGCGAAAAAAGCCCGCACAGGATTCAGTTCAAGGAGACCTTTCTTGCTCCCTTTACCATCAGGTCGTTTCTGAACGTCCTGTTTATGTACCTCTTTGCCTTTGTGGCTATGGATATGGTCAACTCCATTGTTCTCTATTACATGACGTACTACATCGGCCGGGGCGGCCTTTCAAACTATGTTCTCGGGGTACTGCTGGTTTTCAACGTGGTATCTCTGCCCCTGTTCAGTCGGATAAGCAGAAGAACGAGCAAGCGAATCGGCTATATTATCGCGGCCGCCGTGTGGATTGTTACCCTGCTTTTCAGTTTCCTCTTTAAACCGGGAATGCCGGTTATTCCGATATATTTATTCGCCGCGGTCCTCGGTATTGGAGTGGGCGGTGTTATTTTTATGGTTTATGCTATCTTTCCTGATATGCCCGATATCGACGAGATTCATTCGGGTCTCCGTCGCGAGGGGATTTATTCCGGACTTTTCACCTTTATGCGTAAACTGTCTTCGGCTATCGGTATATTTCTGATAGGACAGGCCCTCTCACTGGCCGGCTACAGGGCTCCTGTGGAAGAGTCCGTCGGAGGGGTTATAAAAATGGTACAGCAGCAGCAAACTGATGAATTCATTATGGTCCTGCGGGTGATCTTTGTGGCCGCCCCCCTTCTCTTTCTGTCTATTGCCGTCGTCAATGCGGTCCGGTACCCCCTTACCCCGGCTATTCATAGCGACCTGCGGGACCTGCTGGTAAAAAGGAGAAAAGGCGGCACCCTCACTGAGGAGGAGCAACAGCGATTTTCCGAGTACCACCGGGTGCTGGTAACTGGGAACCGGAGGCGCCATGACACCGAATAAAGACCATTCTTACCAGTACGAGTTCTTCGAGACTACCGAGGTATCGGACTTCAGACTTCATAAAGCTTCTCCATCGCCGGAGGGATACCCTGTAAAGCCAAAGCCTGATAGATATGTCGGCCGGCCTTCCCGTGTTCCGGCGGAAGATCTGCAGCGGGCATTCTTCGACCATGTTCTGAAGAACCCTGCGCCGGGGGGGATAAAGGGCTACTATTATGAGCTGGTTCGGCTCTACCTTGGTAAGGGCCCGGTGCACGAAGACCTCATTATGCAGGCCCTTGTGTATATCGAAGAGCGACGAGACTGCGCCGATTTTGTTCTCCTTGGTATTATTCGTATGCTCTACCAGTTGGCCGACAGTCCTCTGATGACTCCGTGGCTCTTGGAAAGGGCACGGGAAGTCGTCCTGGGTTTCAAGTACTGGCCCGACGAACCGGGGATCGATTCCATGTGCTCCTGGACGGAGAATCACCACATCATGTTCTCCTGCAGTGAATACCTGGCCGGACAGCTGTACCCCGAGTATGTTTTTACGAATTCAGCCCTCACCGGTATCGAGAAGATGAAAAGAGCCGGGAAGAGAATACGCTCATGGCTGGCGCTTCGATATCGGACGGGTTTCAGTGAATGGCTTTCACACGTGTATTATGACGAGGATATAACCGCCCTGGTGAATCTCATAGATTTCTGTGCCGATGAACATATCGTCCGGCAGGCCGAGACGGTACTCGATCTCGTATTCTACGATATGGCTCTTAATTCCTTTCGCGGGTCTTTTGTATCGAGTCACGGAAGGAGTTACACCAGGGAAAAACAGAACGCCCTTTATGAAGCGACTATGGATACCCAGAAATTGATGTTCGGTATGGGGAGATTTTCCGGTGCGGATAATATGAGCGCGGCGGTCCTGGCCATGAGCCCACGGTATAGGTTGCCGAAGGTTATACGGAGCATAGCCGAAGACACGGAAAGGCCGGAAATGATCAACCGGCAGCGGATGAGTATAAGGCTGGAGGAAACGGCCCGCTGGGGACTTTCGTTAAAAAATCCGGACGACGTCATGTCCCTCCTCTGCCTGGAAGCCTATGCCCATCCCCTGACCTTCCGCCGGGTTCTGAATCTTTTTGACCGGTTTCGTTGGTGGGATAACCAGTTTTTCTCCATATTCACTAAAAAAAAGAGACTCATTACCTTTTTAAAAATGACCGGACTCACGGCCCTTGTAACCCGAATATTCGAAAAAGATATGACCAGGAATACCCGGGAAGAAGTCGATGTCTGCACGTATCGAACCCCGGACTACATGATGAGCAGTGCCCTTGATTACCGTGCAGGTTACGGTGGTGATCAACAGCATATATGGCAAGTGTCCTTCGGACCCGAAGCGGTTTGCTTTACAACCCATCCCGGTGGAGAAGGAGATGCCTCGCCGGGGTACTGGGTGGGTAACGGCAGCCTGCCCAGGGTGGCTCAGTACAGGAACACCCTGATCGCCGTGTACAGGATTTCAAGGAAGCCGGGTATATACCTGACCAACCGGCTTTATTTTACCCACGCTTGGCTTCCCCGGGATCGTTTTGACGAGGTGGTGGAAAAAAACGGCTGGATTTTTGCCCGGTCGGGGAAGGGGTACCTGGCTCTCTATTCGACGGCGGGCTTCAGGTGGCAGACAACCGGCGTATACGCGGGCATGGAAGTCATTGCCGAAGGTACCCGCAATACCTGGATTTGTGAAGCCGGACGAGAAGCGGTCGACGGCTCTTTCGGTCGATTTATTGAGAGGACGGCACAATCACACCTCGCCATGGGGAGGGGACGGGTGATCTACGAATCTCCGGCCAACGGCAGGGTCGAATTCGGCTGGAAGGGGCCGTTTATATGCCGGGGAAGGCCGGTGGACCTGCACCCGGCAGTGAGGTATGAGAATCCCTACGGTCGTACCCCCTTCGATGCCCCCGAGATATCCGTTCGGCATGGGGATGAATGGTTTACATTGAATTTCGGAGAAGAAATAAGAAGAACCAGCGGCCTCGATTTATAAAAATGTCAGTGAAATATCAGCCCCAATAGCTTCAAGACGGACATATCGGCTGGGTAAACAGTGCCGCCCTGGAGTACATGGGCATCGATAAGAACACGCCCAATCCTGCCGAAGGACGCATAGAGAGGGACCCGGTGACCGGAGAAGCCCGGGGTTCTCTCAAGGAAGCAGCTGCAGGTCTTATGCCGGAGCAGGAGCTGACGGCGGACCAGCAGGCCGAGGCCATGAAATTGTTCCAGGAAAGGATGCACGGTTGGGGTTACACAGTGATACAGAACATGTCCGGCCGGTCGAACCTGAAAGCCTTTGCCGACGGTGTTATCGAGGGTGTAACCGGATATCT
This sequence comes from uncultured Spirochaetales bacterium, assembly GCA_964410865.1. Classification (GTDB taxonomy): domain Bacteria; phylum Spirochaetota; class Spirochaetia; order JAFGDJ01; family JAFGDJ01; genus JAFGDJ01. The sequence continues at coordinate 244,104 of CAYPIQ010000001.1, read as the reverse complement.
TTTGGAACCCTATGAAGAAGCGGCTGGAAAAGGTAGCGACTATTACGGAGAATTTCTGTAGGATATGGACAAACTGAAAGAGGCTTTCATCATGTCGGACAAGAAGGGTTTCCAGATTCATGTTCATTCCATAGGCGACGCCTCCACAAGAAATGTCCTGGATGCCCTGGAATAGGCCGATACGGTCATGAAATACAACATGGAAAGGTAACGGTTATGCAGGTTCCGCCACTACTCGAGACATTCAATTCACCCTCGAGTTGTCCGGTCAGGACCGATACCAGGCGCAGCCCAAGGGATGAGAGCCTTTCAGGGTCAGTAGACTCCAGGTCTATACCGCAGCCGTTATCGGCAACCCTGAGAAGGCACTCTCCCTTTCCTGTATTGCGGATAATATCCACATCCACCCTTCCGGGCGAACCGTCGGGAAAGGCGTGTTTAAAGGCATTGGAGATGAGCTCCTGGAGTATAAGGCCGCATGGAATTGCCTGGTCCAACTCCAGGGTTATTTCTCCGCAGTGCAATACCGTTTCTATTTTTTCACTCGCACCGTAACTGAAGACTAGATCTTTTATCAGCTTATCCGTATAGTCGGCGAAATCAATCCTGGCTATGTCGTTGGTTTGGTACAGCCGTTCGTGTATAAGTGCAATTGTGTCTATTCGGTTTCTGCTTTCGGTAAATATTGCAGCAATTTTCGGATCGGAGAGGCCGGACGATTGAAGTGTAAGCAGGCTGCTTATAATCTGCAGGTTGTTCTTCACCCTGTGGTGAATTTCTTTTAAAAGCACTTTTTTTTCTTCCAGGTCCCGCCTGATCTGTTCTTCCGCTTTTCGTTTTTCAGTGATATCCTGTAATACCCCGTGGATTGTTTGCATGCTTCCGTCGCTTTCGATGATGCCCTTACCCACGATATTGAAGGTCCGGGGAGAGGCGTTCCCCAGGTACCGGAAAGTTGTATCGAAGGCAAACCCGTTATCCTTTGCCGGGGCCTCCCGTATAACGGCGGAGAGACTTTTCCTTTCCGTTGGGGTTACGGAAGTTTCGATTTCCGAAAGGGCAATGGGACCGGCGGCGGGATCTTTTCCGAGGAGGTTGTAGAATTGGTTGGAGCCGGTAAAACATTGGGTTGACATATCATAATACCACCACCCTGTGCCGGCGAGTCTTTCCCCCTCCTCGAGAAAGTGCTTTGCCTCCCGGATTTCTTTTTCCATAAGACGGCGCCTTTTTTCTTCCCTTAGTCTGAACAGCCTCGTGCTGAAGAGAGGAGAGAGGTAATCGGTTACAGTTTTTATGAGGTGTTTGTCCTTCTCCGTGAATGCGTTCCGGCTGTCGGCCAGGACGATAATTCCGATAACCTCGCTGTTGTGACTGATAGGGGCCGTCATGGCATTATTCACGGTGGTATGGGCCCAGGGGAATACCAGGGGGGAGTTGCTGTAGTGGATGTCCTTGTCCGTTAGAGACCTCCCCCAGATATCCTTCCATAACTGTTTTTTAAACATACCATGGCCGGGTTGGAGTTCCAACGAATCGGCCCCGGAAATATCCCTGACTATGCTCGCTTCATCGCCTTCTTCGATGATATACCCGACGAAACCCTTTGAACAGTGAAAAAAATCTATCAGGATAGTCCTGAGACTGTCTAGAATCTCGACGTCGGTTTTTATAAAAAATGCCTCCGCAATTCTGTTTCGAAGGGCCAGCTGGGATTCCGAGGCGAGCAGGGCGCTCTCGGCTTTTTTCCGGTCGGTGATGTCGTTACATATCGAGATGGCCGTCTCCGGCGTATTATCCGAATTCCTCAGCATGGTGACATGGAGGTCTACCCAGATAATCGAACCGTTTTTTTGAATATAACGCTTTTCAATATTGAAGGAGTCCGCTTGGTTGTTAAAAATACGGTCTAAGAGTCTGTTTTCCGCCGGTACGTCATCCGGATGGGTTATCTTTCTGAAATCGAGCCCTTCCGCCTCTACCCGGGAATAACCGGTTAAACTGCAGAATTTCCTGTTTACCCTTTTAAATACCCCCCCGGGTGTTGCCAGGCTTATCCCCACCGGAGCAAATTCGAAGATGCTCCTGAAAAGGCGTTCACTGTCCACCAGTTCTTTCTCTATCCGTTTTTGTTCGGTAATATCGGATGATATTGCCATAAGACCGACGGGCCTATTCCGGTCGTTTATTAGCACCTGGATGCGGGTGTCCAGTACGATGTCCGAACCGTCCGCGCGGTTATTATAAATCTCCCCCCGCCAGATTCCTTTTTCAAGGGTTTCCTTTAAGATCTGCTTTTGCGTTTTTTCGTTTTTCTCCTCTCCCCCGAAGATCTCTATCGATTTTCCGATAAGTTCTTCCCTGGTCATACCCAAGGTGATGCATTCGGCGTCGTTTACATAGGTAATGATCCCGTTGAGGTCGGTAATGGTAATGTTGTCATGTATCCTGTTCAACAGTAGAGTTTGAATACTGTTCTGTTGTAACTCTTCAATAAGTGTCGGGTTCGTACCAGGTATTTTTTTATGCATAAGCTTTGACAGGGAAGTATAAAAAAAAATAGGCGAGTTTACAAGTGTAATTCCACTTTATGCTTACCGAGGGTTTCGTAATATCGAGAGGATGCAAGGGAAAAATCCGGACTTCAGGACCGACCCAATTCTCTCATTACCCGGGCAATGACCTCCGCGACGAGTTCCGGGTCCAGGTTTTCTAAGGAACTTTTTTTATCCTGGGACGCACGAATGGCGTAGAGTCGTTCGATCTCCTGCCTGGAGAGAAAGGCTTCGCCGCCCAGATTCCTGGCTACCAGGCTGATCTTTGCCACTGATTCGAGGGTCTCCATGCGATAATATGCCTGGAGAACATCCTGCCCCACGGTCATGGCACCGTGATTGGACAGGAGCACTCCGTCGCTTTTTTGTATCACTCCCCGGATAGAATCCGGAACTTCCCGGGTGGAAGGAGTTCCATACGGGGCTAAAGATATGGTACCCAGGTTATAGACCACCTCCGGCAGGGCTATCCTGTCGAGGGGGACACGGGCCACGGCAAATCCCGTAGCCGTCGGCGGGTGGGCATGAACAACGGCGCCGACATCCGGCCTTTCTTCGTACACGGCAAGGTGCATGGGCATTTCCGATGTCGGTTTTCCTGAACCCTGCAGCACCTTTCCGGTCCTATCGACCACCAGCAGCATATCCGCGGTCATAAAACCTTTACTCACCCCGGTGGGGGTAATCAGGATGCGGTTTTCGTCCATACGGATACTGATATTGCCGTCGTTTGATGCGACGAAATCCTTCATATAGAGCCGCCGCCCGACCTCTAGGATATCTTTTCTCAATGCCTGTTCATCCATATGCATATTATTACAGCAATAGTACCCGATGGTCCATACTTGCACCGGAAGCTCCAATGACTGATACTGGAAGTGTATGAATTCCGAATGGGACAACACCGACGGAACCTCGGCAAGTTCCTGGTACCTGGACAAGAAATTCTGGCTGACCTTTGCGCCGGTCCTCTTCGGCAACGAGCGCTGGAGCAACGCCCCCGGAGAGGTCGACCAGGTCCTCCGGCTTCTTTCGCTGGACAAGGGTGCCGGTCTGCTGGATGCCTGTTGCGGTGTGGGGCGTCACTCCGTTGAGTTTGCCGGCCGTGGGTTGGTTGTCACCGGGGTTGATCTAATGGAAGAATACCTCGAAGCGGCCAGGGATACGGCGGAGGCGGAGTCGGTGGAGGTGGAATTCCTGCAGGCCGACCTGCGGGCGTTTTACCGGGAGAAATGCTTCGATGCCGCGGTGAGCATGTTTATATCGGTGGGGTACTTCGAGGATGAGCAAGACGAAGTGCGAGTGTTCCGGAATATCCGGCGGTCGCTGAAAACCGGGGGCTCCTTTCTGGTCGATACCATCGGAAAGGAAATTCTTAAAAAGCAATTTATCACCAGAGACTGGTACCGGGAAGACGGCATCTTTGTGATATCGACATACCGGGCGGAAGACGATTTTTCCAGGCTCTGGAATCGATGGGTGTTGTATGACGACGACGGTAGGCACGAGTATATCTTTTCTCACCGGGTCTTCAGCCCGGGAGAGCTTACCAGGCTCCTGTTGGCCGCCGGTTTTACCTCGGTGAGCGTCTACGGGGACCTGGACGGCTCTCCCTATGGCCCGGAGGCCGAGCGTCTCGTAGCGGTGGCGGTAACGTAATCTTACAACACCGGGATCAGGTATCCCGGTTGTTTTTCGAGCCGTGCCGGGAATAAAAGTCGGCAAACATGGCGGCCACATCTCCAGGTCCGGCGGCCTTCTCCGGGGTGTGGTATTGCAGCAGTTCCTTCGGAAGCTCATCGACAAAGGGGGACACTTCCGCCTCCAGTTCCTCCCGCAGAATCTTCCTTTTCCTGCAGGAAGTAAGGTACAGCCTGTCCTTGGCGCGGGTTATGGCTACATAGAACAGGCGGCGTTCTTCCTCCAGATTGTCCCCGTTTTCTTCAATGGAACGGCGGTGTGGAAGAATACCGTTCTCCAGAGCGGGCAGGAATACCGTGTTGAATTCCAGCCCCTTGGCCGCGTGGATGGTCATTAATCCGACCTTGCCCTGCTCTTCGTCACTGTCTTCGTCCCGGGTTGTCAGGGTAATGCGGTTTAAAAAGGCCCAGGGGTTCTTGTCCATATTGTCGGGGTCCCTCTCCCACGATTCGATCATGCCGACAAAGCGCTCCACATTGCCGAACTTCCACTTGGCTATCCGGCCGCCGGTAGGGTTATCCTGGACGAGATAGGACCAGTAATCGATACGATCTACAAGGTGCCGAACCGTTTCGGAAAGGCGTCGGTTCTTCTCGATTTCCTCTTCGAACTCGTGGACCAGCTCAATAAATTCTTCAAGGCTTTTTTTCATGCGCCCGGAAAGGGGAGAATCTCCGGCACGTACCAGGGCTTCCGCGGCTGAAAACATGCCGATTTTTTGTTTGTCCGATACCTCCCGGATACGGCCCAGGGTAGTACGACCTATTCCCCGCCGGGGAGTATTGATGATCCTGAAGAACTGGATGTCGTCGTCGGGGTTGAGAAGCAGCCGTAGGTACGCGATGATGTCTTTTACTTCCCTCCGCTGAAAGAAACTCGTTCCGCCTGAAACCCGATAGGGAATGTTCTCCCGCAGGAAGACTTCTTCGATAACCGATGTAAGACTGTTTGTGCGGACAAGGACGCCGAAATCGTGATAACGCTTATTTTCCTTGGCAGAGAGTTCCCGAATAGTCCGGGCGATAAACCCGGCTTCGTCATAACCGTCTTCAGGTTGAAAATATTCGATGTGCCTGCCCGAACCACCCCCGGTCCAGAGTTTCTTTGTTTTTCGGTTTTTATTGTTGGATATGAGAAAGTTCGCCGCGGAAAGAATATTACCGGATGATCGGTAATTTTGCTCCAGTTTTATCTCCCTTACCTCGGGGAAATCCCGTTCAAAGGACAGGATATTCCGGTAGTCCGCTCCCCGCCAGGAATAAATGGACTGATCGTCGTCTCCAACCGCGCAGATATTCCGGTGTTCGGATCCGAGCAGATGCAGCAGCTCATACTGGGCTGCAGAAGTATCCTGGAATTCATCCACCATGATATAGCGAAAGCGATCCCTGAATTTTTGCAAAATTTCCCCCTCCCGGGAAAAAACGGTGGTGGACAGGGTGATTAGATCGTCGAAATCCACGGCATTGTAGGCCTTGAGCAGGGCCTGGTATTCGTTGAAAAGATCTTTCAATACCGCCTCGTTCCCTTCAAGGGGGGACCTTCCGGTTTTAACCGCCGAGAATAACGAGCCGGCATAGTACAGATCGACCGTTTCCCTCATCCGGATGTTTCGCGCCGCTTCCTTTAAAAGGTTTATCTTGTCAGCCTGGTCGTAGATACTAAAATTCCGCTTCCAGCCCAGGACGCCGATTGATTCCCGCAAGATCCGTACCCCGAAGGAATGAAAGGTACCCACCACGATCTTCCGGGCCGCCTTGCCCGTTAACGCCGTCACACGGCCGGTCATCTCCCTGGCCGCCTTGTTTGTAAAGGTAAGGGCCAGGATGGACTGCGGATCTATCCCGAGATTCAGCATTTCCGCAATTCGATAGGTGATGGTCCGGGTTTTTCCGGAACCGGCTCCCGCGATAATAAGCAGAGGGCCGTGGATGGTTTTGACGGCTTCGATCTGTCGTTCATTCAAAAAAGCGGTGTCGGGCATAATGATGGATCGGTTTATTGTGCCTTTATAAAGATGGACAGGGCCTGTATGCCGAAATATGAAATAAGGGTGACGATGGTCCCGGATATAATAACGCCGCCGAGAACGGCCAGGAATATTCTCTTTTTCTCCATTCCCAGGATCCAGGCTCCCAGGACACCAGTATAGGCGCCGGTGATGGGAAGGGGTACGGCCACAAAGAGCATAATACCCCAATAGCCGAACCGGGCAACCTTGTCATGAACCTTGATCCTTGCTCGTGCAACGACCAGGTCGAATAACCGGCGATACCACCCCATACGGTAAAAGAGCCTGTGCAGGGTCTGCAGGAATATATAGACCAGGGGACCGAGGAGAGCGTTCAGGGCTACACAGTAAATATAGGTGAATACCACCGGGAGCCCCGAAGCCAGGGCGTAAGGGATGGCGCCGCGGAGTTCCGATATGGGAGCAAGGGTGAGCAGGGCGGTGGTGATATGGACACGGGGCTCCATGAACGGAAGATTCTCCTTGCGTATAGTAAAGTGTGGATCCATCTCCTTGCGGAAGGGTGATGTTTCGAATATTATAGTTACTGCAAATCTGTAAACTTTGCAAGCAGGTTTAAAGTAACTTCGAAAGAAAGAAGATATTCTGTCATGATAAGACGGTATCCCCGGGGCATCCTTATTATTATATGTGCTCTGGTTTTCCAGGCTGTGTTACTGCTATCCCCGATATCCGGGAGAATCCCCAGAGGTACTGCGGAAAAACCATAACCATAAAGGGTGAAGTCATGAATGTCATTAATATTTCCTCCGGCCTCTACAAGGTTTCTGAAGGGTTCGACCGGATGTTTTTTATCCTCGGGGAGGAGGTTCTTCTACACTGACCGCTCCCACGGGACAGATTTCGTGACAACAGTAGCAGCGGACGCAGGCCCTGGAATCGATCTTGATATACTTGGAGACGCCGTTTTCGCAGAAGCTCAGGGCATCGGCCGGGCAGATTTCAATGCATTCACCGCAGGCAATGCAGATGTCTTTGGAAAATTCCGGAATGGGTCGTCGACGGGAACGGAGAATCATTGAAAAGTTGGTAAGGAGGTACTCCAGAACGGCGTTTCGTCGTTTTGCCTGCGGTACGGTCCGAAATCCGGCAGGTTTTACCTCCTCCGGCGGCACCCCCTTGATGCCGATCTCATCGACCGAGGTCAGCCAGATACCCCGTTCCAGGGCATCACGGTTCATAGGAAGGTCCATGGGTTCATAGCCCATGATGCCCGAGGCGATAATGTCCATGGCCAGGAGATTTCGCGAGGCCATAACGATGCCTATTCTCCTTGGCTTTCCCGACTTGCCGGGTCCGGCTCCTTCCATACCCATGATACCGTCCATCAGAGCGTAACCCGCCGAAATACCGCAATTCAGGTCTATCATTACACGGGCAAAGGCTTCCCTTCCCGGAAACCGGGCATGAAAGGAAGCCTTCAGGGTGCCCGGAATTAATCCGAATAGGTTTTTCATGGCGCCGGTGTAGTACATGAGGGTATGGGTCTTCATTTTGGGAAGGCTCACTACCAGATCGACCTGTTCGAAAATCCGGGCTAGGGTGAATTTTTTCAAACGTTTTGCCTGTGGTACTCGGAGGGTCATTTGTTCAGCGGAAAAGTCCACCCATTTTGCTCCCGCAGCTTCGCTCGCCCTTCGTATTCCGCAGGCATCGTTAATAGAACCCGCCGGATGCAGCCCCGGAGAGTCGCCGACAAACACTTCCGCACCCAGCTCTCTGAAGAGTTGAACAGCGGCGCGAACGAACTCCGGATGGGTGGTGATTGCCGTTTCCGGAGGAGAATCTCTGAGGATATTGGGTTTAAGGAGTACTTTTTTGCCCCGAATATCCGGAGGCGGACAGAGTTCCATGGCGTTCCGCAGGGCGGACAGAACCTCCGATCTTTCATAGACTTCGCAGCGGATAATCGCGACATCAGTATTCATAGCGTCTCCTGATTTTTGCAGCATAGATGGGACCCCGACCGCCTGCCGTATCGGGGAGAATAATCCACCCCAGGGCAGTCTTTTGTCCCCAGGGTGCCGCAACGGACAGTAACTCGGCCGTCTCCGGATATCGCCGGAGTAGTCTTTCCACCGTATAATCGTTTTCCAGGGTGGTAAGAGAGCAAGTTGAATACACAAGAATACCTCCCGGCTTTACGACCCTGACCGTTGATGCTAACATCGAAAAGGCCTGTCGTGCAAGGTGTCTCACCCGGGCGGGGCTCCATGATGCAAAGGTCCCGGGTGAACGGGTAACATGCCGTTCCGACGAGCATGGAGCATCGAGGAGTACCCTGTCGTAGGCGGACTCCTGGTATAGACACCAGCGGGAGGCGTCATGACTGGTTACCGTTACGCACCTGCGAAGCTCCTCCGGGAGATGTTCTTCCCAGTGTATCCCCCGGGCCGGGGTTTATATTGAAGTATTTTTGGCATAGAATTGGAAAAGAAGGATCTTTAAGGAGTTCTTCGGGAAAAAAATTGTTCAAATCCATGGTATTAGAGTATATTGATAATACAAAAAATGAAAAGCAATGAAATAAAAGCGGTTTTCTTCGACCTGGACGGCACACTGGTAGACACAATCGGCGATATAGCCCTTGCCATGAATAGGGTCCTGAGAGAATTCGGTTTTACCGAACACCCTGTGGAGGCCTATAAAAATTTTGTCGGGTATGGTCTAGGGATAACTGCCCGAAACGCCCTGCCGGAGCAAGCACGGGATGAAGAAACGGTTCTGCGGGCGGGTGAACTGCTCGTATTGTATTATACCGAACATCCGGTGGATCTGACCCGGCCCTATGAAGGGGTACAGGAGATGCTGGGTATGCTTCGTGCGGCCGGAATACCGGTGATTGTTCTATCTAATAAAGCTCAGGTTCTGGCGGACATGGTCGTCAGGAAACTTTTATCCGGTTTCGAGTTTGCCGCAGTGCACGGTGCGGACAGTGATTTCCCTCTGAAGCCGGACCCGGCATCCGCCCTCGCCCTGGCCGAGGACACGGGGGTTTCTCCCGGGGATGTTCTTTTCGTGGGGGATTCGGAGGTGGATGTTATGACCGCCCGGGCGGCGGGTATGTTTCCCGCCGGTGTGGCCTGGGGGTTCAGAAAGCCCGAAGTGCTCTTGGAAGTGGGTGCAAAGGTCATATTCCAGAAGCCGGTGGATATTGCCGAATACGTACAACATAACGGTTGTAAAGGAGATGCATAATGGAAAAGCAGGAAATCGTACAAAAGATCAAGGAATACTGCAGTCTGGAAGAGCATCCGGATTTTGTAAAGGAAATAGAAGAACTCGTCCGTGAAGAAGCCTGGGAAGAATTGTCCGATCGGTTTTACCGCGATCTGGACTTCGGCACGGGCGGTCTCCGCGGGATCATCGGTGGGGGATCAAACCGCATGAATCCCCTGGTGGTTCGCAAGGCCACCACCGGACTGGCGAGATACGTCAAGAAAAACGCCGGTGATACACCTTCCGCCGTTATTGCGTATGATTCCCGCAGGTATTCTAGACTCTTTGCCGAACAGGCCGCCCTGGTATTCTGCGGCTTCGGAATACATACCTACCTCTTTACATCCCTGCGGCCGACCCCGGTTCTATCCTATGCCGTAAGAAAGTTGAACTGTGATACGGGCGTCGTTATCACCGCCAGCCATAACCCGCCGGAATACAACGGTTACAAGGTCTACTGGAGCGATGGGGGGCAGATTGTTCCTCCGCAGGATGAAGGAATTATTTCCGAGGTGAGAAACGTCGGCGACGATATTCCTTCCATGTCGAAGAAGGAAGCACTGGCAAAGGGGCTGCTTTCTGAAATAGACACGGAGATAGACGAACCCTATTTCGAGATGGTGCAGGGCTATGTAACCCGCCGGGAAATCATAAAAGACCTGGGACCTTCGGTAAAAATTGTCTATACACCCCTTCACGGGACAGGTGCCATGCCCGTGGAAAGGGTTTTTAAAGACCTTGGCATCCCCCTTATAACGGTACCGGAACAACGGGAACCCGACGGCGATTTCCCGACGGTAAAATCTCCGAACCCTGAAGAACCTTCAGCCATGGAGATGGCCCTGGATCTGGGCAGAAAGGAACGGGCCGATCTTGTTATAGGAACGGATCCGGATTCAGACCGAATAGGGATCGCCGTCCCGGACGGCGAAGATTTTGTTTTAATAAACGGTAACCAGCTTGGTGCTCTACTCTGCGATTATATTCTCAGGACAAGGGTAGAACAAGGGAATATGCCGGATCGGCCCGCGGTTGTAAAGAGCATTGTAACAACCGAACTGCAGCGACTTATTGCGGAAAGCTACGGTGCTCAGTGCATTGATGTATTAACCGGGTTTAAATACATCGGTGAAAAAATGGGAGAATTCGAAAAAACCGGCATATCCTACCTCTTCGGGGCTGAAGAGAGTTACGGATTCCTCGTTGAAACGGAGGTCCGAGACAAAGACGCCGTTTCGGCGGCGGTTCTTACCGCTGAGATGACCCTCTGGAATCTTGACAGGAAGAAAACCGTCCTCGATCATCTCTATGAGCTCTTCCGCAAACACGGTTGTTTTAAAGAGGTCCTCATCTCAAGGGCCTTTAAAGGGCAGCGAGGGTTAGAAGAAATGCGAACCCTTATGACTCGCTTGCGTGAAGAGACACCGAAAACCTTCGGCGGCTCGAGGATAACCATTGTAAAGGATTATCTTTCGAGCACAGCAAAGGAACTTTCGACCGAAAAAACGACACGGATAGATCTGCCGTCTTCAAACGTACTGCAGTTCGTGCTGGAAAACAATTCGGTGGTTACCGTCAGACCTTCGGGGACCGAACCGAAGATTAAATTCTACGCCTCCTCCAGAACCGAACCCGGCCTGGAACCGACGGACGGTTTGGTCCAGGTTTCTCATATCATGGAAGATATAATGGAGGACATACACCGGCTTATTCCCTGACTAAGCCCCTCCTTAACCTCCTGCCCCGGAATGCCGATGATAAAAGAAACCACAAGAAAAAGAGGTGCAGGAATGATCCAGTATATCGTCAAGGGGAACAGCCCGGTAAAGACTTATCTCGAAATTGTATCGGAAACCAATGACGGTTACGATGTACGTATTACCAGTGAATACGAGGATTACAGTAAAACCATGGATGAATACATGAGTAAAGAGCTGTTCGAAAGCTGCCTGAGGACGGGATATCTCATCAAGATCGATGTTGCCACTGCACTGCTGTCCGCGGCATCGTAAAAAAAATTTGATCATATAGTAAAAATTTAATATATATAAAGAAGTAACCCTCAGGAGTGTGAACGAATGAAACCAGTTGTCATAGCAGGAGCAGTAGCAGCAGGTATGAGTGCCGCAAGTGCTCTAAAACGGAAGATGCCGGATCTTCAGGTAATCGTGTACGGCAAGGAAGAATATATCTCCTACGGTGCCTGCGGTATGCCCTATCTAATCGGTGGAGAGGTCTCGGCACCGGAAAGGCTCGTCGTACTCACACCGGAAAAAGCCCGTGAAAAACGGGGAATCGACCTGCACACCCGGCACGAAGTGTTGGAGATAGATCGAAACGCCAAAAAGGTTCGGGTAAAGGATCTTTCTTCCGGTAGAGAATTCAACGAGGAGTACGAGAAGCTCGTTATTGCCTCCGGTGCCAGGGCTATACGTCCGCCGATTCCCGGTATGGACCTGGAAGGGGTTTTTACTCTCAAGGAATTCCGGGACGGCCTGGATGTCAAACACTACATCGATGATAAAAAACCCTCCAGGGCCGTTGTACTCGGAGGGGGCTATATCGGCATAGAAACTGCCGAGGCTTTCGGAAAAGCGGGGATGGAGGTAACCGTTGTGGAGCTCCTTCCGCGAATACTAACCCTCCTGGACGAGGACATGTCCTCCCTGGCAGCCGAAGAGCTGGAGAGAAACGGGGTAGAGCTTCTTACAGGAAGAAAGATTACCGCTTTTACCGGGAATGACCGTGTCAACTCGGTAGAGCTGGACAACGGTACTCTCCTGAAAGCCGACCTGGTACTGGTAAGCGCGGGCGTCATTCCGAACTCCGCCATAGCGGAAAAGGCCGGTCTTGATCTGGGGGAAAAAAAGGCTATCCTCGTCGATGAGTTTCTGAAGACCGGCGATCCGAACATCTATGCAGCCGGGGATTGCGCCACCGTATATAACCGGGTACTCGACGCCCAGGTATATGTGCCCCTGGCCCTGGGTGCCAACCGCCAGGGCAGAATGTGCGGTGAGAACATAGCGGCGGAACTCTCAGGGGACAGGCCTTCAGCTTTTCCGGGCATTCTCGGTACCACCATAAGCCGGGTGTTCGACCTGGAGTTCGCCAAAACGGGTATAGGATCGGTGGAAATCGAGCGGTACGGCCTTCGGCATATTGAATCGTCCATGGTAAAGGCAAAAAACCTGGCGGGCTATTTCGAGGGGACATCACCGATGTACCTGAAACTCTATTACGATTCGGAAACCTCCGTTGTCACCGGCGGTCAGATCGTCGGCGGCAGACCGTCGGCGAAACGCATCGATACAATTGCGGCGGCCGTAGCCGCGGGCATGACCCTGGAAGACGTGTACAACCTTGATCTGGCCTATGCTCCTCCCTTCTCACCGGTGTGGGACCCCGTGCTCCTGGCTGCTCGGGTGGGGATGAAAGAGGACCGCGGCTGAGCCGACGCGGCCATGAACAGCAGACGAAACTACTATGCTTTCCTCTGGCACGCCGTATTTCTGTCGATTACTGTAACTTTTACAGAAATAAACACGATACTCCCTTCCTTGGTGCTGAATATCGGTGGAAACGAGTTCCATGTCGGCATTCTGACGGCAATAATGGTGGGAGTGCCCCTCGCCGCCCAGTTATTTTTTGCCGGGTTTCTCCATACGCGTCGGAGAAAGAAACCCTATCTTCTGACCGGCATATACCTGAGGATTTTATCACTTACCCTAATCGCTCTTACGGTTGTAAATATCACACAGCTGTCCCATACCTTGGCTTTTACCGTTATCTACCTTGAACTATTTCTGTTTACGGTAAGCGGCGCCTTTGCAGGGATTTCGTATCTCGATATCATGGGAAAGTCTTTTATCGGCGAATTGAGAAAAAAATTATTCCTTCGAAAGCAGTTGATTTCAAGCATCGGGGTGTTGACCTCGGCGATTATTGCCCGAAGTATTCTTTCGAGATTCGGATATCCGGATAACTATTTTATATTGTTTGTTGCCGCCGCGGCAGTTTTGTTTCTGGCATCAGGAGGATTCTGGATTATTCGGGAGGAGAGTTCAAAGGTCAATGCTTCATCAGTGTCGTTCATGAAAACTGTAAGGGCTATTCCCGGGATGCTTTCAGCGGATCATAATTTAGCACATTACATTATTGTCACCAATATGCTTGGATACAGTGTCGTGTTGTTGCCGTTCTACCTGACCCTTGCCCGAAAACAGTATGAAATACCCGGTAGCCTCGTGGGAAATCTGCTGCTCTTACAGATCCTCGGTATGATTATCTCCTCGAGCCTGGTATGGCCTTCGATGGTTAAGAAGCGGGGTTTTAAGGGTATTCTTTTTTTCTGGGCTTACCTTTCGGCAGTGCTGCCATGTATCGCCTTACTTGTCAGTTCTTTTTTTCCATCCTGGGCGTATGTGCCAATATTTGTGTTTTCAGGTATTTCCGTGAGTGCCTACAAAATCACCAGCGAGGCTGTATTGATAGAAATATCTACCGACGATAATCGAGCCCTTTATTCGGGTATCATCGGCACCCTCAGTCTTTCTGTTGCGCTGTTTCCGCTCATCAGCGGTGCCCTCATTAATGTACTGGGGTATTTCCCGGTGTTTGTTACCGGTTCCCTTCTGGCTTTAGGTAGTACGGTTTTTATTCGCCGGATGCGCTGCCCGGTCGACGATCGGCATTAGAAATTTTCTTGCCTCACAGCCCTATTCGATCCATCATCATATATTCTTTACCCCTCAGGAGTGATTATGTACGACCTGGAGGTATCCCTGGACGATCAGATTCTGGGATTCGCCGTGGAACGGCCCACGGTGGTATTCACCGAGTCCTGCGATCCCCGGCGGATCGCAGGCGGTTTGTTACCTTAGGAAACGGCTTTTGTTGATATCCGGTCAAGAAAGAACCTTCTCGGCCTTCTCGGGGAGTTTGCCCCGGCATACAGGGCAGCCTACGAGGGGGCAGGGTGCCCGGTTTCGGAAAAAGAGGCTGAAAAAGCCGTGGCAATTCCCTGTATCTTCGGTATCATGGCGGTACGGGAAGGTCACGTAGATATGGTGGTCGGCGGCGGTATTTCCGTGGGAGCCCATAAAAAAGGAAGGTATATCGACGTCAACAACGCCCTGAACGGCGAAGGTCCCTTCACGCCGGAAAGATCCGGTTCCCTGCCGGTGGGGCGGCTCATCGAACTCTATTCTTCGGGAAAGTACACCCACGCTGAACTCAAAAAACTCAACAATGGCCGGGGCGGACTGGCAGACCTGCCGGGAACCAACGACCTCAGGGAGGTTGAACACAGGAGGGATGGGGGGGACGAATAGGCGGCCCTGGTGTTCGAAGCCCTGGTGTAACAGATTTCGAAGAACATTACCGCCCTAATTCCCGCCTTTGACGGTGAACCGGTGGACAGGATTATCCTTACCGGGGGTACGGCTCGCTCTAAAGCCCTGGTGGCGGGAGTACGAAACTATGTCCGCTTTCTAGGCTGCGGCGTCAGTGTGTTTCCCGGTGAAAACGAAATGATTACCCTTGTAAAGGGTGCTATACGGGTGCTGCAGGGCAAAGAAGCGGCAAAGGAATACTTGGGCTGATACAATTTCCAGGTCCACTACCGGGGATACCACGTACCTGGTTAACATATTCTCATCCGCAGATTATCGAAGCTCATGGATGAACTGTTCTATCGTTTCGCTGACGAATGGGTGAATCGCCGCGTTCATTATTGTAGGCGACTATCCGGGGGGGTACAATAATCTACACAGGTTTGCAGGAATATATGCGAAGAATTAAAAAGGAGATGTTAGTATGAAAAAACTGCTGGTACTCGGCGTAGGTGCACAGGGTAGTACTGTGGCAAAGAGAATGGACGAAGAACCGAACGTATCGGAAATAATCTGTGCCGACTACGATGAAAAAGCCGTTACAGACTTGGCAGCTCAACTGAATAAGGGTACTCCCCTGCAACTGGATGCCTCTAAGATCGAAAATATTGTACAGGCTGCTGAAGGGGTGTTCCTGGTGGTAAACGCTCTGCCCATGGCCTTCGGCAGAAAGGTGCTGGAAGCCGCACTTCAGGCAAAGACCAACTATCAGGATTTTGCGGCGGCGGATGATGAAACCATTGACTGGGTCGAGGGTATCAAGGTAATGCACACCGAAACCAGCGCCAGGTACAGGGATGCGGACAGGACGGCGATTATCAGTACCGGATCCGCCCCCGGGCTTATTTGTGTTGTAGCCCGGGACGCCATGCGCTACCTGGACACATGCGAAACGATCTATATGATGGTATACGAAGGGGTGGAAGCAAAACGGTTTTTACCCTTCTGGTGGTCGCCGGAGGTTGCCTATGCCGATATGTCCGACACGGCCTACGCCTTCGAGAACGGCGAGATCATACCCACCGAACCTTTTTCCAGGCCGATATACGTACAATTCAAGGGCTTCGACGATGAAGTATGCCTGGTGGAGCACGCCCATGATGAACCTGTGAACATGGGGCTCAATTCCGGAAAATTCTTCAAAGGAGCCAGGAACATCTATTTCAAGTACGGTGGAGTGGGGATCGATTTTGCCCGGCCTCTGTACCGTATGGGGATGCTTTCGGATAAACCGATAGAGGTGGACGGAAACATGGTTGTCCCCCGGCATGTGGTACTTAAACTAACCCCCCCGGCGCCGAAGTACCGTGAAGAAATACAAGAAATTCTCGACGAGGGACTGGTATCGGACACCGGGGCCATGGTCGTGCGGGCGGACGGAATGAAGGACGGCAAAAAAGTAAGGGTAGAGAGCTACGTGTATGCTCCGGGATGCGTGGAGGCCTTCGAAAAATCCGGTCTGACGGCAGAAACCTATCTGACGGGACAGGGCGGGGCCCTGTACACAAAGATGTTCGTCAACGATATGATCCATCAGAAAGGGCTTATATCATCGGATATGCTCACCTACGAACAGGTGGATTATTACCTCGAAGAGGCGTCCCGACTCGATATTTCCGTAGAAACGACCGTGCAGGAGATAAAATAACGGAACGGCCGGGTTTTCCCGACCGCTGTATCACTTTTAGTTTATCCTGTGTTCGATAATCTCGTCGAAGGTTATTTCCAGCTTTGCGCACTCGTCGAAGAAAAATTTCCGGGCATCCGCCTCGAGAACTTCCGGAGAAATGAGCCCCCTTTGGTTTACGGCATCTTTCACCATCATCTTGGTGAAGATGAAGGCACTCTGCCCCGTCAGGTACGATTCGTGGCTTATCCCGGCTTTCCGGAAAGCATCGATAAGACCGGGGGAATTCACATAGACGGTAATGGTGATGGGCTTTCCGTCCTTGATGCCCTTTACCACTACCTGGAACGCTCCCTCCTCGGTAATGAGGCCGCCGTCGATAATATCACGAATTTCCTCGGTGTACTTTGGAGCTGCAGGGGCATGGTGAAGGACGAGATCAAAGGGGACATATCTGAAACCCTTGAATTCCCGTTCTTCGCGGGAGAGGAAACCCATCCTGTAGAGGGCTTCGGATAGCTCGATATGCGGCCCGCCGTAGCGGAATACGATATTTTTCACCCCCTTCAAACATTTTTCGGCATTCAGACCCATGGTGATCGGCTCCTCGTGGGAATGATCTACCATCCGGATGTCCCTGTCTATGCCGGGAAATCGCATCATTACCGGATTGGCAAAGGGTTCGGTTGTTATATAACGTCCGTTCTCAAAGCGGATGGGGTCTTCAGACATATCCTGAAAAGCCACCTCCGGCGACCACCAGAAGGGGATGAATTTCTTAGACCATACCCCTTCGTATACATTTATCTCGATACTGTCGCAGCCGTCCATTTTGTCCACGGCTTCACGTACCACAACGTTGTCCAGCCCGGGGGCCGAACCGGTATTGGTAATAGCCAAAATGCCTGCTTCGACGAATTTTCTGTTCTGCTCGGTAAACATATACTCGGTGGATTCCACCGCTGTTTTACCCGGCAGTTCCGTCATACAGAGGTCCTGATAATTGGCCTTCAGGTTCAGTGCGGCTTCCATTACCGTTAGATTGAAATCGATAGGCAGGGCATTGACGATAATGTCCACTCCTTTCCCGACCCTTATAACATCATCAATCTTTTTTGCATTCACCTGGACGGCCTGTGCTTTCTCCAGGGTGCCTGCCAGGGACTCGGCCGCTTTATTATCGTAGTCCGCGCAGATAATCTCCGACACTCCGGCTTCCCTGTCCAGGAGCCTAGCAATTGCGCCGCCCTGTGCCCCGGTTCCCAGAACCATGACTCGTTTCATAGTCTTCCCCCCTGTTAAAATACTTCGCCTTTTCCAAACAACGTCTACCTGTACTATATTTGTACAACCTTCTTCGCCCGGAAACAACAATCCGTACCCTATTGTTACCTATATAACATCGGGCTAACAGAGGGTACAGCGAAGTAAGGTGGCCTTTTGACGCGTGGGTGGCCGGGAAACCGGAGTCCTAGGACAAACGCATTAAGCCGGCCTAAGTTGAACCGGCATAACACTTAACTGATAAAGAACTCTAAAAACCTGCTTCAAACTGTCGAAGATGGGCCTAACATCCTATCAGTTCCACGCTCGGGAACGCTGCAACCATATAAAAGTATAAAACGGAAGAGTCGAATAAACAAGCTGCGAATGGAAAAACAAAATCGGTATTACTGCGGAATGATGAAATACATCAGGCTTTCTTAATCCCTGTAAGAATGAGTCCCAGGAAAACCAGGACGGCACCGACCGCCACGGGTATGGTGAGCTCTTCCCCCAGGATGAGAATACCCAGGATAATGGCAGTCACCGGTTCGAGATTGAGAAAGATGACGGACCGCGATGCTCCTACGGCATGTATGCCCTGATAGTACCAGAGATAAGCCAACCCGGCCGCTCCGATGCTTAAATACAACAGGCTCAACCATGTCTCCGGAGGCTGGGAAGCAAGCCGGTGTAAAACGCCTTCTCGCAACGCCAGGGGAAAAAGGAGCACTGCGCCGAGGAATGATGCATAGGTAAGAATTGTCAGGGGTGCCATGTGTTCAAGGGTTACCTTGGTGGCCAGTGAGTAGACGGTCCAGGCGAGGACGCAGCCCAGGAGGAAGAGGTCGCCCACCGCAGGGCGCTCCTGAAAAATAAGGGAAAGCCGGCCGTTGGTGATGGTGATGACAGCACCCACCAGGGCCGAGAGAAAGCCGAATTTCATGAGCGAGGTTATCCGTTCCCGAAAGAAGAGCCCCGCCGCAAGGGCCGTCACGGTGGGGGTAAAGGCGATTATAACCGCGCTTCGGACTGCAGTAACGGTCTTTAAACCGGCAAACAGAAAATAATTAAAAACCATGACCCCGGAAAAACTGACCAGCAGAACAAGAAGGGCGGTTTTAAAAGAGGGTATCGGTAGCCTGCCGTTTTTAATATAGAGTACCGGCAGGAGAAATATGCTTACCAGGGAAAACCGCAGAAAGGTGATGGTAAGAGGCGGCAGGTGGGAAGCGATGACGCGGCCTGCTACCAGGGCACCTCCCCAGATAATTGCGGCAATAAAGAGCTTGATATAATGTGTCTTCATTCCTGAATTCATCATAGACGTGTACATTACAGGGCGGCAAGCAGAGCTTTGGAAGATTCATCCACCTGTTTATTATGTGTACTATCTAGGGGATACATATTCAATATATAAACAGTACTGACACACGAAGGCAACCTGGAAAGGCTGAAGGGGGGCAACGGGTGGTGTGCGGGGCGGCGAGGGTGGACGTTGTCCTGGTTCAGGGGACTGCTGCTGAGCCATAGGTGACGGGCCTTCTTGGTCACCGGCTGTGCCGTCTCGGGGTCGATCACCTCACAGCTCTCCTGGCAGATCACCATGTGGACGTCCACGTTACGCGTCTTTCCATTGACCTGGTAGGTATACTCGATGCTACGTAACAGCTTGACTTTCGCCTCCTGGATTTGCTCCACGTAGATGCGATCCAGAAGGTTCATGAGCGTGTCGTGGTGGGGAATGCTCCGGAAGCGCGACAGATGATTGGCCACCGTCGCCCGCGCCGCCGGCTTCAGCCCTTCGGTGTGATGTTGTGCTCGTAGCGCCTGGCGCGAGCGCCAGCACATTTTGGCCCTGGCTTTCAGGGCCGCCCCAGAGAGCAGAATGCACCCCGGTTTCCCTAGATATTTCTCAACCGCTCCGTAACTTTCGGACCCGCTAAAAATTGCTGAACGTGCGTCAGTGCTGAAATATAGACGAATCAATGCCCTGTACGGTCGGACCTCCGGCATGAAAAAATTATAGCCGATAAAGGGTTTCAGGTGGTATGTTTACTCCATGGAAAAGATATACCTTATTATATTAGT
Organism: uncultured Spirochaetales bacterium; assembly: GCA_964410865.1. GTDB lineage: Bacteria > Spirochaetota > Spirochaetia > JAFGDJ01 > JAFGDJ01 > JAFGDJ01. The sequence continues at coordinate 224,223 of CAYPIQ010000001.1, read as the reverse complement.
CATTTTAATGGCGATATCGGCAGTCGTACTTCCGGCTGTGGCCGAAGGAACACATGAATCCTCGGTATCCCAGGAGGTCCGGGAGCGGCCGGATTACGGCGAGCCTGCAGCTCTGGCGGCCCTTATAGAAGATGGAGAAGAGCAGTACCTTCTGATCGATGTACGGTCCCCCGAGGAATACCGTGAGGGGTACATTCCCACGGCAATAAATATTCCCGTACAGGACCTTCCCCACGGACTTCCCGAGGTGGAGAAGGACTTTCTCGTCATTCTGTACTGCAGAAGCGGCAATCGATCGGCAACGGCGGCGGCTATATTCAGAGAAGCCGGTTTTACCAATGTGGTGGATTTCGGCGGTATTTACCGCTGGCCGGAGTCTCTGGACAGGCCCTAGGCCTGGTCGAAATACCCCTAGGGACGGAAACAACGGCTGATGAACAAGGGCCCCTTGATTGATCGATAAGAAACTGTATAGTACTACATCATGAATACGGTCATTAACATCGGTCCCCTGGCAGTTCCGGTCATCGCACTGATAGGTCTTTTAGCAGGACTCGCCGGGTTCGGAGCAGTGTCGGTCTACTGCCATACCAATTCGGAGAAACGAAAATACTATTTCGACCGATTGCTTACCGGAGTAATCATCTTCGTTCTTGCCTGGAGATTAAGCCCGGCTTTCATCGATTTCAAGGCGGTTGCCGGCGAACCGATGTTCTTCCTCTACGCCCCTACGGGACCGGTAAACATCCTCATTGGTCTGACGGTGTTTCTCCTCTACGGTCTGCGGATATACCTGAAAGACCGGAGTGACAGGAGAATCATACCCGTGTTCCTCCTGTTTGTTGTAGTTTCCGCCTCGGTCTTCGCCGGTATTCGATACATACTCCCCGGCGTGACTCCGGAACCGGAATCGGGTGATACAGTTGTATCCGGTCCCCCGGTTCCGGGCAAACGGGCACCGGATTTTTCGGCGGAAGATCTATCCGGTGCCTCTGCATCGCTTTCAGATTATGCGGGGAAGCCGGTTATCCTCAACTTCTGGGCTACCTGGTGTCCTCCCTGCAAAGCCGAAATTCCTGAACTGGTCAGGCTCTATCGGGATAATACCACGGACGCAGCCCTGGTTTCGGTAAACATGACCTCCACGGAACGGGATGTCACCTCGGTGAAGTCTTTCGTTTTAAAAGAAAACATCGATTTTCCTGTGCTCCTGGACCTTTCCGGAAGCCTGGCCCGGCTTTATGGTGTATCTTCTATTCCAACTACCTTTATCATCGATACGGATGGCACGGTGAGGCTGGTACACACCGGCGCGGTGACGAAGAGGTGGCTCGAGAATGTACTGGAGAAATAAGTATATCAATCGATTACCGCGTTGCATCCTCAGGTGTTCAGGTGGTCGGTTCGACCCTGCCCAATCAGACCATAAGCTTTATGCAGGAACTGACCGAGGCGGTGTCCCATATGGATCGGTGTGTCCTGGTGGCCACCCTTCCCGCCAGTGCCACCGAGGTGGCCAATTCGTCCACGGCAGTAAAAATCTTGACCAGTCTTGAAAATTGACTGGCCAGGGTGGGGTCGGACACCAAACCGGTGATCCAAGAGGAAATATTCGAAGACATTCGCCGGCGTCTTTTCGAGCAGATCAACGACGACACCGCCATGAACGAGGACGGCTACTCCTAGGTCAACCTCTATCAGGAGTTATCCAGTGAACTGCCATCAGAGGCGGTAAAATCCGCCTATCGGCAGTGGCTTATCCGGTCATACCTCTTTCACCGGAGCTTATCGACATGTTCCGCCTCAGGTGGGCCGGAAACTCCGACTTTCAACGAATCAGGGGTGTTCTGCGTATTCTCACATCCATCGTCTCCGACCTCTTGAAACGCCAGGATTACTCGACCGGTGCCAACGGGCTGATCCATACCTCAAACGTCAATTTTCTGACCATGGACGCTCTGTCGGGGCAGCTCAGGAAACTCTACGGCAACGGGTATGAATCGGCCATCGCTGCCGATGTGGCGGGAAACGCTTCCAACAACTTCAAAATCGACGGACAGAAACCCGAGTTCCAGAAATTCGGCGCTACCCGGGGTGTCGCCGCCACTATACTTCTGGGCAGCTTCGGCGGGGCCGGCATCAACAAGGGCATAGGCATAGACGAGATAAAACCGGCGGGACTGGCTTCATACCAAGCCGAACATGAACATCCTTATCAATCTGGCCAGGCACGATGTGAGCCCAGAGGCGGTAAAGGGCGAAATTGTTTCCTGATTGAAAGAGAAGATGGTGAATATAGGCTCGTTCACTGTCCTGGTCGATCCTTCCGAGGATATTCCTGAACAGACGAAGACCACCCTTGTTATTCTGAGCCCTCGATACCGGGCGAATCCGTCAAGCATAAACAGTACCACCCGGCCTGTAATAGAGCGCATTGCCGCCAAACGGGGGAACATCGAGCGGGTATACAGAAATACCATCATCTTTCTTGTCTGCTCGGAATCTGTAATAGTAGTGAAATACTCGGCTAAGGACGGCATATCGTCCCTGGTGTTGAAGCATTTCTCGGAGAGCTCGACGTGCAGATCAACAACAACCTTTTACAGGCTCTCAAGGACGCCGAGTGGTACCTGGAATCGGTAGGCTTAAATACCTTTAGAAAACACGGCCTGCTGCCGGACCGGGAGGCGCGGTAAAGACCAAGGAGGCGCAGTAAAGGCCAAGGATATCTATGAAGCCTTTATCCGCTTCGACGACAAACCCATCCATGATCAGCGGCTTCCAGTCCATCCAGGACAGCCTCCTGCGCTATTGCCTGAAGGGCGAGCTGGTGATCGCCTCCGGCAACGATAACGAATTCAATACCATTTATTATAAAACCACCGTACCCTATTTCGAAGTGACCGATACCAGTTACTGGGTGCTGGATAAAAGACGTTACAAAGCGCCTCAACCCGAAACCGGCGGTGTTGAAGCCGACGGCGGTGTCGGCAAAGAAGGTGAAGAACCTCCTGAGAAGCCTGTGCGACCCAGGGGAAAAGTGTTCAAGACCCTTACCATCTCCGGCAAGATAGATATGGCCAACTATCACCAGGTTTTTACATCCTTCGTATACCCCCTGGCCAAAAACGGCGTGGAGATAGAAATCCGTATCCGCGGCCGGTCCACGGAGAACTTTCCCATTACCGAAAACAGCTACCAGTACAGGATTACGAAAGAATCGGCAAAGCAGCTGGGCTTGAGGTTTGAGGTGGGGGAGTAGAAGCGTATTGGATGACAGGAACACGGCCGACTTCGAAGCAATCGGGGGGCAATGTGTGAATCCGTGGAGGATAATATGAGTGATACATTAACAGCACAATCTACTGCTGGATAGGTTTTTAAAGAAGAATTCCTCGATCCCCTGGGACTCCAAGCGGAACGCATGCAGCCCTACTTGAAAAAAGCTCACCTACAGGTGAGCGGAAAGCGCCCGATGGGAATCGAACCCACATCTTCAGCTTGGAAGGCTGAGGTAATAACCATTATACCACAGGCGCATTTTCATAAAAGTTGCTCATGCCGCTGCGCGGCAACCGAAACGATGAAAATAGGCGGGTGCGGCTATTTTCGTATTAGAAGATATACAAATCATTTTCGAACGTCAAGAGCAACGGAAAGATCCTTGATCACGAGCTCTTGTACCTCCGGACGCATTACTGTACAGTACCATAAAACGCGAACGAGGTAGCCAACCATGGGGACACGCGGAGAACTCTATTCGACAAGGGTGTTGTCCGATAAAAGAACGTATTTTTTCAATGTAAAGGAAAATCGCCGGGGCGATCTGTTTCTTAACATCGTGGAGAGTCAGCGGCACGGAGAGGAAGGTTATGAACGACGCTCCATTATCGTCTACGAGGAAGACATGAAGGCCTTCCTCGAGTCGTTCAATAAGGCCGTAGGCTTTATGAAGGATAGACGATCCTGAAACTTCTCCGGTGGATAACCGAGAGGCCGTACTCGGAGCAAAGGCGCCGGTGTTCCTCCGTGGGGTATCCCTTGTGCTTTTCGAAACGCCAATGGGGTTCTATCCACGAATAACGTTCCATCCAGCGGTCTCGAACGACCTTTGCGCAAATCGATGCCGCCTGTATCTGTGGAACGCTCCTGTCGCCACCTACGACCGCTCTGATGGGAAAATTCGACTCAGGGACGAACTTTCCGTCCACCAGCACAAGTGAAGGAGCGTTTTTGAGTTCTGAAAGGGCTCTTTGCATGGCCAAAAGGGTAGCCCGGTGAATATTTAAGAGATCGATCTCTCCAGGTCCGGCCCAGCCGATGCCTACATCTACCGCTCCTGCAAGTATAACCGGGAGCAGATGATTCCGCCGTAGGGGACTCAGTTTCTTTGAGTCGTCCAGCATATCACAGGGAAAATCTTCCGGTAGTATAACCGCCGCGGCGGTTACCGGACCTGCAATAGGGCCCCGGCCGGCCTCGTCTACCCCGCACAGGATTTCCATATCAAGCAGTGTATTCCATTACCGCTGAAGGTACAATAACACCATCCATAGTGTCCCCTTCCTCTTCTCAATATCGCTTTATCTGTGTTATAGTATTGATGGATGTTTCAAAAATCGCTTGGAATGTGCCTGTTGAAAAACATCGTAATCCGTTCGTCATGAATGGTAGCAGCCTCGTAAACTCCGGGAGAACTCGTGTTCCTTAAAAGTATAGAATTATTCGGCTTTAAATCCTTTGCCGACAGAAGTAAAATCGAATTCCGGGAAGGTATCTCCGCACTCCTGGGCCCCAACGGCTGCGGAAAGAGTAATATTGTCGACGCGGTAAAATGGGTCCTGGGAGAGCAATCCACAAAGACCCTGCGGGCGGACCGGATGGAAGACGTCATATTCAACGGTACGGAGAACCGCAAGGCGCTCAACGTGGCGGAGGTTACCCTTGTTCTTTCCAACGACACGGGAATTCTTCCCCTGGATATGCCGGAAATATCGGTAAAACGGCGACTGTACCGTTCCGGAGAAAGTGAATACTTTGTAAACGGTCAAGGGGTCCTGCTCAGGGAGCTCAAGGAGATTTTTTTCGATACCGGCGTAGGCAAATCGGCTTATTCCATCATGGAACAGGGCAAGATAGACCAGGTACTCTCCAACAAGCCGGAGGAACGCCGATTTATTTTCGAAGAGGCGGCCGGTATTACAAAATACAAGTCCCGAGGTGCGGAAGCCGAGAGAAAACTTGCCCACACGGAAGAACATATTCGTCGGGTCGAGGGCATCCTCGGCGAGGTAAAAAGATCCTACGATTCCTTGAAGAAGCAGGCGGAGAAGGCGGACCAGTTCAGGAAACTGGAAGCCGATATCTTTGAAGTAGACACGGACATACAGCTGCTCAAGCTGCGGGATTATCTCGAAAAACAGACTGAAAAGGAAAAACTCCTCGAACACACGGAACAAAAACGGGCCCGGTTGAAGGAAAAAATAGACGGTATCAACCAATCCTTGTCTTCAGGCCTGGATATCATAAATGCCATGGAAGAAAAATTGGTCTCGGGACAGAAAAAACTCTATGGTATCGACCTGGAAAAAAACTCTCGAGAGAACCAGGCCGGGATGTTGGGAGAAAGAAAACGGGAACTCGAGCGCCAGGTACAGGCCTGTGTAGAACGGGAAACGGACATACAAGGTCGGATTTCCTTTCTCGACGACCAGATAGGGGAGAAACGCCGGGTATATGAAAATTTCGCCTCTGAACTCCAGTCGGTAGAGAAGAATATAACGGAATTCGAGCGGGCAATCGATAGCGCCGGCGAAGTGATACGGGAGAACGAAAAAGAAATCAGGAATCTGAACGCCGAGATGCGGAAACTCTCCGACGAGCAGGAACAGCTGGAGGGTGAACTGCGCGGGCTTACGGACGATATCGTTACTCAGCTGGATGAAGGACTGTTCCGATCGGGTTATTCTTACAGGAAACGGTCGGATCTTGAGGCCAAATTACGCGAAAAGCTCCATTCCTTGGCCCTGGGAATCAAGGGTAAGATAGACTACTGGTCCGACGCTGAGAAACTAGGGACAGCGGGAGACGACGCCCCTTCGGTGGAGAAATATCTGGTCTTTCTCCGCGGGCTCTCCGAAGAACTGGCAAGATTAATGGAGGTCTTCGAATCCTACAGGGCGGAGTTTCCCAGGTTTATCGACGAGTTTGTCGCCCCCGAGGGTATCATCACTAGAAAACGCTTCCTGGACCAGGAGACAGCCAACCGTAAGAAGAAAGCCCTGGAATGCCGGGAGAGGACCGGTGAACTAACGGCTGAAAACAAAAGGCTGCAGGTAAAAATCGAAGAATATCGAAAAACCCTTGAAGACCTACGGCTCAACAAGATGCAGATGAAAACGCAGCAGGAGGGGATTCGCGAGGCTATAGACCTTCTGCAGAAAGACCGGACTCAGCAGGAAAACCGCAAGACCGAAAACGATCAGGAAAAACTCTACTGTGAAAAGAGAATAGGCGATATAGACGGGAATATAGCAGGTATTTTAAAAGAGAAAAAAGAACTGGAAGAAGAAGAAAAGATTATCAGGAAGGATCTGGAGGACCTGGAAAAGGGAATTTCCGAAAAGAACCAGCGGATCATCGGCCGGGAAAAGGAATTGAAAGAACAGCTCAAGAAGACTGAAAAAATCCAGGGAGACATCGAAAAGCTGCAGATAGAACTCACTACCTTCCAGGCGGATATCAGGAACATCTACGACAACTTCCGGGAGAAGTATTCCCGGAGCCTTTCGGAATACGATTCGAGGATTCATGAACTGAAAAAGAACCCCCAGGACCTGCGGGCAAAACTCGGCATGCTCAAGAACCGCCGGCGCGATCTGGGGCATGTCAACCTCATGGCGCCGGAGGAATTCAACGAGGTCAAAGAGCGGTATGACTTTCTAACCGGTCAGCTCAGCGATCTGACAAAGGCGAGGGAAGACCTCAATCAGATTACCGAGCATATCAGGACCGAGTCCACCCGGCTGTTTACCGAAACATACGAGAAGATACGAAAGAATTTCCATCTCATGTTCCGCCGGCTCTTCGGAGGAGGTCGTGCGGAATTAAAGCTCACCGATTATGAAGACATCCTGTCTTCCGGCATAGATATTTTTGCCCAGCCGCCGGGGAAAAAGCTGGAAAACATCGCTCTTTTATCCGGCGGAGAAAGATCTCTCACCGCGGTGGCTCTTCTTTTTGCCACGTACATGGTAAAGCCGTCACCCTTCTGTATACTCGACGAGATAGACGCCGCCCTGGACGAAGAGAATGTAGGCCGGTTTATAAACACACTCATGGACTTTGAAAAGAGATCACAGTTTGTCATTATTACCCACAATAAACGAACGGTAACGGGAGCCAATACGCTGCTGGGAGTTACCATGGAAGAATCGGGGGTTTCCAAGGTTGTCACGGTAAGTCTTGAACGGGGAGAGAAGGTCGGAGTAACGGGATGAGGCTCTTTACCAGGAAAGAATTGACCATATTCCTGTCGGCGTTTCTTTCGGTTCTTGTCCTGTCCCTGGTTATTGCCGTCTCCGTTTCCCTGGCAAAGAGAAAAACGACCGGCGCCGGCGCTGATACTGTTAAAGTCGACTCTGAGCAGGTCCTCGGTTTTGATGATTTCCTCATTCCGGAGAAGTACCGTACCCCCTACTATATGGATATTACCCCATCCAGGGAACCGGCCGAGCGTTGGGACGAGGCTACTGCACAACGGTTTCGGCAGGATGTTCCCGGTATTGTCCTCGATATTATCCGGGAAGAGAATACCAACACTCTCCTGGAAGGGAGGTAACCGGTAATGAGGAAATCCCGACCCATTGGTTATTTCAGTATACTTCCGGTATGTGTAGTGTGTATCCTAACGGCCTGTGCCGCTACCCCCGTACGGGAGCCCGAAACGGCGGACCCCGGGCCGTCGGAGAGCAGGGAACAAAGCCCGGAGACCCTTACCCCGGAACACCCAGCCGGTGACCTGGGAAAAAGCCGGCCGGATATCGTGCAGGCTGTTCTTCCGGCCGTGCCGTCCCAGACCGATCCTGTGGTACAGCGTCTTCCCGTGCCTGAACCACCGATGTCTCAACCGGAAGTTCCGCTTTATCCGTGGCACACGGACCAGGAGGAGGTATCTCCCGTTCCCGTGGTAGAAGAGGTTGTTACGGTTCAACCGCGGAAAGAACAGGCGGATATACCTGCCTCAGGAGACGGTCCGGCACGGCCGGCAATTCCTGCCGCCAGTGAAGGATCAGAAGGGCAGGATATGGTTGCCGGGGCCTCCGCAGAACCGGAGATGAAAACGGAGCGAAGCACCGAGGGGACGGAGGAGGTGCCCGTGCAGGCGGAAAGTCTGGAGGTCGAAACCGGCACACCCTTCGACTATGTCCTGGAAGGGGAAGGCTGGGTTTTCGAAAAATCCGAACCCGCCGGCGTACGGCTCATCAAGCGAACTATCTCCACCGGGGAAACGGAATTCACCTTCTTCATACCGGAGGAAGAGACCTATATGCTGTCCTTTTTGTTCACCGATATCCTGGAGGACCGATTCGAACGGGCGGTTCTCCAGGTCAGTGCAATTTCCGAGAAAACGGATACGGAGGACGATTGGGATGATGAGCTCCATGTCCCCGAAGAGGATACGGTACCGGAGGAACCTGCAGCCGAGGAGGTTGTGGCCCTGGGGTTCTATGAAGCCCTGCAGGAAGCGGACAGAGCGGTAAAATCAGACCGTTACCGGCGGGCGCTGGAGATCCTCCTGCTATGCGCAGAGGAATTTTCTCATTCGAGGAACATCGACAGGGTCTATTTTGCCCTGGGCTCGCTGTATGAAAAACCCGGCCCCGCCAGGGATATAACCCGGTCGCTCTTCTACTATAAAAAAATAACCGAAAATTTCCCGGCAAGTATCTTCTACAATTCAGCGGCCGAAAGAATTGTCTACCTCGAACGTAACTTCATACGCATCCGTTAAACCTGCCGTACCGGTATACCGGGTGGAACCCGGCAGCATTGACATTCAGTCGTTTAACAGGTATAAATGTCGGGATATTAAGGCTTAATCATCATGTTGGATAGAATTACAGAGAAATTTTCAGATATATTCAGACAGGTCTCGGGCAAGTCCGTTATCACCGAAAAAAACATAGAAGATACGGTGAACGAGATAAAAATTGCCCTTCTCGAAGCAGATGTAAACTTGCGGGTGGTCCGTCGTTTCGTAAACAGGACGATAGAGGACGCCAAGGGCGAGAAGGTCATGAAGGCGGTCAACCCGGGCCAGCAGTTTACAAAGATCGTTCACGACAGGATTGTGCAGCTCCTCGGGGATGAACGGCAGGAACTCGCTCTGAAAGGCCCGGATACCCTCAGTACGGTCCTCCTTATGGGGCTGCAGGGATCGGGTAAAACTACCACGGCGGCAAAACTGGCTCTCCGGCTGCGGAAAGAGGGCAGAAAACCCCTCCTGGTAGCGGCGGACCTGGTACGCCCTGCGGCGGTCGAACAGCTGGTCGTTCTGGGCGGGCAGGCGGGTATAGACGTTTACCGGGAAGAGGGCACCGACCCCGTTAAAATCGCCAAGAACGGTCTTCGTCATGCAAAAAAGCAGCTCTACGATACGGTGATTTTCGACACCACGGGGCGTCTGCACATCGACGAGAAAATGATGGCCGAGATAGCAAGCATTGCTAAAATCGTTGATCCTGTGGAATCGATTCTTGTGGCCGATGCAATGACCGGGCAGCAGGCCGTGGACATTGCAAAGGAATTCGACGAAAAGGTCGGCATCACCGGCGTCATTCTGAGCAAGTTCGATTCGGATGCCCGGGGCGGAGCAGCTCTTTCGCTTAAATCGGTAACGGGGAAACCGATCAAATTCATCGGCACCGGCGAGAGACTGGAAAGCCTGGAAGCATTCTATCCTGAAAGAATAGCCTCCAGGATCCTCGGCATGGGCGATGTGGTAAGCCTTGTAGAAAAAGCCCAGGAAACGATTCAGGAAGATGAAGCAAAAAAGCTTGAAAAGAAGATAGCGAAGGCGACATTTACCCTGGAGGACTATCTGGAATCCTTTGCCCGCGTAAGGAAGATGGGCAGTCTGCAGTCCCTTATCGAGATGATCCCCGGGGCTTCCGGCAAGATAAGCGAGGACGATCTGGATGAGAAGGAAATGACCAGGGAGGAAGCTATTATTCTCTCCATGACCAAAAAGGAGAGGCGGAATCACAGGATAATAGGCCCATCCAGGAGAAAGAGAATAGCCAGGGGAAGCGGAACATCGGTATACGATGTAAACCGGCTTCTCAAGAAATTCGATAAAATGCGGCTGACTATGAAGAAAGCCGTGAAGAATAAAAAATACCAGGCCGAAATGATGTCTCGACTCGGCGGTTGAAAATACATGTACAGGTGGAACTGCAGGAGGTTCATGTGAGTGTCAAGATACGATTGAAGAGATTCGGTACAAAGAAGAAACCCTACTATCGAATCGTTGTTATGGATTCAAGGGCTCCCCGGGACGGAAGAACACTTGAAGAGGTGGGATACTACCATCCCATCGAAGTTGAAGAAAACCAGATCAATCTCAAGGAAGACAGGATACGGGAATGGCTTGCACAGGGCGCCCAGCCCTCGGATACGGTGAAGCGGCTTCTTAACAAGATGAAGATATTCCTGTAAGGAGCCTGGTGTGGAAAAAGACCTGGTTGAATATATCGCAAAATCGCTGGTGGACGACCCCGGCGGTGTTGTTGTCAACATGATAGAAGGGGAGAAATCGACGATCCTGGAGCTCAAGGTATCCCAGGAGGATATCGGAAAGGTTATTGGAAAACATGGAAGAATCGCAAAGGCGATCAGAACCATCCTGAGTGCTTCGGCGACCAAGCTGGGCAAGAGGATCGTGCTGGAAATTCTGGATTGAACGATCGGATAGCCATTGGCAGGGTCTCAAAGCCCCATGGTGTACACGGTGACCTGCGAATCATCAGTCTGTCGGGTGAACGGGAGCATTTTCTCCGGCTCGAGCAGGTGGTATTGGTGAAGGGATCGTCGGAACGATGTTTCGACGTGGAAGCTATGAGTTTCCATGGGAAGGATCTACTGGCCAAGCTAGGCGGTATAGATTCTCCGGAAAAAGCGGCCGGGCTCACCGGCAGTATGGTATTGACCGGGCGGGAAAACGCCTGCCCTCTGGAAGAGGGGGAGTACTACCAGGCGGACCTTCTCGGCTGTTCTGTATATTACGAGAGCAGGCTCGTGGGCACGGTTGTGGCGACGGTAGAAAGCGGACCCAAGGACCTTCTCGAGATAAGGACGGATGAGGGCCCGAGACTTATACCCTTCGAGGAGGAGTACATCGGCGAAATCCGGACGAGCGAGAAGAGTATCGAATTAAAACTGGACTGGTTGCTGTAGGTGACGCTAACAATTTGTACATTGTTTCCGGAGCTTGTCGAACCGTACTTTTTGAGTTCGATTATGGCCAAAACCGTGGCCAGGGGTATTATCCGGTATCAGGTGGTGGATATTCGCGATTTCGCCAGGGACCGCCACCGGACCTGTGACGACTATCCCTACGGGGGCGGCCCCGGAATGATACTAAAACCCGAGCCGCTGGCAGAAGCGCTGGATTCGGTGAATGCGCGGGGTAAACGGGTAGTCTATCCGACGCCGTCGGGCAGGCTGTTCGGAACGGCATATGCTGCTGAACTGGCGAAGGAAGATGAGCTGGTATTTATCTGCGGACGTTACGAGGGTATAGACCAGCGTATTATCGACCTGTATGTTACGGATGAAGTTTCCCTGGGAGACTATGTCATTTCATCCGGAGAGCTGGCGGGACTGGTTATTATCGATGCGGTCTACCGGTTGATAGAAGGGGTCATCAGGAAAGAGTCGCTGGAAGAGGAGAGCTTTTCCGGCGGCCTTCTCGAGTATCCGCAGTATACCAGGCCGGAGGAGTTCCGCGGAATGAGGGTTCCGGAGGTGCTCCTCTCAGGGCATCATGCTCATATAATGCAATGGAAGAAGGAAAAGAGCCTGGAAAAAACGATGAAAAACAGGCCTGATCTCCTGAATCGTACCAGTACGGAAGCCGAAGATGCATGATCTGTGTACGTTAAGAAAGAAATGGTAAGAAGGAAGGACAGAAACAATGAATGTGATTAATGCAGTAGAACAGGAACAGATAAAAGAAGGTATTCCCGACTTCAAGGCGGGAGATACCCTGAAGGTACATTACAGGATAGTAGAAGGCCAGACCCAGAGGATCCAGGTCTTCGAGGGTGTCTGTATAGCACTTAAAAATGCCGGTGTTCGCAGGTCCTTTACGGTCAGAAAGATATCCTACGGTGTAGGGGTTGAACGGATTTTCCCCCTCTATTCCCCCAGGATAGAAAAAATCGAAGTAGTACGAAGAGGAAGGGTCCGGAGGGCAAAACTCTACTACCTGCGTAACAGGGTAGGTAAGGCCGCAAAGGTCCAGGAGCTGGTCCGTAAGAAGCGCTGATACAGGGGCCGAGGAGAACAGAGACCCGGTTGGTATGATAATCCAGGGGTTTGTCCCACAGTCGGGAGTTCCGGCGGGACTCCTTAAAAATCTCAAATCCGGTGATACTGTATCCCTCAAGGTGCTCGGTTCCTCGTCCAAGGGTTATGAGGTTTCTGTAAAAGGACTCAGGATAAGGGTTGGTTCGACAATTCCCCTGGAAAAGGGAAGCGTATTCCAGGCCCGGGTGTATATCCACGGCAGAACCGTTATATTTCAAACCCTGCAACCCGGGGCCAGGTTCACGGAGTTTCTCCGGGAAGCAGGTCTCCCCGATGACAGGTTATCCCGGCTTATTCTGAGGGCCTTCAAACAGGAAGGGCTGCCCTTAAAACCGGATATTATTCTCCGGGCTGGAAGGCGGCTCAAAAGTGCGTCGAAACAGGATTCGTTCTCCGCGGGGCTCCTGGCGTCTCTCCTTGATAAGGGACTGGATTCTCCTCCACGGATAATCGACTACCTCTATGGTCTCGGAAAGCACGGCGGCAAAAGGCAGGGGGAGGACGGCCGCCCTGGAAAGGGAAAGGAAGAATCGACGGAAGAAGAGGTAAAAGCGATATTTCGTGAAGGCCGGGAAGAGGACCCCGTCCAGCTTTTCAACCATAAAGAAGGAAGCCGGTATCATTGGATTATCGTTCCCTTCGGCACAGAGGACGATTACGGGGGATTACATGGTTCCGTACATGTTCGCCTGGAAAAAGGAACGGGAAAACCGACCGATATGAGGGTATTCTGCGAATCCTCGGAAAGGTCGTGGAGGTTTTCCGTAACGGATATCTCCGGTGGAGGAGTTGTACATGTATACTCCGACAACCCGCCGGAAAGCAGAGAAACGGTACGGGAATTACAAGGATTAAAGCAAAAACTCCATAACCTCGGTGTGAAAGTTGACGATATTATTAGAGTAGACAGTTTCTGCAGCGACATGACTGATGATGGAGATATAGCAACGGAAGGTATCGACACGTACGTCTGAGCAGTTTTCATCATCCGGTGGGGGGATGTAACTTTGAAAAAAGCGGTTGCACTGAAATATACAACCGAATTGCCGGCACCTTTTATCATGGCCAAGGGAAAACAGGAACTGGCCGAAAGACTTATCACCCTGGCGAAAGAGAACGGAATACGGATAGTAGACGATGAAGCACTGGCGGATTCGCTCTTCCTGTTCAACCCGGGGAACTTTATTCCCGAGTATCTTTATGAAGTGGTGGCCGAATTGCTCGCGTTTGTATACGCTGTGGATCACGAAAAAGAAAATATGAGACGGGACAATCTATGAAGAAAATAAAAGTCGAAGACCTGAAACCAGGGCAAAAATTCGATAAGCCGGTATATGTAGACGGGGATACACTCCTGGTACCGGAACGCGTAGTCATTCGAGAAAAGGATATTAAACGGCTGAAGTCCTGGAATATTACCTTTGTAGAGACGGAAGGAAAGCCGATATCCACGGAAGAAGAGAAAAAGAAAGAAGAACAGACTATTTCAAAACTTCTGGAAGGAAAGGGCGACGAAGGGCTCGTGAAGCTCTATACGCAGGCAGTGAAGGACCTTTCAGAAATATTTAACGATATTAAAAACGGAAGAAAAGTAAAAACGGCGGATATAGACGAAATAGTAACAAATCTGGTGCACGCGGTACGTGATCATTCGGAAGCCATGACTTCACTTATCCTGCAGAATCCGGGTACCGGTGATCAGACGGCGTCGAGCGCGGTAAATTGTCTTATCCTGTCGGTAGTGCTCGCACAGCATCTCAATTTTCCGAATCATCATATTATGAACACTGCGATAGCCGCGCTTCTCCACGACATCGGTATGGCGCGAATACCGTCTGCTATACTGGAAAAAACCGGAGATCTTACCACGGAAGAGAAAAAGCAGATTCAAACCCACACCCTCTATACATTCAGAATAATAACCCGCGAACTGAAATATTCAGAAGAAATAGGCAAGCTTGCCCTGCTGCATCATGAACGATGGGATGGAAAGGGATACCCGAAGCAGCTGAAGGGAAAACAGATTCCGGTTATTTCACGAATTATTTCCGTTGTCGACGCCTTTGAAGCAATGGTACGGGACAGGCCCTACAGGAACTCCATGATAGGATACACGGCAATGAGACAGATACTCAACGACAACTCGCGTCGGTTTGATTCGGAAATTCTTAAAATATTTATAAAAGCCATGGGCATATACCCCGTCGGAAGCATTGTCATATTAAACGACGGAAGCATCGGAAGGGTCGAGAGAATTCATGGAGATGCACCTTTAAGGCCCCTGGTGAGACTTATTGTCGATGCCAAGGGCAAAAGGATGGAAGAATCCGGCGGAAAAACAATCGATCTACTGGAAAAGAAAGACTACTTTATTACTCGGGCCGTTAATCCAAGAGATTTTGCCGGTAGCTGATGGATACAGCAAAAAAGGGTCGTGCGGGGGAAGACAGAGCCGCAGGTTTTATCGAAAATTCCGGGTTCAGGATACTGAAGAGGAATTACAGGAAGGCCGGAGGAGAGATAGATATTATAGCGGAAAAGGGAGACCTGATCGTCTTTTTCGAAATAAAGAACTGGAACGGGTATGATGAAATGGAGCTTGAAAGAATAGTAAACGCAGGTAAGAGGAATCGGATTATTCGTACCGCCCGGTCGTTTTTAGCCGAACGGAGAAACGAGGAGACCAGGCATGTGCGGTTCGACGTTATTCTTATGGAAGGCGACGCAAACAGGATACACCATTTCAAGAATGCCTTTACGGAGTCAGGGGTGGTATGATACGTATAGCTAAGCAGACTGACCCGAAAAAACTCGAAGAGTTAAAAAAGAAGATAAACGACGAAACGTACATGGCCCATGCCATACAGAGTCTTGCAGTTATTCTTACGAAGGAACTGACACAGAAACACAAGGGTATTTCCTGAAATTATTTTGGTATAAGGAACATCTATGACACAAAGACGCGGCAGCAAACGCCCTTCACATCGTTCAGAGAAGCGCAAAAGTGACGGCAGGAAGAACAGACAGCCGGCGTATGATACTCCGTGCCCAATTTGCGGAGAGGCTATATTCGAAATAGCATCAGCCATTACGGAAAAACTGACAGGACAACCTGCGCACTTCGAATGTATTATAAAAAAAATAGCTGAAGAAGAGAATATTCAAGAAGACGAGACGATATGCTACCTGGGAAACGGAAGTTTCGGTATAATTCAGAAGAGAAATTCGAAACAGATGACCTTTTTTATTAGGAAGAGGATTCAGTACGAAGATAAGGATACGAAAAAGGATTGGCGACAGGACCTTGTCATAATCGATGAACAATATAAAAAAAGGGGAGGATAGGGGAAATAAACCGCGCCCCTTAAGGAAGGGGCGGCCGACACCTGTTAATATTTTCGCATTTCGTTCAGCACATCGTTCGCCTTGGTTTTTACCTCGCGAATATAATTGCCCTGTGTAATAGCTATTACAGCCCGAATGGCGGCCGGGTCCCGGAGCCCGTTATTGCTGACGGCAATTTTTTGAAATGCCAGAAGAGCTGCATAGGCAAAATTGTCGCTGGGATTCAGAGCGTCCTGCCGCAGTACGGCGTCTGCGATGGCTGAAGATACCATGTTGTCCTCGTTTAAACCGATAACACCCAGGGCATACGCGGCTTCAGAGAGCACCATGGGTTCATTATCGTTGGACATGATGAGAACAAGGGTGTTTACGGAATTTTCTCCGCCCAGTTCACCGAGGAGGGCACAGGCTTCTTTACGGACAATAGGGAAATTATTCACCAGCCTGTTGTTCTCCCGGACCATGTGGCCTATCCCTTCATTCGCCAGGTAATCGAGGACATAGTGGGTTTCCGGATCCCCTGAAGAAACTTTGCCGTCGTCAATCATTTCTTCGATACTCTTTAAGGCCAGCAGTTTTATATCCCGGTCCAGCGTTACGGCTTGTTCGCGGATTATCCTGATTTCCATATTGCGAAGATACAATTCTTCAACGGTAGTTTCAGCACCGTCACCGCTTGACCGTGAGTCCTGGGCAAAGGCTGAACATGTTATTCCGAGAATCAGAATAAGGGCAATCGATATGAATCGTTTCATAGTATCTCCCCGTTACAAGTATTTCTTTCATCCATATTTAAACACCGATTTTCCATCGGTTACCAATATATACAAGCTGGTAGAGGATAGTACGTTGTCCGTTTACCAGCATAATAGCCTTTACATGACGTTCATCCTCGAACACGAGATCGTCAAGACGGGCGTTGGATCTGCTCGGTACCACGACATAAGTAAAATAATCCCGAAGGTTGGAAAGTTCTATATTGTATTTCTGTAGCAAGGGCTGCCGGGAGAGCTCTTTCAATACTTCCTGGTCCGAATATCGTTCGATATAGGCTTCCGAAAGGTACGAGAGCCAGGTTTCATAGTCTTGACTCTGGATGATGGTATTGAGATTACTAATAAGGACTCCTATATCCTGGAAGGTACGCTCATACACCTCTTCGGCAACAGTAAAGGTTTCTTTCTCAAGCGCCAGGTCGGAAGTCTCCTCTTCCGGTTCAGGTGCTTCCCGGGGAGGTTCTTCAGCCGCTGCGGGAGCTTCTTCAACTGTTTTCTCAGGTTCTTCGACCAGGGGTGACCGGCCGGGGGTCGAACAGCCGGCGATGAATATCACCAGTATTAAGCCGTAAAACCGGGAGATCAGGTGCTTCATTACAATGAATTGTACATATTTAACCATCATTTGTCAAAACGTTTTCTTTTTAATGGAAAAGGGGCTTTTCTCTTTATTGACGACATCATTAGTTTCTGATAAGAAGTAGCTGGTATGATTAAAGCAGTATTCCCCGGAACTTTTGATCCGCCGACAAAAGGCCACGTCAATATCATAGAGCGTGTATCCCGTATTTTTGACGAGATAGAGGTTGTCGTTGCGGATAACGAAAATAAGCAATGCCTTTTTTCAGCTGAAGAAAGATATGCAATGCTCATCGAGATATGCAAGGACATACCCAATACGCGAGTTCATGTATGGGACAAGCTCATTGTAGAGTTTGCCGTAGAAGTCGGAGCACGGGTC
This sequence comes from uncultured Spirochaetales bacterium, assembly GCA_964410865.1. Taxonomy (GTDB): domain Bacteria; phylum Spirochaetota; class Spirochaetia; order JAFGDJ01; family JAFGDJ01; genus JAFGDJ01. The sequence goes on along the minus strand of CAYPIQ010000001.1, from coordinate 206,550 downwards.
ATTATACGAGGTGTCAGGGCTCTAACCGATTTCGGGTACGAGTTCGAGCTGGCAATGATGAACAAGAGCCTGAATCCGGACATCGAGATTGTATTCATGCCTACTGATCCTAAGTATTTCGTATTGAGATCATCCGCCATAAAGCAGATAGCCGGCATGCAGGGAAAGATCTCAAAGATGGTTCCGGATGTTGTCGTCGAAGCACTGAAACGCAAATTCCCGAGTGCTTGACATTAGACGGCCTATATTGTATGGTCTGTCAAATACAAAGAATGGAGAAGGAAGAGGTTCACGTATGGCTGTACCAAAACATAAAACTTCGAAATCGAAAACGAGAAGCAGGAAAGCCGCGAATATGAGACTGCGTACTCCGGATCTTGTAGAATGCGCAAATTGCGGAAACAGGGTCCTTCCCCATAGAATTTGCCCAAAATGTGGGTTTTACAAGGGAAAACAAGTTTTTGAGCCCGAAGAAATGGCTTAAAAAGGAGTGAAGTATGGACGAATTGTTCGAGAAAGTTAAAAAATTAATTGCCGAAAAGCTCGAGGTGGAAGAAGACAAGATCACACCGGAATCCTCCTTCAGACAGGATCTCGGTGCGGATAGTCTCGATACGTACGAGCTGGTGTACGCTATCGAAGAGGAAATGGGCATCACCATTCCCGACGAAAAGGCAAACGAATTCGAAACCGTTGCGGATGCGCTTGAGTTTATCAAATCGCAGCAGGGGTAGTACTGAACAAAAGTGAATCTTATCGGAAGAAAAAAGGCTCCGAAGACTCCGCCGATAGACGCGGAACGCAAGAAGGAGTTACAGCTTTTCGAAAAGTACACGGGAATAAGGTTCAGAAGAATTGATCTTCTGAACCTTGCTTTTTCGCATCGATCATATGCAAACGAAAATCCTGAGAATATCGATAACAACGAAAAGCTGGAATTCCTCGGCGACAGTGTGCTCGGGCTGGTAGTAAGCGAATATCTCTACATTACCCTGACTGATAAAGCCGAAGGGGACCTTGCGAAAATAAAATCCTTTGTCGTCAGTGAAGATAGTCTTGCGGTTGTTGCCAGAAACATAAAAGTAGATAACTTTGTGCTCATAGGTAAGGGAGAGGAGTATTCCGGCGGAAGAACAAAAAAGGCAATCCTGGCCGACTGTATGGAAGCGATTTTTGGAGCCTATTTTATCGATTCAGGTTTTAAAAGCTGTAAAACATTCATTCTGCAGCTCCTGGTACCGGAAATAGAAAAGGTACTGCAGGACAAGCACAGGAAAGACTACAAGACGCTCCTGCAGGAATTCGTACAGAAAAAATTCAAGAATTATCCAAAGTATAATTTGGTCAAAAAGACCGGTCCCGACCACGACCGAACATTCTGGATAAACGTTAAAGTAAACGGAAAAGTATTTGGACCCGGCGTGGGAAAAAACAAAAAAGAAGCCGAACAGAAGGCCGCGGAGCAGGCTTTCAAATTTTTCGATCAGTATAAAAAAAGAAAATAACCGCCTGTGTCAGGGATTTTTCATGGTCTCGTACATTCGGGAGGCAATGGTGATCAGATTTTCCCGGGTGTTCTGCGAGGGGTCATCGAGCACCGTTTCCAGAAGCATATTGAGAATTATTCCCATAGACGGGTCCTTGGGGATTCCCGCATCCTGATGAAGAACGTTTCCGTCAACGGCCAGATCTGATATACCCAAAACTGAGTCATCCTCCAGAACGCGCCGGATATGCCGGCGAAAATCCTCCAGATACGGTATCGGTCCCGTACATCCGTTCATACCGTAGTGATCTGCCCTGCGAAGTCGGATAAGGTCATCCACATAATCGGTTCCGACGCGGTGAAGAAACCGGCGAACTGCCGCATCGGTCCATTCAGGTGTATAATCGAACATGTGGTACCTGATCAGCCGACAGGTTCTTTTTTCCACCGCCTTTGGAAATTTAAAACGCCTGAGTATATTGCCGGCCAGCTTTTCCGATACCTTCTCGTGGTTATGAAAATTCTCGGATCCGTCGGATTCGACGAACCGGGTTACAGGCTTGCCGATATCATGCAAAAGGGCGGCAAGTCTGAGGGAAAGATTGTCGGAAGGCGCACCGTCGCAGGACAGTAGTGAATGGGTCAGAACATCGTACCCAAAGGGACCCTTCGCGCCTATTCCCCGACCGGCACTGAGTTCGGGAAGTATGACTTCCAGAAGTCCTGTTTCGTCCATTATTCGAAAAGCGGTGGAAGGATGCGGGGTAAGAAGAATTTTCACCAACTCCGCCTGTATCCTTTCTACCGATACATTTTCCAGGTTTTTATACGTCCTGCGCATTCCCTCGAGGGTGTTCTCTTCAACGGTAAAATCGAGCTGTGCGGCAAATCTGCATGCCCGTATAAGACGCAGACCGTCTTCTGAAAATCGTTTTACCGGGTTTCCGATAGCCCGAATAATACCGTGTTCGAGATCGGTTCCGCCGCCATGCGGATCGAGAAGCTCCCCGGTAACGAGGTTAAGGGCAAGGGAATTAATAGTGAAATCCCTGCGCTCGAGATCTTTTTCTATGGAAGGAGTAAAGGAAACTGAATCGGGATGTCTTTTATTGGAATAGGTACCGTCGATTCTAAAGGTAGTAACCTCCACCGAGTGACCTTTAAGAAGAACGGTTACGGTACCGTGTTTTATTCCGGTGGGGATAACCCGGCGAAAGAGCCGAGAGACCTCTTCCGGAGAGGCGTCCGTGGCAAGATCGTAGTCCACCGGTGGGCGTCCGCTTACGATATTGCGAACGGCGCCTCCCACCAGGTACGCGGAATATCCTGCGTCCGCAAACACTGCACCTGCTTCTTTAAGGAAATGGGGTATCTTATTGTGCACGCTACAACATAGCCGGGGGGGTATTTACTTGTCAAGGCAGAAGGATAGGGCCGCGTGCCGAGGACGACACGCGGCATTGATTCGCATGTGTGATTCATACTCCGCGGCTTGCCGCGCTCTTCGGAGCCGAGCCGGCTGACTGCCTCGACAATGGTTGCGGTACGGGGTATGTTGTTTCAGATTACTGGAAAAGCTGCATAACGGCCTGACTCTTCTGGTTGGCCTGGGCCAACATGGCCGTAGATGTCTGCACGAGTATCTGGTTTTTCACGAAATCGACCATCTGGCTTGCCATGTCGGCATCGCGAATTCGCGACTCCGCAGCCTGAAGGTTTTCCGCCCCGATAAGAAGACCTTTCACTGCGTAGTTGAGCCTGTTCTGATATGCCCCCAGGTCGGCACGCTGTTTGTTTATTTTACGCAAGGCCCCGTCGATAAGCCCGATAGCCATATTTGCTCGGTCGGGTGAACTGATCGAGATAAACGTAGCCGAATGGGGCAGCCCACTGGTTCCCTGGATGCCGAGACCCTGGGCGGTCATGGTGCCGATGTAGACTCGTTCACGCTGATCCATGTTACCTCCGATATGGAGCCACATGCTGGCGGTTACGACATTTTCACCGCTTTCATGGGCAAAACGGCCGGTAAGCATGTTCATGCCGTTGAACTGGGCATGGGAAGAAATTCTGTTTACCTCATCCACCAATTGCGAGATCTCGACCTGTATCTGCATCCTGTCCTCAGGCGAGTAGATACCGTTGGATGCCTGGAGGGCGAGTTCCCGCATTCTGTGAAGAATATCCTGGGTTTCCTGAAGATATCCTTCGGTGGTCTGGATAAACGAGATACCGTCCTCGCCGTTCTTTGCCGCGCGGTTCAATCCGCGTATCTGGGCGCGCATTTTTTCCGATACGGCGAGACCTGAAGCATCGTCGCCGGCTCGGTTTATGCGCAAACCGGAAGTCAGGGCTTCCATGTTTTTGTCGACAGCCAGATTGTTGAATTTCTGTTGTCTTTGAGCGAACAGCGCGCTCATGTTGTGATTAATAACCATTTCATCCTCCTTGATGATGTGGACAGAACTTCCCTGTTCTGCTGATTTAATTTTCGGAGGCTCATGACGCCCCTTTAGAAAAAAAGATTGAGGAATTATTTATTTTTCTATATCCTGTTACGATGAAGCGAGCACTTATTTTAACCGGGGGAGAGATGCCTCCGGCGAGTATCATAGCCGTGGCGGCGGAAAAGAGCGATATCATGATTGCAGCTGATTCAGGATTCGATACGGCTGTCATGTACTGTCTTAAACCTGATTATATTGTCGGAGACATGGACTCCCTTACCCGGGTAAAAGACCTGGAGCTCTTCCGCCGGGAAAGAATAATAAGAGTTCCGCATGAAAAGGACGATACCGATACGGAACTGGCGGTGAATATAGCAAGGGAAAAAGGAGCCGATTATATTACTCTCCTGGGCGGAGGCGGAGGACGGCTTGACCATCTCATAGGAATCCTGAGCCTCTTCGACAGAGACAACCGCCCGGATGAGTGGTATACTGGACACGAGAGGGTTATTTCCGTTTCAGAGAACCTGGTGTTACACGATATGCAGGGGAAAAGGGTATCATTTTTCCCTGCGGGACGGGAGCAATGTACCATGGAATCGGAAGGGTTGAAATGGCCCCTGGACGGTCTGGTATGGAATAAGGGAGATGCGGGGATAAGCAATGAAATTACCGAAAAAAGAATGAAAGTAACAATGATAACGGGGCGACTTATAATGGTATACGGTATCGGACCGGAGGAGTTATGGTAGAAAAATCAAAGTTCGATGAATTAGCCGGCACTCTTTCGGAAAAGGAACGGCTGGAACTGCTCGAGAGAATTAATAAAAGTATGTTCATGGTGGAGGATGAAGAAAAAACTATAAAAAGAAATGACATCTCTCAGAAAGAGCGGGAAGCAATAATTGAACGGGATTTCGGACGATTGTCATTTTTCCGGAGGCTGTTGTTACAGATAAAGAGCAGACTGACGGGTAAGAGCACGTCGGAAAATTTCATTCAGTATAAAATCAAGTTATTAAAGAAAAAAGTTATAAATATAGACAGCGGCCTCACGGGATTCGAAACCCGGGACCTGACGCCGAAGTTCGCCCAGGCAGTATTTACCATGTATGCCTCTATTATACCGGTTCGGGAACTCTATAAAAAATTGTGGATGAACAAAGCCGCCTTTGAAGGGGCGGTGGTTTTTCTTCTGCAGAACAGGCTCGAGCATATTCATCTGAATTTGGAAGACGTTATAAGCATGGAGGACCTGGTGGAAGAATACTCCGGCCTGGGAATGAAGGAAAAGCTCAGGTCGAAGGTTATAGAAAAATTGCAGGAGAAGGTCGAACTTATTCCGGATGAACTTTTCGAACAGGTAGAAGGTGGCCTGGCCCCTGTTTATTACCTAAAGGAATTAGTCCTTTTTCCTTATATATCTTTCTTCAACCTCTTTCATTTCAATCCACAGGTTAATGATGAAGACACAAAACCGGTCTTTAAGAGTGCATCGGCAATTGTAGCTTTGGATTACCTGGAGAAGCTTTACTATGCCGTATATATTGCGGAAAAAATCGACGACCCTGAGAGACTGGATAAAAGAATATTGGATTACAGTTTCGAACTCATGAAGCTGGAAGAAGAAGATTTGGAAGAAGAGGCCAGGGCTGAAGAGCAGACTGAGTACACTGGAGCCCTTTTCGCGGACATCCTGGAGGTGTATTCAAAGGTAAAAGCCTTCAATGCTCATGTGCCCCTGGCGGACCTTATTCGGTATTTTACCAAGGACCCGTACTATCAGCTTGTATTCTATATACCGAAACTGCACCTGAAAGAAATCTATTACCAGATAATGAAGGAGAAAGTCCTGCAGGAGCTGGACAAAGGTTTCCAGGAAATAAGAAAACGGTATATAGAAAGGGAGGTCCAGATACTTTTCAAGGGTAAAACCCTCGTACCTTTTCATAATTACCGGGAATACACCAGTATAGACTACAAAAAAATAGGGGTACCCTTCTTTGCCCACACACGATCGTTGAACCTGCTGTATAACTTTATAAAACTCATATACAAAGAAGATATTCAGGTTGTCCTCCAATTGATTCAGAAGGGCATACTTGCACAGAATAGAATAACCCAGGACAGGCTCCTGCGGCATGCAACTACCCTGGAAGAATTGGAAGAGAAAATTAGGCTTTTCGATTATTCACTTTCTCCGGAATCGAACGACGGTAAACAATTCCAGAGATCGAGATTCATGATGGCGGGGGATCCGGGGCGGCAGAGGATGTACAAGACCCTGGTTTTACAAAAAGAAAGTACGGTAAAATCGCTCATATCCCTTGGCGAAGAGGCCCTGGAGGGACTCAGAAAAATATTCGAAGAAATCGTCACAAGCCCGGCGGAAAATGTAAAAAACCAGATTAACAATCATTACCTTATAAAAGGTACGTCAACACTTCTCTCGACGGCTATCCGTGACAGAATGGACAGCCTTTCCAGGGTAAGAAACCTTTTAAGCCAGCTCTTCAAAATAGAAGAGGGATAAAAACCCGTTTTTCATGTACATTAATCGATGGGATGCTTCTCCATGTGCTCCTTGATGCGACGCACAGTCTCGAGGGGGTGCTCCACCAGCATACGTTTTCCCGCTATTAGATCTGTAAAACCTATCTCACCGGGATACCTGGGGATGATATGGAGATGCAGGTGCCGGATTGAAGCACCTGCCGGTTTGCCCATGTTATACCCGATGTTATATCCGCAGGGCGAATGAATTTTGTCGAGTGTATCAAGAAAATAATTGGTCAACCGGTCAAGCATGCTTTGTTCTTCTGTGGTATATTCCCTTACATCTTCTATATGTCGCCGGGGAAACAGAATAAGATGCCCGGGATTGTACGGGTACAGGTTGAGCGATGCAAAAAACAGATCTCCCCGGTATACCGTTAAATCCGTAATATCCTGTACGCCGTTCACCAGGGAGCATAAAATGCAGGAAGATGGATCTTTCGGATTCCGCACATAGGAAAGTTTTTCAAAATTATAAAAATATTCCAAAACTACTCGACTTCAGACAGGTCTTTATCTACATCGATATCATCGATATCGGTTACACCGCTCAGTTTCATGTAATCCAGGAGCACAGGATATTCGGTAAGGAGTTCTCCGTATTTCTTCAGCGTTTCCAGCCGGACGGACTCGGTTACGAAGTATTCTGAAGCCCGGCGGATTGCTTCCTTTTCCGCGGCTTCTTTTTCAGTCATCACAGCCATGTACATCTCCTTGCCCTTCAGGTAAAGATCGAAGTCGGGAAGTCTGACGGTTTCCGGTTCAAAAGCATGGAATTCGAGCTGTGGATAGAGATCGGATAACCGGTCCAGGAGATCGGACCCGATTGATGCATGGAGGTATGCCGTATCGGAGTTTTCCGACGCCTGTTCAACCTGTTCTTCAATAAGAGCCGTTCCTTCTATCAGACAGCGTGAAAAGACATCCTCATACCATGAGCCGATGGTATCGGGAGTAACATGATGTTCCTGAAGAAGTGACGGAAGGGAAGAAGGGCGAACGGAAAAGGATATGCGGAATGACAGGTCATATGAAAAATCAGGATTTCCCTCAAGGTATTCCTTATAAACCTCGGCGGAGGGCAGCGTGCCTGAATGAGATATCTCCTTCTCTTGCGGAATAACGGTAAACGTGTGGACGGTCATGTTGGTAGGGATTAGTTTGTCCCACCGCCAGAGGAAGGTCCCCGGTTCCACCACATCCTCTTCGTATCCGTGCAGTTTGGTAAAAATAACGGCGTACATATTTTCTTCCAGCTGTATCTGTATCCAGCCGAAGTAGAAGCCGACTCCGCCGATAAGAATAATGAGAAAAAGGATTATGAAAAACAGTCCCTTATGTTTCATACCGTGCTCCATGGATAAAAATTAAACGACATCGAGTACCTGCTCAAGTTCAGTTAAAATTATATCAGATTTAACGTCTTTGGAACATAATTCTTTTTCCCGTAGTCGTAAAGATCTGCGATCGCCGGCAAAGAGACCGGTGCGAAATCCCTCGAGGACCGCCGGATATATGTCTTTGAGCATATCATTGCCTATGTAAAGGGTTTGTCCGGCAGAGATAGAATGCTCCAAGAGCCGGTCCGCCATTTCGCGATAAAGCAGGCGGTCAGGTTTTGCCCTTCCGCTGGAATATGACCATATACAGAGGTGAGGATCAAAACCACATTCTTCAAGGGTTCTACCTAGAAATGCAGGAAAAAGAAGAGGAGTATAGAACTGGGCGTTAGAGACAATACCAAGGGATATGCCGCGCCGAACCATACGCCTAAGAACGGAACTCAGTCCCGGCATAGGATATACGGGATTCGAAAGGCATTCGAAATAAGCCGCACATTGTTCGGAAAGCCCGCGGTCCACGGGAGAGGATATATGTTTTTCAGCATATAACTTTTCGAGCACTCGATCCCAGATCCTGCGGATGTCTATCTCGGGGTAGGGTATACCGGCTGCTCTGCCCCCGGCATGAGACAGGTGGATTTCTTGATGAAATAATTCCTTTGTTCTGGTCGCGGCCTCTGCAGACAGGGGACTTGCGCCGGCCAGGACGAGAACCTGAGATAAAAGCTTAGAATCACCGGAATCCGGTTCACTTTTGTCTCCCGATTCCGATATAAAGAGTGTGCCATATATATCGAACACGATTGCACGGATATTATCCAGAACAGAGAGTTCGGCACGAATGCCGGTAGGAATCGGCATGAGAGGTTTGCTATTATTCTTAAATATCTGTACGATATCAGTATACATAGCACCGGAAGACCTAGTCACAAGGTATTGTAAGGATAAAAGATTCCGGGTTCAAGGGATGTATGGAAGAAAGAAAATTCGATGTATTCGTACAAAAAACTGCAATATTCCTGTTTCTGTTAGTTCTTCTGGTGTTATTTTTTTACATCGTCGGAAATTACCAGGAATTTCTAGACGAAACACAGATCCTGCTCCTGAACATAGAGCGTACCGTCACAATGCTGCTTGCTGTATGCCTCATTTTTACGGCTCTATTGAATATAACTAATACGAACGGCCGAACCGGCGGAAGAGTTACCGTTTTTTTTATTTCGTTGATATGCGCAGCCCTGTCACTTTTCCTGTCTGTCTTTGTTACTTTTATTCTAATGCTCGTCAGGCCCGCGGTGTAGTTCCATGGAAAAATACATACCGATGAAGACGTCCCTTGAAGTAAACGGGATACGAAAAGCCTGCCTGATTGCCGCCGGAGTTCTTTCATCTTTACGGAATATCCTGGAAAGCGGTATTACCGCCGTGGACATTAACAGGTACTGCGAAGAAGAATTAAAGAAGAAAGGGGCAAAAAGTTCTCTCCGCGGGTACAGGGGATTCCCGAAGAGTATATGCACCGCTGTAAACCACGTAGCCGCCCACGGCATACCGGATCAGAGAATACTGAACGAAGGGGATATAATAACCGTGGATCTTACGGTGGAATATAACGGATGGCACGGTGATGCCGCCTGGACGTATGCCGTGGGCAGAATAGGTCCGGATGCCCGGCGACTGATAAAAGCGGCATGGCAGGCAACAGCAGAAGGGTGCCGGGCGGCAAAGGCCGGAAGCAGGTTCGGAGATATTGGTGAGGTTATCCAGAAAACCGCAGAAAAGTTCGGCTGCAAGGTATTGGAACGTTTTGTCGGCCACGGTATAGGGAGACGGATGCACGAAGAGCCGATGGTTCTGAACTCCGGAGAACGTGATACCGGCAGACCTATCGTACCAGGGCTAGTGTTCACCATAGAACCGATACTTACGATTGGCCGAGGAGGGGTAAAGACCCTTGAAGACGGATGGACGGTGGTAGAAGATGAAGGAAGCCTCTGCGCCCAGTTCGAACATACGGTAGCGGTATTTGGCCGGGGAACCGAGGTGCTTACATTTTTAGATAAAAGACCACCTTGGGAATTAGAAACGCCTCCGGATTTTGAGCCTGATTCTTAAATGACGACAAAACAACTCGTCTTGACAGGGCATCCCAATTTCAATATATTATGGTTCCCGACGCCACCTTAGCTCAGCCGGCCAGAGCACGTGATTTGTAATCTCGGGGTCGTCAGTTCGAATCTGACAGGTGGCTTGACGAAGATCGCCGGTTTTGGTATCTTCGGGTGTTATGGGGAGATTCCCGAGTGGCCAAAGGGGGCAGACTGTAAATCTGTTGGCTCAGCCTTCGAAGGTTCGAATCCTTCTCTCCCCAAAAAAGGTCTTCTTTCCACAAAGAGAAGGCCTTTTTTATGTTTTTTTCTGCAAACTGTTGTTATATTACGAAGTAGTACGTTATGAAAGACTCGTTTTACCTCAGCGGCTTGAGGTTTGAATGTCAAAAATGCTCGAGGTGTTGCAGGCATGATCCCGGTTATGTCTACCTCTCGGAAAACGACATACATATATTATCGTCGTATTTTAAGATGCCGAGAGATCGTTTTATCGAGACGTATTGCAGAACGGTTCAGCATACCGGCGAATTGTACGTAAGCCTGAAGGAGAAGGATAATTACGACTGTATATTCTGGGAATCCGGAGCATGTACTGTTTATCCGGTAAGGCCTTTTCAATGCAGGAGTTATCCCTTTTGGAGTAATTATCTGGCTTCAGAGGATGCATGGAACGAGACGGCAAAGAGTTGTCCCGGTATAAACCGCGGCAGGCTGTATACATTTGAAGAGATCGAAGGCTGGATAAACTCACGGAATCGTGAAGTGTACCGCTTACAGGCGGGTGTTTGAAAGAAAAGGACGTTGCCATGATAGTTAAATTCTGGGGTGTCCGAGGGTCCATTCCTTCGCCGTTGTCTCCGCGGCAATTGCAGAACCGGATCGCGGCGATTATTCAAAGGATACAGCCTCATGATCTGAAATCGGAAGATACTCGTGAAGCATTTATGGCCAAACTGCCGTCCTATCTCCTGGAAACAATAGGCGGAAATACAACCTGCGTCGAAGTAGCAACGAAATCCGGGAAAGAAATTATCATAGATGCGGGTTCCGGTATCAGAGAACTGGGGCAGAGTATTCTGACACGGCCGGGGAGAGATAAAGAATGTCATATATTCTTTACTCATTTTCATTGGGATCATATCCAGGGGCTGCCTTTCTTTGATCCGGCTTTCAGAAAGGGATATACCCTGCATCTTTACAGCCCGGTTGAAGGGCTGCAGGATATTTTAAAGGAGCAGATGAAAAGCCCCTATTTCCCCATAACCATGGATATAATGCCTGCGGAACTGGTATTCCATAAGCTGGATGGAGAGTCCGTTACCATTGATGAGGTAACTATAGAATGGAGAAAGATGAAGCATCCGGGAGATTCTTATTCTTACAGGTTTAAAGAAAATGGATCGGTTTTTATTTTTGCTACGGATACTGAGCTCACGGAGGAGGATTTCATTAAGAACGAGGAGAATACCGAATATTTTAAGGGTGTTAACCTGCTGGCCATTGATTCACAGTACACCCTCGGGGAAGCGATAGAAAAATTCGACTGGGGGCATTCCTCGTACAGCCTTGCTGTTGATTTTGCCGCGGAATGGAATATAGAACGGCTTGTACTCTTTCATCACGATCCGAAATACGAAGACAAGAAGATGGCACAGATTCTTAAATCCGCCGGATGGTACAAGAGCCACCTGGGACCTGAAGTCAACAATATGATAATACTACTGGCTAAGGAAGGGATGGAAATAGAAGTTTAATGACGATAGAGAGGGAACAATATATATCAATATATATACTCCTTTCACGGCATGAAGAAGAACTCGATATCCCGCTCCAGATTTTGAAGGGGAGAATAGAGAAAGAGCTCTATACCTTCATGTCTATTGAAGAGATAGAAAATCTGCTTACCGATAAAGCGGGGACTGACTGAGAGTTGAGAGAGGGATAATATCATGGGTATGAAAATAATATCAGGTTATATGGCTTTATTTTTAACGGTCTTCTGTATACCCTTTGCAGGGGCTGACGGGTCGGAAACCATACAGGACCTCTATTCCCCGGAGTTTCTTTCGGGAGGGTCCTCGGTAGTTTCCGAGCATACACCATATGCGGACGTCATCAACCCGGCAGCATCGGCGGACAATCAGCTTATTACGCTGGATCTAAACTACCTGGCCCTTACCGGGGATACGGGGCAAACCGGATGGGGACACGCCGTAAATATCGGGGCATCTTTTCCCGCGAAATTCGGTGTTATAACCGGTTCAGGGAATTTCCTTACCTCTCCGCCGTTCAACGAAATATACGCGGGCACGCAGGGGGGGGTGCATCTTTCCTTTGCGAAGGACCTCTTCCCGGAGTTTCACGTGGGTGCCGGATTAAACGGCTATTTTGGCCGGGGATGGGGCGTCGGTCTCGATCTAGGCGTAATCCATATGCCCGGGGACCTGGGGTTTTTACAGGATTTCTCCTGGGGAGCTTCTCTCAGGAATTTTGGGTATTCAAGTCTTCCGGACACGGAGGATTACCCGCGGATGTTTTCTCTGCAGGCCGGGGCCGGTGCAACACTCCTTGAAAAAGAGCCCTTTAAAATACAGGCGGATGTGGATGTTCTCTTTCCCGGCTTTACTAATATGCGAATGTCCCTAGGCGGAGACGTACTTTTCAGAGATATGCTTAAGCTGGCGGTTACCACCAGAATAGATGTAGCGGAAATGATAAACGGTGATTTCTCCGGACTTATTCCCTCCTTCGGTCTGGGGTTCACCTTCGGTCTGGACATGCAGGAAGAAAAGGATTTTCTCGGTTTAGAAAAGAGAGGCTGGGGCAACAGTAAAATAACGGTTAATGCCGCGGCTGCTCCCCTCTCCAACGGATTATGGGCTTTTGGAGCCGGCGTCAATATGCCCCTGGGCATCCAGGACAGAACACCTCCGGCGATCACAGTGGAATACGAGGGACCGGAGTACATTTCTCCCAATCACGACGGGATAAAAGACGAGTTGGCGGTGCCGATAACCATAACCGACGCCCGTTATGTGAAGGAATACAATTTCATTGTCGAAAATAGTGCCGGTGAAACAGTAAAGACGATAGTAAACAAAGAGGTGAGAGAGGAAGACCTCGAGTTTAAAAATATTATGGCCCGACTTACCTATGTAAAGACCGGTATACCCGTTCCGGAAAAAATCCGATGGGACGGTTATTCGGACAACGGTGTAGTAGTGCCTGACGGAGAATATCGCTTCAGGCTGGAAGCCGTCGACGATAACGGAAACCGCGGAAGCAGCGAAGAATATGTTGTTATAGTGGATAACACGCCGCCGGCGCTGAGCATTGATATGCCGTCGGGAACAGCCCACATTTTCTCACCAAACAACGATGGAAGCAAGGACACACTGCCTGTTCCGCAGTCGGGTTCCAGGGAAGATATGTGGAAAGGGACAATACAGACGGCCGACGGAACGGTTGTAAAAACATACACCTGGGAGAATTCGGAACCGAAGAAATTCGAATGGGACGGCACCGGAGATAAAGGAGAACTCCTTCCGGACGGTGTATATGTCTACAATATAATGGCTGCCGACAGGGCGGGAAATAAAACAACCGGAAAGGTGAGCAACATCATAAAGAATACCCAGGAGACACCTATTTCGGTAGAGATAGATGCGTCCGTTTTTGCCCCGGGCATGGAAGACAGCCGGAGCAGTATTGTCATTACGCCGAAGGTTCCGGTAACATCGGGCATAGAGAGTTGGAGTCTGACCATAAGGAATGACGCCGGAAGGGTAATGAGAGTTTTCTCCGGACAGGAGAAACTCGTTAACAGCATCACCTATGAAGGAAAGGATGAGAAGGGGAATTTTCTCCCCGAGGGAAGATACCGGGGAACACTACAGGTAGTATACGTAAACGGGAACAAACCTACCAGTGAAACTCCGGTGTTTACCGTGGATACAACCAGACCAAAGGCCGATGTAACTGTTGAAAAACCCGCGGTTTTTTCACCGGACGGCGACGGACTCAGGGATACTCTGACCTTTTATCAGGACACATCCAAAGAAGGAACATGGAAAGGCACCATTAGAAATGAGGCCGGTGAAACAGTCAAGACATTCGTCTGGATAGAGCAGGCCGACCAGGTACTCATATGGGACGGGTATGACGGTTTGGGAAGGAATGTTCCGGACGGGGCCTATACATATACCCTGGAGTCTGTAGACAAGGCACTCAATGTCGGACAATCAAATCCGGTCGGCTTCAGGATCGATACAATCCCCACTCCTGTAACCCTTCAGGCGGAAACCGACGCCTTTTCTCCCAACGGAGACGGAATCAAGGACGAAGTCGACTTTATCCCCAGGCTTGAAGTCACCGAAGGGATACGTCAGTATACCTTTAATATACTTGCGGAGGACGGCTCCGTGGTATGGACAACCGGCGGAAGAGCCGCCGTTCCGGAGAAATTTAGCTGGGACGGCTTTAACAACAACGGCGAAAGGGCAGAGGAAGGTGTATACCGGGGAGAGATAGAAGTCGTGTATGAAAAGGGCGACAAATCAAGGGCAGCTTCCAGGAAGGTGGAATTAGATTCCGTCTATCCCAGCCTGGAAGTATCCTGCGAAACACGGCTCTTTTCTCCGGACGGGGACGGTAGGAAAGATAACATTACTATCAGACAGTCATCCAGCAAGGAAACGCTCTGGACGGCGGAAATCGTCGACCGGGAGGGAACTGTGGTCAGGCAGATCCTCTGGAAGGGGAGCCTGGACGATTTTGTATGGGATGGAACGGATGAAGCCGGAAATCATGTCAAGGACGGGATCTATTCATACATTGTAAAAACGGAGGATTATGCGGGGAATACCGCCTCGGAACGTATCGACGGTATCGAAATAGATACCAGGCCCACAACCGTATTCGCTACCGCGGATGCGGAGGGATTTACTCCAAACGGTGACGGAAAAGAGGAAGAGATAGGATTTAATCTGCTGGTAAACGAAACAGAAGGTGTAGACCGATGGCGGCTGGACATAATAGACGAAGCTGGTACGACCGTTCGCGAGTTCTCGGAGACCCGGATACCGCAGAAAGTCATATGGAACGGAGAACGAAGCGACGGTACGACGGTAGACGGTGTATATACGGCCCGGTTTACGGTGGAATATAAAAAAGGCAATCTCCCGGTTTCGGAAACTTCACCATTCATCCTCGATACCACGCCGCCGGAGGCCGATGTTAGGCTTACGCCGGTTCCCTTTTCTCCTGACAACGACGGCTACGACGATGAGCTTACTATAGAACTGACGGTGGATGATTTTTCCGGAATAAAATCGTGGGATTTTACCATCTATGACCGGGGGGGGCAGGTTTTTCAGGAATTCAAGGGTGAAGGTGAACCAGCTTCTACCCTTACCTGGAACGGAAAGGGTAAGGAAGGAGATATTGTCCTGTCGGCGGAAGACTATCCTTATACCTTCACTGTTGTTGACGAATTCGGACTTACCCGGAAAAAGACCGGGGTTATTCCGATAGATGTGCTCGTTGTCCGTGAAGGGAACAAGCTAAAGATACAGATAGCAAATATAACCTTTGCCCCGAACAGCCCGGAATTCGATACCAGGGACCCGGCAATAGTAGATAAGAACATCTATGTGATCAAACGGATAGCCCAGATTCTCGAGAAATATTCGAGCTACAAGATAACCATAGAAGGCCATGCGGTAAATCTGAGCTGGGCGGATCCGGTAAAGAGAGAACTGGAGGAGAAGGAAGAGCTGGTTGAACTGTCACGGAAACGGGCGGAAACGGTAAAGAACGAACTTGTCACCCTGGGGATAGATCCGGGCAGGATAAGTGTTGTCGGTATGGGTGGTACAAAACCCCTGGTGCCCCACGGTGATCTGGAGAACCGGTGGAAGAACCGACGGGTAGAGTTTATTCTGGAGAAATAGGACACTCCCTGGATGAGCCGTAGCATAAGAATTCTCATTATTTTCCTGTGCCTAGTTTCTGCTGCAGCAGCCGGTCTTTTGGTACTTTTTTATAGTATGAACCGGCCCTCTGAGTATATACCGGAAGAAGGAGTCGTATTTACCGTTGAAAACGGGGATACCCTGGCGGATATTGCGAACAGGCTCGAAGAAGAAGACTGTATTAAATCGAGTTTTCTCTTCAGAGTTCTGGGCAAAGTGTATAATACCGGAGGCCGAATGAAATCCGGGCTCTACAGAATCGAGCCGGACTATTCTACCACGGATGTGCATAATCTGCTTGTCTCGGGGAATCAGATGCTCTTCAAGGTGACTATACCGGAAGGATGGACCTCGAGAATGATCGGGGATCTCCTGGAAGAGAAGGGGATAACGGATTCCGAAGAGTTCGGAAAAGCCTGCCGTATTCCGGAGTTTATCGAGAGAACCGGTTCGAGAAAAAACAGTTCCGTTGAAGGATTCCTCTATCCTGATACGTACTATTTTCCAAGAGACTACCCGGCTGAACGTATAGTAGCCCACATGATTGATATGTTTTTTGCGACGCTGACAGACATATATCCGCAATGGTCCGATATGCCGAAGGCCGAGGTGTACGAGAGGGTTATACTTGCATCTATCATAGAGCGTGAGTATCGGGATGCGGCTGAAGCCCCCTTGATTGCTTCGGTATTCTATAATCGACTCGAGGAAGGCATGACCCTGGGTTCCTGCGCCACCGTGGTATATGCCCTTACGGAAGAAAAAGGCCGGGAGCATCCGGAAAGACTGACCTACGACGACCTGGAAATACATTCGGAGTATAATACCTATCGCCATGAGGGGCTTCCGCCCGGACCGATTTCCAATCCCGGGTTTATTGCCCTGGATGCGGCGTTTCATCCTGAACAGAGCGATTACCTGTACTTTGTTCTGAAAGACCCTGAGGCTGGGAGGCATTACTTTTCGAGAAGTCTTGGAGAACACAACCAGGCCTATACGTTTTATATCAAACGAAATTATTGAGGATCGGACGAATAATCCCATGGGAATTCCTGAAGAAACTATAAACGAGATACAGGACAGGCTCGATATGGTTGATGTGGTGGGTGAATATGTCCAGCTCAAGAAGGCCGGTGGACGGTATATGGGACTGTGTCCCTTTCATCATGAAAAAACCCCGTCCTTTTCGGTAAACAGGGAAAAGAAGCTCTTCTACTGTTTCGGCTGTCATAAGGGCGGCACGCTCTTCTCGTTTATTATGGAGATGGAAAAACTCAGTTTCCCGGAATCCGTCCGTTTACTGGCCAAGAAGGCGGGGGTAGAACTGCAGGAGTACGAGGAGGGAAAAGGGGCGGAAGAGTGGTCCTCGCTGAGAGGTACGCTTATCGATCTGCACCGCCGGGTGACAAACAGCTATCACTACATCCTCCTTTCCAGGGATGAAGGAAAGCCGGCTCTGGAGTATCTGCTAAGACGTGGTATAAGCAGGGACACAATAGAAAACTTCCGTATCGGTTACGCCCCGGCTCAACCGGACTGGCTGTACAAATTTCTTATTAAACGGAACTATTCGGATGAGTTCCTGGAAAAAACAGGGCTTTTTACGCGGAAGAATCCCAGGAGAAGCCTTTTTACAGGGAGGATTATATTTCCTATTCAAGATATGAAGGGAAACACGGTGGCTTTTGGTGGAAGATCTCTGAAGGATGAAGGACCGAAGTACATTAATTCTCCGGATACTCCGATTTACAGGAAAAAATCCTACATGTACGGCCTTGCACAGGCTTTGGAAAGCATAAGAAAAGAGGACAGGTGTATCGTTGTTGAAGGCTACCTAGATGTTCTGGCCATGCATCAGGCCGGTATACAATCCGCCGTAGCGCCCCTAGGGACGTCCCTGACCAGGGAACAGGTGTTGTGCATACGAAGATTCGCCCGGTCATGCGTGTTGGTTTTTGATGGAGATGAAGCCGGCTTGAAGGCTGCCGGGAGGGCGGGAGCCCTTTGTGAAAATCTCGAGTTGGAAAACAGCATAGTAGAATTACCGGCCGGAAGCGATCCGGCGGAGATTCTGGAAAAAGAAGGGCCGGAAGCGTTGCAAATTCTGGTAAAATATCCTATAAATACATTTGAATACCTGGTAAAAAAGGCCGGCGAGTCTTATAGAACAAGCAGCTCGGCAGAGAGAAGTGGTATCTTAGGGGAATTGTATTCCTTTATTGGATCTGCGAGTTCGGAGGTCCGCAAAGAAGAGTATCTTACCTTTCTTGCAGATGAACTTGGATTGAGTTATCACAGTGTAACCGGTGATTTCGAAGGATCACAAGATAAAAGCTGGAAATCGACAGGAGACAATAAAGAAAAAAGATCAAGAGACGTGTCGTTCGATCTTTTTTTATTACTTGCCGTTACGGACCACAGGTCATATTTCCCCTATGTCCGGTCACGTTTGACTCCCGAAGATTTTGAAGATACACGAGGTAAAGAACTGTTCATCGCACTGGAGGAATGCTACAGGCAGGATGAAGAAAGCATGGAAAAGCTCCTTGAAAAGGTAGATAACGAGGAGCTCAAAGAAATAATTATAGAAAAAATAAACAACGAGGAATTCAATATTAATGTAGATACGTTGATTCATGACGGAGTCGAAAGAATAAAGGAGAGAAGTCTTTTAAAAAAAAGGGAAGAAATAGAGAGAAGCTTACGGAAAAACAGATCACAGGGTGGTGATCTCGAAGAAGAGAGGAAACTTATCGCAGAGAAAGTTTACCTGGATAAAGAACTTTCACGATATAAAGGCTGAGAATAATGACAGATCTCCAGGCGGATCCGGCGGTTATGAAACTGCTGGAATATGCAAAGACAAAGAAAAGCATCAGTTATGATGAGATGAACGATTTCCTTCCCGACTCTATAGTAAATTCTGATAAAATCGAGAAGGTTATCAGTTTGCTCGAGAAAAATAACATCAATCTCGAGGAAGAAGATTTACAGAGTGAAGACGAAGCCGATCAGGAAGCGGAGCAGGTACAGGAGGATAACGACTCCCACAGGAAAAAACGGATCGTCTTCAACGAAAAAGAAACATCGGTGGATGATCCTATTCGTCTCTATCTGAGGGAAATAGGCAGGGAAAATCTGCTCACTGCCGAACAGGAAGTAGAACTATCTAAACAAATGGAAGATGGGGAAAATATTATCAGAGAGGTTATTAAAGGATCGGGAATGATTATCCCGGAAATTTCCGCTTTGATACAGAAAATATTCTCCAGGATCGATCCGAAAGAACTGGAGTTGACGAAGAAAGAGATTTCCGAATTACTGGCGGAAAGAAGACGTCTGAATCAGTTTTACCGGGAACCGCTTAAAGAATTGTCAGCGGATATCAAACAGTATATGGATGCCAAAAAAAAGGTCTACGCCACAGGCGGGAATATACTGGAAGATCATGACTTAAAGAAGAAAAGCAAAGCCCTTATTAAAAAAATATCCCAGGTCGACTTCCATCAGGAAGAGATTCTGGCATTCTCAGAAAAATTTCTTCAGGCGGAAAGAAGAATAAACAAGTACAGGAAGGAGCTGAACCGGATAGAACGACGGCTGAGGATATCGAGTATAAAAGAAATTCGGAACATGGGTCGCGGACTGGCTATTGCATCGGAACGGAGAAAGATCGAGGACGAGCTCAATCTTCCCGCGGATGTTATAAAAGAAAAAATACGGCAGATCCAGGTGGCTGATAAGAAGCTGAGACACCTCGAGTATGAATTCGAAGAAAATATCGATAATATCCTGAAACGGGCTGAAGAAATATCCCACGGAAAACAATTGATGAAAAGCGCAAAGGACAAGCTCATTCAGGCAAATCTGAGGCTTGTGGTCAGTATTGCGAAAAAATACACCAACCGGGGACTTCATTTCTTTGATCTCGTACAGGAAGGCAATATCGGCTTGATAAAAGCGGTGGAAAAATTCGAATATCGCAAGGGGTATAAATTCAGCACCTACGCGACATGGTGGATAAGGCAGGCCATTACACGGTCCATTTCGGACCAGGCAAGAACTATCCGTGTCCCGGTGCACATGATAGAGCAGATAAACAAGGTGATCCGGGAATCAAGACAGCTCATGCAGATACTGGGCCGGGAACCGACGGATGAAGAAATAGCTGAAAGACTGGGCTGGTCGGTTATACGGGTAAAGTCTGTTAAAAATGTCGCCAGGGAACCGATTTCACTGGAAACGCCGATAGGAGAAGAAGAAGATTCGCTGCTGGGTGATTTTATCGAAGACAAGGATATTGAGAATCCGGCCAGCCAAACCGCATTCAAAATACTTCAGGAGCAACTACAGGATGTACTGTATACGCTTCCACCGCGAGAGCAGGAAGTATTGAAGATGCGTTTCGGCCTGGAGGACGGATACTCCCTCACCCTCGAAGAAGTAGGGCTGTATTTCAACGTTACCCGGGAAAGAATACGACAGATAGAGGCAAAGGCACTACGAAGACTCCGGAATCCAAAACGGAGTAGACGGTTGAAAGATTATATCGATAATTGAGGTCGATAATTGAGGAGAACATACACATGATGCAGGAAGTGTTCGAAAAATTAAGGACTCTGCAGGATATCCTGTCACAGAAATACGATATTGAAAGGGAAATACATGATATTCCCAGGAGCCTGGTTACTAAAACGGAATTATTAAACAGGCTTAAAAAATCGTACCAGGAAAAAAACAACCGGCTGGATGAAATAAAACGGACCATTACGGAATTGCGCGGGAAACTCGCCGAAGCTGAAATGCTGCGCGAGCACTATGAAAAGCAGATGGATCTCATAAAAACCCAGCGGGAATACGAAGCCCTGGATAAAGAAATAAAGGACGCTACGGAAAAAGAGCAGCAGTTACTGAAAGAGATCATCAAGGAGGAGAAGGACCAGGAAGAACTGCATGTATCCCTCGAACGGGAGGAGAAGATGATACAGCAGCAGGAAGAGGACCTCGCCAACGAACAGGAAAAGATAAAAAACGAAAGCAAGGAAAAGGAAAAAGAACTAGATAACCTGAAAAAACGTGAATCGGAAGTAAATGAAGGACTGGATGAAGAAATTCTCTTCAAGTTCGAAAGAATAATTCGAAGCAAATCCGGTGTAGGTATTGTTCCTATACGTAACGTGGTTTGTACCGGTTGCCATATGGTCCTGCCGGCGCAGTTTGTCAATGAAGTACGGCTTGGAAGCGATATAAAATTCTGTCCCTACTGCAGCAGGATATTGTTCTACGGTGGGGACATTGAAGAAGAAACATTCTTTGATGATGAGACCACCGGCAGCCTTGCCGATCTCGACGATCTCGGCGAGGATGAGGATGAGGATTAACTTCGGACAATAACGTACCGAGAATAAATGTAGAGCAGGCCGGGTAATCGCCGTCCCTAGGGGCGGAGGAAAGTCCGGGCTCCATAGAACATGATGCCGGGTAACACCCGGGTGTATCGCCCAGGCGGTACGACAGACAGTGCCACAGAAAACATACCGCCCTGCACCAATTCTTGAATTGGTGCAGGGTAAGGGTGAAAAGGCGAGGTAAGAGCTCACCGGCGCGCTGGTAACAGTGCGTGCAGGGTAAACCTCATCAGGAGCAAAACCAAGTATGCAGCAGGGTTGTTCGCCCAATGCTGCGGGTAGGTTGCACGGAATTCGGACCGGAAACGGTCCGGCGAAAGATAGATGATTACCCTAGACAGAACCCGGCTTACAGGCCTGCTCTATTTTATTTCTATAATCAGGCGTGGGAGAGGCGATGATCCTTCCGAACAGTAGACAAGGCTTTTCCAGTAACAGGCCGAAACGGTTTTCTATCAAAAAGATTCTAATTCCGACGGTGGCGCTCGCTGCAGCCGGAGTCGCAGTCTTTTTCCTGTTGGACGACGACAGAACACTTTTCAGCGGTATTACCGATGTGTCCGGGGAGCATGAACAAAGCATCATGGAACTATGGAACAACCGGCAGTACGAAGAAATAAATGAACTCTGTGAAGGCGTACTCAAAGAGCAGCCCATGTATTACGAAGCCCTTGTGTTCAACGGGTTTTCGTATTTTTACAGGGGAGCCGCAATGTTCTCCCTCGAGGACAAGATACCGATTTTCGATAAGGCAATCATTAATCTCAGAAAAGCGCTGCTTCACAAGAACAACCAATTAACGGGAAAGGTAGAATACGTCCTGGGGAAAACGTATTATCAAAAAGGGAAATATTTTACCGATCTTGCAATACGTTATCTTGAAACCTCGATGGAAAGCGGTTATACAGGGGAAGATACCTACGAATACCTTGCTCTTGCGTATTCCGATCTGGGTGAATATGAAACAAGTGCGGACTACTACCTCAAGGCAATTGAAAAAAATCCTTCCGATACTTTGTTTATGGTACTTGCACAAACCTATTATAAAATGGATGATATAGACAAAGCAGAAGAGTATCTTCACTGGACTCTGAACAGGACAACGGATTTTACAATTGAGCAGAAAAGCAGATACCTTCTTGGGAGGATTTATCTTGACAAGGGTGACTATCTGAAAGCTCAGGACCAGTATATGAAAATTCTCGAGAAGGATGAAAAATCCGCCGACGCCCATTACTACCTGGGTGTAATATTTGAAGAGATGGATGATACGACAAAGGCAAGGTATCATTGGAGAAAAGCGCTGGAAGAGGATCCGTACCATTACGGGGCCAGGCTGAAGTTGTATAGTTAAGGAGAGAAAAGAATGGGGCTTAAGAATTTTTTCGATAATTTTTCCTCCGATATTGGTATGGATCTGGGAACATGCAACACCCTTGTTCATGTCAGGGGCAAGGGTATCGTTATAAGCGAACCTTCGGTGGTGGCGGTGGAACGGGGTACCAAAAAGGTAGTAGCGGTTGGGGCCGAAGCCAAACGCATGCTATGGAAGACCCCAGGAGATATCATCGCCATCAGGCCCCTGAGAGACGGTGTTATTGCTGATCTTGAAACAACAGAAATAATGTTGAGATACTTTATATCAAAAATTATCCCTAAAAAGCTCTTTGTAAAACCGCGGATGGTTATCGGTATACCCACGTGTATAACCGAGGTCGAGCGAAGGGCGGTTGAAGAAGCCGCGTACAAGGCCGGCGCGAGGGAAGTGAAGGTTATTGAGGAATCACTGGCTGCGGCAATAGGAGCAAATATACCGATTTTTGAACCCGCAGGACATATGGTGTGCGACATTGGAGGGGGAACTACGGAAATTTCCGTTATCTCTCTCGGCGGGATGGTTGTAACAAAGGCTATCCGCCTGGGGGGCGATGAGTTCGATGAGGCGATTATCAAGCATGTAAGAAGCGTGCATAACCTCATTATAGGAGAACAAACGGCCGAGAACCTCAAGATAACTATAGGAAACGCATCTCCGGATAAGAAAATAGAAAAAATGGAGATCAAAGGGACGGACGCAATCACAGGATTACCTAGAAGGCTGGAAATAGATTCAATCGAGGTAAGAGAAGCACTGCAGGAGCCGATGAATTCTGTTATCGAAGAAATCAAACATACCCTGGGTGAAACTCCGCCGGAACTTGCCGCCGATATTGTGGAACGGGGTATTGTTATGACCGGCGGTGGGTCTCTTTTAAAAGGTTTGCCCCGTCTTATTTCGAAGGAGACCGGTGTACCGGTTATTCTTGCGGAAAACCCGCTTCTATGTGTTGCACGGGGTGCCGGGATGTATTTCGAACAGACAAAAGAGATGGCTAAACGGAGCATCTATAATACGGTTGGTACCTAAAATCAACATGCCACGCCGCAAGCAGCGGGGTATGTTGGATATGTGAGGAATTGGATTGTTGGCGGTCTTTAATACCCCGATCATTCTTACAAGTACCGACCTTTTCGTAATCTTTGAAGATTACGCAGCAAGCTGCGGGGTATTAAACCCGCCGGACATAATAAAGCTGATCCATGGCACGTTTCTCGACATTTATTAAAAAAAACAAAAAATGGAGCACCCTTGTCGGGTTACTGCTCCTCTGCCTCATATTGCTGAGCATTTCAACAAAAAGTATCGTTTTAAAACCAAAAAAAATCGGGTTTTCAGTTGTCTCTGTTCTGCAATCCGGAGTTTCTAAAATTGGAAGCCTTATATCGGATACTATAAACTCGGTAGGGGAGTTGAAAAGGCTCAAAACCGAGTACAACGAACTACAACAAAAACTGGCCCAGTACCGGGAGCTCGAGCGGGATTATATTCAGATAGTAAACGAGAACAAGAGGCTACGGGAGCAACTCGAATTTGCCTCCTCCCTCTCCTTCGATCGTATTCCGGCGGAAATAATCGCCAAGGACCCGGGAAATGAATTCAGTTCAATTGTAATAAATAAGGGGCGTCGGCAGGGCGTCAAGAAAGATATGCCCGTAATTGCCTTCCAGGACGGATTTCAAGGCCTGGTGGGCAAGGTTGTGGAAACCGGGATTATTACCTCGATAATAATTCCCCTGTATGATGAATCATGTTATGTAGCTGCCAGGTTGCAGGATACCAGGTACGAAGGCCTTATCCGGGGGGGAGGCAACCCCGACGAATACCTCATAATGGATTATGTTAAAAAGCGGGCCAAAGAAGAAATACAATACGGTGATTTGGTAACGAGTTCAGGCTTGCAGTCTCTGTATCCCAAGGGCATATACATCGGCAGGGTTAGGGCGATGAACGCCGAGGAATGGGAGTCGTCCCTGGAGCTCAGGGTCGAACCGATTATTGATTTCTCTCGGCTGGAGTATGTTTTTATCTTAAAGGATTGAAAGGACGTGAACAGAAGATCATTTCTTTTTCATACGATATTCATCGCTGTTTTTGTTATTATTCAGACAACGCTGCTGCGCAGATTCACGGTAGCTGGAGTTGTTCCTGATATAGTATTTGTCCTTTTTCTGTTCTCTTCCGTGTACCAGGGCTCCCTGAAGGCCCAGGGAACCGGGTTTATCCTGGGTATTTTAGAAGATCTTCTCAGCCTGGCTCCTCCCGGGTTCCACGCCTTTATCCTTACGTTGTTCGGTTTTTCAGCCGGGATGTTCAAAGGTACTATTTTTTTCGATCCCGTCCTTATGCCGATCATCTTTGCGGGAACCGGTACTATTTGTAAAAATGTATTGGCGTACATCCTGAAACTCATATTTGTAGAAAGCAGGGCAACCCCCCTGTTTACACGGGAATTCTGGATAGAGGTCGGTCTTAATATTATCATTGCTCCTATTGTCTTCGGCTTGCTGAATCTATTTAAAATTGTAAGAATGAATGAACGGGAAACAGAGTGATGGATGAAAAAGGCTTTTCTTTCAAAGACTCGGCTTCGAAGAAAAAAAGGTACTATGCGCTGATAATAATTATAGTTTCTTCCTTTACCGTGTATGCAGCCTATCTTTTCAGTTTACAGATTGTTAACGGTGTTGAATATCAGAACAGGGCAAGACAGGTTGCCCGCCGCATTGTCACAATTCCTGCCCAACGAGGTGAAATATACGATCGCCATTACGATGTACCCCTGGTTATGAACATTCCTTCCTTTGCAGTTAATGTCATTCCTGCCGAGGTACCGGAAGGGGAGATGCCTGTATTAATAGAGAAACTGGCCGAGGTCCTCTCCATATCTACAGAAAGTATACGGGAGAAAATACGGCCGCAATATTACCATCTATATCAGCCTATAGAGATCATGTCGGGAGTATCTTTTGATACGATAACGGTAATAGCGGAAAGGATTGAGGATTACCCGGGCGTTACCTGGAGGAACAAACCGATTCGAAGTTATCTGGAACCAGGTTCGATTGCTCACGTTATAGGATATGTCGGTAATATTACAAGTGAAGATCTGCAGGTCTTATATAATAAGGGCTACGACAGGAATGCGGCTATCGGCAGAGCGGGCATAGAAAAAGAATACGACCTTACGCTGAGGGGCGAAGACGGTGTGAGTTACCGTACAGTCGATGTAAAAGGCAAGAGTATCGCCTCGGAGATAAGTGAAGAAGTACCGCCTGAAAACGGGAAGAACCTTGTGCTTACAATAGACAGGCACATTCAGACTCTCTGTGAAAAAGCCCTAGGTGAAAGAATCGGATCAGTGGTTGTGTTAAAGCCGGCCACGGGTGAAGTACTGGCCCTTGTATCGTATCCCTGGTATGATCCGAACATATTTAACGAACGAGGGGGATCGGACGAATACAGGGAGCTGTCCCTCGATCCGCGGTTCCCGTTTCTGAACAGGGCAATTCAATCAACGTACCCGCCTGCATCCACCTTTAAGATAATAATGACCACCGCAGTATTGGAAGAGGAAGTATTCAATCCTGAGGATACAGTGACATGCGAGGGTAAAATGAAGCTGGGTGACAGGGTGTTTCACTGCCACGTTAAAAGCGGTCATGGGGCTTTGAATCTTTCGGAAGGGCTGGCCCAGTCGTGCAATGTGTTCTTTTATACCATGGGTATAGAGTATCTGGGAGTAGAAAAAATTGTAGATTTTTCTCGACGATACGGACTAGGCCAAATTACAGGTATTGATCTGCCCGGAGAAGCCCGGGGACTTGTACCTTCACCACAGTGGAAAGAGGAAGTATACAATTCTCCCTGGCTGGGCGGTGATACCATGAACATGTCCATCGGGCAGGGCTATTTATCGGTTACGCCCCTGCAAATGGCTAACGTGGTGGCAATGATCGTTAATGAAGGAGTGAATTACAGGCCGTATATCGTCAAGGAAATACGTGATCCCACTACCGGTGAAATAATTGAAAAAACGGAACCGACTGTTTTGCACCGGAGCAGTATTCGTAAAGAAACATTCCAAAAGCTAAAAGATTACATGCGCGGAGTTATTACTGAAGGAACCGCCAGGTATGTCATTTCGACGGATGCGGTCAAGGTTGCCGGTAAGACCGGAACCGGTGAAGCGGGTTATGAAGAAAGCTGGAATTCATGGTTTGTGGCCTTTGCCCCATACGACGCTGAAGACCCGGGCGATCAGATCGTTGTCGTTGTACAGGTAGAACCGGTGAATGAATGGGAATGGTGGGCCCCTAAGGCTGCTGATATGATTTTTCAGGGAATATTCGCAGGACAGACCTACGAGGAAGTAACGGAGGAATTCAAGAATGTCTGGTATCTGCGGGCTCTACGGGAGGAAGAGTGAGAGAGAAAACACTCTTTAATATAGATATCCCGCTGTTGCTATCAGTTATAGCACTGATGATTATTGGAATACTATTTATATACTCCAGCGGTGTTTCTTCAGAAGGTGTTGTATTCTCCCGGGAATATGTCAAGCAAATAATCTGGTGCGCAACCGGTATCGGTTTATTACTCGCGTTTTCCTATATAGATTACAATAAGCTCAGGGATTATTCTGCATACATTTTCTTGGTCTGTATTCTTCTGCTTGTCATTACGTTTTTATTCGGTGAAAGAGTTAACGGCGCTAAATCATGGCTCGGTATAGGTCCGATGGGGGTTCAACCTTCGGAATTTACTAAAATAGCTACTATCCTGTTTCTTGCTTCATACATTGAAAAGAATAAGGCCGGTATCAAAGGCCTCAGGATGATTTTGACAACCTTGGGTATCCTTATTGTCCCTATCGCCTTGATCCTTATTCAACCGGACATGGGCACGGCACTTGTATATATTCCCATTTACTTTTTTATTCTCTATTTTGCCGGTGCAAGAATGCGGTACCTGGTTTTCCTTTTCTCAAGTGGTATTTTCCTGATCCTTTTCGGGATTCTACCGGCCTTTGAAAGCAAGATCTTTACCGGGGATATCCCGGCGGTTCTTCTGCTGACCGACCGGAGCTATTTTATGTATCTTTTAACAGCAGTGACGGCTGTATGTATTATATCCACAGTCGGGTATCTGGTTTTTAAAAAGGTGCACTATTACTGGATCTCCTATGTGTTCCTGATCCTCCTCATTTCTCTTGCCGGTTCGGCAGTATTCCGCCGGGTTCTGAGGGAATATCAGATAACACGATTTATCGTCTTTCTCGATCCGAGTATTGACCCCCAGGGGGCAGGTTGGAATGTTATTCAATCGGTAACGGCGGTGGGTTCCGGCGGGTTGACCGGCAAGGGCTTTCTTCAGGGTACCCAGAGTCATTACAGATTCCTGCCGCAGCAGAGTACCGATTTTATTTTTTCTATCATTGCGGAAGAGTGGGGTTTTCTAGGTTCTATGCTGGTATTAAGCCTTTTTCTGTTTATACTTATTCGCGCTTTGTCTATCGTTAATAAAACGAAAGATACCTTTGCAACCCTCGTCGGTGCCGGGATAACCGGCATGATATTTTTCCACGTTTTGGTAAATATAGGTATGGCCATGGGTATAATGCCCATAACCGGTATACCTCTGTTTTTTCTATCCTATGGCGGGTCCTCTCTCTGGACCGCCGCCCTGGGGCTGGGTATCATTCAAAATATCCACAGCAGGCGGTTCATTTATTAAACATGAAACAGCGTATCCTTCCCGAAAAGGACCTGGGCCTGCAATTTTCGGGCGTGCAAAAACCCGGTCGGTATGTCGGCGGTGAATTCGGGATAGTGCATAAGCCGGGGGCTTCATACCGAGTATGTGTGTGTTACCCGGACCTCTATGAAATAGGTATGTCCAACCAGGCGGTTCAGATTCTCTATGCCGACATAAACTCAATTTCAGCGGATATTGCCTGTGAACGGGTTTTTGCACCGGCGCCGGACTTCGAAGCTCTATTAAGGAACAACGGAACACCCCTGTACAGCCTTGAAGAAGGACTTCCCCTTCATATGTTCGATGTCATCGCGTTTTCCCTGGGATATGAGCTTACCCTGACCAACCTGTTCAATGTGCTGGACTGCGGAGGAGTTCCTCTTTTTCGAAATGATAGGAATGGTTCACACCCTATAGTTATAGCCGGAGGACCGGGGGCTACAAATCCTGTGCCGCTGCAGGATTTCATTGATGCCGTGTTTATCGGAGAGTGGGAGTCGGGGTGTACCACTCTTATAAAAGAATTAGCAGGAATGAAAAAACGCCGAGCCGGCAGGGACGAAATGCTGGGCAGGGTAGGGGACACTCCGGGCATGTGGATTCCAGGACGTGAAAAGACGGTAATCCGTCAGGTGTACCGGGATTTTTCCCAAGGTTATGGATCAGGTGTGGTGGTACCCAGTATCCGGACGGTACAGGATCATGGAGTCGTTGAAATAATGCGGGGCTGTCCGTCCGGATGCAGGTTTTGTCATGCCGGAATATATTACCGGCCGCAGAGAGAAAAACAGATTCCAGTCATTCTGGATGAAGTAGAATCGTTGATCCATACAGCCGGGTACAGAGAAATTACTCTTTCTTCACTTTCTACGGCGGACTATTCAGTCATAGCGGAACTAATCCGGCAATTAAACACCATCTATAAGGACATGGGGGTATCATTTGCCCTTCCTTCTCTGAGGATAAACAGTTTTACGTTGAATCTCCTCAAGGAGGTTTCAATGGTTCGGAAAAGCGGGCTGACATTCGCAGTGGAAACCCCGGAATATGCATGGCAGTTGAGTATCAACAAGCAGGCCGACCGGGACCGGATCGTTGATATCATGCTGGAAGCCGGCCGACTTGGGTGGAACCAGGCTAAGTTATACTTTATGATCGGTCTGCCCTTCACGAATCCGGCTGAAGAGCCTCAGGCGATTATAGAATTTTGCCGCGATGTCCGAAAAAAGACAGGTATGAAACTGAACATCAATGTGGGTACATTTGTTCCTAAACCACATACACCCTTTCAATGGTGCTCGCAATTATCCGACGAAGAAGCATTTGTAAAATTAATCGAAATCAAAGGGTCCCTGGAGAATAGAAAAACAAAGGTTAGTTTTCACTCGCCCTTTGTTTCTTTTTTGGAAGGAGTTCTTTCCCGCGGGGATAGTCGTTCAGGGCATCTGTTTTACCGGGCTTTCTTGAAGGGAGCCAGGCTCGATTCGTGGGAAGAGTACCTTGACAGGGATGTATGGAAGAAGGTGATCGAAGAAAGCGAGTGGGATGTGAAAAGGGAGACCTGCCGAGAACGATCGGTGGGAGAAGAACTGCCATGGAGATATATCAGGACCGGGGTAACCGAAACTTTTCTAAAGCGGGAATACGAAAAGGCCGCGAAAAAAGAGATTACCGGACCCTGCATTGAAGAGTGTGATCATCCCTGCGGAGTCTGTGGAAAAAATGAAGGGATCTCCTACGCGGAAAAACCGGACAAGGACAATTTTTACGGAATGCATGAAGAAATGCATGAAGAAATGGTTGAAGAGAAAGGGGCGGAAAAAATACTTTTACGATTTTCAAAAAGAGGGAAGGCATTATTTCTTTCACATATAAATATAATGACCGTCTTTGAGCGGGCTTTTCAACGCGCCGGTGTACGGGTCTGTTTTTCCGAAGGATTCAATCCTAAACCTAAACTAGAGTTCGCAAGGCCGTTATCCCTGGGTGTGGAATCTGAAGGCGAATATATGTCCGCCGAGATCATTCCATGTTCCGATTGTGTTTCGATAATGAACAGGATAAACAGGGTATTGCCTGAAGGGTTAGAGATCGAGAAATTAGAACCTATGAGATCAGGCGAGGGAAAAAACTCCGTTATGAAGGTGTACTGGGGTTCGGAGTATAGAATATCGGCCGATAAGAACTTTCTTGATACACTGAGTAGAGAATTGCCGGATTACATGACCGTTACAGCATTGAAAGATGGGTACATGAAAGTACTGGTGGAGGAAGGTACAGGCAAAGGACCTTCATTAGCAAAATTCCTCGACTCATATACTAATAAATCGTATAATAAACAATACATATTAAAGCGTTTAATGCAATATGCTAAAAATTCTTCTCATGAGCGGGGCTTTAGTACCTACGAAGAACTTTTTACTCAAGGATGATGTTTTTTAGATTCCTCCCAGAGCGAGTCCATGATTTCAAAATTTTCTTTGGATAGTTCTTTCCCTGCCTTTTTCATATTATTTTCTAAAAATGTAAACCTTTTTTTAAATTTTTTATTTGTTTTGTTAATAGCCAAAGCAGGGTCGATCTTCATAAATCTACATAGATTAATAACCGAAAAAAGGAGATCCCCTAACTCTGCTTCAAGAGCGTCTCTGTTCTGTCCACCGGATGCTTCCATGCATTCGGCCAGTTCGGAATCGATTTTTTCATAGATCCCTTCGCAACTGTTCCAATCAAAGCCGTACTTGGCGGCTTTCTTTTGCAGCTTAAATGCTCTTTCAAGCGGGTGGAGGCCCTTTGGAATGGAATCGAGCAGCGAAGTATGATCCGCATTTTCGATATTCTGTTTTATATGCTCCCAGTTACGGAGAACCTGTTCAGAGGTATCGATACTGACATTTCCAAAAACATGAGGATGTCTACGGATAAGTTTTTCATTGATGTCTGAAAGAATTTGGGCGATTGTAAAGGAATTTTTCTCTTCATACATGTAACCGATCATGGTAACAAGAAGGTAGATATCACCGAGCTCTTCCCTGATATGTTCGTCGTCATTTTCTTCAATGGCGTCGATACATTCGAGGGTTTCTTCTAAAAGATTGCCGCGTATGCTCATGGGCGTTTGTTCCCTATCCCAGGGGCAACCGTCAGGAGACCTGAGTTTTTTTACTAGGGTATATAACTTGTAAAACATATCGAGCATTAAACGTCCTCCGGTACCGAAAACATTATCATAAAAGCAAAGTCGGTTCAATACGAAAAAAAAGTTGCAATAAAATATAATATATGAAGTTATATCTCATAAAACATGTTAAGGAAAGGTGTCCGAATTTCTTAGTAGACAGAATATACATTATCGGAAGTAATCTAGTGCACGGAAAAAAGGTTCAGTTGGATTTATTTACCCGTGAAAAGAGCCACAGAAGGATGATCGAGGTAAAAAGGGGCGGAAAAATATTAACGGAGTTGTTTATATTGCGAAGATATTGGATAACATCGTATAAAAGATATTCGAGAACGGCCCCGAGGAACGACCCTACCAGGCCGACGATAAGGGCTCCCCAGAATTTGCCCATAACGTCTTTCTTGAAGAATAGATAAAAAATCAAAGCGGATGCAAAGCCGATGATAAAATAGATGATGCCGATATTAAAGTAATAGCTGAACATTGGACATACCTCGTTGTAACAATCACTATCTGAATCTCAGGCTGATATACCCCAGGGTACGGGCCTCACCGTAGTACGGAATAAAATTCGCATCAATGCCGTATGGTACAACAAAAAGTGAAAGATAAAAAGAGCCTTCAATAAAAGGATCCTCGAAAATATCATCTTGGGGAAGGTCTTCCTGCCCTTGTTCAATGTCCCCGGGACTGAAGGACAGGTACGAAAGTGTAGAAGCCCCTAATGTGGGATCGGCTTCTTCGTACCTGAACAGCGAGTACTTTGTTTCCAGGAAATCACAGGAGAGTTCAGGATACACGATATTTTCATAGTTATTAACGACTTCGACGAAATCTATGGTAAAAGACAACGGTTCTCCCCGAAGTTCTTCCTCGATAACGAGTTGGTGGTAGGGGGGTTCATCGTTCTCGGTAATCTCAGCAACGAATTCGGAGGGATACATATACACCCGGCGGTATCCCTTTTCGCGATAGGAATCAGGGTTCTTTATAGCGGTACTGTCAAGGTCAGCCTCGAGAGAAATGAGATAATCAATAAAATCATGGGTATGCTGCTCGTACTTCGCGAAACTAAAGAAACGGTAAAAAAGCATATACCCTTCGAAGACGGTATCCTTATTTCGGGGGTCGTGATCGAAGGTGAATTGGGGATTGTTAGGATCAATTTGCCAGTCATTATACGCCGGGAAGATGTAATGGTACTGGATTATCCCGCAGGAAGTGATGAGCAGAAAAGTCGAGAAGAAAAGCAGCGCCCCCCTCCACTTTCCGAGCCCCCTCCCCTTCCCGACCGGGAAATCAGGAAACCCGGGCGGTTTCAGTTTCTTCAAGAACATCGATGAGCTCATAGATCAGTACGGGCTTGTTCTTTCCCTTTACGCGTATATTGTCCAGTTCCCGGACAAGTACCCGGTCCTTGACCAGGCCGTAGGTATATTCACTGATGATGATATTGGTGCCGTATTGCTTGTTCGTGCCCTCCAGCCGGGCACCGAGGTTTACATTATCACCTATCAGGGTGTAATCCATCCTCTGGGTGGAACCCATGTTACCCACCGTCATGATTCCCGAGTTGAGTCCGATACCGATGTTGATGCGCCTTTCCTGCGGCAGTTCTTCGTTGAGCTTTTTGAGGGCTTCTATCTGCCTGAGGGATGCCCTGCAGGCGCGCAGGGCGTGGTCTTCCTGGGGCAAGGGTGCGCCCCAGAAGGCCATAATGGCATCGCCTTCGTACTTGTCCAGGGTTCCTTCCGTTTCCAGGATGATATCGGTCATGGCGGTAAGGTAGCGGTTCAGGAGAAGGACTAGTTCCTGGGGGGTCATGGCTTCCGAAAGGGTCGTAAACCCGCGGATGTCGGAAAAGAAAACGGTAAGATCCTTGTCCACCCCGCCCAGTTCCGGCGGTGTGTCCAGTATCTGGTCCACCACCCGGGGGCTGACATAGGTGCCGAACATGTTCTTGATTCGGCGTTTGTCTTTTTCCTCGGTCATGGCGCGATACACGACGATGGTAAGGAACGTTAACACGATGGAAATAGCCGGAGTGGTAAAGTTGATGATAAGGGCTTTCTGTTCGAAGATAGTAGTGGTGGCGAGGAAAAGGGCAAAAACCAGGACCAGCGAAACGATAAAGGCCCATATGGACGACAGTCGCGAGGCCAGGAAGGCGATGAGCATGACGACACCGACAAGGATCAGGATGTCGACCCAGTACGGTACGGTTACCAGGAATTTATTCATCAGAATCGTGTTGAGAGAATTGGCGTGGATCTCCACTCCGTACATGAGTCCGTAGGGGGTAGTCTTCTGATCGGCCGCTATACCCCGGGCAAAAGCGCCTACCATGATGATCTTATTTCCTACAGCCTTTGTCCTGCCCCAGGTGGAAGGATCTATACCGGGTGGGTTGGACGCATACCCTGAATAGGAGCGAATGGGAAATGTCTGCCGTGCTCCCGGGTCGGCGAAGGAGGGAAATCCCATGAAATTGATAAGCATGGTTCCCCGTTCGTCAATGGGTATTTTGATCTCATGAAGAACTTCGGTTTCAGCTTCTTCCAGCAGGTCGCCGGGTTGTATGGCTTTGTTCTCGGCGGAGTCTTCCTCGGTTGCATAGACTGCCGGCTTTTTTACGAGTTCATAGGGCACCCATTCCCGGGACTGAATGTCGAAATACTCGGGATGGGGAATAAGAATATACTCTCCCAGTACCACCTCGATATCGTCCAGGGACTTGTTGAAATATTCCAGGGCGAGAGCGAGGGTAATCGAAGGAACAAAGTGGTCCTGGTATTTGCGGATGACGTAATACTTCTCTTCAGGGGTTCCGTCGCCGTCGTTGTCCACGAGTTTTAATGGAGCCTTGGCTTCCATCTGTGTTTTGAGTTTTTGTATGACATCGGCAGTATGGGGATAGTCTATCGTATGATGGATGCCCTTCGTATCGACCCATTCAAAGCGCTGAAAATTATCGTGATCCAGCGGAGTAGCCGGTGTAAGTTCCTCCAGGCGGAGTGTGTCTATAAGAACGGATGATTTAGCGATAAGCGCCTGGCGGCGGTAGATCCCGTCGATATCCTCACTGAAGTTTGCGTGCCCGTAACCGTAGGTAGCCAGTCCGTAGGGCTGCAGAGGCGGCTGCAGACCGTAATACGCCGGGAGATTTTCCCAGTCGCCGATAATATTCTTTACTTCCCCGTAGCTCTCGTACAGTCGCTGCTGCCGGGCAAAGTATTCGTCCGCATTCGAGGAAGGAGGCGGGGACTCGTCGAGCACAGTCTCCAGGAAGGTTCTACCGTTTTCCTTTATCGCATCGATCATAATGGCGTCGTGGGTGGCTTCTTTATCCGGTTCAATAAAAAATATATCGAGAAAAACAGCCCTTTCCCGCTCGTTCTGATTCGTGATCCGGGTAAAAGACTTCAATAGATCGGCATGTCTCCATCGTGGAAAAGGCCACTTGCCGAATTTATCCAGAGCCTTGAAGTCGATACCGACGATAAGGATATCGGGAGATATATTCGGATTTTGCTGTTCGTAACTGACGCCTTCCTGAATGCTCTCCTTCTTAAAGACGTTCTTGTACTTGAAGTGTATATCGAGCATCCTTGTCTCGAGGTTGTCGAGGATCCCAGTCCAATGTGAGACTGCCAGAAACAGCAGGATAATAATGGCTCCTAACAGAAAAGCAAAATGCCTCGTCTCCAGTATTTTCGGTCGTTTTTTCTTCTTTTCCACAGCCTGAACATCTCCCGACTCGAGTCTTCTTGAGAGAGAATTATTCCTCCGGTCCAAGTACGATTATACGGTCTTGTGCCAGCTTTGTCCAACTGCTTTCCGGGAATTTACCGACCAGTTGGCGATAAGCTTCAAGGGCACCCTGGAGGTCTCCCTTCTTCTCAAGGAGACGCCCGACGGTAAAGAATGCCCGGGGTGCCTCTACAGAAACTCCGGTATCGGCATAGGTGTTGATGATAGCCTCGGCCGACTGAAGAGCTTCGTCCGTCATGTCGGCATTCTCGTAGGCAGCGGAAGCCGATGCCAGGGCAACCGGAGCGAGGTAGCTTTCAGGATATCCCGTGGCAAGGGCGGAAAAATACCGGGCCGCTTCTTCCCATGACTCTTGCCTGAAAAGAAGTTCTCCCGAAACCAGCAGGCCGCGCTGGGCCGCAAAGGTGTCGCCATAGGATTCAACGAGCTCATTCGTCATATCCAGAATAAGCTGCTCTAATTCTTCTTTTCTCTCTTGGTCCTCTTCCGTCAAAGCGGACCATTCGCCGTAATACTCCTGTATATCCTCTGCGACGGCTGCAGCTTTATCAGCCCTGTTCTGACGAACCGTCAGTATTATTGCCAGGGTGATGAGGCCGGCAGCCAGAATGGTGAGTAGGGTAATGAAGAATACTTTGTGTTTATATAGAAAATAGGAAAAATTCTCGAGGAATTTTTCTTTGCCGGATTTTTCTTTCTGATGAGATTGTGCCATTGATGCTCCTCTATTTGTTGATCTCCAGTTCCTTGATCAAGCGTGAAAGGTATGTTCTCTGAATATCCAGAGCTTTCGCGGATTCGGTCTGTTTCCAGCCGTGTTTTTCCAGTGTATGTATAATGTAGTGTTTTTTGAACATATTGACGGCTTCCTTGAGGTTTTTCCCGGAATACATGTCATCCTGTTTCATGCCTCCTGTTTCCAGGATGAGGTGCTGCGGACGAATATAGTCTTCATCGGAGATAACCACCGCCCTTTCTATTACATTTTCCAGTTCTCTGACATTTCCAGGCCAGGAATAGGTAAGAAGGGCGTCCATGGCTTCACTGGTAAAACCGCTTATCGGCTTTTTCGTCTCCTGCTTAATTCTTTTGAGAAAAAATTCCGCGAGTTCCGGAATGTCTTCCGTTCTCTCCCGTAACGGCGGTATATAGATAGGAAGGACATTCAGCCGGTAATAGAGATCTTTTCTGAATGTACCGGCTTCTATTGCGTTTTCCAGGTCTTTGTTTGTTGCGGCGAGAATGCGAACATCCACCGTCTCGGGTTCACTGGACCCGACCTTTTCAAACACTTTTTGCTGTATGACCCGCAGAAGTTTTGCCTGCAGGTTCAGCGGTACATCACCGATCTCGTCCAGGAATATTGTCCCCTTGTCCGCGAGTTCGAACCTGCCCCTTCTGTCCCGGGTGGCGTCGGTAAAAGCCCCCTTTACATGGCCGAACAGTTCGCTTTCCAGAAGGTGCTCGGGCAGGGCGGCGCAGTTGACGCGGATAAACGGCCCATGCGCCCTGGGGCTGCCCAGGTGAATTCTTTCGGCAAAGAGTTCTTTACCAGTTCCGCTTTCACCTAGAATGAGAACGGAAGAGTCGGTCTGGGCGACCTTTTCGGCCAGGGCCAGTTTTTCCAGAATGACGGAACTCTTACTGATAAAGGTGTGGAAACCCTTATTGGTG
The DNA here is from genome assembly GCA_964410865.1 of uncultured Spirochaetales bacterium. GTDB lineage: Bacteria > Spirochaetota > Spirochaetia > JAFGDJ01 > JAFGDJ01 > JAFGDJ01. The sequence goes on along the minus strand of CAYPIQ010000001.1, from coordinate 169,466 downwards.
GTAACCTGGTCCTGCAGGAGTGAGACCTGATCCTTGACCCGCTGGTAGGTCCTGGCATTTTGTATGGCAATGGCGGACTGGGTCGCGAAAATTTCGAGCCATTGGCGGTCTTCTTCGGTATAATGTTTACCGTCTGTTTTATTAATGAGTTCGAGAACTCCCACACAGACTTCTTTGATCCGCATAGGTACTGCCAGGATAGAATTGGTCGGGAAACCGATCTGCTTGCTGATATCGCTGTAGAAACGCTCGTCTTTCTCGACATCGTTAACGATAAGCGACGTGTTATGCGCGGCTACCCAGCCTGCGATACCTTCGCCCATGTTCAGGGAATATTTCTGCACCTCCGGGCCCTTGGGACCGAGGGATATCTCGAAATAGAGACGGTTGTTTTCCGGATTAACAAGGAGCAACGAAGAAGCCTCTCCGTTGGCCAGCTTCTGGGCGGATTCGAGAATTCGGGTAAGAAGGTTCTTGACGTCGGTAAAGTTTGAATTGATAAGCACGTTGATTTCTATGAGTGTATTAAAACGTACCGAGTCTATACCGGAAGTAAACATCTGCGCCATAGGCGACTGTCCCTGAAATAGTTGTTCATGCCGCTGCGCGGCAACCGAAACGATGAAAACAGCCCTGTGCGGCTATTTTCGCAATAGTATTGTATACAAGATCCACGGTAGTAAACCGTCTATCCGGATTCCTGTTCTTTCTGTTTCAGCATATCTCCGAGGGTTACCGTTGCAGATTCATCGTCATCATGGATATACTTGGAAAGCTCTTTGCGCTGCAGATTTTTCTGATATTCCTTGATTGATAACGACAGTTTTTGATTATGTGGATTTATATCAGTTAAAACAGCCTTTACGGTATCTCCCGTTTTGAAATCGCCGGAGAAATCTTCAGGGATATCCACACCCGGAGCATACAGGTTGTATTTATTGATAAGGCCTTCAATGCCGAAGTCGACCTTGACGAATACGCCGAAGTCGGTGACACTCGTAACCTCGCCCTCCATCACTGCCCCAGGAGGATAGGTTTCCTGCAAGGCTTTCCAGGGATCGTCGGATAGCTGCTTGATTCCGAGTCGTATTCTACGGTTCTCCTTGTCTATTTCGAGAACAACAACCTCTACTTCTTCATTGACCTTGAGGATGTTCGACGGATGTTTTATTTTGCGGGTCCATGAAATATCGTCTACATGGAGGAACCCGTCTATTCCTTCTTCCAGCTCGATAAAGGCGCCCGCGTTTGTTATCTTTCGAACCGGCCGTTTGAGCCTCAGACCTACCGGGTATGATTCGGCAATCGTATCCCAGGGGTTGGGGTATACCTGTTTCAGCCCGAGGGAGACCCTACCCTTCTCTATATCGTAGGAAAGAATCATGGTTTCGACTTCATCGCCCACGGAAAGCAACTCCTTGGGATGCTTGATGCGTTTCACCCAGGAGAGTTCTGATATATGGGCCAGGCCTTCTATCCCTTCCTCGATTTCAATGAAAGCGCCGAAATCGGTAAGTTTTGTAACCCTTCCGTTGACGATGTCGTTAACATGATATTTCTGCTCAAAGAGCATCCACGGATCGGGTGTGAAATGCTTCAGTGAGAGATTTATTTTCTGTTCTTCCGGATCGATTTTTACGATTTTGAGGAGGATTTTCTGGCCTTTCTTTACATAATCTTTCGGGCGGACGACATGACCCCAGCTCATGTCGTTTATATGCAGAAGTCCGTCGAAACCTCCCAGGTCGATAAACGCACCGAAGGATGTGAAACTTTTAACCACCCCCTCTATTTCGTCTCCCACCTGGGCGGTGCTGAAGAATTCTTCCTTTTTCCTTGCTATTTCCTGTTCAAGCCATCCGCGGCGGGAAAGGACGATCTTGAGCTTATTGTCGCTGTACATGCGGTCCAAAAGAAATTCGGACTCCAGTCCTACATATTCCTCCGGGTTCTCGACACGATGGACATCGGTTTTAGAGAGGGGCAGAAAACCCCTAACATCATACCCGAGGTCGACCTCGAAACCGCCTTTAATACTCTTGGCAATTGTTCCGGTTACGGGCATATTTTCCTGGTGGGCTTTTCGCAGAGCCTTCCAGAAGATCCTCATGTCGGCCTTGCGTTTGGATACAATTACCTCGCCGTGTTTCCCTTCCTTGCTTACGAGAATCACGGAAACCTGGGAGCCTATTTCAGGGGATTCGTCGAATTCGTTCAAGGGGATTTTCCCCTCAGATTTATATCCCACGTCGACGAAAACGTTTTCTGAGCGGACCTCGACGACTTCGCCGTCTACAAGCTGGCCTTCTTCGAGTTCTTCGAGTGATTTAAGATATTCCTCCTGCAACGCAGTCTGTTCTTCAGTGGTAAGAGGTTTGTTTTCAGGCATTACTCAAAAAACTCCTAAGTGCATGGTGCGATTTCACGAATTTTATACAATACTCTGTCACAAACTTCATCTATGGTCAAGAGTGATGTATCTAAATATAGGGCTCCTTCGGCCACTTTGAGACTGCCGAAGGGTTTACTCCTGTCGATCCGGTCTCTTTTTTCCATTGATTCCCGAATCTCTTCCAGGGAGAGAGAACTTACCCCCTGAAGAAACCGCCGTTTAGCCCGTTCTTCCACCGAGGCGTCTATGAACACCTTGACTTCCGCTTCGGGAAATACCACGGTTGTGATATCCCTTCCCTCAATAACCATGTTGCGCCGGTCGGCGGCGGTTTTGAGCAGACGATTGACAATGTGTCGGACTTCCGGGATAGCGGAATGCTGGGCTACCCAGGCATCCACCATATCCGTATGCAACAGGTGTTCTACCGGGTCATTTCCGAGATACAGGGTACCGTTTCTGAGGGAGATATCGATTGAATCGGCAATACTTATAACTCCGGAAGAATCTTCCGGGTCCACACCCGCGGTCAGGGCTGCATAGGTAACGGCCCGGTAGAAACTTCCTGAATTTATATACTCAAATCCGGCTTCATCGGCAACTCTCTTTGCTACACTGCTCTTGCCGGACCCCGCCGGGCCGTCGATGGCTACAATCATACAGGAAATGTTATAAAGATAAATATTAAAACAGTAAAGGGGTAAGAACGGTTCATCGGGAATTCACAATTATAACCGGTAATAACTCAAGACGTGCTCTGCTTTTTGGAGCCGGTCAAAATCTTTATCTCCCGGGGTTTCAGGTGCCGAAATCCTCCCGGCTTTAACGATCCGATATACACAGGTCCGATCCGGGTTCGATGAAGTCTTTTTACGGTAAGCCCGGCGGAGGAGAATAGTTTCCGGATTTCCCTGTTCTTCCCTTCTACCAGTACGATTCGTGTTTTCCGTGATGTTCTTATTTCGTATCTCTTTATTTTATAAGAAATTCCTTCGACCTTGATTCCACGGCGGCATTGTTCGAGAAACTCCCGGGGAACCGGCTCTTTTGTTTCGACGATATATTCTTTCTCGATGGTAGAGGATGGGTGAGCCACGTACCGGGAAAAATGCCCGTCGTTGGTGAGCAAAATAATACCGGAAGAAAGAAAATCGAGACGACCAATGGTAAAAAGGCGGACAGGTACATGTGGAGTCACGAGATCCAAGGCCAGGGGTCTGCCCCGGGGATCACTGGAAGAACAGAGATACCCCCGGGGTTTATACAGGGCTATATAGTAGAGGTCTTTTTCCGGACTTACTTTTTTTCCGTCCAGGGTGACTTCTTCGGTGGTGATTCTTGTGGAAGGATCGACGGTGATGGTTCCGTTCACCGCGACTCTGCCCTCGCGGACGTATCCTTCACAGGCCCTTCGTGATCCGCGCCCGCTTACCGAGAGATAGTGGTTCAGCCGCAGGGCAGGTTGCAGATCAGTCTTCCCGTTCAAAACGTTTCCTGTCGATATCACTCAGCGAAGGAAGATCGGCGATACTGTTGAGCCTGAAGAGTTTCAGGAATTCTCTGGTTGTACCGTACTGGGTCGGTTTGCCCGGTGCGTCCTTTTTTCCCACGGGCTTGATAAGATCCCTCTCCGCGAGGATACGTATCATGCCGTCGGCATCCACTCCCCGTATGTTTTCGATCTCCGCCCGGGTTATGGGCTGGGAATAGGCGATAATCGAAAGGGTTTCCAGGGCGGCCCGGGATAAACGGTTGGCGTTTTTTCGGCCGTATCGTTCTTTCAGGACATCCCACAGTTCCACTCTGGGAGCAAGGGAATACCCGCCGCCTACCTCCGTAAGTTCCATGCCGTGGCCGTACGAAGCATAGTGTTCACTGATTGTCTTAATAGCCTCCTTTACGGTCCCGGAGGAGAGTTTCAGAATATTACATATTCCCTGAATTTCAATCGGTTCGGATTCAAGGAAAAGAACAGCCTCCACAAGCGCGGCCTCCCGTGACAGGTCCATATGAGATGCTCCTTTTAGGGTTTTCTTATCCGAATATCGCCGAAGAGCCGGTTCTGCAGCAGGACAACCATCCGAGATTTTACGGCTTCAAGGAGAGCAAAAAAAGAACAGACGATTTCCAGAATCGATCCGCTCTTCGAGATAAGATCGGTAAACAGGAACTCTTCTTTCGATTCGAGAAATTCCCTTATCAGTGTCAATTTTTCATGGATCGTCACCTCTTCGTACAGGTCGATAATTCGTTCGGAAGAAAGGGACGATATAATTTTTGAAAAGGTCTGAACAAGGTCCCATACATCTATCTGTTCCCACAGATCGTCGTTCTCGGGAAAAGGCAAGGTCCGTTGTTGTTTGGTCCTGCTGATGTCCCATTCGGATTCTTTTTCTTTTTCCGCCATCAGGTCGGTATATTTTTTAAACTTCTGGTATTCGATAAGTTTTTCGACCAGGTCCATCCTGGGATCTTCGAAATCGTCATCGAATTCGATTTCTACCGGCAGCAGCATCCTGGATTTTATATAGAGTAGGTTTGCGGCCATGAGATGGAATTCACTCAGGTTATCCAGGTCCATGGACGCCTGATATGAAAGGAATGCCAAATACTGGTCCGTGATCTCTGCAATAGGAATATCGTATATATTAATTTCGGACTTCTTGATCAGAAAGAGGAGAAGGTCCAGGGGCCCTTCAAAATCTCCCAGCTTGTATACCCTTCCGTTAGTTTTGCGTATTTCTTCCATGGTCTCATCGTTAAAAGTATTCACGGAAATAACCCCTTCACCGGCCGTATACCCTGTTCGGTACCGGCGGACAAAGCATTCCTGTATTCACTGTAGTGTATACCTGATCCAGGTTCAGTACAATCGGGATTGAGTTCGAGGAGGGGTATAAGCACGAATAACCTTTCAGTCATAAGTGGATGAGGACATATCAGCCTGTCGGTACGAATGATCCGGTCTCCGTAGAGAAGAATGTCGATATCCAACACCCGGGGGCCGCGGTGGACCACGGAGGTTCTGTCCCGGCCGGCTTGATTTTCTATAGCCTGGAACGCCTCGAGGAGATCTAACGGCCGGAGGGCCGTATATCCTTCCATCACGGCGTTCAGGAACATACCCTGATCTTTAACGTACATGGGAGCGGTTTCATACAAATTGGAAAGCCGGATACCCGAAATAAGGGCTCCCAGCCGGCGAACGGCGCTTTTCAGGTAGTGTGCGCGGTCGCCCAGGTTTGAACCGAGGCCGATGTATACCCTCTCCATGTCCGCCGGGGATTCCCTTAGAAAAGATCCTGGTCGTCCGCCGCGGCTTTCCCAGCTTCCGGAGCCCGGGAAGGCGCTTCGGCGGGGGCGGCCTGTTTCTTTCCGGGGAAAAGGAGGTTCCTGATTTTAGTATCCAGATCTTGGAATACGTCGGGATTGCTTTCCAGAAAGAGTTTGGCGTTTTCCCTTCCTTGCCCGATGCGATCCTCTCCGTAGGAATACCAGCTGCCGCTCTTTTCAACGAGATTGTTTGCTACGGCGGCATCTAGAAGGCTGCCGCTTTTTGAGATCCCTTTTCCGAACATTATTTCAAGCTCGACCTTTTTGAATGGAGGGGCTACCTTATTCTTGACGACCTTTACCCTTACCTTGTTGCCGATGGCGTCGTCCGAGCCCCTGGTAATGGTTTCGATACGGCGGACCTCCAGGCGCACGGAAGAATAAAACTTGAGCGCTTTACCGCCGGTGGTGGTTTCCGGATTACCGAACATGACACCGATTTTCATCCTGATCTGATTAATAAAAATAAGGCATGTTCCTGATTTGGAAATAGTACCCGTCAATTTCCTGAGAGCCTGGCTCATTAGGCGCGCCTGAAGACCCATGTGGCTGTCCCCCATATCTCCTTCTATCTCGGCCTGGGGAGTCAGGGCTGCAACCGAATCCACGACAATAATGTCCACCGCTCCGGAGCGGACGAGGGATTCGGCTATCTCCAGAGCCTGTTCCCCGGTATCCGGCTGGGAGACCCAGAGTTCGTCAATATTCACTCCCAGGTTGCGGGCATAGGCCGGGTCCAGGGCATGCTCCGCGTCGATAAAAGCGGCGATACCTTTGTTCTGCTGGGCTTCTGCGATAGCATGGAGTGCCAGGGTAGTCTTGCCGGATGATTCGGGACCGTAGATCTCAACGATCCTGCCTTTTGGATAACCGCCGACGCCCATTGCCGCGTCAAGAAGGACGGAACCGGTGGGTATGGCTTCGATCCCCGGCAGATCCAGACCGGTGCCGAGTTTCATGAGAGAACCTTTCCCGAACTGCTTTTCAATCTGCAGCTTCACCGCTTCCAACGCGCGGGTTTTTTCTTCGAGATTCTCCGTGGCCGGATTTGTAGTTTTTTCCATTTTCTTTGCCATATTATCCTCCGATTATGGATACGCGGCTTTTTATGTTTCTGATTCAACAGTACGAAAATTATTTTCTCCGACCATCATACATACCGTTTTTCCAAGGGTCAAGCGGAATGACAAGCCACCGGGATACATGATGATGAAAGGTAGTATCTCTCCGTAAGAATACATCAAAATGTCTTTTCGGAATCAAGAATAATTGTTACCGGGCCCGTGTTTGTGTAGGAGACTTCCATCTTTGCGGCAAAGGTGCCTTCCGCCACCGTGAAGCCGCCGGACTTTAATTTTTCGACAAATATCCGGTACATGGCCTCGGCCTTTTCGGGTTCGGCCGCATTGTTATAGGACGGCCTCCTCCCTTTTCGCGTGTCCGCGCAGAGGGTAAACTGAGAAACAACCAGGATTTCTCCTGTCGTATTCTCTATTGAAAGGTTCATTTTCCCCTGTGGGTCTTCAAAGATACGCAGATGAACGGTTTTATCCAGTATGTACTGCAGATCCGATTCAGTGTCGTTTTTTTCGACACCGAGATATACCAGCAAACCACGACGAATACTGCCGACTACATCTTCTCCCACAGTGACCGAGCAGTCCTTTACTCTCTGTATTACCGCACGCATCCTAGGGCTCCAGCTGATGCACGGAAATACCGGTTAACATGATATTCCGCCCGTCGGTTCTTATCCTACCGAGTATTTCGACAGGAGTGTTCTGTACGATATGGGCGGCAAAATTCAGTTCCACGGGCACGACGCCTTCTAAGACCTTATTCTCATGGTAGCCGACCAAAAAGTCAAAGGTTATTTCTTCATCCGTCCTGGTTATATTGCTCGCTCTCCCCTTCCAGACGACATAACACCGGTTGTAGAGATAGGGATCCTTACTTACTTCCGCGTACGAGAAAGAATCGCGTATCGTCGTAAAAGTGGGTTCGGTCAGATACGATGAGAGGTGCCGCACCTTTTGTTTCAGCTCGGTCGAGGCATTGGAACCGAGGATATAGTTGATTTCCTTCATGACCAGGTTATCCCGGCGGTCTGCAAAGTATTTTCCCATCCGTTCGAAGGAAGCGGATAATTCTTTGTCCGTAAGTATGTAGCGGTAAGCGCCGCTGTACTCCGTTACCAGGTCTTCTTCCGATATATCTATAATGTCCGATCCGGGGCGGGATGTGGCCGAAGACTCTATCATCGTATTGTAGAGATACCTTCCTCCGAAGTAGAGGGCCGGGATAAGAATGATGCACGGAATAATGAGGGGCAGAAATCGCTTCAGAGCCCCGGGTCTCGGAAGATATTTGAGGTAGGAACTGGTTTCTACAAGGGTGTACAGGGTTTCTGCGTCGGATTTCTTTTTTAGAAGATCGAGTCCCCTATTGGCGAGCCGGTTTTTCGGGTCGGTATCAAGAACCTTTAACCATAATCGAAGGGATTCTTCCGTTTCACGCCTTTTGAGATGTATCGCGGCCAGGGCGTTCAGCGTGTCCGGATCATCGGGCTTAAGATCTTCCGCCCTTGACAGGTACGAAAAAGCACCGCCGAAGTCTCCGGTGTGCAGGCACGAGAGCCCCAGATAATAGTAGAAACGAAAACTCTCCCGGAATCGAAATACCTGCGGTTCGAGGAGACGTATAACGTCGGCATATTTGCGGCGTTGATACAGCCTGGATGCCTGGTTGAGTGTTCCGCCTTTCATCTCCGTTCTTCGTGCCGGTTCTTCCTGTTTTCCAGGGACTGAACAATTTGGGCAATGGCATCGATCTGTTCCTGTTCGACTTCTTCTCCCGCCATGATAAGACGGTCTATCCGGGTTAGAAGCTCTTCTATGGTCAGGAGATCTGTTCTTGCAATCTCGACCGGGTCCTCCGTATCATCGGCCGCAGCCAGGGTCTTGGTATAGAGTTCGGAAATCTCTTCATCCGTCTGTTCCGTAAGGGCATAGCCGGATTCGCTGTAATTCCCGAAAGCCATGGTTATGGTTCTTTCACCCTTTGGGGGTAACTGTACCGGGTTGTAGTACAGACCGACGGCGGAATCGTTAATCGAATACGGGAGTAGGTTAAAGTTTCTCGATGCACTTGACTCGTAGTTCCATGAACTGTTGTTGAGACGTTTCCAGTTTGCCAGAACAACCCGGTCCGGTTTCGTTATTCCCGGTCCGGTTATCATGAATTGCAGAGCAGCCGGTTCTTTCGAAGAAGCGGCGGAGACAATATACGCCGGTATGGAGCCCTTGAAATCGGTTTCTTCCTGTATGGTGCTTCGGGCCGGAGTGGAGAAATGGGTGTTGTCCTCTTCTCCCAGATAGGTGTCCATGAGATATCTCATGCCGACATTCAAGCCGCCCTCGGATGTGTTTTTGATTGTGACGGTAATGGAAAAGCCGTCCGACAAGGACGACCCGGCGGAGGAGATGAGTTTAAAGGACTCTCTCACTTCCAAAAAGCCGGATTTCCAGATAAAGTCGGCACCTTCGTCGGTTTTCTGAATGGTCTGGTTGAAATCGAAACTCTCGCCCATGCGATATACCTTGTTGTCGACGAGCAGGCTCATCACCGTAGTCCGGGGATCGTCATCCAGCAGGAGAGGAGTATAACGGTTACGCTGTACATCGGTGAGGTAATAGGCCGAGAATCTGCCGGTTCGTTCATGCAAGACCAGCCGGGCCTTTCCCTGCTTGAGTTCAAGGGCAACCAGGGGGTACGTAATCGACAGGATAACCAGGATGAAGAGGATTTTCTTTACCTTTTTCATCAGTCGACCTCCAGTTGAGCTGTTAACCAGTTGAGGTAATACTCCTTGACGTCGAGTACCCTTGATTTGAGTTCTAGGAGCTGTTCCACCCCTGAGCCGACTTTTATCTCCGGACCCCCGCCGGTGGAAGTGGCGGCCGGTTCCGCTGATGAAGCTTCTTCCAGGGTAGTCTCCCTCAGTTGCTTGTTTAGGGACGATATTCTTGTTTGCAGGTCGAGAATTTGCTTTTTCAGGTCCTCTACTTCTGCTTTACTCTGTTCCATCTCCGAACGAAGGGAGGTTATAGTGCCGTCCTTGTCGGTGGTGGCCGCATCGGCCAGTTTTCTCTGATAGATGTCCAGGGCTTGTTTGTAGGTTCTTTCACGCGTCTGGAAATCTTCGAGCATCTTGATATATTCCTCGTGGCTCATCTGGATCATATCAAGGAGGACTTCCTCGCGCTCTTTCAGTTCTATCAGCGAAATACGGTATTTTGCCGCTTCAACCTTGAAACTGGCGGGGAATTTTTCCGGGATAAGGGAAAACACCCGTTTTGCGTCATCCAGTGCACCGAGGGAGAAGAGATCTTCACCGATCCAGAAATAGGCATTGGCGACAAAGGGGTTTTCCGTGTATGAATCGATGAAATCGTAAAGAACCCGTATAGACTTCTCATATTCTTCCTGGAGACAGAGAAGCCTCCCCTTTTGATAATAGGCTTCTGGGTAGTATCGGTGTTCAGGATAGTTGAGAAGATAGAACTCCAGTGCCTTCTCGGCATTATCCAGGTCTTCCAGGGCAAGATAGCTGCGGGCTATCCAGTAGTATGCTTCGGGGTGTTGTTCTTCCAGTGAGGGGTCGAGAATGACGTCCCGAAAGAACCTTAAAGCATCGGAAAACTTGCTTTTGCCGAAAAGATCCAGGCCCTTTTGAAGCGGTGACGGGTTTCCCTGGGCGGTAAGTATGACAGCGCTCATTAACATGATAACGAGAATAACTTTTGAGACAGCCGATTTCAAAGTATTACTCCTCATTTCATTGTCGTCTGTAACCGGTACCGACTAAATTGTTTTCTCACAAAGGAGATATCCGACTTCGGAAATCGGATCTTCCGCTCCGAAAAATGCCGTTCCGGCTACGAGAATATCCGTCCCCGCCCGGATAACGGATGCCGCGTTGTGACGGTTTACTCCACCGTCGATGGAAATAAGATATTCCAGGGAGCGTTCTTTTCGCAGGGTGTCGAGGTAACGGACCTTGTCAATGCATCGTGGAATGAGGGCTTGTCCTCCGTATCCCGGATTGACGGACATGACCAGAATGAGATCCACTAGATCGAGTATTTCATTAAGATGTTCGGCAGGAGTAGACGGAACGATGGAAATTCCGCACGCGGCGCCCAGGGACTTGATTTTCTGTAACATTCTGTGAATATGAACGGATGCTTCGAGGTGAAACGTCACCGCATCGGCACCGGCCTCGATATAGCGCTCTATATAATCTTCCGGGTTGGACGTCATTAAATGCGCGTCGAGAAAAAGATCCGTTATAGACCGGATGTCGGACACCATTTTCAGACCGAAGGTGAGGTTCGGCACAAAGTGCCCGTCCATGATATCAAGATGGATCCAGGGACAACCGGATTTTTCAACAAGCTCAACGGCTTTGCCAATGGCGGTAAAATCCGCAGCCAGAATGGAAGGAGCACACACGGGTCTCTTTTCAAGCTTCATGTGTACTGTTGTACCAGAATACGGGAATAAACGCAACGCCGTACAATTTCTCTACTCATTGACTAATACTTTCCAGATGGTATAATACAAGAAATATTAAAGGAGATAGGAGAGGTTTCAACGCACGGAAGTACACTTGAATCTTTGCTGCATGAAGCCCATGATTTTTTTAGTTCCGGAGCTTTCTCCCGGGCGGAGGAAGTACTCGAAAAGGCGCTTGGGATAGATTTTGAGCATACCGAGGTGCTTGTTTCCCTGAAATGCGCACAATTCTGGGAAAACAGGGCAGTTCGGCTGGAAGAATACACAGACCCTTTTGAAAAAGCAGAATACCTTCTCAAGGAATGGAAGGTATTCGTCGTTTTTCTTTCGACCTCGGGGTGCCCCGCTCAGGAAGGATTGTTTTCAATCAAACAGTGGGTTTTCGGCACCGCTTTCGATAATTACTGCAAACTCCTGGAAAGTCCGGACTCGGATGATACGGAGCTGCTTTTCAAGATTGGAAGATGCAGTAAAGGAAAGGGCGATTACATTCAGGCTCAGTACTACCTGGAACGGGCAGGACAGAAAAGAAAAAAGGAACCGGAAATTCTTGCAGAACTCGCGGATTGTTATGCCCTTATGAATGAAATTCGGGCATCGAAGGTGTTCTTCCGGGAAGCCTTTTTTATAGATCCACAACGGGTTGAAACAGCCTTTCTCGACTCCGTGATGATATTACGTCTTATCGAGCGCATACGGGCGGACGGTATAGATGGTGAAGAACTTCTGGAATGGATCCCGGTATACGGTGTGCTCCATGGTGTCTTCAATGTAAAAAGGGAACTCAAACCCCTGGAGTACGGAAAGCTGAAGCAATCGATATACGCCGATGAAGTTGCGTTGTCGGGCAATGAACAGGAACATGTACGTTTGCTCATACCGAGACTGATAAACAAGTACTTCTGGTTGATTGATCATTACGTTATGTCCGGGGAAAGCAGGGAAACTATACAGAAGGTGCTGGACAAAATAATGAAGCTCGATAAAACCGTATATGAGCACTATATACACTGACAGGAGCGGAACTATGGCAGAGGTTATTAAGAAGATAAATGAACTTCTCAACGAGGAAAAATGGACCCGGGCAACTTTAAACAGCTATTCAATAAACAATTTCAAGGAATTGGACGGTATATTGCGGGAAACGATTCAGGAAGAGAAGGAAGATGAAGTCAAGCAGATGTGCGACGAACATCTCAATCATACTAAAAACAGTATTATCGCCCTGTATTTGTCGGGGATTATTGCTCTAAGCAGACAGCTCGTGGACGATGCTAATCTGATTGTCCTTATTAACATTTTTTCCGACAACCACAAATGGAACATCGTCGAGTACCTCTGCAATCGTATCCTGGAATTCGGAGAAAATAAATTTGCCCTTCGAACACTGGCGGAATGTTATGAGAACGAGAATGAAGAGGACAAGAAGTATGAGGTCTGGGAACGCCTAATAAAGGTCGATTATGATGAAGCGGATATCCTTCGGCATCTGGCTGAACGCAAGGAAGAAGAGGAGGATATAGAAACAGCCGTAGATTTTTATAAAAAGGCGGTGTACCGGTATATCAATAAAAAACTCTTTTCCAACGTCAAAGAGATCTGGCACAAACTGGTAGAATACTGCCCGGAAGACATCGACTTCTTCTTTCATGTTGACCGCAAGGTGGAAAAAACCCTTGACGGAGAACGGGCTTCGCAGCTCCTGGAAGAACTCTATCACTGGTACAGGGAAAATGAGGAGTGGGATCGTAGCATCGATATTCTCAAACGAATACTTGCCTATGATTCGAAGAACGGCTGGGCGCGTAAAGAAATTGTTGAATGTTATCGGGGTAAGTACGGCTATCACAGTCAGCTGGAGGATTATATAAAGCTGTCGAATCTCAATCAGAGCTGGAGAAATGTTCATGATGCAATAAGCGATTTTGAAAAGCATATCTCCTTTGATACCGGAAATTTCGTTTTTCATCGCTCCTGGGGTATCGGGAGGATAAGAAGTATAAAAGATGACGAGATTGTCATCGATTTTGCCAAGAAAAGGGAGCACTCCATGTCCCTCAAGATGGCCGTGAACGCCCTGTCCATCCTCAGTAAAGATCACATCTGGGTACTCAAGGTGACGAACAAGAAGGAGGATCTCAGAGAACGTTTCAAGAACGACATAAGCGGCACTCTGCAGATAATTATCAGGAGCTACGACAATGCGGCATCCATGAAGCAGATAAAGGCCGAACTCGTGCCGTCGATTCTCAGCCAGAGTGAATGGTCATCCTGGAGTACCGCGGCCAGGAAGCTTCTGAAGGAAGATCCTATATTCGGAAACCATCCCGATAAAGTCGATACATATATGGTCCGGGAGAAACCCATATCGATAGAAGAGAAGACCTTTAATAAGTTCAAGGCGGAAAATGACTTCTTTGACCGGTACAGGACTCTGGAAGATTTCCTGGAAAGCTCCGATCCCGAGTCGGAATACTTTAACGAGATGTTTTTGTATTTTACCGGTTTTCTCAAAGCCTACAACACGGTAAACGAATATACGGTGGCTGCTTTTCTTATCATCGAGCGCATAGTACAGCGATTTCCTTTTCTCAATCCGGGTTTTTCCGTTAGTTTTTCCGAACTCATCGATCAGACGGAGGATATCGAAACCGTCTTTTCCAACATAAATAACGCGGATCTCAGGCTCGATTTTCTCAAGTACCTCAAAGCGGTGGACAACTGGGAAGACCTCTATGTCCGCCTTTTCCCAAAATCATTAACGGGGTACATTATTTCAGAACTGGAAGCCCATGGCCATGGTGATAAAGTCAATGAGCTTTTTTCTACAATCATGGACAATTACAAGGACATGCGGGAAGCATTTGTATGGCTTGCAAGGAATTTTTCTTCCACCAAACTGGAATCCGAATACAACATCCCCTACGAAAAGATGCTCATAGGCATGGTTCATCTACTGGACATAACCTTCAGGGAAATAAATAATCGCCGGGATGTCAGTTTGAACCGGAAACTGAATAAGCAGATACATAATTATCTTTTCAAGGAAAATCGGCTGGAAAACTACATTCTCAGGGAAGACGAGGAGTCCATCGAGCGAATTTATACCCTTTTGGAGGACGTAAAAGATCTTGATCCTTCCATCAGGATCGAGCTGAAGCACAAGATCAAGGAACGATTCCCGGATTTTAGGTTCTATGGAGAAGCGGAGAAAGAGAGGGTCAGCCGTGGCCTGATTGTTACGGCGGAGGCTTATGAACAGAAACAGAAGACCCTGCAGCATATACTTGACGTAGAAATTCCGGAAAACGCAAAGGAAATCGGCGCCGCAATAGAACTCGGAGACCTCTCGGAGAACGCTGAGTATAAGGCGGGCAAGGAAAGGCAGGAAATGCTGAACCTGAATGCCGCAAAGCTCAAGGACGAACTGGACAGGGCGCAGATTTTTAATCGGGAAGACGTCAAGACGGACAGGGTTTCTTTCGGGAGCAAGGTGTCCCTCTTTAATAATGTGACAGGAGAAGAAGAAACCTATACTATGCTGGGCCCCTGGGAATCCAACCCCTCTGAGAATATTATCTCTTACCTTTCTCCCTTTGGCAGTGAGCTTCTGAACCATCGCGTGGGGGAGACCCTGGAGTTTGTTATCAACGAGCGAAATTACAAGTATACTATCAAAGAGATCGCCAAAGCAGATTTCTAGTCGCGGAGGTGCCTGGATGAAAAAGTTTTTCTCTGCTATTCTGATCCTTTTTGCCATGGTCTCGGTGCTGTACGCAGAGCGGAATACGGATATGGTTGTGCTCCTCGATAATTCCGTTAGTGTTCTTCCGATATATGAAGATATCGAAGAACACCTTATTCGGGGCATTGTGGAAACACATCTGGTTACGGGAGATCGTTTCCACCTGATAAGCTTTGCCGATTCGCCGGAGGTGGAGATTTCAAAGGAGATCCGCGGACAGGAACAGGTTGATGATATCCTGGCATATGTCCAAATTCTTCAGCCCATGGGACAGTACACGGATCTTCTTCTGGCACTCATGTTCCTCGATACCTATGTGGAAGACCTGTCACTTATAACCGACAAGAAGATACTCATTCTAACCGACGGCGTACACGATCCTCCCCCGGACAGCCCGTTTTACGGTCTTTCAGAGGAAATGGTATCGGAGCGGGTTGCGGATTTTTCCCGAGAGCTTCGTAAAAAAGGTTGGGATTTTCATATTCTTTCTCTAAACGGTAATACCGGTCGTGGGGAGAAACACTCGTATCTTGATGAATTAACGAAAAACCTGGGAGTTGTATCGACTCGGTATTCCGGTGACGAAGGAAACACCCTTTCCAACGTGGCTCTGGGCGTACCGCGGGTCATATTTCCCGAGTCATTGGGAGAAGTAGATAGAAAACCGGTATTACCGCTGGTAATAAAAAACTTTGCAGGCCAAACAAGACTGGTTACCATTACCGGGGTCATTCATGCCGGGCGCAATATACTCAGAAAAGAAACCGCTCTGACCCTGGAAAAAGAAGAGCAGGGGACCATGAACCTCAAACTAATGCTGCCCGAGGATATGGAGCCCGGGGAACACATGCTGGATCTGACTCTTATTACTCCCGAGGATGTATCCATTTCTCCGCAGAAGGGTACGGTAAAAATCATGCTGAGGGCGGATAAGGGCATACAACACTCTTGGAAAATTATTCTGATCATTGCGGCGGTTGTCCTGGGTGCCGGGGTCGTCTTCCTGGTTGCCCGCTTCTTCAGCAGCGGATTTGTCGGTTCTCACGACGGGATCGAAGTGGCCGGCATCTCAGACTCAGCCTATGCCGCCCCAAAGCCTGCGGGAGTACAATCCCGGAAACCCACGGCCGCCTCAGTTCCTACCCTGTCAGCTTCTACAAAGCCCCTGGAAATGCTGGTTTCAGGGCAGAGCCGCTTTGCCGGCAGATTGAATGTCCTGAACGTTCCTGAAGGGACCCCCGTTGCAGTCGGCGGCCGGAATTCCGGCGGCTTTGTAATTCTTATCGCCCATTTCCCCGCTGAGATAGGCAGAATAGAGAAGAGAGGGGAAGGATATTCTTTCGTGATTACGGAAGACAGATACTTTCCCCGGCTTTCGGGTGTTCTTTATAACTGCCTGGATAAGGATATTCCTGTTTCGACGGATAAGGGTGAAGAAGTCATCATACGGTTTCGTACCTGGATTTCTCCATTGGAGCGGATCAACCGCATTCTTCATTTGACTGATCGACCCGGGCTCCCGGATTTTGATTACTGAAGAAAATCTCCAGGGTGTACCCTGCCCTTCTTCGGTATCACGCTACATGTTCTCCAGGGCGGCCAATGCCTCTTTTCGAACAATTGCCGGATTGCCCTCTTCGGAGAGCTCTTCAAGTCGAGGGGTAAGACTACTGAAATTATTGCGGGCAATTCCCCGTATGGCGTAGAGCCGCATGGGAATCTCGGGATGATCGAGCATTTTCTCGAACAGCGGTTTCAGGGCTTTGTGTTCCTGCAGGGAGAGGTGTTTTCCGATAGTATTGAGCAGCGCCTGTTGTTGTGAGTTGTCCCAGGCCTCCGAAAGTGTTTTTTCAATGGCTTCCAATGAACCATCCAGGTCCTGCTCTAGGAGTATCCTGGCGGATTCCGCCCTTAGAGAGACGGAGGACCTGTAACCGGTCAGCATCGAACGTATAAACTCCAGGGCTTCCGGTGAACCGATATTCCCCAGGGCTTGCAGGGCTGCAAGCCTCACCGGTTCTTCCGGATCTTTTTCAGCCTTGAATTCGAGAATCGGGACGGCATCCTCCGCCTTTCGTGCGCCCAGGGTTTCCGCGGCACTGACCCTTACCTTCCAGAAGGAATCCTTGAGGGCTTCCATGAGCAACTCTTCGACTTCAGCCCCTTCAAAGGATTTCAGTGCTCCCACTGCATATGACCGGAGATAGCTGTCGTCCGAACCGAGGGCGCTGCGCAGAACAGGTAGACTCTTCTTATCACCGATGTTTCCCAGGGCTTCGCAGGCCTTCCAGCGGAGCGAGCGCTCTTCATCGATGTCTTCGACAATATCTTCCATCATCGGTACGGCTTTGCGGGCTCCCATTTTTCCCAGGCTGGTGAGGATGGACCCCCGAAGTGTAGCGGAGGTTTCACCGTCGTTATATAATTCCATCAGGAAATCGATGCATTCATCATCTCTACAGTTTCCGAGGGCTTCAACAGCCGCTCCGGCCACGAGGGCATCATCATGCCTGGAAAGCTCCATGAGGAGATCCACGGCATTTTTTATCGAATCACCGGCTGAATCGGCGATGTATCGTACGGAAGCGGCAATGAGATCATTCGGGAGTTCGTCTAAAGTGGAATTTTCAAGGAATTCGAGGACCATCTCGAAAGCCCCTGAATAGTCTATACTGGAGAAATAGGATAAAACCGCCAGTTTTACCTTTGAGTTGAGGGTACTCCTGAACAGTTCTTCCGCCTCGGTTACCAGGGTTTCTATCTTTTCTTCCTCCAGTTTTTCAAGGACCCCGATGACCTGCGAGTCTATACCGTACCTGAGAATATCACGCCGTTCTTCCGTAATGGACTGGATTTCTTCTTCCGCAGCAAGATCATCCTGGGAATATACCGGCGGCAGTGTTGTGAAAAGAATAAACATCAACAGCAAAGATTTTTTCATGGCTTTTTCCTTGTAAAAAAGCGAAAGAGAACGGAAAACATCTCAACACGGAAAAGCCTGTACAGGCCGAGGATGACGCCTAGGTCAACAGCAATAAAGATGAGAAGACGTCCCAGGTTTATCATGGTACTGCCCTGCACCCACCAGGTGCCGGTTATCGCGATGAATATACGGTTAAAGAGGTAGACCGGTATTAAACTGACGATTATTTTGCCCAGGGTAAGGAGAAGCCTTTTCATGTGCAGGGACCCTGTCAGGCGTTTAGCCGAAAGGAGCAGGAATACGAGTCCGGCGGTAAAGGAAATGGAATTGGCGATAGAAAGACCCGCAACTCTCAGGGGAGTTTCCTTGAGCCAGAGTGAAAATCCGATATCGAGAAGGGCGACAAAAAATGAAATTGCCAGGGGTGTACGATAGTTGCCCAAGGAATAGAAGAAACGTTGAGTGAAGTTGTAGGCTCCCACGGAGTAGAGTCCGTAGCAATAACCTGTCAGTACTTCGGCCGTCATCACCGTATTGTCGGCAGTAAACTGGCCGCGCTGAATCGCTACGGCTATTATCTCCCTGCCGTTCAGCGAAAGAACGAGGGCCGAAGGAACAAGAAGGATAAGGAGAAAACGGAGACCATACTGCAGACTGTCGTTCAAACCCTCCATGTTCTGTGCGGCTGCCTGTTTGCTCATCCGGGGAAACAGAACGGTAGTAACGGATGCTGAAAAAAGACCGTAGGGAAGCTGATAGAAGACCAGGGCATTTGTCAAAGCCGATGTACTGCCGTCTTCCAGTCCCGTGGCGAACCGGAAGGCAATGGTCTGCGTTATGGTAAATATCGAGGAAGTAGCCAGGACGGGAAGCCATCGGCGCATTATATTCTTGAATTCCGGATTGTTGAAGGCCGCGTTTAATCTGAAGCCGTAACCGAGCCGGCGGAACTGGGGATACTGGAAGGCTATCTGGGCAACTCCGCCGACCAGGACACCGATAACCATGGCGTATACGTCCAGATACGGGTGCAGCAGAAGAATAGCGGCTATAAGGGAAATGGAAAACAGTGTGGGTGTTACCGCGGGTATAAAGAATTTGTTATGAGAGTTGATAACGCCCATCATCGCCGCACTGATACTCACGAACAGAAGATATAGAATAAACCAGCTGAAGAGACTGGAAGCGAGATCGATCTGTTCAGGGTCGGAAAACTCACTGAACACCCTGGAGACAAGGGTGTCTGAAAAAATAATGGACAACAGGCAGAAGGGAATAAGAATGAAAAGTTGAAATGTAATAATATTTTGTACAATTTTACGTGATGTCTCGAGGCTGCCGTCATTATGAATAGACGCGGAGAGCACTGGTATAAAGGCTGACGAAAGCGCGCCCTCCGCCAGGAGTTTCCTGAAATTATTAGGTATAGAGAATGTCAGGTTTATAATATCGGCCTTGCCTGTGGCGCCGAAAACCGCCGTAATGACGGCTATCCGGAGAAATCCGAGGAGCCGGGAAACTAACGTACAGATCATAACGAGAAATGTGGATAGAGTGCTGCCGGTATTCGAGGTATCGGACGTTTCTTTCATCTCTCGCTCTGCCCCTCGGTATAGGTTCTGAGAAAGTTTTTCTTGAATTCGGTAAAACTTCCGTTGTATATCGAGGAACGGATATGATCAAGAAATACTTCCATGAAATACAGGTTGTGCATGGAGGCCAGCATGGGTCCCAGGATTTCTCCGGCCTTGAACAGGTGCCGTAGGTATGCACGGGAATAGTTCCTGCAGACGGGGCAGTCGCATTCGACATCTATGGGTTCCATACTGTCGGCGTAACGGCTCTTTTTCAAGGGTATGATGCCTTTTTGTGTGAACACGGAGCCGTTTCGCGCTATTCGGGTGGGAAATACGCAGTCGAACAGATCGATACCCTTCTCGACTGCGGCAAGAATGTATTCCGGGGTTCCTATTCCCATAACGTAACGGGGTTTTTCTTCGGTCAGTAATCCTGATGTAAAGGAGAGAAAATGGATAAACTCATCATCGGACTCCCCTACCGACAGCCCTCCCAGTGCCAGGCCGGGGAAATCGAGGCGCATAATATCCTCGGCGCTTCGCCGCCGGAGATCCTCGAAAAAATTCCCCTGAATTATTCCGAAGAGCAAACCGTATATATCCTCTTCTTTCCCGGCCCTGCGGATGATGCTCCTCTCCGCCCAGTGTTTTGTTGTCTCCAGTGCCTCCAGGGCCTTGCGGTAGGTAATGCCGGGGGGTGTGCAGACGTCCAGAGGCATCATGACGTCACTGCCTAAGCCGCACTGCAGGTCCACCACGTCTTCCGGGGTGAGCGCATGGTACGACCCGTCGATATGTGATCTGAAGCGTATACCCTCCGCTGTTATTTTCCTGAAGGGAGCGAGGCTGAAGAGCTGGTATCCCCCGCTGTCGGTGAGGTAGTTTCCCTCCCAGTGGGTGAAGCGATGAAGGCCGCCGGCCTTTTTAATGACCTCTATTCCCGGCCGAAGGTAGAGGTGGTAGGTATTTGCAAGGATCAAAGCTATTCCCATCCCTTTCAGATCCTTGTGGTGCACCGCCTTTACCGTGCCGTTGGTACCCACCGGCATGAATACGGGGGTACGAACATCACCATGGTGCAGGTGCAGAATCCCGGTCCGCGCGGAGGAAGATGTATCTCTTGAATTGATTTCAAATACCGACGAAGCGTTTGTTTTCATGTCATGTCCTGGCATACCTGAAAGCCCAGAATCCGGCTATTGAAAAGAACAGCACTGGTATCCAGGCTCCCGCCGCCGGTGTTAGGTATCCATTATCGGCGAAGAGGGTGGTAATCATCTGAAATACATAATATATAACTGAAATGGAAAGGGATGAAATTAGGCTCATAAGAAGGATATTTTTCTTGAAACTGCCCCCGATAACACTGGAAATAAGGGACACGATAAAGGGCGTCAGGGCAAAGGAATAACGCCGGTAATAGTCCGTCAGTGATTTCCTGTAGGGCAAACCGGCCTTCCGGAGCGAAGCAATCCATTCGCGGGCTTCGGCGCTCCTCATTTCCTGGATATCTCGGACGTTTTTCCTGAAGGTTATAGGCGGTTCATTGAGATTGTCCTGTTGCCAGGAGTCATGAAAACTTTCGGTTATATATGTACCTTCTTCTTTCCAGGTAAAAACACGGCACCGTCTGAAAAGCCAGGAAGAGTTTTCCCAGGTCGCCCATTCCGCTGAAATGCACTGATAAAAATTCCCTTCTGCGTCTCGAATAATAACCAGCACTCCCGACAGGGTTTTCGAATTGTCGTTGTAATAATCAGTATGATAGATAATCCTGTTACCCTGGCTAAGTACCGTGACATTCGTATTGCTGAAGGTAATATTTCTGCCTAGAAGCTCCCGGGTAAGACGGTTTTTAACCGCAAAGGAGGGGCGGACAACGTGCTCCTCGAAGAAGAAACCACCGAAACTCAGCAAAAGCCCGATAATGAGAAACGGAAGAATAAATCGTAACAGAGGCACACCTGATCCGAACACGGCAATAAGCTCGTTGTTCGAATAGAATCCGCCCATGGTGTAGGATATCGAAAATAGAAGTGAAATGGGCAGTGAATAGGATATGCAGGTGGGAGCGTAATAGAGACTGACGCGGAGAATATCGATGACGGGGATGTCATTGTTTATGTACCGCCAGAGGTTGGCAAACATGTCCACGAGGATGAGGATAAGCATGAAGAACAGGAGAGATACGATAAAAACCGGAAGAAAAGAACGAACCGTCAGCATATCCAGTTTCTTCATCGTTTGAACCCGATAACAAAGAATGAGAGCCCAAGAGCGACTATAAGTATATTCGGAAGCCACATAGACCAAAAGGGAGGAAAATCGAGGCGCAGCCCCAGGGTCTGTCCGGCGAACAGCAGACTCCAGTAGAGAATAGAAACAATCAGCCCGATGCCGAAACCGATGGAACGACCGCTCCGCCTGGCAAAATAGCCCACGGGAAAAGCAAAAATTACGAAAGCGAGGCATCCGAGGGGTATTGAAAATTTTTTATAGAACTCCAGGAGGTATATTTGAAGCGATCTGTCGTTGATGGTTTTGTTACTCTGGCGTTCGTATTCCGCCAGGACACCGTTGAGCCGCTCCACGTCCGAAGAGCGCGGGGGGTTTCGCCTTTCAGCCGTCATTTCGGTAAGATACGCATACTGCTGTGCCAGGGCGAATCGAAGGTTGGTAACCAGCTGTTTCTGTTCGTCCTTTCGAATTTCCAACTGCCTCCGTTTTTCCTGTATTGCATTGTAGACATCCACCGAACTCATTTCTCGGGGGCCGGGGTTTTGCAGGGAGAAACTGATGTCCTTCAGGAGTATATTGTAGACCATCCTGCCGGCTTTGGAATATTCGAACATGTTTTTTTTGTTTTTATCGATGACCTGGCTGAAAACATCGGACAATTCCAGGGAGGTGACTCCGTGTTGTTCCTCGTCCTGGGAGAGCACGGCCCGGTCGGCAAGGATTATCCGACGATCCTTTTCGTGTGTTCTGTCTATAATAACCAGGTCGTTTATTATGCGGTCATTGACATCGCCGGTAATCATTATACTGTCCTGGTAGTGTTTTATGCTATAGGGTTCCAACTCCAGCTGAGGATTGGAGAACAGTACCTCCCGGTAGAGTTTCCCGAAATTTATAGTTCCCAGGGGGAGGAAAATATCCGTGGTAATAAAAGAAACTAGGCTGAAACATATACCGAGAAAAAACATCGGTAAGAAAATATGCATGTGATGTATACCGCAGGACTGCATGGCAAGGATTTCATTATCCGCTGAAAGCCTCCCTATAGCCATGAGGGCTCCTACCAAGGAGCCGAAGGGGAAGGAAAAGGAAATTATTGCAGGAAAAGAGTACACGATGAGCCGTACCACATCCCAGAAGGGCACATTCTTGGAGAGGATTTCTTCAGCCATGAGCAGGATCTGATTAATAAAAAAAATGAAGAAAAAGAAACTGAAAGCAATAAGAAAGGAGAGCAGATACTCACGGATGACATAAAAGAATATTGTCTTCGATTGGCTGCTCATGAAAACGGTAGATCCTAGGTACCGGTTGAGCCGAATCCGCCTTCTCCCCGGACAGTCTCCCGCAGGTGTTCCTGTTCCGAGAAACGGGCGCGAACCACCGGAGAAAATACGATCTGGGCTATACGGGCTCCCGGGGTTATGGTGTAGGGTTCTTTGCCCAGATTGATGAGTAACACTTTTATTTCACCACGATAATCACTGTCGATGGTTCCCGGTGTGTTCAGTACAGTAACCCCGTGTCCCGATGCCAGTCCCGATCGGGAACGAACCTGTCCTTCGAAGCCTGAGGGAATCTCCATGCGGAGGCCGGTGGGTACCAGGGCCCTGCAGCCCGGGTCGATGGTCAGGGGCTCGGTTATATCCGCCGAAAGATCGGCTCCCGACGAACCTTCGGAACCGTACCGGGGGAAGCGCCCGCTCGATGAGGAGACAAGAACGATAATCTTTTCCCTGTGTATAGACATAGTTCCCCCAATACAAGATCGGTTATCGTCTTCGATGACCACCGTCGTTTCTATTTCCCGGTCTTCTGCCCGAACCGTGATCAGGCCTTCGGACATTATCCCGGGAGACCCCGTCGGGGTCTATGGCGTCGATATAGCTCAGATTAAGTCTGCCCATCCGGTCTATTTCGACAAGTTTAACCGGAATTTCCTGGTCTAGGGACAAAACGTCCTCTACCTTGTTTATCCTTTCACGGGAAAGTTTTGAAATATGTACAAGACCTTCTTTTCCGGGAAGTATTTCAACGAATGCCCC
The DNA here is from genome assembly GCA_964410865.1 of uncultured Spirochaetales bacterium. GTDB lineage: Bacteria > Spirochaetota > Spirochaetia > JAFGDJ01 > JAFGDJ01 > JAFGDJ01. Next base: position 145,636 of record CAYPIQ010000001.1, on the reverse strand, counting down.
GAAATCCATTATCCTTTTAACGGTCCCCCGGTAAATCTTCCCGACCTCCGGTTCTTCCACCAGGGCCCGGATCATTTCTTCCGCCTGGTACGCGCCGGCCTGGGATTTGCTGAAAATCTGTACCGTACCGTCGTTCTCGATATTTACGTCCGCCCCCGATTTTTCGGAGATAAACTTTATGGTTTTACCTGAAGGCCCGATAATTGCTCCGATTTTTTCCTGGTCTACCTTGAGGGTAATAATTTTAGGTGCGTATTCGGAGAGGTCCGTTTTCGGCACTGAAATTGTTTTATCCATGATCTCCAGAATATGGAGCCTTCCTGTCCTGGCCTGTTCCAGGGCGCCGGCCATGAGCTGGGATGTAACCCCTGATATCTTGATATCCATCTGAAAAGCTGTAATGCCTTCTTTGGTTCCGGCTACTTTGAAATCCATATCTCCGAGATGGTCTTCTTCCCCGAGGATATCACTCAGGATAATTGTTTTTTCTCCTTCGCTCACCAATCCCATGGCGATACCGGCGACCGGTCTCTTGAGCGGAACTCCCGCAGCCAGGAGTGACATGCTGCCGGAACAGACCGTGGCCATGGAGGAGGACCCATTGGATTCCAGGATTTCCGAGACTACACGAATGGTGTAGGGAAAATCTTCCTTGGAAGGAAGAACTGCTTCAATAGCGCGATATGCAAGATGCCCGTGTCCGATCTCTCTTCTGCCGGTGGAAAGACGACCGGTTTCCCCCACGGAAAATGGTGGGAAATTATAGTGGAGTATAAACCTTTCGAACCGTTTTTCTCCGTCTATATCGTCTTTCATCTGTTCATCGAAGACCGTCCCCAGGGTTGTGACTCCGAGGCTCTGGGTTTCACCCCGGGTAAACAGGGCGCTTCCATGGGTCCGGGGCAGTAATCCTATCTCGCATGTAATAGGCCGGATATCCTCCGGGCCGCGTCCATCCGTTCTAATATGTCGTTCCAGTATAGAAGTGCGGACAATTTTCTGCTCCATTTCTTCTAAGAGAGCGTAGACCTGTTTTTCGTCTTCTTCAGCGATGGATTCGGCAAAGTGTTCGAAGACCTCTTCTTTGAGGGCCCCGATGGCCTTTCCCCGTTCCATTTTGCCTTTAACGAAACACGCGGTTTCCATTTTAGCATATGCATAGTTCCAGATTTCGTCGCGAAGGGGAAGAGTCTTCTCTTCGGTTATAAGGGGAAGTTTTTCCTTTCCAACCCGGCCTGCCAGCTCTATCTGGACTTGGCAGATTTTCTTTATTACCGGTTCGGCGGCTTCGATTGCACCGAGAAGTTCTTTTTCGCTTACTTCTCCGGCACCGCCCTCGACCATCGTAATACCGTCGATTGTTCCGGCAACTACTATTTCCAGTGAAGACTCCATGGACTGGTCAAAGGTCGGGTTTATAATGTATTCACCTTCCTTAAGCCCTACCCTTACAGCACCGACAGGGCCGCCAAAGGGAATGTCGGATATGACAACTGCCGCTGAGGAGGCCACCATTGCCACCACATCGGGTTGATTTATCTGGTCCGTTGATATGGTCGTAGGAACAATCTGTATTTCTCTCTTGAAATCCTTACTGAACAGGGGTCTCATGGGCCGGTCGATAAGGCGGGAGACGAGAATCTCTTTATCCTTCGGCCTGCCCTCTCTTTTTAGAAAACCGCCGGGTATTTTGCCGGCCGCGTAGTATTTTTCATTATATTCCACCTGCAGGGGAACATAATCCAGTCCTTCGACGGGTTTATCGCCGCAGCACGCGGTGGCGAGGACAGCGCTTCCCCCATAGGTTGCAAAAACTGCACCGTTGGCCTGTTTTGCCATTCTTCCTGTTTCAAGCACCAGGTCGTTTTCCCCGATCCGGATGCTGATTATTTCAGACATAATAATTCCTTTTATTTTCGTAGATTTAATTTCTCGAGAAGTCTTCTGTATGCATCGAGATCTGTCCGCATGAGGTATTTCAACATTTTGCGGCGCTGCCCGACGAGTTTGAGTAAACCTCTTCTCGAGGCATGGTCCTTTTTGTGGACCTTGAAATGTTCGGTCAATTCTTCGATCCTGGCGGTCAAAAGCGCAATCTGTACCTCCGTGGACCCGGTATCCGACTCGTTGAGACCGTATTCCTTGATGATAGCGCTTTTCTGTTCCTTAGATAATGACATTACATATCTCCTTCATTTTTCCGATCGTCTTTGTGCAGGAAATTTATTTCGGTTGCTTCCAGTTCTTTTTCCATGTTCAAATGCAGTATACGATCATCTATTTCAAGAACCGCTGATACGGCGGCTCGTTCCTGTTTGTTCTCCACCCGACACATATATCTACCGGCCTTTGGTATGAGCTGGCCGATTGAACTACGTCGGATAGTCACTCTGCGGCCGTTACCCGTGGTCCTTATGTTCCGCAGGTCTATGGAATACGGTCTGCCGATAAGTTTTTCAGCCTTTTCCACATCTCCCGCAGTGACTGCTTCCCGTATCCGCGTACTGCTGACCGGGTGTCCGTCTATAACCAGGGGTTCTATAATATCAACGGTCGTACCGAGGGGTTCCAGCATTGCCCGGGCTTCCTCGGCGCCGGTGTCTCCCCGGTGACCGCAGCGGTGATTCCTTCCCAGTACCAGATACCTGAGGTCCAGGTGCTCCCGAAGCAGGTGAAAGAAAACCCTGCCTGATAGTTTACTGAAATCGGCGGAAAAGTCAATGAGTAGCAGATGATCGACCCCCAGCATGTCGATACGTTCTATTTTCTGTTCCAGAGTCAATATATCGCCGAGATATCGCTCGGGAAAGAAAAATTTGAAGGGGTTCGAAGAAAAAGTAGAGAGAACTGAACAGGTTCCTTCTTCAGAGATAAGTCTCCGTATGAGGGCTCTATGACCGAGATGAACACCGTCGAAGACCCCGGTGGTTGCACTCACCTGGCCCGGTATACAAATGACACCCTTTATAAAATCGTTCCATCGTACAATTTTCATATTCCGCTCATAACGAAGTTATATCCTAGGCTTTCGTCCCTCTTCTCTATCAAAGCCAGAAATGTTCCGTTTTCATCAAAGACGGCCCAGGGTCCGGCACCTTCCGGAGGGTGAATGAACCATCTCTTGTCCGGTTGTCTTCCCCGGGCGATATTGGCTCTAAAATCCGCGTAGATCTCTAATCTACCGATCATCGGAAGATAGTCGAAGCAGGATCTGCCGCTTATAAGATCACGGTCGGGGGAGAAATCTTCCGGTTTTACCGCCCCGTCCACGCGGATCGGTCCTATCTTTGTCCTTCTCAGTTCGGACGTATAGGCGCAGCTTCCCGCTTCCCTGCCTATATCCCGGGCAAGGGACCGTATATACGTACCCTTCGAGCAGCGAACGATACACTGGAGTTCGGGCGGCTGCCAGTGAATAATCCGAATTTCTTCAATCCGGATCTCCCGAGGCGGTAGTTCAACGGCGGCCCCTCGTCTGGCAAGCCTGTATGAACGCTTACCGCCCACATGTACGGCTGAGTACACCGGTGGTATCTGTTGCTGGGTACCGATGAAAGAAGCAATCGCAGAGGTGATCTCTTTAAGTTCCGGAACGGGCATGCGTTTTTGAACCGTACCTTCTGGGTCCAGGGTATCGGTTTGTACTCCAAAGAAAAACCGGGCGTAATATTCCTTGTCCAGACCGGTTATACGGGAGACAAGCTTAGTGAACTTTCCGACACAGGCAATTAAAAGGCCTGAGGCAAACCGATCCAGTGTACCCGTGTGTCCTACCTTGCCCGTGTTAAGGCGTTTTTTTATGGTGTTCAATGCCTGAAAAGAAGTTATACCGGGCGGTTTGTCGATGAGAACTATGCCCGAGGGAATGCTCAAGAATTCAGGTCCTCTATTGTCTTGTTGACATAAAAGCCTTCCTCGATGGAGTGATCGGCGCGGAAGGCGAGCCTGGGCGTCAACCGGGTTCGCATTTTTCCGCCGAGGGTTTTCCGGATAAACCCGGAAGCACTGTTCAGTGCTTCAACGGACGCATCCAGTTCTTCATGTTCGAGGAAACTCGATATAAAAACAGATGCATGACTCAGATCCCGGGACACTTTGATACGGCTGATGGAGACCATGGTACTGAGCCGCGGGTCTTTGATGACCCGCTTCATTATCATAGAGCTGATCTCTTCAGTGAGAAAGCTTTCCATACGCTGTATACGGAAATCAGCCATGTTACCCCTTTTGACTCAGTTTTTTAGCAATCTGTTTTACTTCATAGAATTCGAGTTCGTCACCTACCTGGAGATCGTAGAAGTTATCTATGCCGATACCGCATTCATAACCGGAATCGACTTCCTTTACATCGTCCTTGAAACGTTTGAGGGACGATATATTACCGGTGTGAAACTCAACGCCTTTTCTGAATACCCTGACGAAAGAGTTGCGTTTTACCTTGCCGCTTGTTATGTAGGCACCGGCTATAACACCGACCTTGGGGACTTTGAACGTGTCTCTGACATCCGCCGAACCTATGGTTACTTCCCGAAGTTCGGGGGCAAGAAGACCTTCCATGGCGGAGCGAATATCATCCACCGCATCGTAGATGACATTATACTTGCGTATCTCAATCTTTTCTTTTTCAGCCAGTTCCAGGGCTTTCGGGGTCGGCCGCACATGGAATCCGACGATAATTGCGTTTGAAGCAATGGCAAAATTGACATCGTCTTCGATAATAGCCCCGGCTGCGGCGTTGATAACCGTTAGTCTTATCTCGGGGGTACTCAATTTCTCCAGAGCCGTCTGAAGTGCTTCCACGGAACCGTGAACGTCGCCCTTGATAATGACCTTCAGTTCTTTAATTTCACCTTCATGGATGGAATCGTAGAGATTATCAAGGGTTATTTTCTTGACATTTCTCGCCTCCCCCTGCTTTTCCAGTTCCTGTCTCTTGGCTCCCACCTGACGGGCCATTCTCTCGTTTTCAGTCACCTGGAATGGTGACCCGGCGTTGGGAATACCGGAAAATCCGAGGACTTCCACCGGGGTAGCCGGAGTGGCTTCTTCTATTTTTTGGCCTTTATCATTGAACATAGCCCGTACTTTACCGGCATATACACCGGCGACAAAACTGTCACCCAGGTGCAGTGTTCCTCGTTCGATAATGACTGTGGATACGATTCCGCGGCCATGGTCTACCTTTGATTCGATAATTTTCCCCTCGGCGCGGCAGTTATAATTGGCATTGAGCTCCATCATTTCCGCCTGTAGAAGGATTGTATCCAGGAGTTCGCGGATACCGGTCTTTTTAAGGGCCGAAACCTCAGCAAACAAGGTGCTTCCTCCCCAATCCTCGGGCATGAGCTCGTACTCGGAGAGTTGCTGCTTGACCCTGTCGAGGTTTGCTTCGGGTAGATCTATCTTATTGATTGCCACGATGATGGGTACATTAGCTTCCTTGGCATGATTGATCGCTTCAATGGTTTGCGGCATTACTCCGTCATTAGCGGCAACAACCAGAACGACGATGTCCGTAACCTGTGCACCCCTGGCTCTCATCAGGGTAAAAGCCTCGTGGCCGGGCGTATCCAGGAATACAATGGAACCTTCTTCCAGATCGACCTTATAGGCGCCGATATGCTGGGTTATGCCGCCGAACTCACCTTTAACAACATCCGTAGTTCGTATGGCATCCAGGAGTTTTGTTTTTCCGTGATCCACATGCCCCATGACCGTTACGATGGGAGGTCGCGGTTTAAGGTCGCTATCCTTATCCTCTTCGCTTTCTATAATGGTTTCGTCATAGAGAGAAACAATATTGACCTTGCATCCGTATTCGGCCGCGAGGATGGTAGCAGTTTCGGCATCGATTTGTTGATTTATGGTCGCCATTACCCCAAGGCCCATAAGCCGGGAAATAAGCTCTGATGCCTTCAGGTTCATCTTTTTTGCCAGGTCGGATACGGTAATAACCTCGACAATATCGATTTGTTTCGGCACAGGATTTGTTCTTTTAACCTGCTTTTTCTTGATCTGAAAGTTCTTTTCCTGGACCTCGTTTTTCTTGGTCTTCGGATAGTTGGTTTTTTTCTTTGTTTTATAGAACTTCTTGCCGGCAGGCTTTTTCGACAGTTCTTCCGTTCCCTCCGGCTTGAAACCGCCCTGTCTTGGCCCTCCGGGCCGGCCTGTAGAAGGTTCCCTGCCCGGTCCGCGATTGTAGGGAGCCGGTCCTCTGCCCTGGGACGGTCCTCTCCGATCAGAGGGAGTCTCCCTGCGGCTGTCCCGTTGACCCTGCCGGCCTTCAGGCCGTCGATCAGTTTGTCGAGGTGGTCGCCGGATTCTGCGGTCGGTGGAGGGTTTTCCGGTATCCGGGGCGAAATGCGCCGGAGGCCTCTCTTTCGTGCTCCATTCGCGGGTGTGCACGGGTTTTGCAGTCCTGGCCGCGGGTGCCTGTTTGGAGGGTTCTTTTACCGCCTGTTTTTCGTCGACCTTCGGGACCTGCGCAGTCGTGTCCTGGGGTTCTTCCCTGCTTACAACTTTTGGAACAGGTTTTTTCTTTTTCTTCTTTACGACTACAACCTTCTTCTTGTCCGGTTTTTCTTCAGTACTGGTTCCTTGCTTGGAATCAACCGGTTTTCGGTGTTTTATCAGAGTAGCTTTCGGTTTGTTCTTGTTTTCCTGTTCTTCCGCCATATAATTCCCTTCGTCTTCCTTACGCGAAGGCTTTAAGAGATCAGCCCTCCGATTCTTCCTCTTCCTCTTCGACCTCGAAGCTCAGGCCCACTCCACAGTGGGGGCACACGGTCATATCCATCGTAATAGGGCCACCGCATTCGGGGCACTCATAGGTCTCTTCTTCTTCCGGTTCTTCCTCGGAAGTTTCTTCGTAGTCAGAAGATGGTTCGGCCGTCTCTTCCTCCGCTTCTCTATCTTCTTCCTCTTCCTCGATTATGTCAACATTCTCCGCGAGGATCGCCTGTATGGTCTCGACGTCCTCAGCGGTCATGTTTTCTATCGCCGTCAGATCATCCGTGGACATATTGATAAGGGTCTCTATCAGTTCGATATTATTCGCGGCGAGCCGTGATACGAGATGCTCCGGTATGCCCGGCAGCTCCGAAATATACTGGATTTCTTCCTCTTCGAAGTCGCCGAAAAGTGCGGAAACGGCTTTTTTCGTTTCCATGGCAATATCCATCTCTTCGAACTGTTCTTCAGTCTTGACGTCTATATTCCAATCCACCAGCCGGTTGGCCAGTCGTACGTTGAGTCCTTGCTTCCCGATGGCCAGGGAAAGCTGGGATTCTTCAACCACGGCAAGGGCCTGGCGCTTCCCTTCGTCCAGAAGAATAATCATTTTTACGTCGGCCGGGGAAAGGGCGTTTTTAATAAAGGTCTTCGGATCTGTATCATACTTGAGAATATCGATTTTTTCCCCTTCCAGTTCTCTGACAATCGACTGGATGCGTACACCCTTCATGCCGACACAGGCTCCCACCGGGTCCACATCTTCACGATTTGAATAAACCGCAAGTTTTGTCCGGTAACCCGGTTCCCGTACAATCTTGAATATTTCGACGGTGCGGTCGTACACCTCGGGAACTTCCAGTTCGAAGATCCTCTTTACGAAATCAGTATGTGTTCGGGAGAGGACAATCTGGAGCCCCGAGGGGGTTTTATTGACCTCGTAGATCATGGCCTTGATTCGATCATTCGGTCGATAGATTTCCCTCGGAGATTGGAACCGCTTCGGTAGGATACCCTCGGTTTTTCCTAGATCCACGTAAATGTTTCCGTTCCTCTCTCTCTGGTAATACCCGATGATCATCTCACCGACCTTTTCGTGAAATTCAGAATACAGGGTATCTTTCTGTATCTCCCGCAGGGTCTGCCGGGCCTTCTGTTTTGCACTTTGTATTGCCACCCGGTCAAATTCCTTTGGGTCTATTTCAATCAATAACTCGTCACCGATTTCGCATTCTTCGTTATAGGTCAGTGCCGTTTCAAGTTCGATTTCGGTTACAGGGTCTTCTACTTCTTCTACAATCTTCTTCCGCGAAAAGAGTGAAACCTCGCTCTCGTCGTCGTTGAATCGAACTATAGCATTTTCAGTCGTGCCGAATTTTCTTTTATACGCAGCCAGGAGAAAATCTTCGATGGTTTTTACTACCAGTTCTTCTGTAATTCCCTTGTCTTGGACAAGCTGGCGTATTGCGTCTGCCATTCCGGAAGCCATGGTTATTTCTCCGCCTCCTCCATACTCTCGAGTTTTGCCTTGCGAATAGAGTCTATTTCAAACTCTCTATTACCATTGTTTGTTTCGAGTTTCGCTCTAGGACCTTGAATATCCCGGAGGATTCCATGGACCCATGTCTCTGAATTCTCCGGCAAAACTGAAACCTCCATACCGATATAGGCAGGTAATTCATCCGCCCATTTTATTACACGATGAATGCCGGGGGACGAGACTTCCAGTCGGATGTCGGTCTCCGGATACTCCATCTCGAGCCTGGGAAGCACGGTGTTATGCACAAGTGAGCAGTCGTCCAGTGTAACACCTCCCGGTTTTGCCAACACCACGTATACGTTCAGCCCGCCCCGGGATCGACGGGAGGATATATCCGCAACCCTGAACCCCAGTCCTTGTACAGTGAGATAGAGATTATCAGTCACATCGTCCCGTTTCTCTTTCCTTTTCACCGCTACACCTAAAAAAAAGAAGCCGGCGAACGACTTCTTTTATCAAGCTCGTCTATGTAAACTGTACTTGATGAGAATAACAAGCAAAACCTAATTCGTCAAGTAGCGCATAATTCAAAATCAGGAGAGGTGTCTTATGCAGCCGAACCGGTATAGGACAGGTTTAATCCTGTGCTATGGTAAGCACATCAACCCTTTTTACACCCCCCTGTTTCAGAACTGCGGCACAGGCATCGGCGGTAGCACCGGAAGTAAAAACATCGTCGAAGAGCACAACATGTTGCACATGAGGGGGCACAGGTTTTTCCAGGGATATTTTTCCGCGCATGTTGAGAAATCTCTCATGATAACCGAGGCTTTTCTGTTGTCTGCCCTTTGCGCGTTTCAATACATCCAGGGTTTCTATGTTATACTGCCTTTTAAGGTGCCTACAAATAAGACCGGTATTGTCGAAGCCCCTCTTCCGAAGGGCTGCCGGGCGAGAAGGCACGGGCACCAGGGGAAGTCCGGGGAACATCTCTTCGCAGTAGTTCCCTACCATGTTTGCCAGGAATCGCGCCGTATCTTCGACACCGGTCCCCTTATAGGCCGAAAGAAGCACTTTTATACTTCCGGAATAGAAAAACGGCGCGGTATGACTGTCGAAGGAGTATTCTTTTTCCCGGCAGCGGAGACACACACCGTCTTCCGAAGTAATGACGGCTCCGCATATACGACACCTGGGGGAGGATATGCGGGAGGCGAAAACTGCGGCGGCGCATTTTCTGCAGACCGGGGAAAAGGGCTCCGAGTTTGCGATGAGCGATGCACCGCAGAGAATACAGCCGCCGGGAAACAGGAATTCAGCCGTATCCGAGAGAAATCTTGAGAAACCCAGGTCCATACCTTAAGAATACGCGACCATCGGGCCTGTTGATTCAAGGGGTATCGTTATTTTTGAACGCCCTTTGCCAGTCGGAGAGGATCTTCAGTGCTTCCAGGGGTGTTGTATTATTCAGATCGACCGAGAGTATCATTTTGCGTATCATCTCTTCCCGGCTGAAAAGTTCCCCCTGCTGCAAGGAGGCTTTACCTCCCGGATCGATCGCTGATATGGCCGGCAGTTCCTTTTTTTCGGAGGAAAGAACGGCGGAAAGGACCTCTTCCGCCCTGTGTATAACTTCTTCAGGCACACCGGCCAGTCGCGCCACCTGGATACCGTAGGAATGGCCCGAAGGTCCCTCGATAACTTTTTTGAGAAAGACAATGGAGCCGTTCTCTTCCGCAATCCGCAGGCTCCTGTTCTTCAGCCGCCGGTCTTTCATCAGGGTCAGTTCATGAAAATGAGTGGCAAAGAGGGTTTTTGCCGTAATACGGTGCATGATGTACTCGGAGACGGCCCAGGCAATTGAAAGACCGTCGTTTGTACTTGTACCGCGGCCTATTTCGTCCATGATTATAAGGCTCCGCCGAGTAGCGTTACGGAGGATATAGGCGGCTTCGTTCATTTCCACAAGAAAGGTGGACTCACCCCGCGCCAGGTTGTCGGATGCCCCGACTCTGCAGAATATACGGTCTACAAGACCCAGGACCGCGGATGAAGCAGGAACGAATGATCCAATGTGGGCCATAAGGACGATAAGGGCCGTTTGCCTGAGATAGGTTGATTTCCCGGCCATGTTAGGTCCGGTGATAAGAATGAAGGAAACCGCGTCGCTGTCCAGGTCCGTATCGTTGGGGATGAATTCTCCCGGAGGAAGGTAGGCTTCTACCACGGGATGGCGGCCCTCGCGTATACTAATACCCGATCCCTTGTCGACGGTTGGTTTTACATATCCCCTTTCGGTGGCGCATTGGGCAAAAGAAGCATAACAGTCGAGTTGGGCCAGAAATCCGGATATTTTCAGCAACAGGGGGACGGTTTCCCGAGCTTTATCGCGAATTTCCAGAAAGAGCTCCTTCTCGCGTTCTATTATCATGTCTGAGGCATTATTGATCTTCGTTTCCAGTTCAACAAGACGTTCGGTGGTATAACGTTCGGAGCCCACAAGTGTTTGACGACGTATAAAATGGGAGGGGACCAGATGGAGGTTCGGTTTTGTAACCTCGAGAAAATAACCTATAACCCGGTTATATTTTACCTTTAGTGAAGGTATTCCGGTTTCATCCTTCTCTAAAGCAAGATATTCTTTCAGGTACCGGTGGCCGTTTTGTTTTGTATCCCGCAGCTTATCCAGTTCTTCATCATAGCCTTCCCGAATAAGATTTCCCTCGGTAAGGAGAATTGAGGGATTTTCAGCAATGGAACGTTCCAGAAGACCGCAGAGTCCGGCAATATTGTCTCTTTCCCGCCGGTCGGCGGTCCAGCTGAAGCGGTTATCCTTCAATTCGGCCAGGACCTCTTCCAGCCGATGAAGGGCTTCTATTGAATCCTTTATTGCCAGCAGGTCCTTTGCATGGGCTTTGTTCATGGCTGTTCGTGCGGAAAGGCGTTCCAGATCTAAAATGCCCTTGAGAATTTCACGGACGGAAGAAAGTACTCTCTGATGGCGGTAGAGAGTTTCAACCATATCCAGGCGCTCCCGGATCGCATCCGTATCCTGCAGGGGAGCCAGTATCCAGGACTTGAGGGTTCGGCTCCCCATGGAGGTTACGGTAAAATCGATAACATCCAGAAGGGAGAATTTTTTTGATCCGTCCTGCAGGTTCTTTAAAAGCTCGAGGTTCCGTATACTAGATTCGTCCAGTCCGAGGTGTTCGGAGGACCTTTGAACGTTGAGGGAACGAATGTGAGGTAAAAGGGTTTTCGCGGTGTCATGGAGATACGCAAGCAGCGGGCCGCAGGCGTAGATCTCCGGGGAATCTTCCTGGAGTCCGAAGGCCTTGAGATTTCCTACTCCGAGCTGCTCGAGAAGCCTGGTTCGGGAATCGTCCATATCGAAGGACCAGTCGGGAAAACGGTTGACGGTAATCTCCGAACGGCTTCCGAGAATTCTCGACACCTCCCGGTCTTCTTCCAGAAGGGATTCCTGGATAATGACTTCCCGGGGCGAGAGCCTTGCCAGTACTTCGCTCAAGATAAGTCCGTTATTCCCGGCCGGATAGGATGCGGCGAAGAATTCTCCGGTGGAGAGGTCTATCCAGCTCATAGACAGGTGTTTACCACGCCGTCCTGCTGCCAGGAGATAGTTGTTCGACCCGCGGTCCAGATAACCCTCGTCCGTGACGGTTCCCGGGGTTATTATCTCGACCACTTCCCGGCGGGCTATTCCCCGCCCTCCCGAAGGCATGGAAACCTGTTCGCAGATTGCTATTTTTTTCCCCTGCTGAAGCAATCTGGCGATATAGCCGCGGGACGCGTGGTAGGGAATACCGCACATGGGCACACCGTTGCGCCTGGTAAGAGTGAGATTGAGCAATGAGCTTACTTCCCGGGCGTCGTGGTCGAACATTTCATAGAAATCTCCGAGCCGGAAGAAAAGCACGGCGTCTTTATGCCGGTTCTTGATGCTACGGTACTGATGCATCATGGGGGTTTTATCTGACAACCTTCGGTGCTCCGGATTATTTCAGTACTTTTAGATCATTCCCGGGATGCCATCCACCTGAGTCGTTCCAGTACGAGCTCGGTAATATCTACCTCCCGGTTATACCAGAGGATATTCGGGTCCTGTGACCGGAGGATGATCGAATACCCCTCGTTTTCCGCCACGTATTCGATGGCGTCGAGAATTTCCGCCGTAAAGGTAGAAGACTGGTATATGGTATTGATCTTTGAGTTGATCCTGCTAGTCCATACGGAGTGGAATTCCTTGAGGTATTCCTGTTTTCGGTAGATCTCGTCTTCCAGCTGCAGCGCCTCCCGTTCGTTTCCTTTCCGTTCCGCTTCGAGTTTTGCCATCCTTAAGTCATCTATTTCTTGCAGTATATCGTTTTTTCCTTTTTCATATCGTTCTCTCATGGAATCGACTTCGCGCCAGGCTGCTGATTCAGCGAAGTAGTCTTCCACAATGCGGGAAAAATTAACGATGCCGATTTTTGAGAGTATCTCCGCATGGAGCGTGAACTGTGCGGCCAGGATAAACAGAAAAATTGTAAATATTCGTTTTTTCATCCTCGTCTCCTTTCTCTAAAAGTAACTGAGGGTAAAACTTATGACAAAATCAAGGCCGGAGGTCTGGTCTTCAGGATCCGCGAAAAGGTCTCCGCCCTGCCAGGCAAGGACTCCGGTTTCATTGTATTTAAACCGTTTTACCAGGTAGAAGCCCATGGGAAAATTTGGGATAGTCAATTGAAGTCCCGATCCAAGGCTGAAATAGAAATCCTCTAGGGCCATATCGGACAATCCGCCTAGATCAGCCCAGAAGCCCGTTCCGCTGAAAAAAGTTGTAAAGGAAAAATAATCCTCCGCCAGTGGAATTCTCAGTTCTATCCAGTTATCCCACATTGCCTCACCGTCGTACATCGACGGCCAACCCTTGGCGGTAATCATCCAGTCCGTGTAGAGCAGTTCATCGGTCGTCGTCCTGGTGCCCCAGTCCCAGCCGGCATCGGCCGTGTGGTAGTACTGGGGAAGTACCAGGGACATGGAAGAATGGATTGCCACGATGGGTTTCAGGGTCCATGTATCGCCTATCAGGGTTTCAAAGAGCTTGATAAACACCTCGCCGGTGGTGGTGGAACGGATATAATCCCGGACGCCCCCGAGAAATCCTCCCGAAAAGAGGACGGACTGTTTCAGGAATACGCCCTTGGTCGGATTATTTATAATATCCCTGGTATCCCAGGAAACATTTGCCCACCATTTATTGATAAATTGCCATTGATCGAGGCCTGCGCGCACGTCTTCATCAAAGGGGCGGTTGACCATGGGCTCATAGGTCAGGTAACTCAGGGATGTACTTGCACGGGTTCCGGTTCCGGATCGTTCGAGATAGAAATGATTGTTAGAAACGGTGCTGCCGCTGAGGGTGAAATCGAAGGAATCGTATTCCATTTTATAATTACTGGGGATGGAAAGCCCCTGGTCCATGGCATATTCATAATCCGTCACCGCGGTGCCGGCGGTGATCTGTTCCGGCGTTGCGTCATATCCGGTATCCGGATCCACCCAATGCCCGTCGTAGGGGTCGGGTACGGCGTTAGCCTCCGTACCGGTGAAAATCGGGAACAGGATATCCTGGGGAACCAGTGTCGATTTGTCGTGCTTAATAGAAAAATCGACGGCACCGGATATTCGTTTCCCTAAGAGCCACCGCTCGGTAAATCCGAAATTAAGGCTCTGGGAATCCCCGGAAACCTCGGTTCCGATCTTCAGCTCCTGTCCAAGCCCGTGGAAATTGCTGTCGGTCCAGTTCAGGAAACCCACCACCGGGAAAGTGCCCGCGGTACCGGTAAAGGATACCCCGAAGCCGATGTCCGTAGTATGACCTTCTTCCACATTGATAACCAGGTCCATCAGGCCCGGAGCGCTCCCCTGGGGAGTCTCGGGTATGACCTGGTTGAAAAACTGCAGATTCATGAGGTTGTAGATGCCGGTGAGGACCTTTTCTTTACTGAAAACGTCCCCTACCCGAATCGGAAGTTCCCGGAGGATGACATGGTCCTGGGTTTTGGTATTGCCCTTGATGATGATATTCTCGATGTGAGCCCTGCCCCGCTCCACTATCTCGATTTTATAGGATATCTCGTTGGTCTGTTCATTCCTGATTTCTTTTCTGTCGATGGTATTGAAAATATATCCGTCGTTGTAGTAGAGGTCGGCGATTCTCATAAAGTCTATTTCGAGTTTTGTCTTGTTCAGCACCTTGCCGGGTACCTGGGTTGTCTTGGAAAGAAGAAACTCGTCCGAGAAGAGCGTATTTCCCTCAAAGGTCATGCCTCCGTAGATATACTGCTCACCTTCGTCGATATAAAAGGTGAGGATGAGCATGTTCTTTTCTTCTTCCTTAACGATCTCACGCTGAACGTCTATTACTTCAGCATCGATGTAACCGTTATCCCAGTAATATTGCTGAATCGCCTGGATGTCTTCTTGGAGTTTACTTTCCTGGAATACACCGGAATTGAAGATCGACTGTTCTTTGATGGACATCTTGCGTTTCAAAGTCGACTCGGAGGCAAAGGAATTCCCGGAGAAACGAATCGTCTTCACCCGTGTCTGGAGTCCTTCATCGATGTCGAAAAATACGGTTGCAGTATTCGAATCTTCCTCTTTCTCGAAATAGCCCTCCACCACGGCGTCGGGATAGCCTTCTTCGATGTACAGGTTTTTTATGGCCTCCGCATCGAGTCTTATTTTTGCTTTATTGATGATGTCTTCCGTCTTGGTCATGACGACGTCGAGAATATCGATTGTACGAATGTGGGTATTACCGGATACAACTATTTCCCCTACCACCGGCCTTTCTACTACTTCGAATTCGATGATAACCGTATTTTTATCTTCATCACCCGGCAGTGCCCGGGGAGTAAATTGTTCGAAGTAGTTCAAAGCGAAGAGCTTGCTTTGCAGGTCCCAGTAGAGGGTATCTGTAAAGCTCTCCCCGATAAATTGACTGGTGATTCCTTCCAGTTCGGAGGGAGATATATTCTCCAGACCAGTGAAACGGATATCAACTATTTCTTTACCGATGTACCAGTCTTCTTCCTGCGCAAAGGTTATACACGCCGGTATAACCAGTAACAAGAGTACAATTCCAGTAATTTTACGCATAGATGCTCCTTGTAAAAGCCGATGTTTTAATATGAATATCTCCAGGAAAGTCCGAGACTGGGATTAAAAATCCGGCCTGTTTCGTCCGCCGTCAGATCGGGAAATAAGGAGAATTCGACAAGGGTTATAGGAGTTTTCCATTCCAATGTTATCTCGGTATCCACATACATATCCTTCGATGAATCGATCCTTCCCGACAGCTGGTCGTAAAAATCGAACCTCAGGATTGCCTGCAGGAACAAATCGTTTCCGAAGTACTTTCCCAAGAATAAGGTCGTGTTGTCAAGGTACTTGCCGAGGGTTTCCGGTTCGGAATACCCGTCTCCGGATTGGGACGGCAGAACCTTTTCAAGCAGTATATTCGATACAACGGGAGTTCGTATAGTAAATAAATCTATATTGAAAATGGATTTTACCCGTTCTTCGAATGACCGGAGTAAACCGAACTGACCCACGAAATCACTGGTAAGCGCGAGGGCTTGGGATATATCCATCCCCTCGGCCCCGGAGGCATAGAACAAGTGTCCCCCCAGGAGGGAGAAGATCTCGGACGTTGTCATAGGCGGTTCCGATTCGAACCGCGGTTGAAACTTGCTCAGGGCATTTTCTTCCACTATCAGAAATATCTTCGCGGAATCACCTTCCGGAGTAATTTCACGTATTTCCGCGGTTGCAGACAGGATCGGATCGAATTTGTCCTGATTTTCGTTGAAGACAATCGTCCCCTCTCGTATGTAGAAATTTCTCCGGACATAGTATATCTGCCCCCCCTTTATGCCCACCTCACCCCGGATGGTGTACTGCTTCTTTGTGCCGTCATAGGTTACGTTTACGCGCTCTCCTGTTTCGACGAAGGTGCGCAGCACCGGGAGAGACCGGCTGGGCCAGAGGAATTCCACTCCCTTTCCCGTGATGAGTTCTACATCGGCTGAAAGAAACTTTCTAAAAATCCGTCTTCCATCTCCGAACCCGCTTCTTCCTTCTTCCGGGTTTCTGAAGGTAACTATTGTGGAAAGGGCTTCCAGGGACCCGGTCAGATCGATGGTATTAGGATCACCGCTGATATTCAGATGACCCCGGACGTAGCCGTCCACATCTATCCGGCCGAAGGGATTGACAACATGTATCCCTTCCTTGCTCAGCGTCTGGAAATCAATTTCAAGGGTATCGGTCATCCAGTGATCGATATTGAAGGTAACGTCCGCCACGGCCTTGGCTTTTCCCACAGGCAGAACCGTGTTTCGGATGGAAAGGGTTTTTTCATCGAATTCGAGCGTTGCGTCGATGGGTCCGATCTTTTCCTGAAGGTAGGGACTCTCCACCATGGTATCCCTGGTGTCCAGGGTGCCCCATATTTCCGGATCGTTAAAGGAACCGGCTATTTTCAGATATCCTTCAGCCTCCCCTTCCAGGAAGCTGAAATAGGGCAACCGTATAATGCTATCGAGAATTTTTACATCAATACCTACATCGGTTATTTCCGCCTCGACGGTGGATTTTTCAAGCACGCCCCTGGCTGTTCCCCGAATAGGAAGGGGAGCGGACAATACCAGTTCGAAGGTGTGGTCCGCGAAGATGTCGGCGGTGAGAGAAGTTTCCGGACCTCCTTCTACATGGAATGTGTTCTTATCGTAGACAAAAGCCAGACTCCATGGGTCCAGGACGGTTTGCCCCTTCATGATCCGGTCGAGGACGAGGGTTCCCACGATGTTCTCATCCAGGACCCGGGGTACGTCGAGGATTGAAGCGGTTGGTTCGGTATTTACGGTAATACCCAACCGGGCAACGATTATTTCCGACTGCATGGCGCCGCGAATGCTTCCCCGACCGATAAAAGCTCCGGATGCCGGATTATATTCGAAGGACACGTCATCAAGGCTGTTGTTCATGAAACGGAGGTCGAAATCTGAACAGCTCAGACTGGTGCCGTCGTACCGCGCGCTTATGGTGCCGGAAAAAGGATCACCGTTGAACAAGCCGGATTCGACTAGGGCGTCCAGCTCTATTTCCGGGTTTTCCGGGTTTCCGAATATAAGAACCCTTCCACCAACCAGGCCGGAGAGCTCACCCGTGGTAAAACGTCCGATGGGCGCCCGGGATACATACACTTCCGCGTTTATCGTCTCATCGCGGCTGAACTGGATAACATAACGTTCACTATTCTTTGCGTCCGACATTTCCAGCCAACCGTTGCCTGATGCGGAAATGAGGGAAGTATCGATCACGCCGCTACCGCTGACCGAAGATATACTGTCGGTATAGGCGACGCGGTACAACACAAGGCGGTCCTGGTCCGCCTTTCCCGAGATGATCAGACGATTTTCCCGGACAGGAAGGGGCAAGCCCGTGAGGATGCATTGCCGAACGAAAATATCCCAGGCATCGGGGGCTTCATAGATACCGTCTGTTCTAAGGGTGAGGTAACCGATACTGTCTTTCAGGAGTACAGGGAGGTTTTCGCAGGAAAAACGGAACTGAAAGCTACCGTCTTCGGGCCGGAGAAGGGCGTTTATACCGTGGTTGCCGTCGATAAGGAGACCTTTTTCCGGGTTCCATGAGGCGCTCATACGGTACGGAATATCCCGGAAAACAAAGGACATATCCGCGGAAAATCCGCTTTTTCCCATGGTATCGATGGAGGCGTTTCCCGAAAGGTGTGATTCTCCCCAGGTGACCTGTATATTGTCCAGGCTGAATCCGCTGTTGTTGCCGGTAAGGGAAAGGCTCGCGCGATTTCCAGGAACTTCGAGATCGAGAAACCGAACATCCGACGTTGTAAAGGAAAAACGGTCGAAATCGGTGGAAAGAAAGACATGGGTGGATAAGACCAATGATTCCGTAATTTTTTCGAGCCGCGTATCATCGGTGAAAAGACCGGCCACCGGGGCCAGCGGAAGCGCTTCGACCGCGGCGGATGCCTGGATGAAGAGGTCCGGGCGGATCTGCAGGTTTCCCCCGCCGGAAAAAAGAGGCGTGTCGCTTTCTTCATCGAGGAAAGTGGTTATGAGAAAATCGATGTCGTCCTTGTAAGGAATGAGATCGATGACCGTATTACGCAAGGTGATCGCTCCCACATCGGTTGCGTTGCTATGTATGCGGACAAAGGGATCCCTTTGTTCTATCGTCATGATCGAATTAACGGTGGCATCGCCGATGGGAACATTTCTGACCCGGAGAGTTCCTTCCGGCACCGGGAAGGGTTCTTGTACCGACACCGACCCCTGGAAAGACCATAGCCCGTATACCGAGGACACCATTACACTGCGGCACATGACCCGGGACAGGTTGCCGTACATGTCCAGGTCCAGGGAAAAAGCCGTCGGAAGAAACCGGTTATCCAGGCGAAGATGCAGGTCCGTATCGTAGTTTACTTCTTCACCCTCGATAGAATATTCAGCTTCCGCCGTGCCGGAGATTACCGATGTAAACCATGGGGCCATATCCGACAAACCTTCACCCGGGGTTAGATATGTATAGGGCACAAAGTCTTCGGCGCTGAACGAGAGATCCGCCTTTTTATGTTCAACATCGTAATCCACCCGTATATCGAAGGGGGCTTTGTCCTGAATTTTTCGCAGTGTCACTTTCTTGCCGGTGTGTCCCGCATACAAGGTTATAGCGTTGAGCTCTAACATCGGTGAATACACTTGGGCCAGTTTTATTCTCAGCTCGGATTCGGAAAAATCCCGGCTTACAACGCCTGAAATTCGAACCACCGCCCGCAGGGAATCGATATCGAACCGAGCAGGGTCGGCAAAGGCGGAACCGTTAAATTTTCCCTGTACCTTGAGCAGTTCCCCGGCGGGTTTTAATTCGAAGAAAAACTTTTCAAGCCTGACTCTACCTTTATCCGATTCCACTTCCAGGGTAAGGTTTTTACCCGAGATCGTAATGTCGGGGAATGTGAAGGTCCCCATTCCTTCCGGGGTAAAGAGTTCAAAAATATCGCCGTCTTCTTCCAGGTCGAATAAAAAAGATGAGTTCTCTATACGGATTTCACGCAAGGCTGCGGCTCCACCACCCTTCAACAGTTCTCCGAGACGGTAGAATACACGAATACGGGAAATCGAAAGCAGAGGATCGGCGCTTTGCTGCCGTGAATATATACGTAACCCCCTTATCTCGATATACCTGAAAACAGACGGAGCTATGGAATCGTAACTTATACTTCTGCCGAAGAGGTCTTCGATGTACTCCAGGGATTCCTGCTTTAAGACTTCCAGGCGCTCGGATATCCGGCGCTGCAGAGGGATCGCCGCAGTAATGAGAGCCGCCGCCAGGCAAAGAAAGAGTATCACGGTAATGTACGGTTTTCCGCCTTCGGTTGCGGTTTTATTCATAGTTCATGCCGTGCCTCTAATATAACCGGAACTCTTTTAATTTTCTACATTGTGCCCCCCCTCCGTGGACAGTAGATACTTTTTTGATGTTTTATAATGACATTTTTACACCGTTCAATGTATGATCTTCGGTATGGGTTATTCGGAATATACCGTGCTTGAAAATTTTATTGTCCTGGAAGGACTCGACGGTGCAGGCACCACCACACAGCTCAATCTTCTCAGAGAAAAAGCGAGAAGCCTGCGCGTCCCCGCCCATTGCACCTGGGAGCCCAGCGAAGGACCCGTGGGACTGCTTGTCCGGAAAATACTGGCCAGGGAGATAACCGTGCATCCCTGCACCCTTGCACGACTGTTCGCGGCAGACAGGTACGACCATCTGTACGGTGGTGATATCGCCATCGTTCCCAGGCTCCGGCGCGGCGAGTTAGTCTTCTGCGACAGGTATATTTTTTCTTCCCTGGCATATCAGTCTCTTGATTGCAGTTTCGAGGAAGTACTGGAACTCAACCGGTATCCCCTGCCGGAGCACCTGTTTTTTCTTTCAGTGCCGGAAAAAGAATGCCTCAAGAGAATGCAGGTCCGCGGAAAAGAAGAACTCTTCGAGGCGGAATCCATGCAGAAAGCGATTATGAAAAACTATCGCGAATCCTTCCGGTATTTTAAAGATTCGGGCATGAAGTATCACGAAATCGACGGATCCATGGAAGCCGTGATGATATGCGAAAAAATCTGGAGCCTTATCCCCGGTTTACCGATATAAAAGGTGTGAATAAACCGGTAATTCTCATTTTAATTCTTCTCGTGTTCATGACAATTGATGTTTTCGGGTATCGCCTACTCTACGCCGAGCAGCTCTACGAGCTCTATCACATCCAATTCTACCAGTATCCGGAAGATTTGAACGAATGTATCTTCTATCTGCAGAAGGCCCTTGAAGCCCCTTTTGCCAACCCGCTGAATGCCCTTGCGGTGATAGAGACAGAGGAAGAGTGGGAGCGGTACAGACAACTCTTCAAGATGCATGTCAATATAAAATTGACCGAGCTCTACCGCCTCCTCGCCTCCAAGTACGATAAAAGAAAGGCTTACTTTTATAATTATCCCTTCCGCGGGACAAACCTTAAAAGTCTCGAGATGGCCGAATATTACTACAATACCGCCCTCCTCTACTGGCAGGAAGCCCTATCGTGGGTGGAAAAGATCGACGGTACTTCCTTTATGCACCTTACGGATGTACAGTTTTGGGAGGACGAGTATTACAGAATAGTACACGGCGAATTGGATTACGAGCGTTTTATCAGGGCGGATCTTAGTCGACTTGCCGAGGTAAGAGAACAATTCCTTGCCATGGACGAGAGGACCTACTGATTTTCGCTTACCGTATCAGCATTGCATCCCCGTAGGAAAAAAACATGTATCCCCGCTGTACAGCTTCCTCATAGGCGTCTTTGATCAGGTCCCACCCTGCAAAGGCCGAGACCATGAGTAACAGGCTGGAACCGGGAGTATGAAAGTTTGTAAGCATCTGGTCTACTCCCCGAAAACGATACCCGGGATAGATAAAGATGGACGTGCTTCCTTTCCCGGGTCGCGGTCCGTCGCCTTCCCAGGCCGCTTCCAGGGTGCGTACGGAGGTTGTACCAACGGCACAGATGGTTCTGCCCTCTTTCCGTGCATTCCTGAGCGTGTCGGCCGTTTTCTCACTAATCTCGAAGTTTTCTTCGTGCATACGGTGGTCTTCGACATGTTCCGTTCGTATGGGCAGAAAAGTGCCGGGTCCGACATGCAGGGTGATGAATACAATGTCGATGCCTCCGAGTTTCAACCGTGCAAGGAGTTCTTCCGTAAAGTGCAGACCGGCCGTAGGTGCGGCGGAGGAACCGACGGCCCGGGCATATACCGTTTGATAACGCTCAGAATCCGATGCCGTGTCGGCCCGCCGAATATACGGGGGCAGCGGAACATGACCGTGAATCTCCAGATAGTCATCGTCGATCTCGGTATCGAAGGTGACCTTCCGTATTCCTTCGGACCCGGCACCCACGGTACCATGGACACCGCCGGCGAAGGTATATGTCCTGCCGGGGCGTTGTTTTCTAGATTTTGATACAACGGCCTCCCAGCAAAGTCGGCCGGTGCGCCGGAGAAGGAGAAACTCCACCCGGCCTCCTGTTTCGGATGTTCCGTACAGCCTGGCTTTTCTGACCCGGGTATCGTTGAACACCAGGACGGTGCCCGGGTCGAGATAGGCGGGAAGATTCCCGATCGAATCGTGCGCCCTGGAACCGCTCTCCCGGTTCAGTACCATGAGGCGGGAGGTGCCGCGGTTTTCGGGCGGATACTGGGCAATCTGTGCTTCCGGCAGATTAAAAAAGAAATCCCTGGTCCGCATGGGTCTCTTTTGTTTCTTTCAGATGTTCATACGCCCTGGGTGTAACGGTTCTGCCCCGTGGAGTCCTGGTAAGGAACCCCCGCTGAATAAGATAGGGTTCATAAAAGTCTTCGAGGGACTCCACCGCTTCACCCACGCTGATAGCCAGGGTTTCAGCCCCCACCGGGCCTCCGTCGTATTTTCGAATAATAACCTGCAGTATTTCCCTGTCATGCTTCTCCAGGCCGTACCGGTCTATTTCAAGTCTATGCAGACCGGCGGCTACAATGTCCGAGGTAATCTTTCCGTCACCCTTTACCTGGGCAAAATCACGCATTCGTTTGAGTAACCGGTTGGCAACCCGGGGTGTTCCGCGGGAACATGAAGCCAGAAGGGTTATTGCATCCGCTTCGATGGGGATGTCCAGAATGTGTGATGATCGTGCAATAACCCGTTCTATCTGCGTGTTATCGTAAAAATCGAGCCTTGCCGCAATTCCGAAGCGGTTATAGAGCGGACTTGCCACAAGACCTGCTTTTGTAGTCGCACCGATGAGCGTAAAGGGAGGAACGGGTATGCGGACCGTTCTTGCGGAGGGTCCCTGGCCGATAATCCAGTCGATTTCGAAATCCTCCATGGCTATATAGAGCATCTCTTCTATAGCCGGTTTCAGGCGGTGGATTTCGTCGATAAAAAAGACCCCCTTCTCCTGGATGGTAGTCAGAATTCCGGCAAGGTCTTTCGGTTTATCAAGAGCAGGGGCCGAGGTAATCTTGAAGTCGCTTTCCATCTCATGGGCGATAATGCCCGCCAGGGTGGTCTTGCCCAGGCCCGGGGGACCGCTTAAAAAGACATGATCGAGGCTTTCGCCGCGCATACGAGCGGCTTCGATGAATACGGCGAGATTTTTCTTCAGGGTCTCCTGGCCCTGAAAATCCTTCAAGCACCGCGGTCGGAGACTGTTTTCTTTGCTGTCCTCTTCCCGATAGCTGCCGGAAAGTATACGGTTGTTTTCTTCCATGATCTACGAACTCAGCCTTACGATGGCTTTTTTTAGGATTTCCTTTTCCCGGTCGGCTTCGGAAAACGACATCTTTGAAATTTCCAGGGAAGCCTTGTCCACGGCACCTTCCGCTTTTTTTTTGTCAAAGCCCATTTCAATCAACGCTTTGACAAGCTCCGCCGATCCTCCGGTGGTTTCCTCGTCGGGAAGGGACAATTTCCCCTTCAGCGCCAGGATGACCTTTCCCGCCGTGGCTTTTCCAAGCCCGGGGATACAGGATAACCGGTTTACGTCACCTTCTTCCAGGTACCTGATAAAATCATCCGCGGGCATCCCGGAAAGTATCTTTATCGCCTGCCGGGGACCGATACCCGAAACCTTGAGTAGATCCAAAAATAAATGACGTTCCTTTTCTCCGGAAAAACCAAAGAGCTGCATGGTATCTTCCCTGTGATGGAGATACACGGGAACTCGCACCGTATCGCCTACCGGGGGAAGCTGTGCGGCGGTCCTCGAATCCACCGTTATATCCCATTCAATTCCGGAGGGTGTGAGAAGGCAAAGATAATCGTGCCCCTTTCCCGTTATCTCTCCGGTTATACTGCGAAGCATTACAACCCTCCGGCGGCGGCACGGAATGCCGTCAGGGCATGACAGCAGACCGCCGCAGCCAGGGCATCGGCGGCATGGTCCGTATCGGGGATAGAAGACATCCCGAGGACAACACGTACCAGCTCCCTAACCTGCATTTTTTCCGCCTTCCCCTGACCGGTAATAGCTTTCTTTATTTCCTGCGGAGGGTATTCGAATACCTCTATCTCTCTTCGGCTCAATACCAGGAGAAGAACTCCCCTCGCCTGGGCAACCGGTATGGCGCTTGTCCTGTTCTTGGCAAAGTACACCCGCTCTATTGCCGCTTTTTCAGGTCGATAGGTTTCAAGCACCTGCTCGACGGCTTCAAAGATGATATTCAATCTGTTTCCTGTATCCGTGTCGGCTGCGGTATATATAGTATCATGTGCAAGATGAAGAAGCGTATTTCCCCGGGCTTCGATGATCCCCCAGCCGGTGGCTGCCAGACCGGGGTCGATACCGAGGATACGGGTCATTCTTCGTCCGGTTCAAAGTCGTCCGGAATATCGAGGTTGGTGGATATAGATCGAACATCATCATGATCGTCGAGATTCTCGATAAGACGTATTGCTTTTCTCGTCTTCTCCGGTTCCAGGGAAACCGTAGCATCCGGTACCATGGTAACTTCGGCCATGTCCGGTTCAAACCCCGCGTTTTTCAGAGATTTGAGCACGGACTCAAAGTCTTCAGGTTCGGTTAGAACTTCGATAGTATCTCCCTGGGTCGAGACGTCCTCCGCGCCGCCTTCCAGTGCGGCATTGAAGATGTCCTCTTCGCTGAATTTTTCGGTGTCGAAGTCTATAACCCCTTTACGTTTGAAGAGGTATGAAACACATCCCGTCTCGCCGAGACTACCGCCGCCCTTGGTGAGAATATTTCGGATATCCGCCGCCGTCCGGTTTTTGTTATCCGTCAGGGTGTCGATAAGCAGGGCGACACCGCCGGGGCCGTAGGCTTCGTAGGGAATCTCATAATACTGAACCGATTCCAGTTCGCCGATCCCCTTTTTTATTGCCCGGGTAATGTTATCCTTCGGCATATTAGCAGCCTTCGCTTTCAAGACAGCCGTTCTCAACCGCGGATTCGACTCTTCATCACCCCCGCCCATCCTGGCGGCAATTGTGATCTCTTTAATAATCTTGGTAAATATTTTACCACGTTTGGCGTCGGCGGCGCCTTTTTTATGTTTTATACTAGCCCATTTGCTATGGCCCGACATCTAGGGTTCCTCCCTGTGCAATACCGGATGTTATCATGCCGAAAAATCCGGTGTCAAGAAGACAGAATCTGTATTGTGGGATCAGTATCTTGTTCGCACGCGGGATTCATACCCCGCGGCTTGCCGCGCTCTTCGGAACCGAGCCGGCTGACTGCCTCGACAACGGTTGCGGTACGGGGTATGAATCCCGCATAAAATCCATACCTTGCAGAACCAACATACCCCGCCCCTTGGGGCGGGGTATGTTGGTTCAGATACTGATCCCAGGAGTTTTTTACGTAAAGGGAGCCTTTTTCTTCCCGGCCATTACGAAATGATCGGGGACCGGAAAATTTGAACATAGAAGGAGAACTTCCCGGGCAATTTTTTCTATGTTTACTTCGTTGTCTAGGTTTTCAACCACTTCATGGATAAAATACGCTATCTGATCCATCTCTTCTTCTCTCATTCCCCGGGTCGTAACGGCGGGGGTGCCGATTCTCAGCCCGCTGGGGTTTGTGGGCGAGGCCGTGTCGCCGGGGACCGCGTTGAAGTTGGTAACGATACGCGCCCTGTCCAGGGCTTTTGCTACTTTCTTTCCGCCTAGGCCTTTCGATCGGAGGTCGATAAGAATAAGATGATTATCAGTACCGCCCGTGACCAGGTCGAACCCGTATTCCAGTAATTTTTCAGCGAGCCGGGCGGAGTTTTTGATAATCTGCTCCGCATAGAGGAGAAACTCGTCCGTAGCCGCTTCGGCGAGGGACACGGCAACCGCTGCAATGGTATGCATATGGGGACCTCCCTGCTGTCCCGGCATAATGGCCTTGTTGATGCGTGATCCGTATTCTTCCTTTGCCAGGAGCATTCCGCCCCGGGGACCGCGCAGGGTTTTATGGGTTGTTGTCGAAACGATATCTGCGTAGGGTACCGGACTCTGGTGAAGTCCCGCGACCACCAGGCCTGCCAGGTGTGCTATATCGCTCACATGATAGGCTCCCACACTCTTGGCTATCTGCTCGAATTTATCGAATTCAATTTTTCTCGGATATGCCGTGGTACCGGATATGATAAGTCTCGGTTTGTGTTTTTTTGCCAGGTCCTCTATGAGGTTATAGTCCAAGAAGCCCGTCTTTTCATCCACCGTATAGTTAATGGATTTAAATATCCGGCTGGTAATGCTGTATTTCGCTCCGTGGGTAAGATGCCCGCCGGAAGAGAGAGCCAAGCCCATGATGGTATCGCCCGGATCGAGCAGGGCGTTGTAGGCGGCAAGATTTGCAACTGAACCGGAATATGGCTGAACGTTTGCATATTCCGCTTTAAATATTTTCTTTGCCCTTTCGATAGCGATGGTCTCGATGAGATCCGTTACCTGTTGGCCTTCGTAATACCGTTTTCCGGGATATCCCTCGGAGTATTTATTGGTAAGACGGCTTCCTGTAGTCATCCGAACGGCTTCCGATACATAATTTTCCGAGGGGATGAGACGGAGAACACCACTTTGCCTTGCTTCTTCCTGTCGAATGAGTTCGTAAATTTGGGGATCGTACTTTTCTAGAACTGAAATCATAGTATTCTTCTCCGTTTGTTATGTTTGATTATGTAAACACTGATTATATAATGTTCTAAAGATTTATTGAAGTACCCTCCTTTATTCGCACGCGGGATTCATACCCCGCCGCTTGCGGCGGGGTTGTTGATTATTTATATTGAGACGGCCATTTGATCGTCTTAGGCGGGCTTTTTCCCAGAATAGAGGAGGCTTCCCGGAGGAAAACGTCTAGAATTGAAAGACCATTATCGGTCATTCGAAGACGCATCTTGTCTTCAGCTATCCATCCGGAATTCTTCCATGTGGATATGAGCTCACCCAGTAATAAAAAAACGTTTGTATTAAAAACATTTTCCAGTTCACTGAAGGATATCCCGTCGATGGTCCTCAATCCCATGATAAGGTAATCCAGGAGAAAATCCGAAGGGGAAATATCTTCACGATGAAGTTGGTGTTTCGTATCAAAGGTAAGGCGGACCGGTCCTGTCTTGGAAGGAAGGGTTGATACGGCAGTCGGCCCGCAGCCGGTATAGGGCTTCATGGACCAATAGGAGGTATTATGCAGGCAGCGTTTCCCGGGTGCGGCAAAATTTGACACCTCATACCGTTCATACCCCGCGGAAGTGAGTACATCCGAGGCGGAAAACCACATATCCTCGCTTTCCTCCTCTTTAGGAAGACCATAGAACCCCTTCCGAATGTTCTTCTGCATTACAGTTCCCGGTTCCACGGATAATGTGTACAGTGAGAGATGGTCCGGATGGTATCCTAGAGCACCTGCAGCGTCCTCCACAGCCATGGCTACCGTTTGTCCCGGTATACCTGTTATAAGGTCAAGATTGAGGGTTCCGTCCCATACGCCTAGAATCTTTTCCAGGCGGGCTTCCAAGCCCTCCTCCGGCTCTATCCGGCCCAGGCACCGACGCAGTTCCGGCTGAAAGCTCTGTATTCCCATGCTCAAACGACCTATACCGAGGTCTTTTAGAATCGCGCAGAACTCTTTGTCCGTCGACTCGGGATTCGCTTCGATGGTCCATTCCGCAGGCTCGGTATCCGTGAGGGCGCGGATGCCCTTGCAGAGCAGTATCAGACTCTTCCGGTCTAAAACGCTGGGAGTTCCGCCTCCCAGGTAAACTGTTCTAATGCTCGAAAAACCGATGGCATCGTGAAAAAACGTAAACATGCCCAGCATGCGAATAATTTCCTGGCGCATATACTGTGAATCCCGGCCGGTTTCCGAGTAGAAGCCGCAGTATGTGCATTTACTTCGGCAGAAGGGGATATGGAAGTACGCAGAGACTGTATCGAGATGAACCAGGTCCCGGGGGTGCATAATCATTGAAAATTGAAACCGGGCAAATAGCTGATCATTACCCGGGAGCGGATAGATTCCCTGTTTACCGGTCCCCACAGGGAGGAATCCCGTGAGGATGTTCTGTTATCGCCGAGGAGGAAATATTCATTCGGGCCAAGGGTCGTTTCTCCGATGGTACCGGAGAAGGGGAATTCCGTTCGCCACCCTTCGGGTAAGGGGTCGATATGAATATTATAGGTTTTCTGAATTATTTCAAACTCGCTGAAATACGTTTCCTTGCCCTGAGGTCGGATGTACACCTCGAAGGATTCCATTTTTATCGAATCCCCGGGCAGAGCGATGATCCGTTTGATGGTTGTGTCGTTGTACCAGGCACGGTCCGTTTTTATACCGGGGCGGATTCTGTCGAGGGTGAAAAAGCCGATTATGGAATCTGCAACACGGATATACCAGGGGGGGCTCCGGAATGTCGGCGGAGTGCATATGACAATATCACCCCGCCGGAGTTCGTTGAAGCCGGGTATACGTATGTCCGTAAAAGGAATGTGTATCCCATAAACAAGCGGAACGGCAAGACATCTCCCCCCCGACGGTATGGTCGGCTCCATCGAAACCGAGGCGACACGATACGGTGTTATGAAAATAGCCGACACCAGCAGAAAGGCAAGGTAGAGAAATATCAGAAACAGGATGAAGCGCCTGGCACCTCTGCGCAACCTGTTTTCTCTCCGGTAATAGGTAAAACCCCTGGATCGACGTGTAAAGAGCCCCATGATATTACCGTATCCTGCCGATTCGGTTCAGAGGCCAGTACTTGAACATAGCCCTGCCTAGGACTTTTTTCAGCCGTACGGGGCCGAAATACCGGGCGTCGTTGGATTGGTCCCGGTTATCCCCCAAGGGGAAAATCCATCCTTTCGGCAGGAACCATCCGTTTTCCCATCGGCGCCAGGTGCTCCCGTACCTGCGGGAGTGGGGATTCATGGCATAGAGTGATGCGTACCTGTACCCTGTCCAGGCGAACATATCGGCCCCGGCTACGGAGGAGTTGCCTGCAGCCTCCAGATCAGACTTTTCAGGTTCCAGGCCGGCGTACAGATAAGCGTCTGCCCGGGCCGAGGCGCGGATATCCTGGTATAATTCGGTGTTAATGATACGCCTGGTAGTATATGACAGGGATGTTTCGGTTTTGAATTCATCTTCCGAAACCCAGTTTTCATATCCCGGGGGCATGAGTTGCACATTTCCTTTTTCGAAACGCACCCGGTCACCTTCAGTAGCCACGGCACGCTTTATAAGGAAATGAGCCCTCGGCCTTCCGTACTCATCCCGATCTATATCTACGAGGGACAGGGTAAGCATGTAGAGAACCCGTTGAAGGATGTCAAAGGCGGGGCCTTTGGACAGGTACACCGGGCTTTCAAAAATAATTACTTCACCCCTTTCCGGTTCGACGGGACTTGGTATTTTACCCATACCGGGGATGAGTTCAGGTCCGTACACCAGTTTGTTGACGAAAATCCTGTCATTAATCAAAAGGGTATTCATCATCGATCCGGATGGTATCTGGTATGCCTGAAAGAGGTACTGATTGATAAGCAAGACCACTCCGGCGGCCCAGAGGAATGCCTCTATCCAGTCAACAATGGGATTTTTCTGCTTCTGTTTTTCTTTTTTACGGTGGACCCGCCTTTTACGCCTGGTAAGACAGGCTTCGGTTATACTTTGTATTTTATCATTCCATCCGGACATGTACGTCTCCACGCTTTGTATTAGGCACAGTATCATACTCGTTGTTCCTGTGCAAGAACACGTCGTTGACAGAGGAAACACGAAAAGGATACTCTATCCCCATGGCGAAGCGCAGGAAGAAGAAACAGGAGGAACCGGAAGATATCAAGGTTCGGCTCAAACCCCTCCTCGGTATCGAACCGGGGGTCTACCTTACCGTTATCTACGGAATTATCCTGGCGGTCATCCTCTTTTTTATACTGGTGTATCCGGGGATCAAGCACAACGGTTCCAGGGTTACCGTTATCACGGCCCCTGGGAACGTCAGGGTTCTCGTCGACGGCCGGTACGCCGGCGCTACCCCCTGTACGGTGTTCGTTGAAAAAGGCAGGCATACCATTACCCTGGAACGAAGGTATTTTGTTCCATTGAAGGAGACCCTCCCGGTGGGAGGGCGTGTCTTCGGAAGTCTCCTCTTTCCCCGGAAGATGAATATATCCCGTACTCTAGAATTACAGGATGCCGGGGGTTTTCTCAATGCATCCTTCAAAGACGCCTGTGCCTGGTCATTGATCGATATTTATCATGCAAATTACCAGAAACCCCCAGTTCTGGCGGATACTGTAAATACCCTGGTGGACGCAGGAGCATCTCCCGGGGTTCTAGATACATTTCTGGATTCGGCGGCCGCACTGGTAGAAAGCGAACCCATGCTCAAAGACTATCTAACGGCCATTATAAACGCAGAAAGGGGCAATGGAGTTGTATCTCCTGCTAATTTACTCAACATTGTGCAGGAATATATACATTATCTCGATTCCAGGCCTGCTTTCCTCTTCTGGTTGCCGGAAGCCCTATCTTCCGATCACCATGCTATCATAACCGATAGTGAATGGTTTCGCCATGCTTCTGCCGAATACGTTCAACATACTTCGTCAGCCCCGGATGACATGCCCGTGAAAACAGGGGAAATTTCAGTGCATGGCATGTCCTTTGTGGGCATGAGCAGCGGCAGCTTCATCCTCGGAAAAAACAGTGATACCGAATACCCCGTTTCCGTTGCGGTACAGGGTTTCTATATCCTCGACCGCGAAGTGACCCGTAGTATGTATGCTGATTTTCTGGATGAGAATCCCGGGTGGAGGCGTTCTAATCTGGAAAGACTTAAGAATAACGGTCTGGTAACGGAAGACTATCTCCTCGATTTCGATACTCCCGGGGCTCCCGATATGCCGGTGCGGTATATTTCTTACTATGCGGCGGACGCTTTTTGCCGATGGCTGGAAAAATCGCTGCCTGCTGAATTAAAGGGTATGCGGGTACGACTACCCCGTGAAGAAGAATGGGAATGGGCTGCGGTTCGGGACAATCCCGCCGGAGGTGTTTTCCAGGCGGCGGGTATATCAGGCCCCGCTCCGGCAGCAGTGAAAAACAACCTCGGAATCTTTGATTTATCCGGGAATCTCTGGGAATGGTGTGAAAACTGGTATTATCCGGCGGACTACCTCCTGTGGACTGAAACCGGAAAGCGGCCTAATCTCCTGAACAGTGGTGTCGAGAAGGTTGTACGCGGAGGCAGCTGGGCAAACCCGGCGGATGAAGTTACGATACGAAACCGGGGCAGCCAGCCCGCGGAATGGTGCACGGCCTTCACCGGTTTCAGACCGATTATTGTTCAGGAGTAGTAGTATGTCCGAAGCCTCACATGGATCAAAGGTCCTCGCGGTTAACCGCAGGGCACGATACGACTACACTGTAGAAGATCGGTTGGAATGCGGCATCTCCCTGGCAGGAACGGAAGTAAAGTCGATAAAAGCCGGAAAATTTTCCTTTTCCGACGCCTACGCAAAAATTGATAACGGACAGCTTATTCTGGTGGGGTTTCATATTTCACCTTACATATTCGGAAACCTGCATAACCACGAACCGGACAGAAACCGTGTACTTCTGGCTCATAAAAAAGAGATAAAACGATTAAAACGGAAAGTGGATGAAAGAGGATATACCCTGATTCCCATGAAAGTGTATCTCGAAAGAGGTCTGGTCAAGGTAGAGCTGGGCATATGCGTCGGGAAGAAGCAGAAAGACAAGCGTGAAGCAATAAAGGAGAGGGATATAAAAAGAGACATGGAGCGGGAATTTCGCGGCCGTCTCTGATCTCTTTTTTAAACGGATCCGTTTATTCCGGGTTTTCGAGCAGCATCCAGCAGAGGAAATCATGAAAAGCGGTACCGTTGGATTACGGACCCCCAGGTAGTCGTAGATACCTGGGCCCGAGAATTGCGAGAGAAGAATCTCAAACTACCGATGTGCACATATATCCTTGAACTGGAAAAAAAACGGGCGATGGACAATAGACGGGCAGGTGATGAAATAGGAGGACGATCAGGGTGC
>CAYPIQ010000001.1:86039-113707 GCA_964410865.1 uncultured Spirochaetales bacterium | reverse complement strand
TTTCGTTTTTCCCAACCACATTAAGCTCTTTTCCGGCCGATTACCGATACTTGATTTTTCTGTATAAAATCATTATGCTTTGATTGATCAACGGGGGTGCACCGGTCTCGACTTGAGGATCGTACAGTCCCGGATTGCAGGCGGAGCTGCCTAACTCCTTAAACTGGACAAAACATTTATCTGCCGACAATAACGAAGCAGATTACGCTTTAGCCGCGTAAGCGGCGACGGGTACCCGGAATGCCGTTCCGAAGTCCGGGAGTGCCTGTAAGAAACCGGAACTTACCTTTAGGCGCGCCGGGAGCTTAAGGGGACATCAACCGGCTGGAAGGAGGAGCGGTCCGTTTCCGAACCAATCCCTTCTTCGAGAATTTAAAGAGGAAACTAAGTCTGTAGACATTCGGCGGCTTGCCCTTGAGGACGCGGGTTCGATTCCCGCCACCTCCAGAAGAATAAAAATCCTTGAATTATAATATGTTGTGTGTTATTTTTCCTTAGAGGAGCTTAACCCAACTTTGCCAATATTCTAAAATATGGGATAGCACAGACCAAATTCGGCTCTTCTGAAAATATAATTTATTGCAATACAGTAATATAGTTTTTTGGCCTTTTGATGTAGTGACTAACAGTGAACTTTTTTAGTTGACAGCCACCCGTTCCGGTGGTATCATATATGCATGTTCATTCGTCGGGTCACCGTGCGAAACGGAAAAACCAGCAAGAACTACTCCTATCTCAACCTTGTAGAAAGTGTGCGCACCGAAAACGGCCCTCGCCAACGGCTGGTGCTTAACCTCGGGGACCTGCCGATTGATCGATCACAGTACAAAGCCCTCGCGCGGCGGATCGAAGATATGCTGAGCGGAAGGAGAAGCCTCTTTGAAATAGATCCGCAGATAGAACAGCACGCCAGGTGGGCGGCGGAGAAGATTTTTGCCAAGCGAGCGGAGGAACTGGCCGGCGAGGAAGGGCAGGAGTATCAAATGGTTGATACGAAAAGCATTGCCGTCTCGACTCCCCGTTCTCTCGGTGCTGAATATGTATGCCATTCGATGTGGCAAAAGCTGGACTTTGCCGGAGTCCTGACTCGAGCGGGTATTCCACAAAGCACGTTGCCGCTGCTGGAGACCCTTGTCATCGGACGGCTCATCTCGCCGGGAAGCGAGCTGTGGACCCGCAAGTGGGCCGAAGAGCTTTCCGCGATCTATGAGTTGACCGGCATGCCGGCCCACCACTGCCTGCAATCCTACTATCGGGGGACCGACAGGCTGTATGAATGCAAAGAAGCGCTGGAAGAACATCTGTACGCTCGAGAGAAAGAGTTGTTCTCCCTGCAGGAGAGCATTGTGTTGTACGATCTTACGAACACCTACTTCGAGGGGCGGTGCAAGGCAAATCCGAAAGCCGCCTATGGGAAATCAAAAGAGAAGAGAAGTGACTGCAAGCTTGTGACGATGGGCCTGATCGTTGACGGGCAGGGCTTTGCGAAGTACAGCAAGCTCTATCCGGGAAACCAGTATGAAGCCGAGACGTTCGAGAAGATTATTGTCGAAATGGAGAAGCACAGGCGGGGCTCAAAGAAAGGGACCATCATCATGGATGCAGGAATCGCCACGGAAGCGAATATCACATGGCTCAAGGAGCAGGGGTACAGCTATATTGTAGTGCATAGAGGGGCGGCGCCGTTTGAACTCGACTTCCGCGATATGAGCATCATTGAGGAAGACAGGCAAAGGGGTATCAAGATTGAAGTACAAGGCCGTGAGAATGAAGAGCAGGATGAGCTGTACCTGCTGGTCAGGAGTGAGGGCAAGCGGCGGAAGGAATCGTCGATGATGAGCCGGGCTGAGCAGTTGCTCCTTGATCGGCTGAACTACTACAAGAGCGGTCTCTCCAAGAAGCATCATGTGAAAAAGTATGCGAAAGTCCTCGAGATGGTCGGTCGGTTAAAAGAGAAATACTCCAAGGCCGCTTGCCTGTACGAGATAACCGTTGTTCCCGACAAAGAGGGGCTGGAAGAGACGGCCAATGCGGTAGATATTCGGTGGGAGAGAAAAGAACCCGGCTACGAGGAGAAGAGAAAGAGCGAAGGGACGTATGTGCTGAGAACCAATCGAGCCGACCTCAGCGATGAGCGGATTTGGCACACCTATATCACCCTTGGCCGCATTGAGACGGCCTTTAAGGACATGAAATCACATTTGGGCCTCCGGCCCAATTTCCACCAGCTTGAAGACCGGGTAGATGCGCATATGTTCATTTCGGTACTTGCCTATCATGTGATGCATGCGATCGAGCATACCTTAAAGTCTGCCGGGGATCCACGAAGTTGGTGGTCGATTAAAACTACCCTTTCCACCCACCAGAGAATGACGGTCGAGTATGTTACTAAAGATACCGAAGGAAGTCGTTTTCTCAATACCCTGAGAACGAACTCCCGGCTGGAGCCGGTGCATATGGAGATATATACGAAGCTGGGCTTGTCCGGCAGACCGCTGAACCGCCGTCTGTTAAAACGGAAAATCGGTAGTGATAACAAAAATAATCAACCTGTTTTACAGGAGTGACTTAGCCTCTTTTTTGGCAAAGTTGGGCTAACATATAATAAGCTTTTTCATTCTATATCTGCCACCTTGAATCTAAGAATTTCAGAAGACAGGGTATGTATACTTTCTTCGTTCTGTTTGCTGATATCGTTTACGTGGTGGACGGCGGTGTTTATCTCTTCAGTACCTATGGCCATCTCATCCATACTGCCTGTAATTTCTTCGGTAATCTCAGAAAGTCGCCTCATTTCAGCGATTATTTCTCTGCTGCCTGTAAGCATATCTAACGAACCGGACTTAACCCGGCCTGTAATGTCGTTTATCCGACGCATAGCCTCGAGGACCTGGGTGCTTCCGGTATTCTGTTCCTCCATGGCATTCTTGATAACCTGTTCCTGTTCGTTGACGGTTTTGGTAAGGTCGACCACATGGGAAAACTGCTGTTGTGCGCTTCTGGATGATTCGGCAACCCTGTCGATGGCGTCTTTCAGTTTTGTAAGCACTTCGGATATGGATTTACCCTGAACGCCGGAGTTTTCCGCCAGCTTGCGAATTTCATCCGCCACAACGGCAAAACCCTTACCCGACTCGCCGGCATGGGCTGCTTCAATGGCGGCATTCATTGCCAGGAGATTTGTCTGGTCCGCTATATTCTCTATAACGGTACTTGCTTCTATTAAACCTTCGGAGTCACGCGCGATAGATTGTACAAGACTCGAAACATCTTCCATTCGTGTACTTCCGAGTTCAGACGCGGACAACAGCTCCCGGAAGGCCTGCGAATTTTTTTCCAGAATTCCGGTTACGGATGAAATGTTGGCAACCATTTCCTCGACCGCTGAAGAGGATTCGACTACGCCGGCGGATTGTTCTTCTATGCTGCTGTTGAGTTCTTCGATATTTCCCGTTATCCGGGTGACCGTCTCGTTGGTTTTCGTCACGCCGGCGGATTGTTGCATAATGCGGCTTTTAACCCCGTTGATATTTGCCGTAATCTGATGGACGGATGCCGCGGTTTCGGTCATGCTCGATGAAAGATCAGTGCCGATACCCTTTAGGGTGGCGGCTTCTTTTTGCAGAATCCTGATCATCGATTCTATATTACCCATGGTTTCGTTAAAGTACCTGGCCAGGTCTCCGATCTCATCTTTTGTGGTAATTTCCAGCCGCCCGGTAAGATCCCCCTCTCCCTGCGATATGTCCTTCAGCATGGTTGCAGTACGGCGTACGGTACGGGAAATACGTATACCGAGGAATGTGCTTATAAGAGCTATCAGAACGGAAGCCGCGGTGATAATTATTCCGATCAGGAGGAACGACGAACTGACTTTTTGCAGTGTGCTTACCTGAAGACGGGTTGTCTCTCTAGAAAAATCGGAATCGAAAGCCGAGAGCAGATTGTTGAGCTGAAGTCCTGCGGACCGAATGGAATTGATATTGTCTATATATTCGCTCACCAGGGATTCAATCTTTTTATTGGATTCATGGGTTGCAACAGGCATTGAGCTGAAGGGAGTATTCTTCAAATTCTCGATATCGGCGGCAGAATTATCCAGGGCGGCTTTAATGAAATCACTTAGTTGATCTCTCGCCGTAGGATCATAACTCACGCGGTAGAAGAGTTTCTGTATGGTATAATTCAAAGATATGTTCCTATGGGCTCCGAGAATAAGCTGCTTTTCCAGTGTAGTAACCTCATCCGCAAACCGCGGATCATTCAGTTTTTCCACTACCCTTTCGATATATCCGTCGGACTGAGCCATGGAGTCCTCGGTGAGCTCCATAATTCTGTCTTCTATTTCAAGATTCCTCTGTTTATACGTTCCTATTTCATCAAAGAGTGAACCTACAGCATCGACTGAGGCGAACATGGGAGAATCTTGAGAGAGCTTCTCTCTGAGCTCATCCACGTGGCGATGAAACATTTCGTTTCGTTCTATCGTGGGAAAGGGGTTGTAGAGTTGTTCAGATGCGGCGGCTTTCAGCATCCTGACTTCAGCGGCCATTGCAGTAATTGCAGCCGTTTCCTCCAGGTTTTTTCTCGAGGTATTCATGGCAGAGACTATTACAACCAGAAATACGGCCAGTACTATGATCTGTATGAAGACAGGAATAAGTAATTTTCTTCGTAATCCCTTTCCGGAACCTGGTCTGCCCTTCATGTAATCCTCCCTGTTTTGATTTCTCCCGGTGAAACATTATCTATTAAAAAAGGTTAATTGACAATAGAATTATGATTTTATTCCATATAAACCTTCGTTCCCTTCAGCCGGGACAGCTTATCCGGCCGCTCTTTCCGGTTTGACTTTACTCCTGTAAACATCTACAGTATCAACAATGAAAGTTATAATTGTAGTGCAGGAATAGTCGGTATTCAGCCGGTCAAGAGACTCATTGATGAAAATAACGATACAGCTTCCGGATTTATTGCCGAACACCGGGACATGTTGTCTCAAAGAGCCGAACTTTTTTCACAATTACCGGAGGACTATTTTCGCGGACAGCGGGCTCTCTATGATACCTTCAGGGCTATCGACCTGACTGGTGAACTGAAACATATAACCTCCCCAACCCTTGTGGTTTGCGGTACGGCGGATATCCTCAAATCACCTAAATTTTCCCATATTATTACAGATAATATCGGTCAATCCAGGCTTGTTCTTCTGCCTGATTGCGGTCATGCCGCAATATTCGAACAGCCTGAAGCCCTAAAGGACCTTATTTTAGGATTCCTGTACAATGCCGGGATGTGAATTCTAACAAATTTTTCTTGACAACCATGGAAACTAGTCTATAATGTTGAGAGGTAATTCATATGTCAATGAGACGTGATTCATTTTACAAACGGAGTTACAATGGCAGACTGGAAAGGCATATATAAGGATAAGCGCCGTAGCCTGGAAGAGGCGATAATGGAACTTCCTCCGCGAGCTACGGTTATCGTTGGAATGGCCGGCATGGAACCCTACGGATTTTTAAAACATATTCATACGTATCAGGACCATTTTGAGTTTCTCACCGTGGCTTCGTGTCTAAATCTCGGTTCGTTTCCATTTTGTGAGGATAAAAAGTATGAATCGACCTATGTAAATCATAACTGGTTTTTCGGACCGGCCGCGCGACAGGCAAAAAAAGAAGGTTTAAAACTTGTAGATTACGTACCGAACAACCTCCATCTGGCAGGAATACAGAAAGTGCAGGCGGAACGCGAAATGGGGAACACGGTTGTTTTCTGGGGCATGGCTACGCCGATGCAGGAGAAAACAGGTTTTTTCAACCTGGGGCTTTCCAATGTGTACGAGATGGATGTTCTGGAACAGGCAGATATGGTCATCCTCGAGGTAAACGAAAATGTACCCTGGATTTTCGGTGAAACCCAGGTACACATGAACCAGGTCGATTACATAGTCGAATATACCGCGGATATCCCGTCCATTCCCATCCTGGAGCCCTCTGAAACAGAAACTCGCATCGCCGAACACATCGCAGAACTGGTACCGGACGAAGCTACCCTTCAGATCGGGATAGGCGGAATTCCCAATGCGGTGGCAAAACTCTTGAACACCAAGAGGGACCTGGGAATTCATACTGAAATGTTTACCGAATCCATGATAGACCTCTTCGAGGCGGGGGTTATAACCAACAGAAAAAAGAATTTTTGGCCCGGTAAGTTTATTTGCACCTTTATCATGGGTACGGAGCGAATGTACAAATGGGTGGAGGATAACCCCGGCATCATGGAACTTCGCGGGAAGACGGTGAACGATCCCTCTGTAGTAGCCAGAAACGACAATATGATAAGCATAAACACTGCCATATCGGTGGACCTGACCGGTCAGGTATGCTCTGAATCCATCGGCCCGGTTCATTTCTCAGGAACAGGAGGGCAGCTGGATACTCACCGCGGGGCCGTGAAGAGTAAAAACGGCCGCGGCATCATCGCCTTACGCTCCAGGGCAAAAAAAGGCACCCTTTCGACTATTGTTGCCACGCTTCCGGCAGGTTCGGCGGTAACGGTGCCCAGGCAGGACATCGATGTTGTTGTAACGGAATTCGGAGCCGCCTTCCTGCGCGGCCGGACGGTGTCTCAGCGGGTTAAAGCACTTATTGCCGTCGCACATCCCGACTTCCGTGCCGAATTGCAGCGGGAGGCGGAAAAACTTGCGTATATATAGGAGGATACGGAACAACGGGTCTTGGGTATGTAAGGACCTTCCGGTGTATGTATTATTGTGTTCACCTGGGGGCGTAAAAGAGGTGAAATCCCCTACTCTAGGGGATCTCATCGACGCCTTGAGTATATAAGAACAGATATCCGACGGGATATCCCATGTAAGAAGACCTTTTAACGAGGAGGAAAGGATGAAGAGAGGATTATTAATTGCTTTAATGCTTCTGATGACCGCGCTGCTAACCTTTGCAGGCGGACAGAAGGAAGCCGCCGAGCCGGCAACCGGTGCTGCGGAAGAGGAAAAGGCCGTAGAACTCGGACCGGTACTGAAAATTGGTCAGATTTCCATGCAATCTGGGTTGATGGCCCTTTACGGACAGCAGCAGCACCGGGGCTTTATGCTAGGTCTCGAGTATGCTTCCGGTGGAAAGACCGACGAGGAAGGGAGGTTCATTATTGCGAATCGGCCCGTAGAA
The DNA here is from genome assembly GCA_964410865.1 of uncultured Spirochaetales bacterium. GTDB lineage: Bacteria > Spirochaetota > Spirochaetia > JAFGDJ01 > JAFGDJ01 > JAFGDJ01. Next base: position 106,514 of record CAYPIQ010000001.1, on the reverse strand, counting down.
GTACTCCTGAGAGACAGTGAAGGGAACCCCCAGAAGGGCACTCAACTGGCACGGGAACTCATCGAAGCGGAGGGTGTGGAGCTACTCCAGGGCCCTGTGAGTTCGGCGGTCGCCGCTTCCCTTACGACTATAGCCGAAGAATACGAGATTATTCTCATGGTAGACCCTGCGGCGTCCGCCTTCATTACCGGTGAATACTTCAATCCTTACGTATTCAGGACATCCAGAACGAATTATGACGACACCCTGGTTATTGCAAAGTACCTGGTGGAAAATGTGGGTAAAAAATTCGCCCATATCGGCGTCGATAACGCCTTCGGACGGGGCAGCGGTGACGCACTCCGTTATTCCGTCGGTCAGTATGGAGGCGAGGTTATCGCCGATATCTATGCCCCCTTCGACACCACCGACTTTACGCCCTACATCCAGAAAGCAATGAAGTCCGGGGCCGATTGTCTGTTCCTTACCTGGTCGGGTACCGGGTACGTAACCCTGTTCCAGCAGCTTGGTGATCTCGGTGCTCTTGAAAAGATGCAGATTGCCACCGGCTACGGTGATAATGCGTCATTTGCCGCGGTATTCGGTGCTTCCATGGGTCAAATCGGTTTGAATGTCTACCATTACACTGTTCCCGACAACCCCATCAACGACTGGCTCACCAAAAGACATCTCGAAGAATATAACGAGCCACCGGATTTCTTTTGCTCCGGTGGAATGGCTTCCGCTATTGCCCTGGCAAAAGCCCTGGAGAAAACCGGCGGAGATCCTTCAGCCGACAAAATGATCGAGGCCCTCGAAGGGATGAAGTTCGAAGGACCCAAGGGAACTTATTATTTCAGACCGGAAGACCATGTTTGTCTGCAGCCGATGAATATTCTCAAGCTCGTCAATCTCGATCCTGACCTGAATGATGACGGAGTACCGGAGTACAAGTTTTTCGAGACTGTGTATGTATCGGATTATGACGAACTCAATGTGCCCTGCACTCTGACGGGCGAGTACGCAGATCGCTGCGGATCACTACCGCGACCGTAAGACAATTCGAAATGAAACATCCGGCGAATCCTAGAGGATTCGCCGGGTGACTTCTTGAAAGGATGCATATGGATCAGAATGTTCAAACCCGGAATATAATTCTGGAAGCAAAGAATTTGAGAAAGGTATTCGGAGGGCTGATAGCCGTTGACGATGTGTCCATACAGATACGCTCACACAGCCTGCATTCCATCATAGGTCCCAACGGGGCCGGAAAGACGACCCTGTTCAATCTACTGAGTGGTACAATGGAACCGAACTCCGGAACGGTGCTTCTGCGGGATAAGGACATCACGGGAACGCCCGCTCATAAGCTGGCCCACCTTGGGCTCGGGAGATCCTTCCAGATTACGAATATCTTTCCCAATCTTACGGTATTAGAAAATATTCGCCTTGCAGCCCAGGCCCTCGGGAAGGACAACCTGAAGCTCCTGTCCTCCTACGACCGGTTTACAGACTATATCCGTACGGCCGAGGCGGTCATTACCCAGGTTGGGTTGGGCGGCAAAGAAGAAACCTTCGCCCGGGCACTGCCCCATGGGGACAAGCGTAAGCTCGAACTGGGAATCATGCTGGCGGGAGACCCGGATGTCCTGCTCCTGGACGAACCTACCGCCGGCATGTCCTCCGACCAGGTTCCGAACCTTATAGAAATCATTAATAAAATAAAAAAGGACGGAGACAGAACAATTGTACTGGTTGAACACAGGATGGATGTGGTTATGAGCATATCCGACTATATCACGGTCATGCACCAGGGGCGACTCCTGGCCGAAGGAACTCCGGAAGAAATCACGGGAGATTTAAGTGTACAAAAAGCCTATCTCGGTGAACTCTACGGCGACTTTGGAAAGGGGGATCGTGAGCATGAGTGAACGAGAATATATTCTCGAAGTCGACGGTATCAATACATACATCGGTCAATATCATATCCTCGAAGGAATACACCTCAAGGTAAAACGGGGAACAATTACTGTTCTGCTCGGAAGAAACGGAGCCGGAAAAACTACTACACTCAAATCGATCCTCGGGATAACCCCGCCAAGAGAAGGGACAGTGCTTTTCGACGGAGAGGAAATCCAAGGGCGCCGGGCGTATGAAATTGCGGATATGGGAATAGGTTATGTTCCGGAACACAGGGCGATTTTCAGGAATCTGTCGGTAGCGGAGAATCTCAAGATAGCTGAAAGAAAGAAGGGAGATCTCGATCGAAAGGCGGGCCTCATTTTCAACCTCTTTCCCGATCTCAAGAGGCTCTACAAACTGCCGGGGAATCACCTTTCGGGCGGGCAGCAACAGATGCTTGCCGTAGCCAGGGCCCTGGTGGCCGACAACAAGCTGCTGCTCATCGACGAGCCCAGCGAGGGCCTTGCGCCAATTCTCATCGAAGAACTCGTGGGAGCCATTAAAAAACTCAGCAGTACTTCTTCAGTATTACTGGTGGAGCAGAATTTTATTATGGCGAGTCATCTCAGCGATTATTACTACATCCTAGATGACGGCCGGGTTGCACATAATGGTGAAATGCAGGATCTCATGGAGAACCGTGAACTCATACACCGGTACCTAGGTGCAACGGTTGGGTAGGGAGACGGAAATCAAAATGATAGCAAAGAATACATTGAAAAGCAAAAGACCCCTTATCATAACCCTGGCGATTCTCATAGCCCTCATCGGTCTGGGGTGGAACGGTATGGGCCGGCAGATATTCGTACAGACAACCCTGTCAGGTTTAACCCTCGGCTCGCTCTACTTCATGGTTGCATCCGGACTGACACTCATTTTCGGACTCATGGGAGTTTTAAATTTCGCCCACGGTGCCATGTTTATGATCGGCGCGTATGCGGGTTGGCAGTTTTATACCAACCCGACCTTTATTTTCGGGATTATTCCCCTGGTGGGGGCTGTTTTTATCGGGATAGCTGCCGCCGGAATGTTTAAACCAGGTCTTGCGGACAGAATCTTTTCCGGGGAGAACGAAGCCGTTATATCTCAAAGAACAAAACTCCTAAAACTGATAACCATTAGTGGTGCCCTGGTTCTGCTCGTGCTTTCACTTTGGAAGTTCGATTTTCTTGGTCTGGCGGAAACCGCCATGGTGGCCATAACCGTCTCTTCGGATCCGCTCTCGGAGGCCTCGGCGCAAGAACCGCTTGCCCGTTTCTCGCTTCGACTCGTTCTTCTTGCCGGGACCGGCGCCCTGGTATCCCTTGCAGGGGTACATCGCGGCAGCTCGGAAAAAGCTGATGTATCCCGAAAAAAATGGGTTATACCGGGAACCCTTGCAGCGGTTATTCTGTTGACTATTGTAACGGCTGTTTTCCGGGAAAAGGCAACCCTTGCAGTGCTCACCATGAACGCGAATGTACGGTTCTTTCTTGCTCTCTTGGCAGGAACCGCCGTGGGTGGATCCCTGGGCGGTCTTGTAGAGATAACACTTATCAGACCGCTCTATGGAAACCACCTCTACCAGTTGATGTTAACCATGGGGCTGGCCTTTGTCCTGCTCGAACTTACTCAGGTGCTCTGGGACCCCTTGGCGTACCAGATGAGTCGCCCTCCCCTTTTTGCTCAGCCGGGAAAAGCCGAGTCAATTCCGGCATGGTTTCGTGAACATACCGTAACAATAGATATCCTGGGTGTGACCTTTCCCAGCTACCGTTTGTTTATTATTGCCCTGGGTGTTGTAATGTTTATCATCATCGCCCTGGTCATGAGATATTCACGCCTCGGCATCATTATACGGGCGGGAGTCCAGGACAGTGAAATGGTGGAGAGCCTGGGAATAAACGTGCGAAAAATATTCACCTGTGTATTTGTCCTGGGAGCATGTCTTGCCGCTCTCGGAGGAATCGGTTCGGCCCCGTTTATTCCGGTGGAGCCGACCATGGGTGATACATTCCAGTTGCAGGGTTTTATCGCCGTTGTTATCGGCGGCATGGGCAGCATCAGCGGCGCAGCCCTAGGCGCCCTGCTCCTGGGATTGGCCAGATCTTTTGGAGATTTTCTTGCTCTCCAGTTCGACCTGAGCCCTGCCATATCGGAGGCTTCGACGGTTATCATCATGGCCGTCGTTCTGCTTGTGCGTCCGGCGGGTCTCTTCGGAAGGAGGGATTAATGTCCGGCATCAATACTACAACCAAACATCGCATCCTCAACCCTCACACCGTGTTCGCCGGTATCATCGTGGCACTCCTCATATTCTTTCCCTTTATTTTCAGCCTATTCAGCCGGGGAACGGTTACCTCCGGGCCACCCAAATTCTGGCAGGGACAGATGATCGTCGTATTTATCATGGCAATATACGCCATGAGCTATAACCTCTTGTTGGGCTACGTCGGCATCCTGTCTTTCGGCCACGCGGCCTTCTTTGGAGGCGGGGCGTACGGAATGGCGCTTTTTCTTGCCCACGGTGTTCCGGCCATGACGCGCAACATGGAAAGAGTCACAGCGGCACATGAGGCACTTTTCCTTCTACTAGGCTTACTTATCGCCGTTGTCCTCTGTATTCTTCTTGGATTGCTCTTCAGCGTTGTCTCCGTCAGGGTCCAAGGCGTCTATTTTGCCATGATTACCCTGGCTATTGCGGTAGCCCTCCATATTCTGGCCAAATCCACGGATTTTGTGCAGTGGACGGGGGCCGATGAGGGACTCCATGGTATTGATATACCCGCCTGGATTAACCCTACGAAATTCCGATTGAGGTTCTATTATATTGCCCTCTCAGCCATGTTCCTTATGTATTACCTCGTCAGGAGGATCGTCAATTCTCCCACCGGGAAAATTTTCATCGCCATACGTGAAAACGACGACCGGGCAAAAATGATCGGATATAACCCCGCAGCTTACAGAACCCTTGCCTTTGTCCTTTCAGCAGTGGCGGCGGGACTTGCCGGAGCAGTTTACGCAATCTGGGACCGGGGGGCTACTCCGTCTCTCCTTGATCTGACTACGACGATGAACGTTTTGATAATGACCATTCTCGGCGGTATCGGGACCCTCCTGGGTCCGGCCCTGGGCGCGGCTATTATGGAAATTTTCGGCCATTTTTTCTATCAGTGGTTTGGCGCCCGTTGGCCCATGGTTTTCGGAATAATATTTATCGTGTTTGTACTGTTCCTTCCCCTCGGTATTGTGGGCACATGGAAAGCCGGGGCCTTTAAAAGAAAACAGAATCTGCGGAGGTTTTTCGACCTGGTCCGCGGTAAAAATAACAATTCAGGAGGTGTTTCATGAACCGTTACGGCATTATTACCGGTATAGGACATTACCTACCGGATAAGGAAATAAAAAATTCAGACTTGAAGAAGGAGTTGGAACAGGTTTCACCTGCCCTTCCACCCGTAGTTGATAAGCTTGAAGAATCCAGCGGCATAAAGAGCAGAAGACATGCCCCAAGGGAGTGGACTACTTCCGACCTGGCCCTGGAGGCGGCTAAAGCGGCGATGGCCGATGCCGGGATAAAACCTGGAGACATTGATATGATTCTCCTTGGGACGGATACTCCGGATTACATTACTCCGGCCACCTCGGTGGTACTGCAGTACAAACTCGGTGCAACGAATGCCGGTACGTACGATATCGGGTGTGCCTGCGCATCCTTTCCGGCGGGTGTCGCAACTGCCGCCGGCATGCTGGCTACTAATCCGTGGATGAAGAATATCCTCGTGGTGGGGGCATACATGATGAGCAAATTGGCGGACCCGAATGATGTTATGAAATTCTTCTATGGCGACGGAGCAGGTGCGGTAATTATGTCCGCATCCAATGCTCCCGGTTTCATCACATCCGCCTATCTTGCGGACGGATCGTATCATAAGAACTGGGGTATTTATTCCGGGGGGACCTATGAACCGGCGACGGAAGAATCTGTTAGAGAAGGGAGAACCAGGGTCAAACTCATAGAAAAATTCCCGCCGGAGGTGAATCATCAGGGGTGGCCTAGACTTGTTCGATATTTGTCGGAAAGGGGCGGTTTCATCTTGTCCGATATCGATATGGCGATTTTTACCCAGGTTCGACTCCCGTCCATTAAACTGGTTATGGATGACCTGGGAATCCCTATTGAAAAAACCCACTGGATTATGGAAGATTGGGGCTACACCGGTTCCGCCTGTATTCCCATGTGCCTGAGCGATGCGAAAAACAGGCTCGCCTCGAATAATTTACTCGTCCTTGTGGGATCCGGTGTCGGGTACAATCAGGCCGCAGTTGCCCTGCGGATGCCCTAATGTATGAATAAAATTGCAACATCTATGACAGGACGTGAGATTCTATGGCGTTGGAAAGGGGTGCGACCCGGGATGTTTTATTAGAAAGCGCCCTCGAGCTGTTCTCGCGTCGATGGTACGAAACCGTATCAGTAGCCGAAATATGCAGAACCGGGGGGCTTTCCAACGGGATTTTTTACAGGTATTTCAGGAATAAGGAAGCAGTTTTCAGAGAACTTCTGGATTCCTTTATCGACCGCCTGGAAGCTGATCTCGATTCGATATCGGGTAAGGACATCTCAAATCAACTGGGGGAATTTCTTCTCACAATTTCTAATATCGGTAAAAATTTCCAAAGACTGCTTACCGTATTCAAGGAAGGGCAGTATCGATTTCCGGAGTATGAAACCAGGCTGCGGATTATGTATATTCGCACCCTCAGCAGGATATATGGACGGGAAATAAGTCTTCCTGAGTACTTATATATAACCTCCGGGGTACGGTTCCTGACAAACAGAACAGTACAAACCGGTATCCAGGTACAGGTGGAGCAGATAAAAGAAATTGTCGAACAGGGAGTATTCACCCTTCCATTGAGATACCGGGATGAAATTTTTACCCTGTCGGTCGATGATAATCCTGCCGATTCGGCGGCAAGCCGGGATAGTGACGGTACAAGAAACAGTCTCTTGAATGCGGGGATACGTCTCTTCGGGGAAAGGGGTTTTTATAATGTAAATGTATACGAAATAGCAAAAGAAGCCGGCTTTTCAGTAGGTACGTTTTATATCCACTTCCCCGGTAAAGAGGCATTTCTTTCGGAAATAGTTGATCTTATCGGCCGGTATACCCGTCGGTTTATCACTTCACATCTCGATTCGAGGTTCAATCGCCTGGAGAACGAACTTCGGGGGATGTTCCTGTTCGTTCAATATTTTTCGTCCAGGCGACATTACTATGAAATAGTCCGAGAAGCCGAGTTTGTGGTTAAAGATACCGTCCGAAGATACTATGACCGTTTTACCGACGGATACGGAAAAAATCTTTCAGATACCAGGGAATATGATATGTATACCCTCTCGAATGCTCTGATAGGTATATCCCACTATCTTGGGATAGAGATACTCTTTACTCAATTCGATCTCGATGCGGAACGCGTTATTCTAGAGATCGGTCGGTATTTACAGAGCGGTTTAAAACGATAATCAACATATCTCGCCCCAAGGGACGGGGTATGTTAGTTCTGCAAGGTATGGATTGTATGCGGGATTCATACCCCGTACCGCAACCGTTGGCGAGGCAGTTAGCCGGCTCGGCTCCGAAGAGCGCGGCAAGCCGCGATGTATGAATCCCGCGTGCGAATAAAAATGTCAGGTTACACATCCTCTCCGTGAGGCTTGTGGACCTGCTTTTTTGCAACTGAAAAATACCGGAAAAGGATACACACGGGATCGGTAATGCAGATAGCGCCGAATATGTAACACGCTACGTCCCAAATCATAACACACCCCAACGGAAAACATCTCCGCACCCGTCAACGGCGGCATCTCTGCCCGGCACGCCATCTCTAGGTTGACTTTTTTAAAATTATTATATATATTAATTGCCATATACAACTAGGGAGGATAGTATGGCTGAGCATCTTACAAAAGAGAAGTTTTTATCGGATATATTCGATTATGAAAAAAATAGCGAATGGCGTTACGCGGGTGATCTCCCTGCCGTTATAGATTTCTATGCCGACTGGTGTGGACCATGCAAAATGGTTGCTCCGGTTATAGAAGAACTATCCGAGGAATATGAAGGGCGTGTAAAATTCTATAAAATCGATACCGAAGCCGAACAGGAGCTGGCCGGAGCCTTCGGTATCAGGAGCATTCCATCGATTTTGTTTATTCCTAAGGAAGGAAAGCCTCAGATGAGCGCCGGAGCTCTTCCGAAAGAGTTATTCAAAGAGATAATAGATAATCAGCTTTTGAGTTGATGGTTTCCCGTAATACTAGGAGTGACTGTCTATTCCGTGGAGCATATCGTACATATGCTCCACTACTTTCAGTATAATCGTCATATACTCTCGTACGGCCTTCACGCTGCCCGGTAACGCATATACCTGTGACTTCCCTATTACTCCTGCTAACGAACGGCTTATAAGAGCATTCGGATTATTGGCCCCGGATGTCACACGTATGTACTCCATGATTCCGGGTACTTCCTTATCGAATAAAGGCCTCAATGTATCCGGAACTGTATCCCGCTCTCCTACCCCGGTTCCCCCGGTAGTAATAATGATATCGACCTGATCGGATACAAGTTCGAGGACCTTTTTTTCCAGTTGAACGGGGTCATCCGGCAGGAGGGTATATGAAGTTTGAAAGGATTTCCCCTCTCCGGCCGAATGGTCGGCCAGCAGTTCCAAAATCTCCGGTCCGCTTCCGTCTTTATACAAACCGGCGTATGCCCGATCACTCAGTGTAATAATATGTGCTCTCAAACAATCTATTTCGGCATCCATTCCTGCTCCTTTCCGTTAGCAGACTATACTACATTTTAAAATCATATTCCACCGCATTAAAAAAAAGAAATATTGACCTAGGCATGACAGTTTTCTATACTTCCTAGGAAAGAAATAAATCGCACAAACAATGGAGGACCTGATGAAAAAGTTTTCTTTATTTTTTCTTGGAATACTGCTCATTTTCATCGCCGGATGCGCCACCCGGGTGAGAATGGAAGTTACTAAACCGGCCGAGGTAAACCTTGCGGGTGTAAAAACCCTGTCTGTTCTGGATTTCGAATATACCGGCGACAAAGAATCGGTGACTCTCGAAAAACTTCTCGATGAAGCGCTCAAAGAAATATTTGCCGATACCGGAACTGCTTTAACAAAAGAGGAAAAGACGGCTCAGTATGCTACAAACAAGATGGTTCAGACTCTGGCGGATACACAGTATTTTACAATAGTAGACGCCGGTGACTTCAAAGATTCGATGGACGAGATGACGGGACGCGTACAGTTCTTTGATGTTCTCAGCGGAGTATATGATGTAGATGCTGTGATGATCGGAACCATTACTAACCTCAAAACCGAAGAAACCTATGAAATAAGGACACGAACCGAGGTAAATCCCGATACGGGCGTTGAAGAAGAAATCCAGGAGCAATGGGTAACCAGAAGAGCAGAGCTGGAATTCGAATACAAGATCCTGGATACGGAGAATTCCCGGCTTATGGTTCAGAAAGTCTTCAACAAGTCGACCTCCGATTCGGAACTGTCCGCAAACTATAACAGCCTCACGTCGGAAGAGCAGATGTATCGAAGCATGATCGATTCAATTATAAAAACAGTGAGCAGGCAACTCGTCCCGTACACGGTGACTGAATCAAGAAGTCTTATGAAGGACAAAACAAAGAACCCCAAAATGGAAGTAGCGGACGAATATGTAAAGGTGACCAAATACCAGGAGGCCCTTGAAATATTCCTCGAGGTATGGAAGAACTCGAAGAATATTGCCGCCGGCTATAATGCGGCTATCATGTATGAAGCCATGGGCGATCTGGATAACGCAATTTCCCAGATGGATGAAGTTCTGGATATGTATCCGGACAAAAAAGTCTTCCGGGAACTCGAGCGGCTCAAGGCCGCAAAGGAAGAGCGGGAAAAAGCCATGGCCCAGATGGAAGGAAGGAGTTGACGGGAATAGAACTCCGTAAGCTTTTTTGTTAAAAGGCGCGCTCGAGTATATCGAAGAGTTCCTGTTCCGATAAACGAACCGGATTACCCTTCATACTGCTGGACTGCATGGCTTTTCGTACAATATCCGGGAATTCCCGGTGCTTTATTCCGAAATCGGAAAGCCTTGGTATACCCAGTGACCTGCAGGTGTTCGTCAACCAGGTGACTGCTTGCTGTGGGTCCGGATCGGGTAATCCGGTCAACATTACGGGGATTTCGCTGAAGCGCTGTTCCAGGTCGGAAGATTCCGTCCCGGCCAGGGCTTCACAATTTACGGCAAATACGTGAGGCAGTAGACTTGCGCAGATAAGTCCATGGCTTATATTGAACATCCCTCCCAGGGGCCCTGCAAAGCCATGGACTGCTCCCAACCCGGCATTTGCAAGCACTATTCCTCCGAATAATCCGGCACATGACATATCCGTTCTGGCTTCGAGGTCTGAGCCGTCTTTACAGGCGCGAACCAGGGATCTGGCTGCCCTGGTTATCCCTTCCCGGCATAATCCGTCCGTCAGGGGGTTCCTGCGGCGGGTTACATAAGCTTCAAGGAGCTGGGTGAGAGCGTCGAGTCCGGTCCATGCGGTAACATCGGGAGGCATGGACAGACAGAGCTCCGGATCAACAACAGCATATTTAGGAATCATCATCTCGCTCCTCATGCTTACCTTTACGTTATGCTCCGGCGATATTATCACGGCATTCTTCGTTACCTCGGACCCGGTGCCCGCCGTGGTGGGGAGGGCCGCAAAGGGCACGGGCGGAGTATGGAGGGGTTTCCCTTTTCCTACAACTTCGAGAAAATCAAGACAATTGTCTCCGTTCGTCAGAAGAGCCGAAACGGCTTTACCTGTATCTATGACACTGCCCCCGCCTACTGCAATAACTGCGTTACAGGCATGATCTCCAGCCTTTTCCAGGGCCCGGTTTATCAGGGGGACCGACGGTTCGCCCGAAACACGAAAGAAAACGGGGTTGGGTGCAAGATTACGTATACTTTCAATAAAATCATCAACACCTTCTTTTGAACTTCCCGTCACAATAAACGGTCGATCGCCCAGGGCTAAGAGCATATCAATACTTTCTCTACAGGCCCCTGCCCCGAAGATGATATGTGCGGCAGTCATAAACTGGAATTCCATCGTTTATACCCAGTCTTCGTCCGGCGGGAACATGTTGGTAAATCTCTCACTGAACCGCGGGGTGGACATCATATCTTCCACTGTAGCACGCCATTTCTTATAGTGATCCGTCTCCTTATGGCGTGCCGTATCCGCTTCGCTCCTGTAGACTTCCGTCAGTACAAAACGTGAAGTATCATTCTGCATCTGGAGTACGTCAAACCTGGCAATGCCGGGTTCTCTCAGGCTGTTGACTGCATTCTCCAGGGTGGCGGCTATAAAATCTTGAATTCTTTCTTTTTTGACCTGAATGTTTACATGAACAACAATCATACGTTTCCCCTTCTACACTCATATAGTATAGCGCGAAATCTGAAGAAAAAAGGATATTTTGCGATTATTCCCATTCAATAGTAGCCGGCGGTTTACTGGAGACATCGTAGACTACCCTGCCTATTTCCGGTATGGAATTGGTTATCCGTGCGGAAATTTCCAAGAGGTCGTTGTTTTTAAAGGGGTATACATCCGCCGTCATCCCGTCTGCCGATGTTATAGCCCGCAGGGCGACAACCCAACCGTATCCCCTGGTATCACCGGTTACTCCCACCGAGCGTATTGGCAGGAGAACGCAAAATGCCTGCCAAATCCTGTCGTAGAGATTGCGATCTCTCAGTTCCTGGATATACAAAGCATCGGCTTCCCGAAGGACACGGCATTTTTCTTCGGTTACATCCCCGATGATGCGAACGGCGAGCCCCGGCCCGGGAAAAGGGTGCCTGCCTAGGATATGATCGGGAACTCCAAGTTTTTTACCGAGGCGCCTTACTTCGTCCTTGTACAGATATGACAATGGTTCTAAAAGCATGCCGGACGAGCGTTTTTTTTCTATAAGCGGAGAACGTACATTATGATGACTCTTGATTACAGTTGCCTTGTTACCGACGCCTTTGCCCGATTCAATCATATCGGTATACAGGGTCCCCTGGGCGAGAAAAGAAGAATCTATTCCGATGGCCTTTACTTCCCGCTCCTGCACGGTAATAAACATGTCTCCGATGATTTTCCGCTTCTCTTCAGGGTCTTCGACGCCCCGCAGGGCCCCGATAAAATCACTTGAAGCGTCGATAGTGTGTATATGTTCGGCACCGAGAAGGCTGAGGGTTTTTATTACTTCCGTACTCTCGTCCTTTCGCATCAAGCCCGTATCGATATACAAAAGGTATACCTGTGAACTATCCAGTGCGTCTAGTAACAGGGCCGCTGTTACCGTCGAATCGACGCCGCCGGATATAAGCAGTATAATCTTGTTCCCATCGATTTTTTTCCGTATATCCTCATGTGCTTGTTGGAGATATGAATCCAGGTTCCATTCCTTGCGGGCACCGCAAATCCTCGAGGCAAAGTTTTCCAGAATCGTGTTGCCGTGTTCACAATGAGTAACTTCGGGATGAAACTGGAGGCCGTACATATTTCGTTCTTTATTGTAGGCCGCCGCAGGGTGATTATCGGTACCCGCAATTTGTACGAACCCGGGAGATAGAACCGTTATACTATCACCATGGCTCATCCAGGAAATAAAACCGTCGGGTACACCGTCGAATATCGGGTTTTTCTCTCCGAATATGATTCTAGATCTACCGAATTCCCGTGTAGACGATAGTTCTACCCCGCCGCCGAGATCGAAGGTCATACGTTGGAAACCGTAACAAATTCCGAGAACCGGAATAGAGAGCCTGTATATGGCCGGATCGGGGGCCGGGGCTCCCTCCTCGTACACGGAAAACGGGCTCCCCGATAAAATACAGCCCTTTACCCATTCTGTTACGACATCCGCCACCGGAGCATCTCCGGGAACGACTTCCGAATACACACCCAGGTCCCGAAGACGCCGCGAAATTAGTTGGGCCGTCTGGCCTCCGAAATCGAAGACAAGTATTGTATCCATGGTTTCCTAGGATCTTACGATAGTCTGATCACGCCGGTAACCCACGGAAATAATTCCTATGTTCGTACCGGTATAGGATTCTATATATTCCACATACGAACGGGCCTTTTCCGGTAGGTCCGCGTATTGTTGTGCCGAGGCAATGGAAACCTTCCAACCCGGAAATGTCTCCAAAACGGGCTCGGCTCCTTCCAGTACATGAATTGAGGAAGGAAAATCGCGTATGGTCTTTCCTTCGTACCGATAGGCCGTGCACAGGGTAACCTCATCGAAATTATCATATACGTCAAGATGTGTCAGGGCCAGAGTGTCGATGGAATTGGATAAACATGCATATTTCAGAGCTACAAGATCCAGATAACCGCATCGCCGGGGCCGTCCGGTGGTAACTCCGTATTCCCTGCCGGTTTCCCTTACGATGTGCTCCAGGTCACCGTCCCGGTCTTTCCGGAACTCACTGGGAAAAGGACCGTTTCCGACCCGGGTGGAGTATGCCTTGAATACTCCTATGACCCGATCGATGGAGCGGGGACCTATGCCGCCACCAATGGATGCGCCTGCAGCTGCCGATGTTCCGGAAGACACAAATGGATAGGTGCCGATATCAAGATCCAGGAGACTACCCTGGGCCCCTTCGTATAGAATATCGGAACCGGCATGACGGGCTATGAAGGGAACTAGATTGACCACCATATCTTTCATATTGGTCTTGTACGACTCGAGGAAGTCTCTGGATGCGGAATCGAGGGAGTTATAACGTTCCGGATCGTAGAGATCCGCCACACGTATACCGTCTCGCTTTGCCTTATGGGCATAGGTGGCGCCGATGCCCCGTCCCGTAGTGCCTATAGGACTTTTCCTGGTAGATTCGTCCCGCTTGTCTTCGGCTTTATACGCCGGTAAAACAAGATGCGCCCGGTCAGAAACAAGCACCCTTCCCTTCCAGTCGATCCCCTGATGTGATAGTTCATCCAGTTCGTGGAAAAAAGCTTCCGGATCGATAACCATTCCTGTTCCGAGAATTACAGTCTTACGGGGATAGACAATTCCGGAGGGTACCAGATGTAGCTTGTAGGTGGTCTTGCCGGTAACAATGGTATGCCCTGCGTTTGCCCCACCGGAATAACGAATAATAATGTCCGCCTTCTCTGCGAGATAATCGACTATTTTCCCCTTGCCCTCATCACCCCATTGGGCCCCAATAACGACTGTCTTCATATTCACTCCAGGTATCGTGTATAGTTCGGCGCTTCCTGTGTAATAACCACGTCGTGGGGGTGGCTTTCCTTCAGTCCTGCCGGGGTGATCCTAACAAAATTCCTGTAATTCCGCAATCGATCAATCGATGAACACCCGCAATATGCCATGCCCTTTCTCAAGCCCGTCATGAGCTGGTAGAGAAAAGTCTTGAGTTCGCCCTTATAGGGCACCCTGCCTTCTATACCCTCGGGTACCGGCTCATCAGATTGTTTCATCTGGTACCTGTCCCCCGAGCCGTCCTGTATAGCGCCGATGGATCCCATACCCCTGTATTCTTTGAACATCCTGCCGTCGAAGATGACTTCTTTACCGGGAGCCTCCCGCAGGCCGGCAAAGAGGTTTCCGATCATGACGGCCGAAGCACCAGCGCCCAGTGCCTTGGTTATGTCTCCGGAATATTTAATTCCACCGTCGGCGATGACGGGGATATTGTGCTTTTCCGCTTCTTCACTGCAGGCCATGACGGCGGAGAATTGCGGCACACCAATACCCGCCACTACCCTGGTTGTGCAGATCGAGCCGGGACCGACGCCCACCTTTACGGCATCCGCCCCGGCGTCTATAAGGCGGCGTGTACCTTCTGCTGTTGCCGCGTTGCCGGCGATAACCGGTATATCGAATTTGGATTTCATATCGGCACAGGCTTCCAGAACACTCTTGCAGTCACCATGTGCCGTGTCGATGGTGATAAAATCGACACGGCTTTCTTCGAGAAGGGGCATTCGTTTCAAATAATCCACAGGGGACACGGCAGCGCCGACCACCAGGCGTCCCTGCCTGTCTACGGCGGCGTCCGGGAAACTCTGATGCTTTTCCATATCCTTTACGGTTATGAGTCCTATAAGTTTGTTTTTATCGTCCACCAGCGGAAGTTTCTCTATTCTGTGAGAGTCGAATTTTTCCTGCGCAGATTCGGTTGTGGGGATACCCGTCACCGTTACGGGGTTGGGCGTCATGATTTCCCGTACTCGTTTTTCATTCGATCGGCAAAAACGGAGATCCCTGGAAGTTACAATTCCGGTCAAGCAGCCTTCATCATCAATTACAGGCAGTCCTGAAATACCGTTTTTTTTCATAATCTCCCGTATCTGCGTAACCGTATCATCCAGACGGATAGTCAGGGGTGATTCGATTACCCAGTTGAGATAGCGTTTTACCCGGGCTACCTGCTCGGCCTGAACTTCAGGCGCGAGGTTCCTGTGGATGACCCCGGCTCCTCCTTCCAGGGCAATGGCAATTGCCAGGTTTTCTTCGGTTACGGTATCCATGGCCGCGGAAAGGACCGGTACATTCAGCTCGATATTACCGACAACGGTGGTCTTTAAACATGTATCACCCGCTGTTATTTCAGAATAGGAAGGTACAAGGAGCACGTCGTCGTAACTGAGGGAATAATCGATTTTCATCTATTTACACCTCCATATCATGGATCTCCCTGGAAAATCTTTCCGCCAATTCCAGGGTCTTTTTAGTGGCCAGGCCTGTGTAGCAGGAGGAATCGGAGAAAAAATCGTCCGCTTCCATCTTACGGTTATCCCGTATGCCCTTTTGAATACACGCCCAGGCCTCGGGCAGGTCCCTCAGTGCCTGGACAAGGGATATGTTTTCAGTTCTACACTGCATTGTCGCCTTGCGAATTATCTCGTGGGCATTTGATTCACCGCCGGAGGCCAGGATAATATAAGCGGCTTCCGCAAGAACAAGATCGCCTGGGCTTTTTAAATTCTTTTCGATATTCTCGTGCATTATACCCAGGCTCGAAAGTATTTTTTTTGTTCTGTTCACGGCGGCGGCAAACAGAGCAAGGTATTCTGAAACAAAGCGGGATGAAGCCGAGTTTGTCAGGTCCCGCTGGTGTTCGGATATCTGGTCCATGTAAAAGGTCATAACCATGGGAGACGCGGTCTTCCAGAGGCTTTTGACATGTTCGCTGTTCCAGGGGTTGCGCTTCTGCGGCATGGTAGAAGAACCTACCTGGTCCGAGGTGAACATTTCCCTTACCTCATCTATTTCCGATCGCTGGAGATTTCGCAGGTCGTCGACAAGGTTGGCCAGAATGCCGAAGGCCGTCTGAATCTCCAGCAGCAAACGCAGAACGTGTTCCGGTTCTACCAATTGGGTTGCATGATCGGAGGGCGTCAACCCTAGCTCAGAGAGAATTTCCCTTTCCAGGGCTTCAGGGTCTTCGACAAGAACACTGGTTGCGTTATACGCGCCAACCGCTCCGGAGAGTTTACCACGAAGATCCTCTGAGAGGTTTTGTATACAAAGGATTGATTTTCCGAACCTCGAAACATATTCACTGAAGGCATAACCAAGGGTAATGGGAACCGCGTGCTGTCCGTGGGTTCTCCCTACCTGAACCGTTTCGGCTTCTCTCCGGGATATTGATATCAGGAGCTCCTCCACCTCTCTCATAAGCGGAAGTAGGGTTTTTTGTACGGCATCTCGAATTCTCATGGCCCTGGCCGTGTCCAGGATATCGGCACTCGTGGCTCCAAGGTGCACGAGATGCCGAACGTCCTGCGGGATCTTCATTTTAAGGACATTTACCAATGCTCTGATATTGTGATGAGTTTTTTCCTCCTCCCTGTACACTTCTTCCGGATTAACCGAGGCTTCCAGGTCTGATAGCTGTTCCAGTAGAGCTGCGGAATTGGGAAGTTTACGGCGGACCAGGGCGCGAAGCAGGGCAGCCTCAACTTTTACACAGTATCGGATAGAGGCCTCTTCGCTGAGAGTTTCGGAGAGGTGTTCGAATACGTCATGGTTTTCGAGAAGATACCGATGGTCCAGGGGAGAAAGATTTCTAAAAATAGATCGAGTTTCCATATGGAAAGATAGCAGAATTATAACCCTTCTGTCAAAGGTTGAATATAAAAAGTTCTTGCGTAAGGAGACTAAAACTTGTTTAATGAGAGCAATGGATACACAACCGTATGAAGAACTGCTCCGCCGGGCAGTCGAGTGTGGGCGTTCCAGGGACTATCGCCGGGCGTGCGTTCTATTGGAACGTATTCTGAGCGAAACCGACACACTGCCGGAGGCTATGCTCTATCTTGGAAGGAGCTATCACGCCCTGGGAGAATATAACCGCGCGGTTCCCATTCTCAAGGCCTATCTTCGATCCCGGGGTGAAAGTGAAGCAGGCTATTTTTTCCTTGGTCGTTCGTACATGGCGCTGAATCACTTCCATCAGGCTTCCGCAGCCTTTCGCCATGCCCTGGAAATAAACCCGGATTCCGCACTAAGTATGATGTACCTGGGCTACGCGTATCTCAAATCAGGCGTTACCGATTCCGCATTGTCGTATTTCGGCATGGCGGTTGAATTACGCCCCTGGGATGATCGTCTCTATGCCGGCTATCTCAATACTCTCTTTGTGCATGGAATAAAGGAATTTCAAAGGGGAAACCTGGAACTCTCTCTTCAGATGCTCAATTTTTATAATAAAAAGGGAGGAGACAACCTTCTTTTACACCTGTATCTCGGGCTCCTGGAACGGGAAATCGGGTCTCCTGAAAAAGCCCTGGAGCATTATAATCGCGCCGTGGCCGAAAGACCCGACGATACATCCATACGTTTTCAGAGGGCGGAAACCCTTGTCCTGGCGCATCGTAATGACGAGGCCCTTTCCGAAATCGAAGATCTCTTGAACAGCTCTGACGAAGACATCTCGGTCGATACGATCGAGTCCATCCATCGTATACTGGCCGTTACCCTGTTCCGGAAAGCCCAGTACAGAAGATCCATACATTTTGCAGTAAAGGTTTTAAAAAGGGAAATAGATCCGGAGTTGCACCTCCTGATCGGGGAAGGATATCGCCACCTGGGGGACTTTGAAAAAGCCTCCAACCATTATCGGCGGGCCCGCAGGATGTTACCGGATCGGGTGGAACCACTTTACGGCCTCGCCGTGGTTTGCTGGGAATCCGAGGATTGGAAGGGCATGCTGGATATTTTGCGCACGATAGAAAGGATGCATCCTCACGACGAGATAAGTGGGTATTACACTTCCCTGTGCCTGGTAAAAACTGGATGTCCCGTAGAAGAGACGATACCGCTGATACGGAAGGAACTCGAAAAAAATGAGTCGGATCCTTACCTGCTCACTGTTTTGGGATCCGAGTATATGAGGGCGGAACAATACGATCGTTCCGAAAAATGGTTTCTGAAAGCCCTGTCTATAAACCGAGGAATGCGCGAAGCCTATGAAGGACTCGTAGCCTATTATGAAACCGTTGGAGACGACGATAAGCTCATCGGGATTCTAAACGACTTCATTGAGCAGTACCCATCGGAAAAAGCACTGCAGAAAAAGCGTATAACCCTGCTTGTCCGTAACAAGCTCTACGATGAAGCCGTGACGCCCCTGGAGACATACCTCGCCAGGGTTCCTGAAGACACGGCGGTAAAACGCACCCTGGCCTTCTGTCTACGTGAAACCGCTCATTACCGAAAAGCCGCCCTGTGGTACCGCCGTCTTCTCTCCGCGGATCCGGAGAATGAAGTGTACCTACGTTCCCTGGTGTATTGTCTAAGAGCCAATGGCCGTTCGGATGAAGCCGTCCGCCTTCTGGAGCATGCATTGGACTATTTAAAAAACCCATCCTGGATGATTCCGGCCGTTCTTTCCAAGCTATATAACGACGCCGGACGACTATCCGACGCTGTACGAATGGCCCATCGTGCTCTGGATGAAGATCCTAATAATTATACCGTTATGAAGAATCTGTCGATAATGTATCGTAAAATGGGAATAGATGAATTCGCAGACAGATACGAACAAAGACTTCGCTCAGGTTCAGGAAAATATTCTTGCCCTTACCTGGGGCTTTGACTATAATCATCCTGAATAAGGAGGAAACATATGACAGCAAAGGCATTAGATCTCTTCCAGGCGTATTCGGAGAATAAGCTCCCGAAAGAAGGGGGGTACATTGTCTCATCCTTTTTTGATTCGAGTTCGGCTTACTCTCGTTATGAAGTAGTTGCCTACAACGGTGTTAAGAGTATTTATCAATCTGAAGAGGGGCTTACTTTTCAAACCGACGGCAATAAGCTGTTTGTTCTGGTTGAACCTTCCAATTATCCAAAAAAGTTTATCGAACCGGTTTCACGGGATACAAAAGAGGCTATACCTCAAAGATTCTCTGAACTAGATATTTTTACCGCAAAAAACCAGTCCAAGGTTATGGTCAGCAAAGAACCTATTATGACCTATTCGTCCTTTACCATTCTTAAACCTACGGGTATTAATTTCTCACTTGTTTTTTACAATCTTCCAGACATCATGGATACACTTCAGTTCTTCTTTCAGGAAACTCTCAACCGGGAAGCCGGTGTCCCGAAATCCGATGCTGAATCAGCCGCCCGGGGAGTTATAAAAGGGATCAAACGCTTTAATATCTGGTAGCGGGTCGCCTTCTCTATTCCCCGTTTTTCCTCTTAGCGATTTGCGCAACAGCCAGTATCGCGATGGGAACCGAATAAACGGAACAGGAAACATAGTCTAACCCGGCGTTCATGCAAAACTCGATATTTTCAGGAACCGCTCCGTGTTCGCCGCACAGACCCTTCACCAGTCCGGGACGTGTCATGGTCCCCCGTCGTACTGCAGTGGATACCAGCTCCTTTACACTGTCGCTCAGCAGCTGGAAAGGATTCCCCTTCATTATGTCGAAGAGGGTATAATCAGGCATAAAGGAGTTGTAATCGTCCCGTGAAAGCCCGAGGGTTGTCTGGGAAAGGTCGTTCGTACCGAATGAGAAGAACTGGGCGTAGCGGGCAATTTCTCCGGCACTCAATGCGGCCGTCGGCAACTCTATCATCGTACCGATCTTGTAATCCAGCGGTCCGGCATTTAAATTTTCACGCACTTCGCGTTCTATATCCACAAGTCCTTTGTAATGATAGCCTTCTATCCTCTTTCCATAGGCAATTAGTTTCAGTTCCTCCTCGTTCATTATGAGGGGTATCATAATTTCAGGATGAACATCCACTTTTTCGCTCTTGAGTTTATAGGCGGCTTCGAAGATGGATTCAATCTGCATGGCATAGATTTCGGGGTACGACACCGCAATCCTGCAGCCCCGGTGGCCGAGCATCGGGTTGAACTCCCTTAATGCATCGCAGCGGTTTCGGACCTCCTTCTCCGAGGGTGCGCCTTTTTTG
>CAYPIQ010000001.1:0-86029 GCA_964410865.1 uncultured Spirochaetales bacterium | reverse complement strand
GCTTTTTAAATGAGACATAAACGCCTTCATTTCATCCTGATTGTGAGGAAGGAATTCATGCAGCGGAGCATCGAGTAGACGTATTGTTACCTCCTTACCCTGCATGGCCTTGAGAAGATCGTAAAAGTCTTTTTTCTGCATAACCTTCAGTTTCTTGAGGGCTTTCTTGCGCTCTTCCACTGAATCTGCAAGTATCATTTCTCTAAAAACATTGATCCGCTCTTTATCAAAAAACATGTGTTCTGTGCGGCACAATCCGATCCCCTCGGCGCCGAATTGTATAGCGAGATATGCATCCCTGGCCTTGTCGGCATTGACCCGGACATGGAAATTTCCGAGGTTCTTTTTTACTATTTCAATATAATCGAGTAATCCGGAGGTCTTTGGATCCGGTTCGATCAACTCCGCCGTGCCGAGGTATATCTGAGGTTCTCCAAAGTGCGGAACATTGAGGGATAGATAGTCGCCTTCCTGTATACTCACCTCACCGATGACGGCCTTTCCCCCTTTAAAGATTAGCTCCGGTTTTACAAGAGAAACCTTACCGTACTGCCTGGCAACGACTGAAGCATGAGCCGAATACCCGCCTTCGCTGGACATAACGCCGGTGGCTACTTCTATGGCCTTTACATCGTTGGCAAAGCTCGCCGGCAGGCATAGTATGCACCGGGTATCCTCACCGAGCTGCCGGGCATTTTTGTAGGCCTCCAGAAGCCTGTCAGTGGAAAAATATACCCTGCCGACGGCTGCTCCCGGGGCGCCGCCTGTTCCGCCTGAAAGGGACTTGAGTTTTTTTACAGATTCAAGATTAATTACCGGATGTAGTATCTCGTTCAATTGTCCGGGCTTGACGGCATGAATGAGATATGTATCGTCTATAATTTTCCTGCCGTATAGATCCAGTAATGTCCGTATATCGGATTGAGTGGATTTGGTCATAACAGGACGCTGATCTATCAGCCATACCTTTCCGGCTTCGATGGTAAATCGTATGCTACGTATTTCTTTGAAGTGGTCCTCGACCGTTCGGGCTATTGTCTCCAATTCTTTTAAGAACGGTTTTTCAATCGAAAGGATGTCCTTTCCTTCAGTTCTTAGTGTATTGAATTCATTTCTGTTAAATGTCCCCTGGAGCTTCTTTTCACCGGTAACGATGTTTCTGGTGAAAAACATACCACTGGCACTATTTTTACCGTAATTTCCGTAGACCATAGGCTGGACGAGCAGAGCAGTATCTTCTTCGTCCAGTTCGTCCATGGAGAGCATATAGCTGATTCGTTTCAGGGTTATGCTCAACTGGGTATAGGCATCCGAAAAGAAGTTATCCGGAAGATACTTTCGATACTGACTGAAGATTTTCTTATAATACGCGGCCTTCTCTTCTTTATCCATCGATACGATAAGCTGCCCTATCTTTGTTCGAAGGGTCTCCGCGTCTTTGTCCCGGTTTTCCAGTTCTGCTATTTTTGCTTCGAGCTCCATGTATCCACGGATGAGGAAAAGGGTTTCATGATTCCCGAAGTCTTCTCCCACGTATTTTATAAAACCTTCCAGGGTATCGTCTGTAAGGCCGAAATTATGAAGCACAGGATAATGCACTATTTCCAGATTCGGATTTACTACTATTTTTACAAGAAGCGGGTTTTCACTGTCTCCGTAGGCTTTACCCGTCGCGGTTTCGCATTTTTTCATAAATGGTCTGATAAATGTATCCAGATCGTCCATATCGTGTAGATGAGCGGCAACTTCGGAATCGATGATAAATCCAGGCAAAATCGGAAGATCCAGGGAAGCGAACTCGATGGCCTGTTTACCCCTGATACCGACATTGTCTTTGATCTTGTCAACAGATTCGTATTCGTTCCTGCTGAAAAAATGGATATTCTTTTTCATCAATGTGCCTCTCTATAGGCCGGAAATCCTGATCATAGAATCTACTGAATGAATTCTTTAGAACAGGTTCAAGATGGTATTTACAGGGAACCGGAGAAAATCTTCAAACCGCGGACTTGCTCCCTGTTTTAAATATCTTTGCAGTTTTGCCACGTCCTTTATATCTTCTCCTACAACGGAAAACAGGATAGTACTGCCGTGCTTGACCTTTCCCCATTTAAACAATGCGTGGATGTCGTTTATCTTTTCCCCATCGTAGAATATGTATACATCCAGATCGGGATGTTTTGCCTGGTAGCTCTGGATTATCTTCTTCCATGCTTCAACATTCCCGTTATGAAAGAGTTCGTTAGTTACGGGAACTGAATAGAAGGGTGTCATGCGTTTATTAGCATAAGGCTGCTCTCTTGTTGTTGCTGCTTCCTCGGGTTCCTGATTTTGTGCTGAGGTCTTTGGAGCAGCTTTTTTTGTTCCGGCGGACTTTTTTTGTTTTACTCCCGACGGCTTTTGCCGGGTTTTTGTTTCAGCCTTTTTCTCCTGAAAAATGTATTTGCCCTTTTTGAACTGATCGGGCGTCTTTGGATTTTTACCCGTAAGGAACTGCAGTACGAGCTTTATAGCATCATCGTACATCTTTTTATTTTTTTCGTCACTTTCTATAGACCCGGCATATACCGTGATGAGTTCGTTTCGTTTGAGTTCGGTTACCTGATTCCAGTGTTCGGGATTTTTTGGATTAATGACAGTGTATCCGAGCTCCGGGTGAAGGTAAGTAATTACCACGTCGACGGCTTTCCATGTCTGTACTGCCTTTAGGATTCCGGAAAAATCCTTTAGGGTTTCCGGGAGATTCATGGAATCATAAGAGTAGGTATACCTATCTACCAGAAGGGCTTTTACGGTGGGGGCAAGCTGGTTTTGCTCTATCTCCTTTTCAGAAAGAAGATCCGATAAAAGATCGGCCAGGTTAACGTAGTCTTCCAGTTTCGAAAGAAGAGTGGAAACAGATTGGAAATGAGCGAGGGATTTATTAAAGCCCTCTTTTGAGGAAAAAACCTCGAATTCATAGTTACCGTATGACATGGACGCAACCCTCTCGTGAAACGGGTACCCCTGCCTTAAGGGCAGGGGTACCCGTTAATAATTGGCTGAAACCTATAAACTCTTAAGACCGGATCCACCCTTTTTCTTAGAAGGTCGACCACGTTTTGATTTATTTTGAGAATCGACTACTCCGCCGGAGGATTTCTTGGACCTGCCGGACTGTTTTGCGGTTGTTTCGACCTCTGAAGAATCTTTTGATTCATTCAGCATGTCCAGGTAGGCGTCACCCCTGGAGCCCTGCTTTGGAGCAGTTTCATCTTCAGCAAGATCGGAAGCAAAGTGCATATCGATGTCCTCCCGGACGGTTGAGCGCCGCCTGGAGAATGACGCGAAAGCTGCATCCTGAAAACCCTTTGATACTCCGTGGAGGAATTCATTCAGCACATTTGCCATTCCGTCCAGTGTGGCTTTTTTCCTCTTGATGGAAGTTATGTCCACATCGAGGAGCAGACCCGGCTGGATATGATAGGGATTGATCATGTAGTCGAATTTATTGAATTCCTTTTCGAGGAAGGCCAGCCGGTCTTCCATGACCCGGCGTTTAACGGGATACCGGTATCCATACATATCCTGGAGCTGCTCTTTCATTCTTATCAGGAAACTTTTAGCCCTGTCCTTTTCGAACAGGTAGGTGCGGTTCATCTTCTCTACCTGGGTTTCCGCAGGCTGAATAAATGCAACCTCGTCCCAGGTCTTGTCGATTTCTTCGTAGAGAGGATCGCCGGTTTTTGCTTTTACCTTCTTTCGTATCTTGTTTTTATATCTCTTGGCAAGATCATCGAAATCTACGATACCCTTCATTACCTTGGAATCCTGGTAGACCATCTCCAGGATGTCCGCGATATGTTCTATTTCCACTTCGAAAGATTTTACCTGAGCATCATAGGCTTTACGTTCCTCGATGAGCTGTGCATTGTCGTAGTACTTCAGTTTTATGGAGTACCTTTCATCCGGCAGCATGGCAGGGTCCGTGTCTTCGTATTCGCGGACAATGAGTTCCCGCCCGTTCTTGAGGTTTTCAACGTACTGGTAGCCCATCTTGGATGTATCAAGAATTGAAGTAATCGAGTTTACCGCGGTGTTATACCCGCGGTTTCTGATATTTTCGAGGTCGATAATCTTCTTGAGGTTTTCCCGGACGTTCAGCTGGTCGAAGGATTCAGGGTCGATTTCAGCCCGCAGACCTTCTACCTTTTCCATGAGGGATTTAGCGAAAAATTTATACCGGTTGGATTTCTCGTTTTCCTTGTCGTCACTGGTAAATTTTTCAACCTGCCGCATTTTTTCAAAGAGGATTTCGCTGTCGTTCATTTCCTCTTTTCCCTCATCTATGTACTTTTCCTTCAGCGCCTCGATTTCCTTATCGATGAGATCCATGATGTTTTTCGAGATCAGGTCCTTGATAATATATTCTACGGTAGCCTGATAGTGAAAAATCGGGCTTATAAGCTCCGAATCGAGAATATTAACCGAGAGTTTAACATCGCTTACTGTTTTCGGCTTATACCCGTTGTCTTTAAAGGCGCATTTTACGATCGAATAAGCGTTTTCACCTCTAATAAACGCCCCCACATCTGTCTTTTGCCTTAGCAGGGCGTTTGTAAGGTTTTCGAGATCATTAACACCGCGCTGTATGTGGCCTTGAAGGTGGCCGTACATGTTTACGATCGATTTTTCAATTTCTCCGGTATTGAACCTGTCCATACCGCCGACTTCGTCGAGAAGCGCCGCTATTTCTTTCGGAGTGTAACGGGTGAGAACTTTCATCTCTTCTTTGTCGATGAAGTTTCGTACTTTCTTCACCATTTCATCTTCGCTCGTTACTATGTAACGGTTGAACATGTTCTGGTAATTCTGGTTGTAATAGTTATAGAGCTTTTCCTTCAACCCACCCATTACATCTATTCGCTCCAAAACTTCCTTCGGCAGCTTTGAGGTGATATGATTCATGACTTTGTCGACTTCTTCAGAAATGAGTCTATCCATCTCCTGCTGCTGGTCTCTGCTTTCCTGAGCGAGAGAGTTTCTTGAACCCACCGCGCTTCTCTTTTCCGGATGGAATACCATCGGACTTTTCGGTAGATCTATGCTTCCCATTGCACTCTCCTTATATTATCAATGCTTAAGTATAGATTAGCAGTTACATGGCGTATAGTAAAGCACGAATTTTTTTTTTTTTTAGTTTTCTTCTTTTTATGCTGAACAGTCCGTGTTACAATGCATCTAAAGGACGGTATTTCATGAAAAAAATGATTTTCATGACTCTTTTAACCTTTCTTTTCGTTTTTTCAAGTGTTTCCCCGCTTACGGCCGATACCAGGGAAGAACCCGTTGCCGTTTTTCTCGTACTCGATAAGAGTCTCTCTATGGAAGAAGAGATAGAGTCGGTCAAAGAGTATGTAAACAATTCCATTATTGATAAATTTATCATCGTTGGTGATTTTTTCACTCTTATCCAATTTTACGGTGAAGCCCAAACGCTGATACAGACATACATACATGAAGAAAATGATAAGGAAGAGATCAAACAACGCATATTGAATATACTCGCCGACGGGCGGTTTACCGACATTGGTAATGCCCTGGACACCCTGGAAAAGAACCTGGAAGACTACCCCGACGATGACCGACGTACATACCTGTTTCTCATTACCGACGGAATTCAGGAAGCGCCTCCCTGGAGCGAGTATTATTCACCCGACGGGAGTTTTAACCACAGGTTTCTGGAACATACGAAGACGATACAGAAAAAAGGCTGGAAGATACAAATCCTGGGTATCGGGAACGAAACCGCTGCGGAAGCCGTGGCTAAAGAACTCTCCGGAGGTTATATCCAGGTTCCAGCGGAACCGGACGCCCGGGACATCGAAAAATCTGCACAGGATATTTTCGGCATCGTCGAATTGAGGGATGCCTCGCTTTCACCGATTCGGACAAACGGCGGATGTACACTGGAACTCACCCTCGAAACTTCCGGTTATAATGAACCCGTCGATCTGACCATTTCCGAGATTACGGCTTCCATTCCGGGACAGGATAGTAAGAATATCCTTACCGCACCCGTAGAATTACAGCCCTCCCTGGATACCGAAACCAAATTCGAAATACCGGTGCTTTTTAAAGGGGGAAGAGAATCACTTACCGACGGGCAGGAAATCGAACTCCGTTTCGTTTTTTCCGGTCAGGAGGTTTTCATACCGTCCTCCACCACGCTACACATTTCATATGCCGGTTTTTTTAGTGAACACCGCCTGCTGTCGGTACTCATTATCGGTATCGCTGCCGTATTGATCGTTATCCTGCTGCTCGTGCTGCGGAACAAATCCGCAGGCGCCCTTCGTTTTACCTGTACAATTGAAGACGGTCCGGAAATTACGAAACACATGTCTCTGCAGTACGGCAGGCGATGTTATATTCTCCTAGGTCCGACAGGTTTTACCATATCTCCGGTAAAAAAAGGCGACGTATGTGCCGAAGTTATCGCGGAATCGGATTCATTGAAACTGAACGTGACGGATGAAAAACTCTTCAAACCTGTGAGTCCGGTGCCTCGGAACCTTATCGGTGCGCGGATCAAGGTGAGAAAGGAAGACGGCACCTACGGCTATATTTCATTCAGCAATGAAAAGAAAAATTCCTGACAAGGTTGTACGGTCATGCGGTTTCAAGGAATCATCGACTGCATACATAGGTATAATAAATTTATTCTTACCGCCCATGAAACTCCCGACGGTGATGCCCTGGGGAGCGAAACCGCCTTTTACAGGGTTCTTACCGGCCTGGGAAAGGAGGTGGTCATATTCAATGCCGATGATATGGCGGGTAAATATCGATTTATCGATACGGATAATGCAGTGCAGGTCCTTTCTGCGGAAACCCGCCTTCCGAAGGATCTGGAAGATTGGGTCCTGATTATTCTCGATACAAACGATACGAATAACCTAGGTATCGTCTCTGAAAGAATATTACCCGAAGTGTGTACCTATATCATACTTGATCACCATGAAAGCGCTGAACACATTGTCACCGGCAACCTGATAGAGAGCGACGCGTCCTCGACATGCGAATTACTCTACGAACTTTTCAGGGAAATGGACGTACCCATAGATTTTGATACCGCCCAGGCATTATACGTGGGCATTGTATATGATACCGGAAGCTTTATCTACCCAAAAACCACCGCCAAGACCTTTCATATCGCGGAGGACCTGGTATCCCTCGGCGTGTCTCCAAATTATGTATACGCAAGGATATATGAAAGTAATTCCATATCAAGCCTTATGCTGCAGTCCCGGGTCCTTTCGACCCTGGAACTCTTCTATAACGAACATGTCGCTGTGCAGACAATGCTGAAAGAAACCCTTATCGCCTGTAATGCTATCTTCGAAGAAGCGGATACCCTTATCAATATACCCCTTAAAAGTGAGAAGATAAAAGTATCGGTGTTCTTTAAAGAAAATACCGAAGGTGTACTTCGCTGTTCCATGCGTTCAAAGGGCAATATAAATGTCGCCGAGATAGCACAGATCTACGGCGGAGGCGGGCATAGAACCGCAGCCGGTTTCAAGAGTTCTCATCCTCTTGAAACGATAAAGAAAAAAGTGTTAGATAAACTCAAGCCTTATTTTGAACCATGAGAATACCGGCGTGCACAGATTTTTTACGTACCCCATAATTGTACTCCTCTGTGTGAGTTTTTGCTTACTTTTCTCGTGCGCTGAAGAAGAAGAATACGACCCTCTAAAGGATGATCCTGTTTTTCTTACTGCGACAACTGAAGGTGAAGCCCTTAAGGCTGTAAACCGATATCCTGATCCGTCATCCTTCGAAACAGAAGAATCGCGACCCTGGGTACTCCTCGATCCGGAAGAGGTCTTGCTTCAGAGTCTTGCGGTCAACCTCGATATAGACGTTTCCGACGAGCAGATACTTGTTTTAAAGAGAAAGGATGAACCGGATTCTCCGATACGGATCGCGGTAGTCGATTTCGACACTGTGCTGAATACCTATAAACGCAGCTGGCAATACGAAACGATGGCTAATAATTCACGGACCTTTTCTCTGAGCCTCAGCGATGTTATCGGTGATCATAAGCTTGAAATAGTCTGTTTCGGATCAACCGCTTCAGGTAACCAGACCCTTTCCATTTTCTGGCGACAGCGCAGCAGCGAGGGGCCTGAACTGTTCTACACACCGGTGTGTGAAATTTCCGTGGCAGGAAGTATCGAAATAATAGAAACGGTTCGTTCCGAGGCTTACGAAGCGGGAATGAAAGACGGTGAAAGCTTTCATATTGTCACCCGGGAACATGCAGAGGATACCCGGAACATCCTCGATATCGTGGAGAGTACCTATTTCTGGGACTTTAAAGAGCGATCTTTTGTAAAGATGCAGGAAGAATTTATTCCCGGGGAAAAAATTGAAGAAGCCCAGCTCACTCGCCTTTTCCGCGGATCCGACCAGGAGTTCCTGGAGTTCTTCGAGGGACCCTGGTATCTCTCCTCCGGTGGAGACGACGACTCGATAGGTGAGACAATACTCTTTTTCGAGCCGGACAAGAAGCGTATGATTCTGTTTGCCGGAAATGTCCAGGAAATTTACCGATGGGAAGGTGTCACGCGGTCGTTAAAAAACTCTCTGTTTTTCCAGGGTTCGAATGAACTCATGCCGTATATAACCAACGAGGTCTATATACGAGTACATAGCATGGATTCAATATTTGTTACTATACGGGATATAGATTCACATACCCGCATAAAAACGACCAATGACAGCTGGTCCGGCACCTATACCCGCCTTTCAGAATCCGTATGGGAACAAGTTTCCGGGGGTATGAAAAATCCATACACCGGTACGGAAGATGACGTCCTGGAATTGATAGGTCAGTATGTCGCCGACGACGGTTCAAGAATCGTTTTTAACAGGCCGGATTTCATTTTATACAACACCGAAGGTATGGTAACGGGTTCATATTCTTTCTACACTCTGGCTGATGAGACTTTTCTCGAGTTAAGATTCTTCGACCGGAGCAGGGTGCCCGTCGATAAGAGATTATACAGGATACATTACGGAGAATCCGTCGGGGTTACCGAAATTATCCGAACAATTACACTGGAGCCGGGAAGAATGTCCGCCGAGGGGTTTGTACTTTCCGGAGAGGCGACTGAACGCTTCGAACAGATCGAGACCCTGGAGCCCGACTCATAATCAACATAACCTGCCCCAAGGGGCGGGGTATGAATCCCGCGGGCGAATCAATCGTAAAGCGGCCATCCCTCGTAGCCCTTATCTTTCAAACGTATAAGATAGTTTTGAACCTCTTCTAGGGGTACATCGGGAATAACAACCCGATGATAGAGCTTCCCTGACATTTCATTGCGAATAATCTCAACAGAAAATCCCGCATCGGCAAGGTCTCTGACGTGGTATTCCGCGTTTTCGCGATCCAGGAAAGAGCCGGTCTGTATCATGACTACCTGTTCTCCGACTTCCGACTCCGTCAAAGACTCCCGGTCTTGTTCAGTGCCGGATACAGCCTCCGTGGCTTCGTCCTTACTTTTTTCTTTGTGGTCGTCCATGAGCCCGAAGAAACAGAGCGGTGAAGGAAACCCTTCGGCTCCGCCTGTGAGGAGTGCATATTCCGGGCTTTCAGGGTAACGTGAAGCCAATGTTTCCAGTGCCTCCGATTGCCGATCCGGCCTGTTTGTCAATCCGGCGAGACGGTACACCCAGTAGAGGGTCGATGCAGACTTTTCTTCACTCAACGGGAAAACCCGGTTTTCCAGAACCGTCCATGCCTTATCCGGCTGTCCGTTGAGATACCGCAGTCGGGAAAGCTGGACCGAGGCTTCTTCCAGGAATACCGGATCGTCGGCCGTGTTCAGAACAGCTTTGCATATCGTTTCCGCCTCATCGAGTCCACCCAGTTCCAGGAGTATGGCCGCCGAATTGAGCATCCCGGCAATATCCCGGTCCTCTTTTCCGGCAAAGGCGGCCTGAAGGTAGTGCTGCCGGGCTTCATCCAGCAGGCCCAGCATTTCCTCGGCCTCCGCGAGCCTGAGCAGGCCGCGACGCAGATCCTCCGGCGAGAGCTCCGGTAGAACACGGGTGAGAGAATCAATAAGTTTATGCGGTTCTTTTTCTTCCAGTATGTCTTCCAATTCCGTACCGGAGGCCTCGGCCCCGGCTGTAAAAGGTACTGCACATATAAATATACATACCAGGGGAATAAGGAATCTATTCACCGGTTTCCTCTGAAGAAAACGGGCCCGGAGTAGCCGGTTCCGCCTTCTCCTTTTTCTTTCGCCGTCTTGCGGTTTTGAAGAAGAAAAAAGGAACCGACCAGAGAATCCCAACCAGAAAGGCAATGAGAATTCCTGTGTAGACAGGGATGTCCTTCCAGGTATATACCAACACCGATATATCCGAAAGGTTCCGGGCATTAACCCCGGCAAAGAGAATTCCCATACAGAGAAAAATGAGGACCCATATAATCCTGAAAATCATTCCAACCATGCTCCTTTAAGGGTTGTACCGGACAGTCCGGTTATACTCGCCCGGCCCAGGGTGCCGATCATGCCCTTGTCTCCCGGGCAGATTATCATCTCGTTCCGAGAAGTCCTCCCAAGGACCTGATCTCCCCTTTTTTTTGAGAGCGACTCCACCAGAACCTCGGCCACCTTTCCGATTCGTGCAGCCCTGGAATCCAGTGTCAAATGTCTCTGAAGGGCTATCACTTCTTTCAGCCTTTCCTTTTTGACCTTCATCGAAACCTGATGGGGAAAAGAGGCCGCCGCCGTACCCTCTCGTGGATTGTAGTAATAGGTAAAGGCATCATCGAACCGCACCCTCTCCATCAGGTCGAGTGTATCACGAAAGTCCCCCTCCGTTTCACCGGGGAATCCGATCATGATGTCCGTGGAGAGGGC
Organism: uncultured Spirochaetales bacterium; assembly: GCA_964410865.1. GTDB lineage: Bacteria > Spirochaetota > Spirochaetia > JAFGDJ01 > JAFGDJ01 > JAFGDJ01. The sequence continues at coordinate 75,104 of CAYPIQ010000001.1, read as the reverse complement.
AATGTCCGGTACACTGCTTCTGAGCTCCTCAACCAGTTCCATATACTGCATACGTGTATATTTTCGGTTCATTCTGCCAAGAATTGTATCGGAACCGTGCTGAACAGGAAGATGAATATGACGGCAGATGGATGTATGTTCCCGAATGATACGTATAAGGGCGGGAGACAGATCCTTGGGGTGAGAACTGATGAATCGTATCCAGGGGAAGGGAGTTCTGTTGATTATTTCTTCGAGAAGGTCCGGGAAAAGCATTTCACTGCCCCGGTATTGGTAGCGGTATGAGTTGACATTCTGCCCGAGCAGGGTCAGTTCGACAACATTCCCGTCGAACAGGAGGGAACACTCGGAAAAGACCTCTTCAGGATGCCTCGAGATCTCAGGCCCTCTGACATAGGGAACAATACAGTAGGAACAATAGTTATTACAGCCATGCATTATCGGCACGAACGCCTTGAAATCATTTTCATTTCCATAGACCCTGTCGAAACAAAACCCTGCGTCGTCGGAGGGGTTAAAACCTTCGGGGGAGGTACCTGAATTGCCGCATATAAAATCTATAAAATTCCTTCTAGCCGGCACTCCCACGATATAATCGACGAAGGGAGCCCTTTTACGTATATCTTCCTTTATCCTTTCCGCCATGCATCCCATCACGGCGATGTGAAACGGTCTCATCTGCTTCTGTTTACCATAGAACCCCAAACGTCCCCAGATCCTGTTTTCGGCGGTCCGGCGTACGGCGCAGGTATTGAGTATGACGAGATCCGTTTCTTCCAGGTTCCAGGTCCTGTCCCATCCGGCGTCATGTAATCTTTTTGCCAGAGAAACGGATTCGGCGGTATTCATCTGACAGCCGTAGGTCTCCAGAAGGAATCTTTTTCTGTCCCCTGCCTTCATTCTTTATCAGTCTCCGTAAGTAGTGTCCCTACATACCATGGTATAAGATCCCAGTTATTATCAATGGGCAACAGAATCCACGCCCCTTTATCATAGTCTTCTTTTTCCGCAATACTCTTATCTTCAAGAAAATAAACATTTGAATATGTATCGTACAGTACGTTATCCGTGCTGAGAACATAACTCCGTTCAGTATCCAGAGAACCGAAGTTTTTATACATGGCAATTGCTTCGAAGGGTGTCAGGCTTGTATCTATGTAATCGAAGAGCACCTGCACCAGGTCGTAAAGTTTGCCCATGTCCTGGATACCAAGACTGACTATCTTGTCCTTAATCGCCCAGATAATCTGTTGCTGCCGTTCGGCCCTGCCGAAATCGGAACTGTAGTGTCTCGAACGGGCAACCCTGAGAGATTCTATTCCGTCTAGATGGTGTGTCCCCCTTTCATAGTAGAGGGTACCCCACGCGCCGTCATTCTTTACCCGATATGTCGGGTCTAGGAGTGCTTCTTCGAGATAAATATCGATGCCGCCTAGAATATTTATTACATCGATAAATGCATACATGTCTATGACTATATAATCCTGTATATCCAGCCCCGTGATATCGGAAAGGGTTTTTACAAGATATTCAGGTCCGTAGATGCGATACAGGGAGTTTATCTTGCGCCCACGGTAATAGAGATCCCGGGGTACGCTTATCAGGGTTATCCGTCCTGTACTTGTATCTGCGTTAGCCAGGATGAGCGTATCGGCATTTTTTTCATGGGCGCCCGCTACCAGTACGGTTACGCCGTTCTCAGGACTCCCGATGTGTGACGGAACCGGAATGGTATCAGGTATAATCAGTTTTTTTTTTCGTCCGTTAACTCGTGGGCTTCCCTTTTCAACGAAGAGATAGGCACATCGTCCTTATCCATGAGGTACACTTCGCCTATCATTTTTTGAACGGCGAAGGATCCTATCCTCTCTCCGTCTTCATCGATTAGGTCGAAATAGATATAATCGTTGTCTTCCCTCGGCGTTTCGGAAAGAGTGAGTCCCTTTGATTGCAGGAAAGCCTGAAACCCTTCGTCTTCGGATAGTACCGTTACCCGTGATATCGCCCGGTCTATTCGTATTTCTTCTTCCGTCCGGGTATCCGCAGAACCGATGACCTTAATAAGCATTTCTTTAAAAGCAGCAACATCCTCTACTACCGCTCCTGCAACCGATATGTCGTTGGTTTTTCCGTCAATGCCGTAACGAACAACAACTCTACCGTCTTTCGTTTCTATAGTGCCTGCCGTCATTTCGTCCAGTTCTTCAGGGAATACGGCGACGAGTTGGTTATCTTTCAGTACCGCTGTTATGTCCGGATCTCGAAGGGCGGAAGATATTCTATCCTTCATGATCTCATGCCCGGCATAGTGTTGCGCCACCAGATCACTCTGCGATTCGAGAAAATATTCCAGCTCATCGGAATACCCGGATATATTCAGAGTATCACCGGTATATGATTCCAGGGTTATACTATGCGGCTCCCGTACTTCCACGGTGAAATAAAGATTACCGTTCTTCACCAGGCGCACGGAGACTCCGCTTTCTTCGGTGATTTCGAGGGATAGTTCTGCAGTGATGTCCCGGAATTCCCGGGAACTGAAAAAGTCGTCTGCGAAAAGAAGGGCTTCGTCCCTTGTATTCTTTTGTATAATTGTATCCACCCCTCGGAAAAACTCCGTGCCGTTCTCCCCTTCGCCTTCATCAGCATCCGAAGAAAAATGATACCGACGTTCGGGCAGAAGAAGGGTGGACCGTATCTCGTTTGTATCCGCCGCGAGCTCGAGGAAAAAGGCCTTGAGCTGGTCCAGATTATCACTGTTATCGTTGAGACCTTCAGCCATTGACGAAAGGCGTTCATCGAATGTGTCGGTCATGGAAGAGATACGTATACCTAGGTACACTACCCCCGCCGTAAGTATCACCAGTAAGATTATGAGCAGTAATGTCGTATAATTCTTTGTTTTATGCACCGATGTATTCTTCCTCAGTGTTTGAAACTTCGCTGACCTGTAAACAGCATGGCGGCGTTGTATTCGTTACACGCTTCTATACTCTCGTAGTCACGCAAGGATCCGCCGGGCTGAAGGACCGCTGTGACTCCTTCGCGCAAGCCGACCTCTATCCCGTCCCTGAAGGGGAAAAAAGCGTCGGATATCATGACACTTCCCGGAAGGCCGCCCCGTTTTTCGGATGTCTCCTTCATTATTTCATCCCGTTTGTCCTGGTCCGTTACTGCGGCAAAGGGCTCGCCGTATCTGTTCCAGGAAATTCTGTCGGCGTATTTCCGGTAAGCCTTGTCGCGGGCTATCTCCGCCACACCTACCCTGTCCTGCTCCCCGGTACCTATACCTAGGGTTACACCGTCCTTCACGTATATAACGGAATTACTCGTTATGCCGCTTTCTACAAGCCAGCCGAAGAGCATATCCTGTTTCTCCTTCTCCGTCGGCTCTCGCCGTATTCGATAGGTCTTGCCGTTCCGTTCCACCTGCGGAATGATAAAATCTTCCGGGCTGCTCACGGGCACATAGGACCACTGGGCTATAATACCGCCGTCTATGAGTGATTTGAAATCCAGAAACCTGCTCCCCTTGAAGTTCTGCAGGCCGGCGATACGCGCAATTCGCATAATGCGCAAATTTTTGCGCTCCGCCAGTATTTCCACCGCCCCGGGGGCAAATTCCGGCGCGGCTACCACTTCCACATAGCTTTCCGATATAAGTTTCGCCGTTTGCCTGTCCAGTTCACGGTTTACAGCCACCGCTCCTCCGAAAGCCGCAATACGGTCCGCCATGTATGCCCTTGCGTAGGATTCCGCAAGACTATCCGCTCTGGCGACTCCGCAGGGATTATTGTGTTTAACAATCACCGTACAGGGAGTCTCGGTAAGATATCTTAGTATATTCAAGGCGTTATCTATGTCGGTAATATTGGTTTTTCCCGGGTGTTTTCCGGACCGGAGAAGTTCCACATCCGAGGCAAGATAATGTCCGGGGGTGATATTCTTCACCTCGCCTATTCGGAGGTTCCCGTTGGTCAATCTATACAGAGCGGCATCCTGTCCAGGATTTTCTCCGTAACGAAGACCCTTTTTCTCACCGTCGATTGTCCATTGGACTTTTTCATAGACAAGGGTCGACCGGTCGTCTCCGGTTATAAAAGAAATTTCCATTTTTTCGGGAAACTGTTCATGCTGAAGTGTCGAGTAGATTTGGTGCAATTCAGACACGGTGTTCTCCTTGTACAGGGTTTTCATCCGAGAAAGAATAGATTCCGGTTATATCGGCCGCGTCGATATCCGCCAGATAAGAGCTGATGGCCTTATCGTACGCTGCGGTATGCGCAAAGCATTTTTTTGCCAGTTCAAACCTGGTTTCCAGTGATAGAGACCCGTGGTTATCCGACATTTCGGATAGAATACGGCTGTAATCCCGCGGGTCGCTTACCGGGGCAAGGCGGATGTAATTCTTTGCCGCCGCCCGCAACATGCAGGGCCCCCCGATGTCGATATTCGACCGGGCGTTTTCGCAATCGGAACCTTCGGCTGCTATTGCTTCATGGAAGGGATAGAGATTCGCCACCACCATATCAAAGGGTACCGCGCCGGCCCTTTGCAGGTCCTCATGGTGCAGGGTGTTGTATGGTTCGCTCAGAAGTCCGAGATATATTTTAAAATCCAGGGTTTTTACCAGGCCGCCGTGCATTTCCGGTTGGCCCGTGTAATCGCTTACCTGAAACAGACGTTCCTCGGCCCGGGAGCCGAGAATGCGGGCGCATGTTTTATATGTTCCGCCGGTAGAAAAAATCATTATATCGGGACGGAGCGTTACAAGGCCTTCGATAAGTGTTTCCAGATTCGACTTATCGTATACACTCACGATAACCCTGTTTATTGAAACATACCGCGGAACAACGTCAACTCTATTCTCTATCATAACTTTGTTTGTATCTTCTCCCCTGGAAGTTTTTACCACAGATGGGCCCGTATGGGCAACCGGATTTCCTGCACTTGTAACGAAAACAGATAGAATTACACGGTTTTCATAACTTCAGAAAATTACCTGTGTCAGATTGAAAAAAGAATTACACAGTGATAGTATTGTGCCTTGATATCACACGCCCGTAAGGAGATATTTTGAAACGAAAAAAGATTTTCATACTAGTATGCCTCGCAGCATTCCTGCTTATCCCCATATTTTCCTGGGGCCAGGAAACCTCGAAAAACGTACAGCAGATCTCCTACAGTAAGGGTGATCAGAATTTTATCCTCAACGGCGGCCTCTTCCTTCCGCTGTTCTTTCTATCCCTGGACGGTACCGTTTCGCCGGCCCTGCAAAAGGCGTATCCGGGAGTGACCGGTTCGTTATCCTGGGTTTCCTTTCTGGATAACCGGCTATACCTGGGGTTTGAGTTCGGCGGCACCTATTCCGGAACTCTGAACCGTACCTTTTTCATGATACCCGTTATGGGTAAGTTCGGTTATGTATATACCACCTACCCCTTCGAAATACCGCTTTCCGTCGGAGCAGGGGTGGATTTTATCAAACTCGAGGATCTCTTCACCACCACCGCGGTTCTTAAACCGGAGGCGGGTTTTTACTGGAACTGGTCGTCGGAATGGGCGTTCGGTTTGAATGTCGCCTACTGGTTTGTTCCCGAGCTCTACTTTTCCGATGGATTAAGCGACCAGAGCATGTTCGGAAATTTTTTAGATATCCGTCTTTCCGCCATGTACCACTTCTAAGAGGAATTTTATATGAAATCGAACATACTTTACCTACTGCTGGTAGGAACATTGTTTTTTCTTGCATCGTGTTCTCCCCAGGTCGGCCTGTTTTACAGTATAAATTCCGAGGTGGAACTAAAGGAAGGCGTCCTGTCCCCGGAACTCACCGCCTTTGCATTGGCCGTAAACGGCGACGTACTCCTGCTGGCCGCGGGGGACCTGTATTTTAAAGAGGGAAGCGATGACTGGACTTCCGTTAAAGCACCCCAGACGATGGCCTCTTCACTGGCGCTCTCAACAGCTTACTACACCGACGCCTTTTATACCTGTTTTACCAGTGTAGGCGGTACCGAGACAGGCCTGTTCTCGACCGCCGATCCGACGGCCGAAGACTTCACATGGACTGAAATAACCGCGGTTCCCAATGCATCTTTGGTTTTCGCAGAAAACGGTGTTCTATTCGTCGTTGCCGGAACACCAAACGATTACTCCCTATGGTCCTACGACGGGAGTAGTTTTTCCGAGGAATTATCAGGTCTTGGTTCCGCGTCTAACGCGGACATTGCCTGGGACGGTTTAAAATACTGGTTTATTTGGGGCGATTCCATCTACACAGGCCCCCTCGGCGGGTTTTTAGAATCGGACGTTTCAGCTTTCATTATGGGCCCCATCGACACTTTCGGCGGCATACACTACGATGAAGCTTCTTTAACCCTCTATGTGTCCGTCAAACGTGAAGACAAGGGCCAGGTCTGGGTATACAAAGAGAGCGGCTGGGAGCTTAATACTCCAGATCTGGAGATTTCTCACGATTTTTTCAGCTACACTACGGATAGCGACCATATAATACTCCTGGGTTCCGATGACGGATATTATGAAAAAAGCGGAGACACCTTTGGTCCGCCGGACGTATCATGTTCGTATAACTCGTATATAAGCCTTAATTTGAGTAATGCGGTTGTTCACGGCTTCGCAATGGGCTTCGCAATGGATGATACAACGCCGCCTCTCTATGCTCTCACTGTCAACGACGGCCTGTGGAAGAACAGTGGGGGTACGTGGTCCCTGGAGTAGGCTTTTACTCGTAGTATTCGTCCGAGCCTATATCGTAGGCAGGTTTTATACCGTGATACGGATTGGGACGGATCTGACCTTCCCAGTCCCGGTCAGGTCCTCCCAGGGGTCTTACATCGAAGCCCGTATTTACACAGCCGGAGGTCGACTTTAAACGGAACTCATCACTTTTTGATAGGGTAAAAGTAGCGGAAGGGTCCTCGGCGATATTCCCATTAAGGCTTCCTCCCAGGGGGTTCCCGTCGGTGGTGTCGAAAAGTTCTACATCCGCCGTCAGGCCGTCATCCGTTTCCGAAACCACGCCCCAGCCGTATATGTTATTTGAAAGACATTCTAATCCTTTTATACCGGCACCCTGATAAAACGCACCGGCGGTTGAAACGTTCTTCTGAATCATGATGGAGTTGGCAATACTGAGAGAGGGCTCTTCATAGGTTTCAAAACAAACCGAACGGTCCTGTCCTCCGGCGAACATACAGGTATTACAGTACCACTTCAGACTTCCCCCGGTTATCCTCATGACGGCGAAGTCATCGGATGTTTTTCCAGTCATATGGTTGGTATAAAAATAGCCATAGGAATTTTCCAGGCGAAAGAGATAGATAAATTCTTCCGTTTCACCCGTTTCAATACTGCCGGTAGCGATATTTACAACACTTCCGGCCGCCCGTATTCCCACGGCGCCGAGGAAGGCATCTATATGCAAAAGTGAGTTATACAGGGTTACTTCAGAATTCCGGGCCACAATAGTTGTAGAGATCCGTGAACCGCTTTCGCCGGAAATGGAAGAGGCGGCACATTCTAAAATGGAGCCCTGCAGGTTAAAGGCCGATGCCGAAACTCTACCGGTACCCGTTGATACATTGCATTCGGTCAGGATTATGGAGGAATCCTCCGCGTAAAAGGCGGTTGTCTCACGGCCTTCACCGGGAAGAAAGCTGCTCCGCCCGGCCAGAACTCTCCCGTCGCCCTGTATGGAAAGCAGTGTCATATCACCGGCCGTGTTACTTCCTTCAAACAGAGAATCGGATATAAAGGCGGTTCCGCCGTTGATTTCCAGGGCAGATACGCCGGAACTCCTGGAAACTCGAATTTCCGAGTCGTTGATATAGAGTGAACCCTTTCCGTGCTGAATGACGGTTCCCGTGCCCGACCCGGTTCTTTCCAGGATCGATTGAGTTATAGTGCATTCTCCGCCGGATATCTTGATGAGAGCTGAAGCCGGGCCCGACGTGTCAAAGATTCTTATATTTTTAAGTGTATTCCTGCCGCTTTTGATAAGGAACATCGGCTCATTTCCGGTAAAAAACGTACCGGGAAGAAAAACAGTTTCGCCGGCCTGTTCTCTCTTCCATGCGTCGTCGGAATATCCGCCTGAAATAACTATTCCTTCGGGTATTTCCATCGTTTTGTCGATGGGATAATATCCTCCGGCAATATAGATCGAGCGTCTGCCGGTTTGAGCCGAATGTTCAAAGGCTTTCTGTATTGTTCGAAAGGGATGGGTCCTGGTGCCGTCATAGCCGTCGTTGCCCTTTTCTGAAACATATATTATCTCTTTGTCTATGGAGATGTTCCAGTCGCGGACGGTACTGCGGTTTCCTGCTTCGTCTTCCACATAGGCGTATACCCTGTAGGAAGAAAAACTCCCCTCCTCGGTCTGCAGGGCAACCGGGCGCCTGTATTCCTCGAAGGTCTCGAGATCGATTCGGGGTTGCCCTTCCGGAGTAATTGCATATCGTATTATTCCCTCGGGTGAACTGAAAGAAATGGTACGATCATCCTGATAAAAGACACCGTCCCTGATTCCGTCCACCTCTGGAGGTGCAGGCGGATCATTGTCGATGATAAAACTTGTCGTCTGTTCCCGCTGAATACTTTCAGCTCCGTTATCAGGGAAAAGTTTTACCCGAAGGGTGTAGCGAAGCGTTTCGCCCTCCAGGGCTTTCAGCGTGATTGAATCCGGCATTTCCGGGGAAAACTCGCTCACCGGCGGAGCGGTTTCGGTATTGATTCCGATTTCATAACGGCATAGAGTGTTTCCGGCCGATTTAAAGAGTGTTACATTATCCTTGTATATGCCGCCGTCTTCAACTCCGGTGAAAAGCGGTGTGGAAGAACTGAAAGGCAGGGATATCCGGATGTGTTGCCTGCTGCTGGTATTGCCTGCTTCATCCCTGGCGTAATATTCCACGGTTATTGTATTTTGGGTTTCCGGAAGCTTGAATGATAAAGGTCCGGTATAGGCATACCAGGTGTCCTGAATTTCCGGAACTCGAAACATCACGGTATCGGGAGTGGATTCCCGCCGGCTAACGATAAGGGAAACACGATGTTTTGATATCTGAATATCCGGTTCCGGGGGCACGGCAGGAGCCATTTGATCTATCACGCACCGGTACACTCTTGAATAACGCCCCTTGTTTCCAGCCGTGTCCACACAGGCTGTTCGCAGGGTATAGGTAATTTCTTTTCCCGGTTCTCCATGAAGCACTATATGTTCCCGGTATACCCGGGAGGTTTCGTCCGGTTCAGGCGGTATGGAACCGTCCGTTGAAAGGGTATAGAGTATTTTGCCGTTAAAGGGCGGAAAGCTGATGTGGATGTTTCCGGTTGTTATGCCCTTTGGCGGCAGCCCCAGGGGCTCCGGTAATACAGGATATTCTTTATCAATAACGACATTGTATATAGTCTCGTTCAGCGATCGGTTGCCGGCCCTGTCGACACTGCCGAGGCGAATTCTGTACTCCTTTTCCATGCCTTCTACCGCCGGAATGGTATACATACCAGGCAACGGTGCTCCTTCCGGTCCGAAGGGGTCCGGGGGGGTCGATTCATCGGAGGTTATACTGAAGAATACGGTATCTTTCGCATCTGAATCTGCAGTAAACGAGACCGCCGAGTTATATATCCCGCCGTTTTCAAATCCATGAAGCACGGGTATCCCGGGTTTCAGTAGATCAATGGTAAAAGACCCTTCCACCGGGTCTGAAGAACGTGTTCCATCCGAGGAAAAGGACATGAGTTTGAATTTTATAAGGACCTCCGCGTCCTGTACCCCTTCGAAGGCGATGACGGATCCCGCCCGGGGAGATTCCGGGCCCGGTAGGGGGGGCTCTTCCCCGTTTTTTGTAAAGGTGTACCGCACAACATCGGATGCGGAGGCCGGAGAAACGCGGAGAGAGACCTCCCGTGAATTAAACAAACGCGATTTCTCCAGACCGAAAAAACTGGGCGGCCGTATTGTTCCGGCGTCCCGGCTGAATGAGGCGGAGACAGTTCCTGATCGGTTATTGTTATCATCGACCGCATAGGCCTCCGCCCGGTAGGCCAGGCTTTTTTCTTCAGGCATTTCTATTGACACCGCTTTTTGATAGGGGATGAATTCCCTAGATTCTTCAGGTTGTGTACCGACGTCTTCCCTGTATACGCGATAGTACGCCTGCCACGGCGTATCAAGAACCAGTCCGGTTTCATCCAGGGCAATCTCCGGCGGCGGAGGCGGCAGCCGGTCTAGATGTGCCGAGTATATCTCCGTCGGTGCGGAGATATTTCCGGCTTCATCCATTGCAGCAAACCGAAGAAGGAAATTCTTGTCCATGCCGAAGGGCACCTGCAGAAGCAGGGAGTTTTTAAAATCGGGAGACCCCGGCCCCGGGTTATCAGGATCCAGTCCATCGTGTGATACCTCGTATACAAGTCGGGTTCCGTAGTCCGGGTCGCCGGTAAATCGGAAAGAACCGTTTTCCAGGGGGCCGGACATTGTTATATTCGGTGTTTCGGGCGGGTCTTTGTCAAAGGTGAACAGCAAAGATGCTTCGGGGCTTTTTTTACCGTTTACTCCATATGCCGCGGCCTTGATAATGATCGATCCGAAACCGATATTCTCGGGTAGAGGAATTGTAAAGGGACCTTTATAGACGGTGGATCTTCTATCGGGGGTCCGTCCGTCGATGGAGTAATATATTTCCGTGCTTTCTCCGGCTTCTATAGTAACATCCACAGCCTTCGAAACCGGAGAATCGTCCGAAATACGGATAACAGGCTTTACGGGGATCCGCGGGTCGACTACAAAGACATAACGATAACTGCTCCCGATACTTTCGCCGTTGTTGTCCGGTTTGCGAACCCTGAGAGTATATACTCTTGAAGTCCCCTCCACCGGTAAAAGCCGAAGCGAATTATCGAAGGAAGTATCATCCGCTTCGGGAACGCTGTCATCCAATGTATAGAAAAAATCCCCGCCCTGGGGGGGGACGGTCAGTGCTTCAGCGTAAAGTCCCTGGGGAGGAATATCTTTCAGAGGTTCATTATCCAGAACTGTGTACCGTACTTCTTTACGTATTATTTCGTCCGAACCGGCAGGTTTAGCCGCAATACGTACACGGACCGAACCGCTAGGGTCTATCAGAACGGGAGCGACATATTCGATACCCATTTCCGCGGGATCCTTGTCGTCCAAGGTATACCGTATCCATTCAAAACCTGAGATATCGCAGGTAAGGAGCTGAGGATTCGAGAATGTCCCGGCCGACGGGCTGTATATGTTCAGGGAGGATTCAGTCCTGTAACTCTTCCTGATGGTGTAGGTAAACGAGGTGAGGGGACTGGTGTTCCCCGCCGGGTCCTTGGTGTATGCGAATACGGTATAGGATCTATCCTCGAGCCTGTCTTGTTCAAGTCGAACTCCCCCTTTCGGGAGGGGTCCTGTGGGCAGTGAATCAACCGAGGCATACACGGGTTCTCCATCGGGAGAGGAAAAGGAAACGGTAATATCATGGTTGTATGTGCCGGGGGATACGTCGGCAAGGGGAGCCTCCGGGCACTTCTTATCGATGGTGAAGGAAACCTTTTTTTCACCGCCTGAACTTTTAATAAGGAGAGTGTAGACACGCTCCTCTCCGGGAAGGGCGGTTAGATCAAAAGGTAGTATGTATGGACAAAAAGCATCATCCCGGCTTTCCAAAAAACGATAGCGCAGAGAATCCGGTCCTTTCAGGGAAACAGTTATATCCCTTGAATAGCTTCCCGGGGCCGGGTCCAGGTGTATACCATCCGTTTCAGTACCGGTATCTGCCGCGTAGAGTGCCCCCTGCAGGAGGAGAACTAATACAACAAACCGGGCGATTTTCGTCATACCGTTATCTTTCTTTTAGTTTCTTCAGTGCCGGAGCGAGTTCCGGGTCTGAGGAAAAATAATACTTTTCCAGTTCTTCCGGGGTCAAACCTACGAGTTCATGGCTCATATAATGTATCCATATATTTTCTTCAGGAGACCGGATAACATGCTTTCTGCAGTAATAATCCGGTTTTACCGGAAGTTCATCATCCCGATACTCGAATACTTTGTAGTCATGCACCGCTATCTTGAGGTCCTCCCTCGGTATCCCACGTTTTATTATGACATCGGCCAGATAATTAATCGTTTTCCCGGAATCGTATATATCGTCCGCCAGGAGAACTTTGTCCCCCTGGCGGAGATGTTGTGGATCATAGGTCCATCCGTCTATGCGAATTTCTTCCTGGTTAAAGGTATCCCGGTATGACCGGGCAACGACGGCAGCGTACAGTACAGGTCTTTCCTCTTTCCTGACAATCTTGAAATACTCGCTCATGAGGTTTCCGATATACGCGCCGCCCCTGAGAGAAACATATATTACATCCGGTATAAACCCATCAGAATGGATTTTATGCGCCAGCCGTATTGCGTTATTCCGCACCCGGTCATAGGGGAGAAAATCCTTTATCATTTACTGATACCTATCTCCAGCTTTACACCTTCCCTTACACAGGTAAATGTAAGTTTCTTGTTTTCCTTATCGTTTATTACGCGGTAAAAATCCAATACATTCTCCATTTTAACGCCGTTTACCTCCGTGAGTATGTCAAAAGAACGTAATCCGGCAATCTGGGCTTTGCTCTTGTCCGAAACCGTTAAAATCAAGCCTTTCAGGTTCTTCGGTAGGCCTAGTTGTTCTCTCATTTCATCGGTAATCGGATTCACGGCCACGCCGGGCCAAAGGTTCTTGTACTGGTTTGCCAGGGTTTCCGCGTCTTCCCTTCTGGCGATTTTAACGGACACTTCCATCTTCTCTTTCTGTCGTATAATAACAAAATTCGCCGTTTCGCCGGGTGCAAGATTGCCGACGAGTCTTGATAGGTGGAGATAATCTTCGATGTCTTCACCGTTCATGGAAAGAACATAATCCCCCGGAAGCAGGCCATAGGTATCCGCGGGAGAACCGTCATAAATGTTATATATGAAAGCCCCGTCCTGTTGTTCTACGCCGATTTGTTTGGCTAAGGTCTCGGAAGGATCACCGATGGTTACGCCCAGCCATCCGTATTCCACCTCGCCGTATTGAATAAAATCGTCGATTGCTTTTTTCGCGTTGTTTATCGGTATGGCAAAGCCGAGACCGATATTTACGCCGGTAGGAGTAGCTATCCAGGTATTTATTCCGACCACTTCGCCTTTTAGGTTTACCAGGGCTCCTCCGGAATTGCCCCTGTTGATGGCGGCATCGGTCTGGATAAAATCGTTAATATTTTCCTGGGCGCCCCGCCTGCCTTTGGCCGATACTATGCCGGCGGTTACACTGGAAATATAGCCGTAGGGGTTTCCGACTGCCAGTACCCAGTCCCCTACCAGGAGTTTATCCGAATCTCCGAGTTTTGCCGTTCTTATATCCGGATCGTCGCTTTCGAATTCGATAAGAGCGAGGTCTCTTCGCCTGTCCGTGCCGACAATCGATGCCTCATAGGGGGTCTCTTCCTTTTCATACAGCAGAACGGAAATTTCATCCGCCCCCTGTACCACATGATTGTTCGTCAGCACATACACCTTGTCTCCGTCCTTGCGGACTATAACGCCGGATCCGAGGCCTTCATTCCTGAATTCCCTCTCTCGTTTTTCCCCGTCCTGTTCCGGCTCCTGAAAGAAGAAGTCCCACGGCCAGCCGTAGGTATCCGGTATGGTCTGCTTTGTTATATTAACGGTTGCTATCTCGACAACCGAGGGTAGAACACTGGATGCAACATTCCTGAAGGAATTCTGCATCTTCTCGAGTTCCAAAACCGTTTCTTCATCTTCCATCGTATCCTGAGCGTACACAGAATTCTTTGAAAGGTTGGGAGTACAGGAGAATGAAACGAGCGCAATAGAAAAGCCTATTACAATTCCGATAGTAACAAGGTTAAACAAGAAAAATTTTTTAGAGTTTAGTATCTTTTTCATACAATACACTCCTGTATTCAGTTTTGCTTACACTATTACGAAAATAGCCGCACCGGGCTGTTTTCATCCTTTCGGTTGCCGCGCGGCGGCATGAGCAACTAATCAAGAATAAGATACAAATTATCGCATAAAAAACCAAATTCGAAACGTTATTTGGTTAAAATCTCCGTGTGGTCTTCAAATATTGCAATGGTATGCTCAAAATGGGCGGACAGCGACCCGTCCCGAGTCAGGACCGTCCAGCCGTCCTTGCCGACGGTAATATCGCCCGACCCGGCGTTTATCATAGGTTCTATGGCCAGTACCATACCCTTTTTTATCCGTGGATTAGGTCCGGGATGTACATAATTCGGTATTTGCGGTTCTTCATGAAGTTCCAATCCTACGCCATGACCGCAGAACTCCCTGACGACCCCGAAATGCTCCTTCGACGCATGACGATAGACCGCCGCGGAGATGTCTTTTATCCTGTTACCCACCCTGGCCTGTTCTATGCCTTTATACAGACATTCTTCGGTATTTTTCATTAACCTGACTGCAAGATCGGATATCTTCCCCACGGCCAGGGTAAAGGCGGAGTCACTGATAAAACCTTTGTAGGTCACCCCCACATCGATGCTTACAATATCCCCTTCCCGGATTATTCTTTTCCCCGGTATTCCGTGGATCACTTCATCGTTCACCGAAATACAGAGTGATCCGGGAAAACCGTCATAACCGAGAAAGGTCGGTGTCGCACCACAGCCTGTAATAAAATCATAGGCAATTTTGTCCAGCTCGGAGGTGGTCATGCCGGCATGAACTCTGTCGCTGATTATTGCCCGTGCGCCGGCAAGGATTCTGCCGGACTCTCTTATGCCGTCTATCTCTTTTTCACTTTTGAGTTGTATCATTGTATCGATTTCCCTTCCAGTATTATTTTCTCCAGACGCCTTGCCTCCAGGTTCCCGGGATCAGCCTCAACGGCATCCCGAAGCTGCTCCAGGGCTTCACGGCGATTCCCTTTTTGAGCAAGAATTCTTGCCAATTCCGTGCCGATAGCGGAAGTATGCTCGGCCGTTGTCATTCCCTGTTCAGCGGATATCAGGGCGTCGGTCAACAGTGACAGGCTCGTGTCAATATCGCCCTCGGCGGAATACGCAACTGCGGCATTGTAAAGATTTTCGGGATTTCTCTCATGTTTCACGGCTTTCTGAAATGAGTCTGCCGCATTACCGTATGATCCGTTCATGGCATGCATAATGCCCTGATAGGTATTGTGCCAGGGCGCATCTCCATATTCAAGCTTTGTTCGGTCAAGAAGAAGCTGCAGGTCGTCAAATCTTCCTCCCGCGCCCAAAAACCAGGCCGTGTATGCAGCAATAGTGCCCCTAAAAGCACTGTCGGAATCGAGGTATAACCACATGCGCGAGGCGTGCACATCCGGGACTCTACTCTCGGCGTTGACGTATTCCCATAAGAACCGTGCATACCCGTCTCCCGGCTTTTCAGAGATATATGAAGCGAGCATGTCCCTTGCTTCGCCCTCCCGACCGTGGGCGAGGAGCAATGATATTTTACTCAGAATCAGATCACGGCTGTCCGGGAAACAGCTCAACCCTTTATCGAGGATATCCAGTGCGGTTTTCGGATCGTTTTCGATACGCGAGAGATTATGATACACGCCGGATTCATACTCAGGATACAATGAAATAAATCGCTTGTATACTTCGCCGGCCGACCGGTACAGCCCGTTGAGAATATAGATGTCGGCTTTCAGGATGAGAAGCTCAGGATCATCTGCAGTTAATGGACCGTCGGAAAGAATATCCAGGGCCCTTTCGAATTCATGAGCATCGTAGGCAAGAAAAAGTGCCAACTCCGGATAACCTCGTATTGTTTCAGCATCGAGAAACCGAAAAGCTTCAACTGTATCGTTATATCGCGCGGTAAGCCTCGCGGCTTCAGCCGAAAGCGCCGTACTGTTGTATTTCCGGGCCGCCTTTTTGAAGTCCGCCGGGGAATCGCTTTTAAGAAGCGCTGCCGGGTCGGTGAATGTATCCGGAACCGCTTTCGGATCAGGCGGTATGCCTGCGGCAATATACACCTCGGTACGAACAGCCTTGTATGCACGTACAGGCAGGTACTGTTCCGCGTGAACAACTGCGGCCTGATGCAGACCGCCGCGTGACTCCGCCAGCACCCTGTAACGCCAGTAGGTAGGCTTATCTCCCGCCCGGGATATCACTTTTTTCGAGGCATCAAGGAGTGTACCATAAGATCCGGTTTTTACCGCCACAGCCAGGTGGAGCCGCAGGTATTCACGCAGCGAACGGGGATTCGGGTTATGCGAAAGTATGTCTTCGAGGGTTTCGACGGCTTTTTTATATTGTTTCAGACCGATCAATTCGTTTGCTTCAGCCAGGCTCTGTTTTACCGCCGATGGTTCACTCCACCGTACTGCCGTTAAAATAATACCTGTAAGCAATGCAATTCCGGCGACGGCTAAAACCTCCGTTATCAGCCTTCTGGAAATTTTCACATTGCTAAGCATTCGATTCTATTCTCTTTCGTATGCCGTCCAGAACCCCGTTGATGAAACGGTACGAATCTTCCGAGGCGAAATCTTTTGCAATATCGATGGCTTCATCAATCGTGACCGACGCAGGTATGGATGTATGGTAGAGAAGTGCGGCAGTGCTTATCCGAAGAATAGAGAGTTCCACCTTTGAGAGTCGTTCGAAATCCCAATGTTCCAGGTGCTCCTCGATTATTCCATCGATTTCCTGAATATGTTCAATTGCCGACCCAATGATAAGCCTTGAAAATGTCAGGGTGTCGTCTGAAATACCGGCGAGTTTGTCTTCGTCCATCCATCGAAAGGCGAGAATCTCATCCAGATCCTGCCGGTTCATCTCCCAACTGTAAAGTGACTGAAAGGCTATAACCCTAGCCTGCCGCCGCGACCCCATGGACTTATTCTATATTCTCTGAAAAAATCTTTATTTCCGCCTCTTTCCTGAGTTCGGCCACCAGATCCTCAACTGCCATGGCCAGGACCTGCTGCTGTTTCTGCTGCAATAACTGGGAGGCGATGAATTCTTTCACCGTGGTGGATGTGTTCGGAGCAATAGGATCGTTCAAATTGAGTATTCTGGCTTCCCGATGATCGGTTACCCTGACGATATGATACCCTATATTCGATGAAAGGACCCCTTTTACCTCTCCCACCGGTATGTTAAAGAGTTTTCGGACAAAGTCGTTTCCAAGATATGCCCTGGCGGTTGAATCATTTCTTGCCAGAAATCCCGCGTCACCGCCGGAAACCTTTGACCGGCTGTCGTCGGAATATTCTCGTACGAGGTCCTCAAAGCTCTTATCACCATTCTGATATTTCCGATAGATGCTTTCAGCCTTTTCCAGGGCCTCCATCTTCTGACTTGAATTCATGTTTATTGTCGAAATATACACATGGCTGTACCGCAGGATCTCCGGGTTGGTAAACTCGTTTCTGTTGGCGGCATAAAAGTCTTCGATTTCTTCCTCCCCGGGTTCCTGCAGGTGTGTTCGGATAAAATCGCCCCTTTCCTGGGCTATATATTTCTGCTGTTTGATCTGTGTCCTTATTTCATCGACGTATTCATCCCACGGCATGTTCGTTCGGCTGACGATTGCATCTTTGAACTGCTCCAGAGTTATTCTGACCCCGTTTTGTTGCTCGACTACCATCTTCTGGTTTTCAATTACCGAATCGATTTCCTGCTGACTGACCTGTATCCCTTCCCGCTCGATTCCCTGTTCTAGTAAGGTCTCGGAAATCATCATATCCAGTACATTAAGTCTATCCTGTTTCGTAACCGGAACATCGGGCAGCCCGGAGCGTGATCGCAGCTGCTTTATCTGTTCAATACGCTGGTCCAGCTGGCGCACCGAGATTGCATCGGGTCGTATCAGGTTTACCGTAGCGGCGAACTTATCGAACACTTGTGCCGGCAGTAAGGCGGCTGAAAAAATAAATAGTAATATCGCCGGTATTCTGTATTTCATTATAATCCCCTCTTTTGCCGGTGGCGCCTGCCGCGAGCAGGTAATGTACCGTCTACACCGGTATGCTGCAGATAAATGTACCCCCTCCGACCTTTTTTTTCAATCGGGTATAGAGTTGTCTTGTACTTTTCCATCAACTGCGCGACGGGTTAGACGGAGATTATTTGCCCTGTTCCCCGGTACCGGGGATCTCCTCTTCTTCGACGTTCCACCATTCTTCGGTTTCCACCGCCGTGCTTCTACGAGCGGCTCCGAGTACATCACCCTTTTCAACGGTTCTGCCGACCCATGCAAGGGCCAGAGAACATATTAAGAATATTGCACCGAGAATGGCCGTGAATTTTGTAAGTACGTTACCTGATCTCGAGCCGAAGGCAGTCGTACTTCCACCTCCGAATATACCTCCGATCCCCTCTCCCTGTTCATCCTGCAACAGGACGATCAGGATGAGCAACAGGGCTGTAATTACAAAAATAACGAGAAGAATTGTTTCCAGTATTCCCATGAACTATCTCCAAGTAATCATTTATCGTAGAGTGCAATAGGCACAAAGGTTTCAGCTTTAAGGGACGCACCGCCGACCAGCGCTCCATCCAGATGTTCCATCGCCATAAGTCCCCGGATATTGCTCGGTTTGACGGAACCCCCGTACTGGATCGTGGTTTCATCGGCTGTGGTTTTTCCGTATGCCCCGGCAATAAAATTACGTATAAACTCGTGTATTTCGTTGGCATCTTCCGGGGTTGCCGTTTTCCCGGTACCGATAGCCCACACCGGTTCGTACGCAATGGTTATTTGGCTCATCATATCGGCCGATACACCGTCGAGACCATGTTTGAGTTGCTTTTCGACAATCTCCCTTGCTTTCCCTGCTTCCCGCTCATCGATCGTTTCCCCGACACAGAGTATGACTTCTAATCCATGCTTCAAGGCCAAGAGCAGTTTCTTATTGATGCTCTCGTCTTTTTCTCCGTAGACGTGCCGACGTTCCGAATGGCCCAGAATGACAACCCTGACACCGATATCTTTCAGCATGATAACGGATATTTCGCCTGTATGTGCTCCCTCCTCCACGGTGCACATGTTCTGCGCCCCCAGGAGTATAGACGTTCCCCGACAAACCTTTGAGACCGCATGCAGGGCCGTAAAAGGTGGTGCTATCATGAGTTTATGACTGCATCCGGATAATTCTTTCACGAGCTCTTCCGCCAGGGAGCATGCCTCGTCTACCGTCATGTGCATCTTCCAGTTGCCTGCAATATATATCTGTCTCATGATCCTGCTCCCTATTGATCCATCAAGGCCGCTATACCCGGAAGTGTTTTCCCTTCCAGGAATTCCAGTGATGCGCCGCCGCCGGTCGATACGTGATCGATCTTATCGGCAAGACCGAATTTGTTAACGGCCGCCACCGAATCGCCGCCGCCTATAACGGTTGTACCGCCGCATTCGGCAACAAACTCGGCTACGTGCAATGTTCCCTTTGAAAAGGCTTCGAATTCGAAAACCCCCATGGGACCGTTCCATACCAGGGTTTTTGCCTCCGCTATTACCTGCCGGAGGCCTTCCACAGTCTTAGGACCGATGTCCATGCCGATGAGGTTCTCGGGAATCTCTTCACCTGAAACCTCTACAGGTTTCGCTCCGGCATCGAACTCTTCGGCCGCCAGATGGTCCTCGGGTAGTATAATGTTGACACCGCGCTGTTCCGCCTTTTGCAACAGTTCCCGGGCGGTTTTCAGATATTCATCCTCGCACATGGATTTTCCGATAGAAATTCCCTTTGCCTTCAGGAATGAATACGCCATCCCACCGCCTATAACGAGGGTTGAACATCGTTGAAGGAGTGATTCGAGAACGGCTATCTTTGTCGAAACCTTAGCCCCGCCGATTATGGCTACAAAGGGTTTTTCCGGACGTTCAAGAATTTTGCTGAAAAACTCCACCTCTTTTTCGATCAAAAAACCCGCAAAGGAGGGCAGGAATCTTGTAACACCCTCGGTAGATGCATGGGCCCTGTGAGCTGTTCCGAAGGCGTCGTTCACATATACATCGCCCAGTCGGGCAAGCGAACGGGCCATCCCCCGGTCGTTTTTTGTCTCACCCTCGTGAAAACGTAGGTTTTCCAACAGGGCGATCTCTCCGGCATCGAGTTTTGATACGGCATATTCTGCCGTTTCTCCGATGCAGTCATTTACAAAAGCCACCGGTCTGCCGATAAGCTCGGAAAGCCTGTCGGCCACCGGGGTAAGGGAAAATTCATCCTTCCGCCGGCCCTTGGGTCTTCCCAGGTGACTCATGAGTACCAGGCGGGCCTTCTTTTCCAGAATGTATTCGATGGTGGGCAGGGCCGCACGTATTCTCGTGTCATCGGTAATACTGCCATTTTCCACCGGCACGTTGAAGTCCGCGCGCATGAGCACCCGTTTATCGTCCAGTGAGGCATCCCTGATTGTTCTTATTTTCATATTAAAACTCCTGTTTTATACCAGTCGTCGAGCCAGATCAACAACTCTGCAGGAGTATCCCCATTCGTTATCGTACCAGGCAATAATCTTGAAAAATCCCTCTCCTATCTTCATGGTGCTAAGGGCATCGAAAATAGATGAATGGGTATTACCGCGAACATCCACCGACACTAGGGGGTCTTCAGTATACTGCAGTATTCCCTTCATCGGTCCTTCAGCAGCCTTTTGAACTGCATTGTTTACCTCTTCGATGGACGGATCTTTTTCGAGCTGAACGGTTAGATCAACAAGGGATCCGGTGGGTGTGGGCACTCTTATCGCCATACCGTTGAGCTTACCGTTCAGTTCAGGTATTACAAGACCGACGGCCTTCGCGGCTCCGGTTGTGGTCGGTACCAGAGAAAGCGCTGCGGAGCGAGCCCTTCGTAAATCTGAATGGGGCGCGTCCAGGAGCCTCTGATCGCTGGTATATGAATGTATTGTAGTCATAAGCCCGTGACTGACGCCGAAAGCGTCATGAACGACCTTTACAATCGGTGCGAGACAGTTGGTAGTACAGGAAGCATTGGAAAAGGCTTCTTTCGACAGATCAATGGAATCATCGTTTACTCCGAGAACAATGGTCTGATCTATGGTGTCCTTCGCCGGGACCGTCAGGATAACCTTTTTTGCGCCCGCCGCGATATGATCCTTGTAGCCCCCCTTTGATGATTCCGCCTTACGAAAGACCCCGGTTGACTCGACGGCGATGTCCACCCCCAGGGATTTCCACGGAAGCTGTCCGGGATCTTTTTCGGAGTATACTTTTATCTCCTTTCCATCCACCAGTATAGATGTATCGGTACTCGATATCCTGCGATTGTATATGCCGTAGGTTGAATCGTACTTCAGGAGATGGGCAAGGGTCGCCGGGTCCGTGATATCGTTTAAAGCGACTACTTCGATATCCTTGGAATCAAAGGCTATCTTGAAAACATTTCTGCCTATTCGACCAAAACCATTAATTGCTATCTTCATATGATCCTCCTCTTTTGACCGTTTCCGCACGTTCCTGTACGTGCCATACTATTGAAAACCTGGATGCATGTCAATTGATCAGGGTATGCTCAGGAGCATCCTGTACAGGTCTATCGGCAAGGTGTTATCTTCTGCTTCCCGCCCATTCTCTTCGGTGGTTCCGGGTATTACATGGTCATATTGGTTTATCATATCAAAAAAGGCCTTTCTTGTTACGGTACCTTCCGAAACCAGGTAATCGACCGCCGTGACCGTATATTCACCCAGTCGGTCGGCTTCTTTATATTCGAAACCGGAACCCTTTGCAGAAATCTCCAGACGTCCGCGCCGTATAATATCGAGGACGTCCCCTTCTTTTACACCATCAGCACTTCCCAGGTCTATAAGGGCTGTATTAAACGCGCGCTCCAGTATTCTGCCCCGGGGGGGTAGAAAATTCGCGACACCTGCCGCTGCCTTGGTAAACGCGTCGGGTATACGATGGTTACCGGTTCTGAGTATGCTGTCGGAGAATACTTCCGTTCCTGTTTCCGAATTATACATGGTACACTGTAACGATACGATTCTTTCGACTTCATGTACATCGAGGATAATAAAGTATTCACTTTCTCCGTTTCGTGCCAGATGGTATGCCTCCGCGAATCCCTTGACACCCAGGGTTTCCCGCGGGTTGATCGTTTCATAGGCGAAGAGCAGATTTCGGAAATAACGGGCGGTGCAATAATCCGATTCCGGGTGATCGGAAATATATGAATCCTCCAGGTAAAATATACTGATTTCATACATGTCCCGTTGATGGGAAAACTGGTCGAAATCCCAGGAATATGCAACCGTGTCCGATAAAAGGCTCTTATATATCTCGTAGTCATCGAGCACATCCCTTTTCTCCGAACCCTCGTTTATGAGCACCTGCAACACGGAGACATATTTTGGAATATTTCCCATATCACGGAAGATTCTCCCGTAGAGAAGCCGTCCCTCTTCGGAATAGGGATTTATCATCAATCCCCTTCTGAACTCGCGCAGGGCATTCATGACGAGGTTTTTCTCAGTATATCTCTTTCCCAACTCAAAGTGGTATAAGGCGGCGTCCTGCCGGTACTTGTTTTCAACCTCGAAGTTGTCGATGAGAAGCTGTTCCATGGCAATGCGTGCCATATCGTCATCCGGCTGAAGGTGAACCGCTTCGTTCAGGTAATAACGGGCGTCTTCGTAGCGCTCCAGCTTCCATGACGCAATACCGAGCAGGTACCAGGTAAGCGGTTCTTTTCTGTTTTTTCCCAGCAGCTCGTTGCAGAGCTCAACGACCTCGTCATATCTTCCGGTCCGGAGATAGATGTTACTTAAAAGGAGCATGGCGGAATAATCCGAGGGATTCATACTTAGGGCGGTACGAACATGGTATTCCGCGTCCCTCATGTTGCCGTTTCTAAAAAAATGGCGTGCCGTAATATAATGCACGGGAGCACTGTCCGAATGTAGCTCCAGCGCTCTTCCGGCAAAGTATTCAGCCTTCTCCGTTTCTCCCAGGCTGTCGTAGACCAGAACCAGGGAGAGAAGAGCTTTACTGTTATCCGGTGAAATGCGTAGGGCTTCTTCGTAAGTTCGAGCGGCATTCTGAACCCTCCCGGAGACGATATCCAGTTCCGCCCGGCCGAATATCGCGCTCAGGTTGTTTGGTTCCATATCCAGGACAGAGGCGAACAGCCGGTCCGCCGTCTTGACGTCTCCCATACCCATCCGGATTCTGGCCTCGAGATTCAATATATCCGGATCGTCCCCCCTGTAATCCCGGGCACGCTGGACCCATTCCAGGGATGCTTCGTATTCGTCAAGGTAAAAGTAGCATTCCGCCAAGGCCAGCATGGAATCCGCATAGGTGGAATTTATATCGAGAGATTGCCGGTACAACTCGATGGCCCTGTAGTAATTCTCCTCCATCTGGGCTTCTCCGCCCTTCCTGTACAGGTCTACCGCAGAATCTTCTTCCGCCGCCACCATCGTGATCGTAACGATGAGGAAAAATAAGGCAGTAAAGGTAGTTCTAGTCCTCATGGTCCTCCTTGACTTTTCCGACGATTTTAATGGTCTTGATCTTGTGTCCTTCAACTTCCTGCACGATAAAGTCGATGTCCCCGTATCTTATTTTCTCATATTTTACCGGAATTTTCCCCAGAAGGCCAAAAACAAAACCTCCAAGGGTGTCGAAATCTTCATTAGGCAGAGAGATGCCCGTTTTCTCGTTGAGGTCTTCGAGATTCACCCGTGCATCGCAGAGATATACTCCCTTACCGATCGGGAGAATATCTTCGTCTTCATTATCGAATTCATCCTGTATTTCACCGACTATTTCTTCGATGATATCCTCCATGCAGACCACGCCGGAAACACCTCCATACTCATCAACCGCTACTGCTATATGCACTCTGCGGCGTTTGAATTCCCTGAGAAGCGAATCAAGGCGCTTACTCTCCGGTACGAAATAGGGCTTCCTGATAATGGATCCGATGTCGATGGGTTCGTCGCGAAGAATAAACCCGAGAAAGTCTTTCACATAGAGCATTCCCACTACATTGTCTATAGTTTCTTCAAAAACAGGAACCCTTGAATGCCTGCATTCTATAAGGGTTTCGAGCATTTCCTTGACCGGTATATCCTTGGAGAGGAACGTTACGTCGATCCTGGGAACCATGATTTCCTTCACCGTTTTATTAGATAACTCTACAACGCCTCTGATCATGTTTCTTTCTACGGGATCCAGCCTTTCCAGCCCCTCTTCCAGCTCTTCGCCGGTTTTTCCCAGTAATTTAGCTAGAAAACCGTTCTTTTTCAAAAAATCTCTTCTCCCGACTCTTTTAATAACGCTTCCTGTATACGTATCATCTTTTCTTCCTGATCATTCGTGGTATGGTCCATACCTTTGAGATGCAGTATACCGTGGATTATGAGCCTTTTGAGTTCTTCTTCTTCCGGCACCCCGTATTCTTTGGCATTGGAAGTCAGCCTTTCAAGTGAAATGACAATATCTCCGGCCGGTATCGACTGTCCGGAACCGCCGTAATGCTGCTGAGAGAAGGACAATACATCGGTGGAATCATCTATGTTTCGATACTCCCTGTTCAAGCGCTTTATGTAGTTATTGCTGCAGAACGCCAGCGAAAGCTCCCAACCGTCTATGCCAAGAATTTTAAGAACCTTTTCCGTATATGTTCGACAAGGTCCGATCCATTCCGGGGTGTCTACATCCAACGCATTAATTTCTACGTTATTCATACTCTTTCTATTGTACAGATTCCATGGGTTCAGGGTTTTTTCCCGTTTGTTCCGGGATATTCTATACGTGAATGGAAATGTCCGGCAAGTATCTGTACAAAGGTTCTGGAAATGATTTCCATATCCTTGAAAGTGAGGTCGGTATTACGCATCTGTTTTTCCGTCACCTTCTCCATGATAGTGTTCCAAACGAATTTTTCCAATTTTACCATGGTCGGCTTTTTCATGAGTCTGGAAGCCGCCTCTACGGAATCGGCCAGCATGACAACAGCTGCCTCTTTTGAAAGGGGCGGAGTTCCATTATATGAAAAGTCTTCGGGGGACATTTTATTGGTTTCCCGGCCTTTCATTGCCTGCATATAGAAGTAACTTATCAGCCCGTCGCCATGATGCTGCGCAATAATATCCACCACGGCTTTCGGGAGCCCCAGGTCTTTGCCTTTCTCTATACCGGATTTGACATGGGCCTTGATAACTGCTGTGGACAGGTTCGGTTTGAGTTCATCATGCTTGTTACCGGCAGTCTGGTTTTCAATAAAATATTCGGCCTGATCAATTTTTCCGATGTCGTGGTAATAAGCCCCTACCCTGGCAAGAAGACCGTTAGCCCCGATTTCCCTGCATGCCGATTCCGCAAGATTTGCCACCGATATACTGTGACTATAGGTTCCCGGTGCCAGTATAAGCATGCGTTTGAACAGGGGCGTATTGAGATCGGACAGCTCCATGAGCCGGAATGGAGTGGGTACATTTAATATGTGTTCAAAGAGAGGCAGCAAGCCTATATTCATGACTCCGCAGAGAATACCGTTGGCAACTCCTGCGACGGCCGTCCAGAAGTGCATACCGATGGTATAATTCTGCAGAAACCCCAGGGTAACCAGAATATATACATTGAGCCCTGAAAGTACCAGGGAAGCCCTGACCAGGGTTATCCTCTTCTCCGCCCCCATAACTACAAAGGTCCCCGCTGTGCCGGATAAAAAAGCAAAAAGAAAAGGAAAGGGTGTATCACGATAGAAGATCAGAACCGACAGAGACAGGAGGATTGTGGAAATTATACCGCTGCGGGGTGTATGAAGAATCGAAATGAGCATTGTAGCCAGGGCTGTGGGCATGAGTACGGTGTAGGGTATATATTCGGGAAAGAAACGGAGTTTTAGAATAAGAACATTGAGAAACAGGTACAATAGACAGGTTGAGGCGAGGAAAATAATCATACCCTGGCTGGGCGCT
This sequence comes from uncultured Spirochaetales bacterium, assembly GCA_964410865.1. Lineage (GTDB taxonomy): Bacteria > Spirochaetota > Spirochaetia > JAFGDJ01 > JAFGDJ01 > JAFGDJ01. The sequence continues at coordinate 49,106 of CAYPIQ010000001.1, read as the reverse complement.
TGCTTTGCCGGCGGAGGAATGTAGAGAACGACCCCGAGCGCAATAATTATGAGGAGATAAAGGGTGATACCTATAACCCCGTTCAAGTTAACCGCCGATGAATAATTCCCCATTACCCGTAGTTTTTCCATGTGTTCAGGGGTAATGACGAATCCTTTTTTCAATATCATTTCACCGGGGAGGAGCTTTTTCGTTACCGGATCCACCGCCGCCAGCGCCTGCTGCTGTGCCGCCTCGGTTAATTCAGCATCATAAAAGGCATTTTCCCTGGCAAATGTAGAAACAATAAACCGTACACAGGGTATATTATCCTCGGCAATGCCGGCATCCGGAGCAAGTTCTGCGGCCGTGGCCGGCAGATTTTCCAAAGTTGTAACCTGGGTCGGTTTTTTTTCTTCCCGCTCCTTTACACCGTCACGCCGGCGTACGATCTCCACTTTTTCTTTCTCCATGTTCTCGGGAAGGGCGACAACTCCGTCTACCATGATTCTCTCGAGCAGGTTACCCGTGTGTTCCAGAAGGGGTTCGTTTCCTGCATAGGGAAGAATAATGTCCATATCCTCCCGCTCGAAGACCGCAGGCAGTTTTGACTGCAGCTCGAGGAATAACATGTCTTTATCCGGGCTTTCTCCTCCATTCTCGGTCATAACCGATTTAAACAGCGCATATTCCTGCATTACCTGCCGGGTTATGTCCTCATGCACAACAAAGACCGGTGGTATCATTTTTAGTTCGGCTTCCTGCTTTAACCGGGTTGCCTCTTCGTCTATGTAAGTAATTACCTGCTCTACGATAATATCCTTGTCCGCCACCATGCCTTCCTGATAATCGGAAACCTTTATGGTGCGTGACGCGGGTAACATGGTGTTGCCGAACAGGAGGATTGCCATGGCGCCGAGAAAGGTTAACGACAGGACGATAATGATGGTCTTCCTGCGGGGGGGAATCCCCGACCAGAATGCTGGGAACCTGTTACGTGTCTTGTTGTCAGGATTCTTCTCTTTCATAGGCCTCGACAATCTTTTTTACGATGGGATGCCGCACGACATCCCTGGCATCAAGAACCGAGAAATGAATATCCTCGATTGGTCCAAGCACCTTGTATGCGTGTATAAGCCCGGACATAATATGGTTCGGAAGATCGACCTGGGTAATATCACCGGTAATAACGGCTTTTGAACCCTCGCCTATTCTGGTCAAAAACATTTTCATCTGTTCTTTTGTCGTGTTCTGGGCTTCGTCGAGAATTATCATGCTGTTCTTGAGACTTCGGCCCCGCATATAGGCCAGCGGAGCGATCTCAATGATTCGTGATTCTTCCATGCGGTTGATCAGCTCCACGGGTACCAGCGAATCCATGGCATCATAGAGGGGGCGTAGATAGGGCTGTATCTTCTGTCCCAGATCCCCGGGGAGAAAACCGAGGCTCTCTCCGGCTTCCACGACGGGCCGCGTAAGGATGAGTTTCTTCTTCCGTTTCAACAGTATTTCCTGCAGGGCAAAGGCAACCGCCAGGTAGGTTTTTCCTGTACCCGCCGGACCAATGGAAAATGCGATATCCTTTTCGGCCATACCCTCGATATATGAAGATTGCCGTAGACTTCTCGGAAATATCCTCGGCCCCCGCGGTATGTGAATTGTTACATCCGTGAGAGAACGCAGATCTTCCGTGTCACCCCCTTCCAGGGTACCGAGGAGTGAAGAGACGAGGTCTTTATCGGGAAACTGTCCCGTGGTTATTCTGTTTTTGAGAAGATCAATCAGCGATTTGAAGATATCCTGCCGGTTCGGATCGGTCGTTCGCAGTGTCAACTCATTGCCGCGACAGAATACGGGCGAACCGAGGTGATGCTCTATCACCTTGAGATTGCCGTCATTCATACCGCACACTTTATTCAACGTGTCCTGATCTTCAAGAACTATGGTTATTTCTTCGGACAATCAGCCCTCCGCATCTGTAGTGTATCGGTCTACGGAGTGTATCGTCAAGCTAGAAATAAATATCACCGCTCTTGTCCTGGACTATTTCCGTTTTTATTTCCGGAATTGGATTCCACTGCATCATCACGGTAAAATAGGTTTTCCATTGATACTCATAGATCTCTTTAGAGGTATCCAGTTCCGGTTCTCCGCTGTAACTCAGAGAAAGATCCCAGTCTTCGAGTTTATGAATTGCCTCGAAGGATATTTTTTTCAGATTAAAATGGGATGCCCGGCGTTTCGCACTGTTAAAAAAGTTAAAAGAATCGAGAAAATCGTTTATAATCAGCACGGGTTCTCTGCCCGCTTCTTCCATAAATGAAGGAATATACAGATGGGTTGCCGTATTCTCCGAACTAGTTTTAAGCCTGAGATCAAGAAAATCGGTGATAACAAGCGAAAAATCGAGGTTGAAGGTGAAAAGATTGTCTGTAAACTGCTGGAGATTCATCTGCCATACCGAATCGACGGAGGTATTGAGGAATATTCTGTTCTTCCAGAGGGGTTTACTGTCCCAGTCCCAGTTAAAGGAAAAACCCGCTTTATACGGAATAAAGTCGGTATCCGCGCTCTGTGTCCAGCCGTCCTCGAATGAAAAGAAGTATACATAGGCATCTTTCATGGAAAATGTAAAAGAGAACGGCCATGCTTCCAGGACTGTGGAGGCTTCGGTGTATCCGGGTTTCAGCACATCATAAGCCAGGGTCTGCTTGAGCGAGAGATTCCCCTCAAAGAATGAAATAGCTAATCGGGTAAAGGAGTCGGAAATGCTTGCCGCATCGAAGTCGTATTGTATTTCCTGTTCCAGGTACGAATTCTTTCGCGAAAAATAAAGGGTTCTGCTGCAAGAAGATCATTTTCGTCCTCGGCTATTGTCCATCGAAGGGTCGTGATCAGCGGACCCGTTTCCAGTTGCGATGAAAGAGTCACTTCCCGCTCCAGAGGAGGCAGTTGCAGCAGTATTCCAAGGGAATTCCGCCAGGTTTCCGGTCTGAACAGGAGATCCATCTGCAGCTTGTGCTCCTGAATATAATCATCCGTCCATTCGGTAAAAAAATCCGTGAAATCCTCTATATTCTCGTCGTATGATCTTTCGTAGGCCAGGAATTTCAGGGAATAGGATGCAAGACTTGTCTTCATCATTTCCATACCGAGCAAGGGACGGCTCGTGAGCAGAAATGATTCATTCAAACGTATAAAGGTGGAATCCCTGTCCTGTCGTTCATATGTCTGTTTATCCGACTCTGAAAGACCTTCGCCCGGATAGTGGACTTTTTGCTGGACGGATACATTCTGCACAACCCGCATGGAAAGCAAGTCCTCGTAAAGGTTCGCGTTATAGGTGGCCAGAAGACTGCCCTGACCCGAAAGCAGAGAGTAGAGAGGATCGTAGAGTATATCCTCCGGTACTTCCCAATTATCCGAATTGAGTTTTGTATTGAATGAAAAATCCGGTGTGAAGGCGTAGGCCAGAGAATGTTGAAAGGGTATGATATACTGGAGTACTTCGAGTTTTCCGTCTTCCCGCATTTCCGGTGCACGAATGGGCCCTTCGTCATCCTCTTCCTCCTCCTCTGTTGCTGTCTCCCCGGTTTCCCAGGGGCTTCTTATCTCCAGGCCCTGTACAACCCGTTTTTCTTCATTCTCCTCCGTTCCGGCACGGCCGGACCTGGGGAAAGAAGTCGAAAATATCACGCCCTTGAGGGTGCCTGTAGTGTCCGGAAGCATAATGCTGTCCGGATAGAAAAAGTATCTGTTTTCCTCGTTTTCGACCTCCAATTCTCTGCTCTTCCAGTACATGGATGCCTCGAGAGTCTTGAGGCTGAGAGTATCGATATACGGATTCAGAGTCTTTACCGCGGGATTCCAGGAGGCTTTCAGGTTCCAGACCGAACTCTGCTGAACGGTGGTGGCGGTTTCGGTACTTTCTCCCGTTTCTATCCCGATAAGTTCCGACCAGTCCGTTCTTTCCCTACGGTCCATGAAATCTTCTTCGAAATACGGATCGGAAAAAGCGGGAACCTTACCGGACAGGGATAAAGAGCCGGCGTTGAGCAGAAAGTCGAAGTCGATTCCATACCTGAAGGGCAGGTCCAGGTTTAGTAAATAGGATGAATCCCACATGGATTCAAAGGTGCCGTCTTCAGTTTCATACAGCGGTGTATATCCGGATGCTGTTTCGAATATCTGCCTGCTCCTGCCGAGGGCGGCGGAGATGGTGAGATTTTTGAGAAAACCGAGATCCTTTATTTCACCGTCGATGCCAACCAAGTATCCAAGTCTGGAATAGACATCGAGAAGGACCTTGAAGTACGATCCGGTTTTATCCGCGTAATTTCTGAATTTTCGTTGTGCCGGGGTAACCGATTCTTGTTCCCGCAGGAAAAGACCGTTCACCGATCTTTCGATGTCTTCAGTCCCTAGGGTCTGAAGAAAGGAAATCGTCGTATCATCACCATCTTCCTTCTGTTTACCCAACAAATACGTGGTGGTCTGAACAAAGTACCCCTCTCGACGGCGGTACCCCAAGGCGGGGTGAAAAAAAAGGGGATCCCCCGGTCTGAAAAAAGCCGGTATATAGAAAACAGGAATACGTCCTATATTCAATACCGCGTTTAGAATTGCCCACTCTCCGGGTGCAAGCACCCAGATCTTCGAAGCCCTGATACTGTAATTCGGCGGGAAACGTTTGCTCGAAGTGATGACTCCGTCTTCCAGGGTGACCACGTTGTCCTCCGATCGATAGATTGTATCCCCCGAGTAATAGAAAATTATCTTCTTATCCTCCGTTTTTCTCTCTCTTTCTGAAATTCCCTCAAAAAAGACACCTTCCAGGCTTTCCGTGTCAAAGGTGAGACTGTCTCCGCGGAAGACCTCGGTATTACCGTCCCGGGTAAGAACGTACTCCAGGTTCCCGGAAGCGGTAAGCGAATTAGTTTCCTGATTCAATACAATACTGTCAGCGCGTATTTCATGGGTGACGGAGGATGTACTGTCTTCCAGTGTCAGAACAACCCCGCCGGAAAGACGAATGTACTTCTCATCGATAACATCCAGGGTAAAATATTCGAGACTATAGGCTGATTCGATGAGAATACTTTTCCCTTCTTCGGTTTCGAGCGTCCTGACGGGGCTCTCCAGGCCGTAATGCTTCCTGAGCCTGTCTTCCAGTTCCCGGCGGGTGCCGCTGGACTGAATTCCCAGACGTTCGCACCAGGCTTCCAGCTCGTAATAGTCCGATGTAGAGATATCCAGCGGTAAGGTAGAACGGAACAGTTCCTCATCAGCAAAAATAATACCGGGGAGAATTATGATAGCGAAGAAGCAGATGACCGTCTTTGGCACTCCGGTTACCTTCTCAGGATTGGCTTCAAGTATTTCCCCGTGTGTGATGATGGATGTTCGGCAATTTTTTCAGGGGTTCCTTCCGCAACCACCCTGCCGCCCCGGAACCCTCCTTCCGGCCCAAGGTCTATTATGTAATCCGCCTGTTTTATTACATCCAGGTTGTGCTCGATGAGCACGACGGTATTCCCCCTGTCGACGAGTCTGTGAAGTACTTCGAGAAGCTTCTTTACGTCCTCGAAATGGAGTCCGGTAGTGGGTTCGTCCAGAATATAAAAGGTCTTGCCGGTACTCCTCTTTGATAATTCGAGGGACAATTTTACCCTCTGGGCTTCGCCCCCTGAAAGCGTCAGGGCGGACTGGCCCAGTTTTATATATCCCAGACCTACGGACACAAGGGTTTCCAGCCTGGCCCTGACTGCCGGTATGGCGCTGAAAAAATCGAGGGCTTCTTCTACACTCAATTCCAGAACGTCGTGGATATTCTTTCCTTTATAACGGATATCCAGGGTTTCCCGGTTGAAACGTTTTCCTTTGCAGACGTCACAGACGATATAGACGTCCGGTAAAAAGTGCATTTCTATCTTGATTGTGCCCGCTCCCCGGCAATTTTCACATCTCCCCCCTTTTACATTAAAGGAAAATCTTCCGGGTTTGTATCCACGGGCTTTTGATTCCGGCAGAGAAGCAAAGAGCCGGCGTATCGGTGTAAATAATCCCACATAGGTGGCGGGATTAGATCTCGGGGTACGTCCAATAGGACTTTGATCGATATTGATGACCTTATCGATAGCTTCAGCCCCGGTCAGCCTGTCGAAGGTCCCGGCCTGCATATGTGTCCTGCCCAGGGTGTTGGAAAGTGCCGGATATACAATGTCGGTAAGGAGGGTTGATTTACCGGAGCCGGAAACGCCTGTAATGGCTATCAAGCTTCCCAGGGGAAATCGAACATCGATGGACTTCAGGTTATGTTCCCTGGCTCCTTCAAGGAGAAGGACTTTGCCGTTCCCCTGTCTCCTGTTTTTCCGTAATTCTATTCGTAGATTTCCGTTCAGATATCTTCCGGTAAGACTTTTACCGTTTTCCAGAATTTCATTCAGCGTTCCGGCAGCCGTGATATAGCCTCCGTGTATCCCGGCCCCGGGTCCCAGGTCCACAATATAATCCGCCGCTCTCAGGGTCTGCTCATCATGCTCTACCACAATCAGGGTGTTCCCGATGTCTCTTAGATGCTTCAATGTATGTATAAGCCGTGCATTATCCCTCTGATGTAATCCGATGGTCGGTTCGTCGAGGATGTATAGGACCCCTACCAGTGAAGCCCCAATCTGGGTTGCAAGACGTATACGCTGAGCTTCTCCCCCGGATAACGTAGAGGCTTTCCGTTCGAGAGTAAGATAATCCAGTCCGACACTCTCCATGAATGACAGACGTGCTTGTATTTCCTTCAGAATCTGCCTGGAGATTGTCTTTTCGGTGTCCGAAAGTTTTAAATCCGAAAAAAATCCGGACAGTTCTTTCACCGTCAGTTCCGATACTTCATGAATATTCTTCCCCCCCAGGGTTACGGCGAGGCTTTCAGGTTTTAAACGTTTGCCCCCGCAGTCAGGACAAGGCTTTTGGGACATAAACCGTTCAAGCCATTCCTTTATTCCCTCGGAATTCGTTTCCAGGTACCGCCGTTTCAGATCGTTCAGGACCCCGGGGAACCTGGTGGAATACTCGAATTTTCCCGTGCGCTTTTTATTTATATAGGTGACATCGATTCGGTCGTCCGTACCGTAGAGTATTATATGTTGAATATTCTCCGGTAAGTCGCGGAAAGGGGTGGAAAGACTGAATTTATAATGCGAAGCGAGGGATTCGAACCAGCTTCGGTGCCAGGCCGTTTCCGGGTTATGGGTTACTAGGGCTCCTTCGTTGAAGGATAACTCCGGATTTGGGACAACCAGGTCAGGATCGAATTCCATGGTTATCCCGAGGCCGGAACATGTCTCACAGGCGCCGTAGGGATTATTAAAAGAAAACAGCCGGGGCTGTAGTTCCGGTATACTTATACCGCATACGGAACAGGAATTCTTCTGGGAAAAAAAATCTTCCTTTTCTCCGTCCGAATCTTTCCTAAGGGTAACGACCCTGCCGTCGGCGACTTCGAGGGCTGTTTCCACCGACTCTGCCAGCCGCTTTCGGATGTCTGATTTCATAACAACCCGGTCGACGATGATGGATATGGAATGCCTTTTCTTTTTATCCAGGCTTATACTGTCTTCAAGAGATACTATTTCTCCGTTTATCATCGCCCGCAGAAACCCGGCTTTACGCGCGTCTTCAATAATTTTCTGATGTTCACCTTTCCTGCCCTGAATGACCGGGGCAAGGATCATTATTTTACTCCCCGCAGGATAGGAACATATGGTATCCAGTATCTGATCCACCGACTGTTCCTGTATTTCTCTGCCGCAGGAAGGACAATGGGGGATGCCGATGCGTGCGTACAGAAGCCGAAGGTAATCGTAGATCTCCGTTACCGTACCCACGGTGGACCGCGGATTTCGATGGGTCGTCTTCTGCTCTATTGAAATGGCCGGAGAAAGTCCTTCGATATAGTCCACATCCGGTTTATCCATGCGGCCGAGAAACTGCCTGGCATACGATGAGAGGGATTCCACGTATCTTCGCTGTCCTTCGGCAAAAATAGTATCGAAGGCCAGGGATGATTTTCCGCTACCGCTTATCCCGGAAATAACGATAAGCTTGTCCCTGGGAAGCGACAGGTCTATGTTTTTCAGGTTGTGTTCCCGTGCACCCTTGATGATGATATTTTCCATAGCTCGGTGCGGACAAGGTACGATATTTATCGCCCTGTTTCAAGATGTCTGGTTATTTGCAGTGGGTATTCATTCGGAAATACTTATAATGGGCTCGATATACGGACGTCGTAATTGTTCCGAAGCCTTCCGTCTCCACTGCCCGTCAGGTGCGTAGGATGTTACGAGCTGCCAGATTTCCCCGGCGTGCAACAGTTCACCTTCCGCATACAGGGCACAGCCCAGATAGTAGAAGTACTCGAAGAAATCGGAACGCTCGAGAAAACCGACTATTTTTTCGTCTTCCATGCACATCTGAAGAAACGGCCTTACTCCTTTATAGGCAAAAGAGGGATCATGCTCCATAACGTCTTCAATGCACGAAGAAAAAATGTCCAGGACGGCTAGGGTCAGATTCTCCACGGATTCACCGTAACGTCCGGTTTTGTAATAGAACACTCCCAAGTCGGCGTACGCCCTCCGGTACATCGGTATATCCAGCCGGTAGAGTTCCAGCACCTTATCAATACCGGCTTCCTTCAGGTTCCGTATCATTGCGTTTCTCAGGGCTATTTTTTCAATAGTCAGTTCATCGGAGTCGGTTATTTCTCTCAACATCGATTCATACTTTCCGTACTGCCTGGATATTTCATACAGGGCTGAAAGCCTGTAACGGATAAGCTGTGCATCTTCGAGTATATAGAGATCCCGCTCATCTGAAAGGGCTTCCAGGTAATGTCTCTCCGCGAGCTCGTATTCTCCTTCCTCTTCATACAAAACGGCCAGCCACATGTGTGCCTCCGGTAAAGGCTGTGTTCGATCGAGGGCTTCCCTGAACAGGCGAAAGGCCAGTCCGAAATCCCGCATTTCGTAGGCTGCTTTACCTTGCTCGATAAGGAGCCACGCCGGTGGTGTTTCGGTATCCGCTTCCTGTCCCCGGACAACCGGGGCGCCGGTCAATATAACAAGACATAAAGCCGGAAAAAATAGTTTCTTCAAAGGTTTTCAAGCTCCTCGAGGAATTCTTTAACCGCATCTTTTTTCGCACACTCTGCGATTATGTTCCCATGTTTAAAAATAATAACGCGGTTCCCCGATCCTGTAATTCCCAGATCGGCGGAAGCCGCCTCTACCGGACCGTTTACGGTGCATCCCATAACGGCAATGGTTCTGTTTTTACCGCATTCCCGTATCCTGTCTCCATATTTCCGGATAAAATCATGGGTATCGAAGGTTGCCCTTCCGCATCGTGGACACGATATAATATGAACCCCTTCAGAAAGCCCCAGGGAGACCAAAATAGAACGCCCGGCGATAACCTCGTTTTCTTCAGTATCGGTGAGTGATACGCGAATTGTGCTTCCTATACCCGCAGAAAGGAGCCTGGAAAGGGCTATGGTGCTCTTGACAACTCCCTCGATCAGCGGGCCTGCTTCGGTTATTCCCAGATGAAGGGGAAAGTCGTATTTGCCGGCAAAGAGCCGGTTTGCCCTGCAGGTTGTTTCGATATCGGAGGACTTTAGAGAAAATACCGCATTTATAAAGCCTGCTTTTTCCATAATCGCCATTTCTTGTTCCGCGGCAAGTACCATGGCCGAAGCTGTATCGGCGATATCTCTGAAAGCTTTCGGAAGAGACCCCGCATTGATGCCGACCCGGACCGGGATGTTCAGATCACGGGCTTTTTTGAGCACTTCCAAGGTTTTCCATTCCGGTCCGAGATTACCCGGGTTAATTCTCAACTTTGAGATTCCGTGATCCATCGCGGCCATGGCCAGGGTGTGATCGAAATGGATGTCCGCCACCAGGGGCATGTCCGTGGATTCCCTGACGGCGTCGAGCTCGTCCAGGGCGCCGATATTCGGTACGGCAAGCCGCAGGATATCGCATCCGAGATTCCGGAGCCCCAGTAATTTCCGGGCGAGTTCGGAGCGGGATCCCCGTGTTCTTTCACTCAGCATGGTCTGAACCGATACGGGATTGGCTCCCCCCACGGGCACCGTGCCTACCATGACTGTCCTAGGGATAATGCTGTTGTGAGCTTGGGAACTTTTCATCTATATATAATGTTCGGAATACCCTGGATGTGTTGTGAAGAAAAAAAAACGGGAAAACCGTTACATCGCCTCCCCGTTTTTCATCCGTCGGGCGGTTTTAGAGGGCTCCCATGAGGAAGACCATGACGAACAGGGCGACTGTTTCGATAAGTCCGACAACCATTATATAGTTACCGAATCCCTTTCCGGTTTCGGCCAGGGCATCACTTGCACTTGCCCCCGCTTTTCCCTGGTACCAGGCGGAAAATCCCATGGCAATTCCACCGAAAACACCGGCCGCCATTTTTGCTACCGAAGAAGCCGAGGAAGCGCTTATGGTATTCATGAGTATGAAACCATAGATTGTTTGGGTGAGCGGAGCCCCCACAAAGGCGATCAACATGAAGGGGGCCGGCTTGTTTTGGGCAAAGCATTTTTTCCATGCTCCTACCGCCGTCATTCCCGCCGTGCCGGATCCGAGGGCGGATCCTATGGCCGCGAAACCGAGGGCTGCAGCAAATCCTATAAGACCAATATCCATCTATATCTCCTTTTCCTTTAGTTTTCCGAAATCTCCCTGAAAGGTTCATATTTAATTCCGGTCCATTCCATTCCAAGATGACCGGAAAACTCGAGCATATTAAGGCGCACTCCGTGTACAACAACCGATAATGCCCCCATGGCAAGGTTGAGCGTATGTCCAAAGAGCAGAATAACCGCTCCTCCGATTATGGCCACAATGCCGTTACCGAGCCCGGAAGCCATCTGGTTAAAACTCTGTGCAATGGCTACCGTCGCAAGACCCACGGCATAGAGACGAATATACGAAATAATGTCGCTGAATGCACTTATACCGTCGAGAAAGGTAGTCAGCAGTCCGCCTATACCCTTTAACACACCCTTGAAAAAGTTTACACCCCTGCCCTGCTGACCGAACACGATAACCGCTCCAAGACCTCCGGCTATCATATAGATGGCATACACAGGCATCGGGTATTTTACAGGGTCAAGTACCAGGTTCAACACCAGATAGTACAACCCGAGTATCATGACAAGCCGGCCGAATTCCGCGAAGGCCTGTAGGTTGGGAAGCCTCTTTATGAAATTCTGCAGGTGAGCCAGGGAAAGATGCACGGTTCCGGTAATAAAACATATCATTTTAACCGTTTCTCCACTGGCGGGATTAAAACTCGAAATGGACTTGATAATCAAGTATTTAAAAGGAGCCATGTCTGCAAACATCTCCGATCCGAACCATGTACCGGTAACGGCACCCCAGGCAATGGTTGTACCGCTGAACAGCATGAGCAGACGAATAATATCCGTGGCCTTCCCGGTTTTAATACGCATAAAAATCGAGAGGAGCAGTAAGATGCAACCGTATCCCGCGTCTCCTATAATCATGGCGAAGAAAAAACTCAGGAAGACGAGAAACCACATACTGATATCGTACTCGTGGTAACCGGGAGTCGTTCCCAGAAGATCAAACACCGGTTGAATCATCCTGACGAATTTATTGTTTTGAACCAGCGTAGGAACCTGGTCGTCATCGGAGGGTTCTGTAATCAGCAGGCCCCATCCGTTTTTCTCCGCCGCTATCTTGAGGTCATCCGTTTTTGTTACCGGTATAAATCCGCACAGGTATGAAAGCTCCTCTTCCTCGGAAAAACTCTCTAAAACGGTTTCGAACCTAATCGAGTCGTCGAAATATACCCGAGACTTCTCCAGCTTGGCCCTGTGCCGCAGGTATCCTTTCATCCTATCGTTCAGTTCTTTGAGGTTTTCTTGCTTCGTTTCAATCAGTTTCTGCAGTTCCGAAGGTCCGTGTTCTGGAAGCGGGAGTTCACTTATCTCCCCGGGGACAGCCTCATCCGGTATTACCGCCGCAAGATAATGTACCGTCTTGGTTTTAGTGATGGGGAAAACCGGGTATCCTTCGAGTGCGTCGACCTTTTCCGGAGGAAGGGAGAAGAGTCTGAGATCCACGCCCTTTTCCCGTAGTATTGCGATGTCGCGGGGGGAGAAATCTCCCCACACCTTGAGTCTGTCGAATTCCCGGAGCATTCTGTCCAGTTCTTCCTGCCGCCGGCGTATTTCATCCGCAGTTTCCAGTATCTCCCCGGCCGTTGAAAGGGCATCCTCCTGTGAAGTATATTCCTCCGTTTCGGGGCATTCGCCGGGCGGAAGAATCATACATGCTCGGTCAATTTTTGCACGCTGTTCCTCAAGATTCTCCAGGGTGTCGCTGGAGACTTTAGCGGGGTTAATATGCATGACCCCAAGTTTCTTAAGTTTCTTGAGAGATTCCTTCCTGTAAGCATCCATAACCACAAGGAACACCTTGTTCATCTTTACGATCATACTGTTACGATTGCCTCGCCATCTTGTTCTTGGCAATCTTTCCCCGCACAACCCCTGCGGTTTGCTGATCGCCGAGATAAATACGAATTTTCCGTATATTTTCCTTGGTTTCCGGTATTTTTACTTTCTCGAATAGGTTTACCCTCTGAGTCGTAATTCTGAGTTCGTGGGACAGCAGCTCAATCTGTTTTTTAAGTATTTCAATTCTCGCGTCGAGGGATGCAAGTTTTCGTATAAAATCAATGCCCCGATCTATCCAGAGTGGTTTTTCGAACAAATTGTACTCGTTCTCGGTAAAAGCTAGGTCCTTGAAAACCGGAATATCGAGTCCGGCTATATTGCCGGTTTCCTTTTCAACCGATTCCACCTGTATAAGTGTTTCTATCCCGGCATCTTCGCCGAATACGTGTATCCATCGCTGAAAATCGTCGTAGAGTCGGTTTCTTTCTCTCCCGGCCTTCTCCAGCTCCGATTCCACCCGCCGAATAACCATTTGGAGCTGCTGTTTTTTGAGCATCAGGGTCGGCAAATAGCGCTGAAAACGCTTTAAGCTGTCCTTCTGCTTTTTCAACTCGTTTTTTGTAAGCTTTATACCTGACATACTAATTACGCGCTTGCTTCCTCTTTCGGCCAGAATTTATTAAGAAGTTCCGTCCGCAAACCGGTTTCTTCCCGGGTAAAACAGTCCGAAAGGATACTCCAACCCTTATCAAGGGCCTGTTCCAGGGGTATGTTTACCGAAAGATCCATCATCTCCCGTTCGAAAATAACACCGTACTTGAGTAGTTTATCGTCCCAGTTGGACATCCTGAAACCCATGGATTTCTTTTCAAGCGATTCCTGGTATGCCGCATATAGCTTGATCATGCCGTCCATAAGCGGCCGGTGGTCCTCCCGGGTGTCCTTGTTCACCTGCTGTTTGAGCCTGGAGAGAGAGCCGAAGGGTTCAATACGGCCGTTTCTCAGGTAGTACTGTCCTTCCGTGATGTAGCCGGTATTATCGGGTACAGGATGGGTTACATCGTCCCCCGGCATCATCGTCGCCGCCAGGATGGTTATTGATCCGGCGCCTTCAAAATCCACGGCCTTTTCGTACCTGGCCGCCAGTTGGCTGTAGAGGTCCCCGGGATATCCGCGGTTTGAAGGGACCTGTTCCATGGTAATGGAGATCTCCTTCAATGCATCCGCAAAGTTCGTCATATCCGTAAGAAGAACGAGTACTTTTCTCCCTTTGAGGGCGAATTTTTCCGCCACAGCCAGGGCGATATCGGGAACGAGAAGACATTCTACGATGGGGTCGCCGGCGGTGTGTACAAAGAAAATAGTACGGCTCAAAGCACCACCCTCTTCCAGGGTGTCCTTGAAAAAGAGGTAGTCGTCGTATTTCAAACCCATACCCCCGAGGATGATCATATCGACCTCGGCCTGCATGGCTATGCGTGCCAGCAGGGGGTTATAGGGTTCGCCGGAAACGGAAAAAATCGGCAGCTTTTGAGATTCCACCAGAGAGTTGAATACGTCTATCATGGGAATTCCGGTACGGATCATGTTCTTCGGGATAATGCGCTTTGCCGGATTAACCGAGGGTCCGCCGATTTCTATGAGATTTTCTGTTAATTCCGGCCCCTTATCTTTGGGTTTGCCTGTACCGGTAAAAATCCTCCCCAGGAGATTATCGGAAAAGGAAACCTGCATCGGGTGGCCCAAGAATCGAACTTCGTCGCCAGTTGAAACACCCCGGCCGCCGGTGAATACCTGCAGCGATACTTTGTCGTAATCGAGCTTTATAACCTCTGCGAGGGATTTTCCATACGCCGATGAAACAAGGGCGAGCTCTCCGTATTTAACATCTTCAGCGGTAACGGTTATGACATTTCCCGCAATGGCTTCAATTTTGCTGTAGACCTTACGCATCTTCTTTTCTCCCGGCTGTGACCTTTTCCAGAACCTCTTCGGCATCCTGAACAATCCCCCGTTTCTTCGATTCGAGCATGTCCCTTATCTCGCCTTCCAGCTTTTCGAATTCTTCGGTATTCCATTCCGATCCGTTGTAATCCAGGAATTTCTGCCTTAGCCGGTAAAAGAACTTTCTGGCATCCTCCTTTTCTTCGGAAAGGATATCCGCGGTTACTATATCGAAGAGAAGTCTGAAAACATGCCGCTGCCGTTCGGTACTGACGGAGGAATCGACCGGGTCGAAGGAATTCTGTTGCATATAGGCGGCATCGACAAAGTCGTTTTTCAGAAAGATAATGTAGTCGTCCAGGCTGGTCCCTTCTTCACCCACAACCTTCATCATCTGTGCAACTTCATTGCCCCTATAAATAATACTCTTTACATACCCCGTCATATCGGCATCGACGACGCCGTTGTACTTGCTCCAGCTCTCCAGGGGATCGATGGCGGGGTATTTTCGCGCATCGGAGCGTTCCCTCGAGAGTCCATGGAAGGCCCCCACGACCTTGAGGGTGGCCTGGGTGACCGGTTCCTCAAAATTACCGCCGGCGGGACTGACCGTACCTCCGATGGTTACCGATCCCTTTGATCCGTCTTTAAGCCTGACGACACCGGCCCGCTCATAAAAACCGGCAATGGTCGACTCGAGATATGCTGGAAAGGCTTCTTCTCCGGGGATTTCTTCCAGGCGCCCGGACATCTCGCGCAACGCCTGGGCCCATCGGCTGGTAGAGTCTGCCAGGAGCAGTACATTCAAAGCCATCTGGCGGTAATATTCAGCCAGAGTAACGGCGGTATATACCGAGGCTTCTCTGGCCGCTACGGGCATGGAACTGGTATTGCAGATGATGATCGTCCTGTCCATGAGACTATTCCCCGTCCGCGGGTCTATGAGTTCCGGGAATTCCCTCAAGGTTTCTACAACCTCCCCGGCCCTTTCCCCGCAGGCGGCTATGATAACGATATCCACCTCGGCGTTCCTGGATGTTACCTGCTGCAGAACCGTTTTTCCTGCACCGAAGGGTCCGGGAATACAGTATGTACCCCCTTTTGCCACGGGCAAAAACGTATCGATAAGTCTTACCTTTGTTACCATTGGCTCTTCCGGTCTGAGGCGATCCGCGTAGGCCGTAATTGCTCTTTTTACCGGCCATTCGAAGCTCATGGTTACCGAATGTTTTTTTCCGTTCGAATCCACCAGTTCGGCGATTGTATCTTCTATAGTGTACTCGCCCTTTTCTGCAACAGAGTATACCGTGTAGCTGTCGAACATGTTAAAGGGTACCATTATCCTGTGTTCGAAGATGCCCTCCGGTACCGTACCGAGGGCATCGGACGCTGTAACCGTGTCATCCTTTGCCACCGACGGTGTAAACTCCCATTTTCTATCCCTCGGCAGGGCATCCAGGTATACTCCCCTATCAAGAAAGAAGCCGCAGGCTTCCGCAAGCTTGGGCAGGGGGTTCTGAAGGCCGTCGAATATCTGGCCGAGAAGCCCCGGGCCTAGTTCAACCGCCAGCAATTCTCCCGTAAACTCGACTTCGTCGCCGACGCCGATACCCCTGGTCATCTCAAAAATCTGGAGTTCCGCGTTATCGCCTCTTATTCTGATTACCTCGGATTTTAATCTCTTTTCTCCAAGGGCGACATAGCCGACTTCGTTAAGTGATACGACGCCGTCCACCTCAACGGTAATCATGTTGCCGCTTACTCCAATTACTTTTCCTTTCGTACGTGTCATCAATACTCTCCAGCCACAGGTTCTCTGCTATTCCCGGTATCATAGATCGATGAATAGACCCGGGTAAAATTTTCTTCTCCCGTTTTCTTCGTAAACAGTGACTTTCGTTCGTTCAATTGCAGTTTAAGGAAGTACACTAATAGCTTTTCCAGGTCGAAATGATGCCCGACCTCGAGTTCTTCAAGACGGTTCCAGCGGGCCTGGTTCAATACCTCTTCGGCCTGCAGGGGCGAGTCCTGGCCATAGGCTTCCCGGGCTATATCCGGCACTTCTACATAGAAGGCCGTCTCAGACCGCAGGTACTTGCCAGGCTCTTTCCCGGCCTCCTTGGCACGAAGCCGAACCAGCTCATTTCTGAGTGAAGTTTCCCAGTTTTTCCATCCGTCAAGAACTTTGTTTCCGGATTTTTCAGAGTAGCCAGGCTCTAGATGTACCGATTCGATAAGACGGAAGTCTTTGCCTGAACAGGCATCCCTGCATATCTCCAGGAATGTATCTCTATCCGGTCCCGCGTCCGTCCCGTAGAAGAGCATCGGCAGGCTTGCTACGGTGAAATAATACGTGCTCAAGAATTAATCCTCCCGGACGGCTTCCTTGAGAATATCCGAAAGTCGCGGGTTAAGGTATTCGCAGAGTACCTCCGCAATTCCTTCGTCCGTGTAGTTGAAATATGCCGAACCGTCTTTCTCGGTGATATGGAAGCCGGACATACTCGTTTCTACGGGTTTCAGTTCCAGGCCGGATTTTAGCTTATCGGATAGTGCGGCCCTTAGTCCCTTTTCAATCTCGTCCAGATCTGTTTTATCCAGCAGTACGTTCATGTCTTGTATTTCATCGGGTTTCATGGACCCCACAACCTTTGTTATCGCGGTTTCGAGGTTTTTACCCCGTAACGCTTTTCCCGATTCTTCCACAACCACCGAACGGAATACTCGTTCAATTTTTTCTTTCAGCCCCAGGAGCATATCCCGGCCGGCCTGTTTAAGGGCCTCTTTGCCGGTGGTTTTTATCTTCTCCGCTTCCTTTTCGGCGGACTCGATAATCCGCTGTGCGTCTTCCTGAGCTTTTTTAACGATTTCGTCGGCGCGTTTTTCCGCATTTGAAATTATTTCCTCAGATTGTTCTTCAGCGTTCCGGACACCCTCGTTTTTTATCTTTTCTATCAGTTCTTTGAGCTGAACGTCCATTTACAACCTCACATCTCAATCGATAATTTTTGACATTTTGGAATGATACTACCGAAGCAGCCGTTTTTTTTCAATAGTAAAAGCTGATTTTTATACCGTTTGTACATATTCGGCAACCTTGAGCAATTTACGTTTTAGAATATCAAAAATTGTATTCGGAACCTGGCCGTCAATGAGTTGCTCCCTGAATTTTCCTTCTAGATCAGTTACCAATTGGTCCAGGCTGGAATAGGATTCCGGTGATATATCCTCCATTTTTTCTACAATTCTTTTTATCGCGCGTATTTCCCTTTGGATAACGGCTATGTTTTCCAGGAGAACATAACTTGTTATTTCCCGTTTTTTTTCACGCAATTTATAGAACTCTTCCAGAGCGGCAATGTCTTCTTCTACGTCGATAAGTTCTATTTTAAGGATGTTTAAAAATTTCTTTACCTTCTCTTTCACCTTGAATCCCCATACAAAATATGTAGCATAAGTATTGTAAAAACAAGCCGCCGGTTGTATTTTCTTTAGGCCCGGCCGATGGAAAGATCGCCATGTATTTTGAATACACGGCCATCCCTTGATACCTTCAGATCCCGATGGGGAAAAACCTCCGGCAACTTTTTCGCCACATAGTCCACGACCTCATTCTCTATTTTTTCTTCCACCTCGTCAGGCACCTGTTCCAGGGTAACCATATCCACATCGATAACATATCCCCGCCCTTTATCGGAACCGTAACCTGGGGTGAATCGGGCGCCCAGGTTAAAAAGCCCGCTCTGTTCCTTGTTGGAGGTTTCGCCTCGTTCCGCTCGCGAAGGATGAAGAGTGTAGAGGTGACCGTATTTCTCTTCGAGGTAGTCGTCCACTTCATCGAAGATGGTTTTTAACTTTTTCTGCCATTCCGTGGTAAGTGGATGATCCATGGGCTACCACCGTACCCTGAAAATTACCGGATTCTTCGAGCGTACAATCTCTGATATGGTCGCTTCGTAGAAGGCCGATTTTCCGTCCCCGCCCACCGTTCCGATACCGGGATCTTTTATATTCGATTCGGCGGTGACGCTGCACCTGATTTTATCGTTACTGAAGTATGTTTCCAGAAGTTTTTGAGAATCTTCGCTCATCGGTCCATCCAGTCCCCCGTAGATCAACTGGGAAAGGGCGAAACCGCTTTCATCCGCCGTAAAGGTAACATTGTCTCCCGACTCCCCCCCGAGAAGTACGGAAAGAGCCTCGGCATCCGTGAATTCGAGATCGGCATCTATGTAGATATATTCATCATCAGATTCATATGAAAAATCCGTTAGTGAAATACCTTCGTTTTCATCCGCAATACTTCTGAAATCTTTTTCGTTTACCGGTAGCGGAACAAGAGTATTTTCAGAATCCACCTGACCGATTCCCTGGACCATCCTGGAAATTCTGTAGGACAGTTTCAGTGTACCGCCGCCGTCGTTTCTTATATCCAGTTCCGATTCGACACTGAGGCAGGAAGCCATGAGAAATATGGCCGAAAGAATAACGGCCCTCGTTATTAATCGTTTCATGAAAACACTCCGCGGGAAAGTATATCAGGATTGTTTGAGTCGGACAATGGTTTTCCCGAATCCGCCCTCCCGGGGATGTGAAAATTCAAAATCCTGAACCATGGGGCATTCCTTCAAATATTCCCGCACCCCCCTTCGCAGGATACCCTCTCCGCTTCCATGTATAACATGAAAAACGGTCATGCCCGCCAGAAGGGCACTGTCGATCTGTTTTTCCAGTTGCAGTAAAGCTTCTTCCAGGCGCATTCCGCGAAGATCCAGCTCATACCCTGCATGGGAGGTGTCAACTGTAGAAGCATAGGAAACGGAAACCCTCTTTTTATCTCCGCCCGATACCACCGGTTTCATATCTGAAGTTTGTACGCTCATCCTCAGACTTCCCACCCGCACAAGCCACCTGCCGTCCTTTTCCTGCCGGAGAACAGTTCCCGGCTTGCCGGAGACGACGACCTCATCCCCGGCGGAGGGCTGATAGTCCGCGGTCTCCGCTTCCGATTCGCGGATTTCCTGAATTTTCCTCTCCTCTTCCCCGGCATGCTGTTCCAGTAAATTAATAAAATCCTTGGACTTTTTTATTTTTGACTTCGATAATTCCCCTTCTCTGATCTCTCGCACAAGGTTTTCCAGTTTTTTCCTGCTTTCCCGTAAAAAACGGTTGGTTTCCGCCCGTTCCCGCTGGAGCAGTTCTTTCTCCCTCTGTTTAAGTCTCAGGGCCGCCAGATTCTGATCCCTCTGTTTCTCCCTCAGTTCGAATTCTTTTCGTTCCAACTCCTGTTCACCCGTCATGAGGCGACGCTTTCTTTTCTCGAGCTCCTCGACGGCGGCTGAGACATCGCTTTTCCTCTCGTCCAGGAGTTCCCGCGCCCGCTCCGCCAAGTCCTCGGTAATACCGCTGCTCACGGCAATATCCAGGGCATGGCTTTCTCCCGGCAAGCCTTCGATTACCCGGTAGGTCGGTCTGAGGGTATCCTTATCGAAGGCCAGGGAGGCGTTCATGACCCTGCTCCTGGTATAGGCAAACTGTTTAATGATGCCGTGGTGGGTGGTCACAACCACGGTGGAACCGATATCGAGAAAGGTATCCAGGAGCGACATGGCCAGGGCGGAACCTTCTGAAGGATCGGTACCGGCGCCGAGTTCATCCAGCAGTACGAGGGACCTCTCGGTACTGAATCTCAGAACGGCGGCTATTCTTTTCATATGGCCGGAGAATGTAGACAGGGATGCGGAAATCGACTGATCGTCCCCTATATCCGCGTATATATCGTCAAATACCGGTAATTCGGATCCTTCCGCCGCCGGTATCTCCAGGCCGAACTGGTTCATCATTGCAAGGAGTCCCACGGTTTTAAGGGTAACCGTTTTCCCACCGGCATTAGGGCCGGTGATAATCATAACCCGGGTATCTCCTGTCAGGTGGACTTCGATGGGAACGGCGGAATTCCCCAGATGGGGGTGCCGTGCTTTCAGGAGGATAATATCTCCGTCGGAACTGTAGGCCCTGGCGCAGTCGTGGATCATGCCGTATCTCGCCCGGGCGTACAGGGTATCCAGGTATCCCAGCACTTGTACAAAGCGAACAATGTCATCGTAATAGTGACGTATTCCCTTCGAAATATCCCGCACGATTGCATGAATGGCGTTTTTATAGGCGCTTTCCTGCACCGCTTTTTCGTTGTTCAGTTCCACCATGTCGAAGGGTTCGATATAAATGGTGTTTCCGCTGGAGGAAGTTTCGTGAATTATCCCCTTGATCTTTCCGCGATAATCGGCCTTGAGGGGAAGTACCGTCCGGCCTTCCCGGAGTACAGGACCCTCCATCTGCCAGATAGAGGGGTCGGCTTTCATAACCGCTCCCGATGCCGAAACCAGTTGGGTATGCAGGTTGCGAAGTCTTGATCGGATTTTTTTCAAAGCAGGGTGATCATCCCTGACTGCACCGCTTTCATCCAGTTCGCGGAAAATCATCTCGGCAATACATTTCAGATCGGGGATGCCCTCGGCACGTTCTGAAAGCAGGCCCGAGAGCCGGGATAGATTAGAATGCCAGGTAATGATGGATTCTTTTATTTTTTCACCCCTGCGAATGATGGTTCCCAGGGCAGCAAGTTGTTCCCCGTCGAGGACCATGCCTTCTTTTTCGAGCACCGGCAGAAATGAAACGTCCGGATATCCGGAGGCGGGGAAATCATCGGCCCGGGTCAGGATTGTTCTGAAGTCGGACACCATTGAAAGGAGGTGATCCAGTTCGTCGTAGTCCGTCTCGAAGGACTGTTCCGCCAGAAGACTTTTCCCTTCGGGTCCCATGCAGAGGTTCGAACATTCGTCGCGTATCCGTTCGAATTCAAGCAGCTCTATTGAATTTATATCCACATCATATCACCTGTATTCATTCAGCCGGGCTTCTTCCATGGAGAGTAGAATTGTCCTGTAACTTTCGTACCTGTCTCTGTGTATGTCGCCGGAAACGACTGCAGCCCTGACCGCACAGCCCGGTTCATCCAGGTGCTTGCAATTCCGCAGTGCACAGTGTTCGTTGAATTCCCTGAACTCCCTGAAAAGAAAAGCCAGTTCCGCATAATCCAGACCCCGCGGTTCCATTTCCCTGATGCCGGGGGTATCTATTATTGCTCCCTGCTCATGAGGAACCAGGACCGAAAAAACCGTCGTATGGGCGCCCCTGTCGTATTTTCGTGAAACGGAAGCTGTTTTCAGATCCAGGTTCGGATATAGTCTGTTTAACAGGGTCGATTTTCCGACCCCGGATTGCCCCAGGAAAACAACCGTTTTACCTCTAACAAATAACCCGAGGTTCTCCATGCCGTAGCCGGTCACGGCCGAACAGCGAAAAACAGGGTAACCTATACGCTCGAAATCCTCTATTCTTTCCTCTATGTCCAGAAATATTTCCATATCACATTTGTTCAGAACAATCCACACCGGGATATCGGCCCTTTCCGCTTCAAGAATCACCCGGTCGATGAACCGGGGCCGGAACGGCGGATGTGCCGTTGAAGAAACACAGGCGACCCCGTCGACGTTGGCGGCGATCGTCTGTAGTCTCTGCTTTTTCCTGTTCCACCGTGTAAAAGCATTTTTCCGTTCCAGTCTACCGGTAATGAGTCCTTCAGCCGCCCCCCGGGAATCACCTTCGAAGACTACCCTGTCTCCAGGCGCCAGGGGATTGTGTTCACCCTCCGCCTCTTTGAGGGTTTTTCCCTTTATCCTGCACCGTACGGCCGCTCCGCCGATGTCTATCGTGAAAATATTATTGATCCCGAAGAGCACCGTTCCCGTCCTCATGGTTTCAGGATGCCCATATATTCTAAACAGTTTTTCTCAGCATATCGCTTATACAGATCGTTCATGGTACCGTCGGTGACAAAAAACCGCGCGTACCCGCCGCGCTCAGGTCCCCGGCCGCATGTTCGGATTACCTTTATCGTCTGCCGTCCCACGCCTTCTACCGAATCGATCACCCGGACCCCCGGACCGAAGGCTCGTACGAGATCATCCCGGAGATGAACAAAATGCGTACAGGCTAGAACTAGGGTATCCGCCGTATTCAGGGCTTTTACGGCACGTGATACTATCCTGTCACGGTCCTGCCCGGTCGAATCGAGTAAATGATATTCGACGAAATCGATGATTTCACCGTCGGCATACCTGATGATTTTGCAATCCCCGGCAAAGCTACGTATAAGATCTTCAGTGTAGGCCTCTCCCACGGTCCTGTCTGTAGCCATTATACCAATGGTCTTTCTTTTTGAGATCAAGGCAGCGGGTTTAACCGCCGGGACTACACCTACGAAGGGGACATCGAATGCCGCTCGAAGGGCGGACAGCGCGGAAACAGAAGCGGTATTGCAGGCAATTACAAATACCTTTGGAGAGAGTATTCTCAGCGCCCTCTCTACCAGCGAGAGGGCCAAGTCCTTAACCTCCCCGGATGATTTTGTTCCGTAGGGGAAATGCTCGGTATCGGCACAGTATACGAGGTTTTCTCCGGGCATCCGGTGCCTCACCCAGTTTAGGTACGGGAGGCCGCCTATACCGGAATCAATGAATGCAACAGGCCGATCAGGCATCGCCGAAGAGCTTGTTTACATCGGATCGTGCCTTATCGGCTTTATCAAGGCCTGAGGAAGGTCCTTTCCCCTTTTCGGAAAAGACAAAATAATCGCAAAAATTTGCCCTGTCTTTTTCAGCCACCCGCTCCGATATAGTTTCGCGGCATTCCCAGTGGGAGCCGGTGTCGTAGAATGCACAGTTGAGGCAAACCTTGAGATCCTTTCCGCAGGAAGAACAGGTCGAACCCCTGCCGATGCCTTTCGGTTCGTCAATTCTATGTCCACAAAAATAACACTGAGCCATGGTGTTGAGTATACCCGGCATTCCATGCTCTTGACAACTCATTTGTTTCTGTTAGGCTTCAAGATATGTTTACATTACAACCCTGTTCCATAGCCGGGTGTAAGAAACCGGCGGTATCCTTCCGCAGTACCTGTGCCGAACACTTGGAAGACCCGGCAACCTACCTGGAAGAACTGGATAATTACCTTCATAGTCGCAAATCGGTAAAGAATCTCTGCCTCTCCGGGCTTTCCTTCGAAAACCTGGACATATCGGGAATACATTTTTATGTCTGCTCTTTTTCAGGCTGCAGTTTCCAGGGAGTGCTCCTCGACAACACCACTATACAGTTTTGCCAATTCGATTTTTCCACATTCCGGAACTGCGGTTTTAGAGAAACCACAATGAAATATAATATTTTTGCCGGGGCTTTTTTCGAAAATTGTGATTTTTCACATTCGGACCTTTTACATACTAATTTCAACGGGATCAACGCCGTGGATACATCCTACAATTCTTCCGATCTCTATTATTCCCACTTTATTCAGGCTTCACTTCAAAGGGTGAGTTTTGTGGACTGCAATCTCAAAAAGGTTTTCTTTATCTCTTCCGAGCGTAAAGAGGTCAATTTTAAATATTCCAATGTCGAAGAAGCTATTTTTGATCCGGAAGGAGACAGGCCATGAAGGTTTTCTATCATTTCAGCGTTATAGGATTTTCCAATACCTATCTTATCGGCCCGGAAGAAGGGGCGGAAGCCGTTATTGTCGATCCTGGGATATTCGACGTGGAACTGCTCTCACTTATCGAAGATAACGGATATTATATAAAGGCGGTACTTATTACTCATAACCATGATAACCATACCCACGGCGTCAGAACCCTGAAAAAAGTGTATAACGCGGACATCTACTGTGCCCTTTCCAGTCTCTGCGATTTTGATTGCCGCCGTATAAAGCATGGACAGACCCTCCATCTCGCCGGGCTCGATTTCGGGGTTATTTCCATACCCGGGCATTCAAGCGATTCCATGGTATTTAAAACGGGAAATGTCGTCTTTACCGGTGACACCTTGTACGCGGGTATGACAGGCAGTACAAAAAACAGTTATTCCAGGGCTCTCCTGTACAACTCGATACAGGAAAAACTCTTTACCCTGCCGGATGATACCATTATTCTTCCCGGCCACGGACCTCCCTCCACTATCAGGGCGGAAAAAATGTTTAATCCTTTTCTCAAAGAAATTATTTGAAACTTACGATTTTTTTGCTACATCGATGAGGGCTCGCTTGAAATCTTCGGGAATAGGTGCCCGGAATGCCGATTTGCCGGGAGTCCCCGGCAGGCGTATCTCCAGTATATAGGCATGAAGCATGAGATTCCGCGCCGCGGTATAGCTCTTTCTCGAATACACCGGATCACCGAGAATCGGATTGCCCTGCGACAGCATATGAACCCGGAGCTGGTGTGTTCTGCCCGTTTCCGGCTGCAACAGGACAAAGGCCGCCCCGTCATATTGCCGAAGAACCCGGTATCTCGTCCTGGCGATTTTTCCTTCCGTTTCCGACCAGGTGAATTCTTTTCGATTCTTCGGATTCCTGATTATTCGTTTTTCAATAATCCCTTCCGGGGGCAGGACCCTTCCCTTGACAATAGCCAGGTAGGTTTTTTGTACCTGCTTCTTCCTGAACTGCGCGGCCAGGTATTCCAGGGTTTCCGGATTTTTGGCCGCAATCAGAATACCGGAGGTATCCTTGTCCAGCCGATGAACAATTCCCGGGCGCACCCGTTCTCCATTGAAATTTTCCGAGAGTTCCCGAATATGATACATGAGCCCTTGCACCAGGGTGCCCTGGTGATTGCCGGCCGCCGGGTGAACAACCATACCCCTGGGTTTATTGATAATTATGACATCCTTGTCCTCGTAAAGAATATCCAGGGGTATATATTCGGGGCTATAGGCAGGGGGAGGCGGTTCATCATATTCGACAACAACGCGGTCTCCGGATTTAACCGGGTAGGACAGCTTGGCCGGCCTGCCGTTTACAGTCAAAGAACTCAAGAGCTCCTTGAGCCTGCTACGAGTCATGAGTTCTGCATAATCGGCCAGGTATTTATCCAGCCGAATTTTTTCATCTACATCGACGATGAACTCTCTGTGGTTCATTCTTTTAGGGTTTCAACTTTTCCTATGATAAAGTCCGCCAAGGCTATGAGTCCCGAAATACTGACCGTAATTGTAAGCACACTCTTTTTTTCGGTTTCATCCAGTTCCTTGGCTGCTTGGCTTCCGAAAATGCCCGGAGAATACTCCTGACTGAAATCATGTTCAGCCCATCTGTAGAGAGAGTATACGAGTCCGGAGAGAATAATGGAAACAGGTATTGATCCTATCATGATTATTTCCGCCCTCCTGAGATCATGGACCCAGGGGGGAAATTCTTCCGGATCATAAGGTACAGGTTCTCCATTCCCGGTATCGCCGAACAGGCAGGCGCAGACGGATAGCAGGATGAACACATTTATCAATCGTTTCATCGATAATCCCTCGGCCCGAAAATGGCCGTACCGATACGTACCAGGTTGGATCCCTCTTCCACAGCGTAGTCATAATCCCCTGACATTCCCATGGAGAGGGTATCCATATCCAGTTCATCATATTTCTCCTGTATCCTGCGGTAAAGCTCACGCAAGAAAGAAAAGCTCCGCCTAATTGGTTTCTCCTCCGCGGTAAAGGGTCCGATGGTCATCAATCCCCGTATCCTGAGATGCTCCAGATCCAGGATGCCCTCCAGATTTCTGTACAGTTCATCCTCCGATCGGAAACCGCTCTTAGAATTCTCGCCGGAAGTGTTATACTCCAGCAGGATGTCCATGGTTATACCGGCATTGCCGCAGCGTTTATCAAGCTCTACCGCCGTTTTCAGTTTATCGATAGACTGGACGCAGGAAAAAAGTCCGCATGTCTGTTTTGCCTTGTTGGACTGGAGATGCCCTAGGAGGTGCAGTTCAGCATCCCGGTGGAAATCTTCGTACTTTGAGACCGCTTCCTGCACGAGGTTCTCGCCGAACAGACGTTGTCCCGCCTGGTAGGCCGCTTCGATCTCATCGATAGAACGGGTCTTTGTTACCGCCATGAGACGTACTTCATCCGGGTTTCTGCCGACACGGTAACAAGCGTTTCCTAGGTGTTGGTGAATTGTTTCAATATTTTCTTTAATGTTTTTCATGTATACTCTCCACCTAGAGTATAACAGAAGGCCGAAGGATGGAAAAGCGTGTATTTCAATTTCCGGTTTGCAATACAGGCGAGCTGTGGGATATACTGGTATGAGTCTCGAAGAACAGGACTTTAAGCCTGATCGGCAATGATAATAATTCAACCAGGCGTGAAAAAAACCTTTTTAAGAGAGAGTGTAAAGAACACCCGTTTACGGAGGCTCTTATGGGCGATACTGGACTTGAACCAGTGACTTCCTGCTTGTAAGGCAGGCGCTCTCCCAGCTGAGCTAACCGCCCCTGTGTGAAGCTCTATACATAGCATAATCCCACGAGGGTGTCAACACGGATACCAGTGTGAGTTTGAGGGATCGGTGTGATTATACTCACACCCACACTGAAACCTCACAGTAAATTCGCTCTTTTCCCTCATCTGCATATATGTTAGTATCCCAACCGTATGAGTAAACATCCGAAGCAGATAAGGAACATCGGCATTATGGCCCACATCGATGCCGGGAAGACAACAACAACCGAACGCATCCTCTTTTATTCCGGGAAAAGCCACCGGATCGGCGAGGTGGACGACGGTGAGGCAATTATGGACTGGATGACCCAGGAGCAGAACCGGGGGATAACAATCACCTCTGCCGCTACAACCTGTTTCTGGAAGGATATACAGATAAACATCATCGACACCCCCGGCCATGTGGATTTTACCGCCGAGGTAGAGCGGTCGCTTCGGGTGCTCGACGGGGCGGTGGCAATTTTTTGTGCCGTCGGCGGGGTGGAACCCCAGTCCGAAACCGTATGGCACCAGGCGGACAGGTACCATATTCCGCGAATAGCCTTCGTGAACAAGATGGACAGGATCGGCGCCGATTTTTATGCCGTTCTGGATGAAATAAGGAATAAACTGGGAGCACATCCGGTGGCCCTTCAAATACCCATCGGCAAGGAGTCGGAATTCAGAGGTGTTATAGACCTCGTCCGGATGAAGGAGATTCATTGGGAAACTGAAGGCTTCGGGGCAAAAATGGTCTTCAACGACATATCGGAAGACTATAGGGCACCGGCCGGCCAGTGGCGTCAAAAAATGATCGATGCACTGTCTGCCTATTCCGACGAGATGACGGAACTCTACCTGGAAGGTCGGGATATACCCGAGGATCTGATCCATAGAGTCATCCGGAAGGAAGTACTGGAACAGAATATCGTCGTCGTTCTTACAGGGGCTTCCCTCAGGAACATCGGTGTACAGCCGCTGCTCGACGCCATAACCGCTTATCTACCGGCACCGGACGAGCTGCCGCCCATCCCGGCGCATCATGCAAAAAAGGATGAAGAGGTCCTGGTCGAACGTACCCCTGACGGTCCTCCCCTGGGACTCATCTTTAAAATCCAGGCCGACCGTGAAGCCGGTAATCTCTGTTTCCTGCGCATGTATTCCGGCTCCCTCAAGAAAGGTTCGGTGGCATTCAACATCGACCTTAAAAAAAGAGAACGCATAACCAGGCTTCTCAGGATGCATTCGAATCGTTACGAACCACTCGATACGGTGTCCGCCGGCGATATTGCCGTGGCCATCGGGCTCAAGAGTTCACGAACCGGTGATACCCTGGGAAGCGAAGGATACCAGGCTATCCTGGAACCGATGCAGTTTCCAGAACCGGTTATCTCGGTGGCCATAGAACCGAAAACCATGTCCGAGATGGACCGTCTCAAGAAAACCCTGGATGTCCTCCAGATGGAAGACCCTACCTTCACCGTAAAGGACAACGAGGATACCGGGCAGCTCATTATTTCCGGCATGGGCGAGCTGCACCTGGATGTTCTGGTCACCCGGATTATCGACGATTTCAAGGTACCGGCAAAGGTGGGAAACCCGCAGGTTTCTTATCGGGAATCCATCAGCCGGGAAACCGTTCACACGGAAAAATTCCACAAGGTCTTCGCCGGCAAGGAAAATACTGCTGAGGTGACTCTACGCGTCAAACCTCTGGAGCGCGGCTCCGGAAACCGGTACCGATCCGAGGTTTCTGAAGAAGTTCTTCCCCGGGAAATGCAGGAGGCGGTGGCTTCCGGTGTCAACAATTCCTTCAACTCCGGAGTTATGTTCGGGTATCCAGCCTTTGACATCGACGTTACATTGATCGACGCGGTCTTCAGTCCGATCACGTCCACCGCCTTTGCCTTCAAGGCAGCCGCCTCCATCGGATTCGACAACGCATGCCGCGAGGCAGGACCTGTACTTCTCGAACCGATCATGACCGTGGATGTCATGTGTCCGGCTGAATATATCGGTGATGTTTTGAGCAACATTACCATGAGAGGCGGTATTATCAACAGTGTCGAAAGCCGCCCTAGCACAGAACACATCCGTGCCGCTTGTCCGATGGCAAAAATGTTCGGATACTCTACTACCCTGCGCAGCCTTACCCAGGGACGCGGAACCTTTGTCATGGAGTTTAGTCATTTCGCTATGAAGCAGCCGGAATAATTGTACTAGTGTGAGCGTGAAGGATCAGTGTGAGGCTCCTCACACCCACACTGACACCTCACACTGCTTGAACCTTGACAATTCTTGACGGCTTGTATAAATATTGAAGTTCTTAATCAATTAAAAGGAGAAACTATGAGCTTCCAAACTGCTGATATCAGAAACGTCGCTATAGCCGGTCACGGGAGCACCGGGAAAACAACCCTTACGGAGCATCTCCTGTTTACAGGCGGCACGATTGATCGGCCGGAACCCGTTGAAAGCGGTAAAACCGTCAGCGATTACTCCGATGAAGAGATAGAACGTAAAATTTCCATACATACATCCCTTTCCCATCTAACCTGGAAGGATACGAAAATCAATCTGCTCGACACCCCGGGTTCAGCCGACTTCGTCGGAGAGGTGATAGCAGGATTCAGAGTTGCGGAGTCGACAATTCTTGCCGTCGCAGCCCGTGCCGGCGTTCAGATAGAAACAATAAAGCTGTGGCGCCGCATGGAAAAGAGGTCTATGCCAAGGGTCGTTTTCATCAACAAGATGGAAGAAGAGCACGCAGACTTTGATACGTGTCTGTCCGATTTAAAAGAAAAATTCACGGCAAACTTCGTACCCGTTACCCTCCCAGTCGGAAACGGACTCGACTTCAAGGGTATCGTAAACATCATCGACGGGAAGTTTTACACCGGCGGTGAAAAGGGAGAAGCCTCCGGGAACGCACCCGACGATATGGCCGACGCAATCGAAGAACACCGTATGGCACTAATCGAAGCCGCGGCTGAAGGTGACGATGCGCTGATGGAAAAATACTTTGCGGAAGAAACCCTCAGCCCTGAAGAAATCGTGACCGGTCTTAGCAAGGCGTTCAAAGCCAACAAAGTAGTTCCTGTATTCTGCGGCAGCGCGCTTAATAACGTCGGCATTTCCGGTTTACTCGATTTTATCGTCCGGTGCGCACCCGACCCTTCCTGCTATAAAGAAACGACGGTAAGCTCCGAGGGTGAAGAACACAGGGTAGACATAACATCCGAGGGACCTTTTTCCGGATTTATCTTTAAAACCAGCCTAGACCAGTTTTCAGGTAAACTGTCGTTCTTAAAGGTCGTCACCGGCATACTCTCACCCGACACCGAACTCTTTCATCTTCGTGAACAGCGTAAAGAAAAATCAACCAAGGTATACGTGAGTAACGGGAAAAAGCTGGATGAAGAAAAGGAACTCCATGCCGGCGATCTCGGTGTTTTGACTAAGATAGACTCCTTCATCACGAACGACACAATTGCCGCATCCGCGGAAGCCGAGGGATACAAACCACTCATGCTGCCCCAGCCGGTACACTCGGTTGCGGTAAGCGCCTCCAGCAAGAAGGAAGAAGACAAGCTGAACGAATCTATCCAGAGGGCGGCGGAACAGGACCTCACCTTCCAGGTCTCGTATGATCAGGAAACCAAGGAGACGGTTATCTCGGGAATGGGCGAGCTCCATATCAACATGATTCTCGACCGGGTGCGTGAAAAACAGAAAATCGACATACAGACCAAGGTGCCGAAGGTAGCGTACCGGGAAACCATTACCAAACCCTCGAATGCAGAATACACTCATAAAAAGCAGTCCGGAGGACACGGGCAATACGGAAGAGTGGTTATTGAAGTGAATCCTCTGGAACGCGGTGAGCATTACCGGTTCGAAAATGCGATAAAGGGAATGGCCGTCTCCAAGGGATATGTGCCGGGTATCGAAAAGGGCCTTCACGATGCCATGGAAAGCGGCGTAGTAGCCGGGTATCCTGTGGTGGATGTGGGTGTGCGTTTGGTAGACGGTAAAGAGCACTCCGTCGATTCTTCGGAAATGTCTTTCCGCCTTGCGGCAAAGGGCGCACTACGGGCGGCAATGGAAAAGGCTAATCCCACTCTCCTGGAACCTATTATGAACCTACGGGTTTTCACCGACGAACAATACCTTGGAGACATCCTCTCCGATCTCAGCGCTCGACGGGGACGTGTATTGGGCCAGGAACAACTCGGCGGCGGTATTGTAGAAATAGATGCCCAGGTACCCCAGGCCGAACTCTTGAGGTATTCCATAGATCTCAGGTCCATCACTTCCGGTACGGCTTCTTTCGAGATGGAGTTCGATCATTACAGTCCCATTTCCGGTAAAATAGCAGATACCGTTGTAGCTGCCGCCAAGGCGGAATCCGAAGAAGAAGATTGAAAGATCCGACACGTTAAAGAGCCCGACCGCTGTCCGGTTCGGGATCTTTTATAGTACTGTACGTTCGAAATATATATCCCGGATCACATGCTCTCTCTCCAGGCCTTTTTGCTCGAACTTCGTGACAGGCCGTAGGTGATTCGGGGGCGAATAGCCTCTATATCTATTCACCAGGGAAGGGATTGATGAGAGTACTTCAAGAATCCATTCAGCATACTCCTCCCAGTCCGTAGAAACATGGATATACCCACCCGCTTTGAGCTTGCCGGCAAGGACCTCGGCGAATTCCCTCTGAAGCAACCGTCGCTTATGGTGTTTTTTCTTAGGCCAGGGATCCGGAAAGAACACGTGTATCCCGTCCAGTGATTCTTCCGGAATCATGCAGCGGAACACCTCTACAGCATCGTGGCGAATTACCCTCAGATTATCGAGCTTCCGTTTTTCTATCTCACTGAGGAGCTTACCGACGCCGGGGAGATGCACCTCGATACCGATGAAACCGGTTGACGGGTTCTCCTCGGCTATCCGGGCGGTTGCCAATCCCATACCGAAACCGATTTCTACAACCACCCTCTTTTTCCCCAGGAGTTTTGCAGGGTCTATCATTTCCCCGATGAAGGGTATTACATACTTTTCGCCCAGTTCCTCTAGAGCCTTTTTTTGAAGATTAGTCATCCTACCGCTTCTGAGTACATAGCTGCGGACTTTTCGTTTCCGTATCTCTTCCATTAACTGCTCTTCACCCCGGGTCAGACAAGCTGCAATAACCGCAGCCTTAAAAATTCCGATTTTTCAGTAAGGCCCACGGACCCTGTCTCCATCATAAGGATATTCGGTCTGGAAGCATCGATTCGCACTCGCCCCGCACTTTCCCTGATGAGTCGAATAACCTTGTCCGGGTCTATCTCTGTAACCCGGGCGAATTCCGCGTAGACAATGCCGTCGGCCTCTTTCATTGAAGCAATCTTGAGCTCTTTACAGAGAATCCTTATTTCCGCTAAGGACAGAAGACTCTGCACCGTATCCGGAAGCGGCCCGAACCTGTCTTCCAACTCGAAGGTCAACTGAGAAAGTTCTTCATCCGTCTGCACGGCGGCTATTTTCTTGTAGACTTCCATTTTTTCGGAAATATCCGATATGTACGTATCCGGAATAAACCCGGAGTAGTCCAGGTCGAGAAATACTTCGAAGCTCTCCGTTTCCTTTCCGGTTCTGCGTTCTGAAATGGCTTCGTCAAGGAGCCGGACATACATGTCAAAACCTACTGACAGTATATCACCGTGCTGCTGTTTACCCAGGAGGTTGCCTGCTCCGCGTATTTCCAGGTCCTTGAGGGCTATTTTAAAGCCGGAACCCAGTTCGGTATAATCGGAAATAATCTGTAGACGTTTCATCGCCAGCTCGGAAAGAGCCATGCGCTCGGGATAGAGTAAATAGGCACGGGCTACACGATCACTTCGCCCTACCCTGCCTCTGAGTTGATAGAGCTGACTTATACCGTACATGTCCGCCCTGTCTATGATGATGGTGTTGACATTGGGAATATCGATACCGTTTTCTATGATCGTCGTCGATACAAGAACCTGGAATCCTCCATGGATGAAACGGTGCATGATATCCTCTATCTCCATGGAAGACATCCGGCCGTGGGCTACTTCGACGAAGACCTCCGGGATGAGGTCACGGAGAAAAACGGCTATTTTCTCCAGGGTGTCTATCCGGTTATGAAGGTAGTAAATCTGTCCGCCCCGGGCGGCTTCCTTTAAAACTGCCTGGCGTATAACGTCTTCTTCGAACTCCCTTATGTGGGTTTCGATGGGACGCCGGTTACTGGGCGGTGTCGTAATAAGGGACATATCCCTGATTTTCATCAGCGACATATGTAAAGTGCGTGGAATAGGGGTTGCCGAAAGAGAGAGGCAGTCTATGGTAGTCTTTAGTTCCTTCAGGCGTTCCTTGTCTTTCACACCAAATCGCTGTTCTTCATCAATGACAATGAGGCCCAGATTCCTGAATCGTATATCCTTCTGGAGGATGCGATGCGTTCCTATAACGATATCTACTCCGCCCGTTGCAATATCGTTTACTATCCGCTTCTGGTCTTTCCTGGGCACAAACCGCGAGAGCATCTCGATCCGGATAGGATACCCCTCAAAGCGTGAAGAGAAGGTCTCATAGTGCTGCTCTGCAAGGATGGTTGTCGGAGCAAGCACGACTGCCTGTCTCCCACCGGTTACAGCTTTGAATACCGCTCTCATGGCGACTTCCGTTTTGCCGTAACCCACATCGCCGCAGATAAGCCGATCCATGGGGACCGGTCTTTCCATATCTTTCTTGACTTCCTCTATGCACCGAAGCTGGTCTTCCGTTTCTTCATAGGGAAAGGCGGCTTCGAACTGATACTGCCAATCGGTGTCTTCCGGGAAGGCGTATCCCCGGCTTTCTTTTCTTATGGAATAAAGCCTTACTAAACGGTCCGCCAGGTCTTCCACCGATTTTTTTACCCTGTCTTTCCGGTTCTGCCATCCCTTTCCGCCGATGGTGTCCAACCGCGGAGCAGTGCCTTCATTACCAATGTATCTTTGTATGAGATTTACCTGTTCTATGGGAATAAAAACGGTTTCTTCGCCACCGTATTCCAGCTTGATGTAATCTCGTTCCGTTTTAGTCGATACAATTCTTTCGATACCCTTGTACCTTCCGATACCGTAATTGAAATGGACCACGTAATCACCCGGCGACAGTTCGACAAAGGTATCGATTATTGAAGTTTTTGCCTTTTTAACAGAGGGTGGTCGCCGTTTCTTTCTGCCGAAAATTTCCCGCTCATGTACGACCATGATATTAAAATCGGGCAGCGTAAATCCTGAAGATATTCCGGCGGGAATAATAGTGACATCCAGGTCTTTTAGCAGGTGGTCTATTCTGAATCCTTGTTGTTCGTTTTCGGTAAAGATATAAATATCGTATCCGTTTTCTTTGAGAGCCTTCATCTCTTCAGTAAAGAACTGAATATTGCCGAAGAAGGATCTGCCTTCTTCATATTTGTAGGATATAATTCCTTCTTCGGCTTTCGGGCTTTTGATACTGTGTATAACGATCTTTTTATTCTTTCCGGCCAGGAGTTTATCCAGGGGAAGTAGAATTCTTTTCACCCCCGGTCGGGCCGAGGCTCCTCCTCCGGATTCAACATAGAGCTGGGAATATTCCTTCCGCACGGACTGCTCCATCTGGCCGTATCGTTCGAACCCCGATAGAACCAGCACCGTCTGTTCGTCGAAATAATCGAGAAAGCTTGCTGTAGTATCGAAGGAAGCAGAAAAAAGCAGATGTTCATCAGGAAGGCACATTTTCTCCCGGAGCTCCGAAAGGGCCGCGCTTCGTATTTCCTTCGCATGCCCTGAGGCCGTCCAGTATTCTTCCAGTCCATTCACCCGCTCCTCCGTCCACACCGTTTCCTTTGCCGGGCGCAGGTAGACTTCTTCCATTGTGCCTGTGGTAGCCTGATTGGCCGGATCGAACCTTTTTATAGTTTCGATTGTTTCGAATTCAAACACAATCCGGGCAGCCTCGGTGTCGCCCGGCATATATACGTCACATACTTCACCCCTTAAGGCAAATTCTCCCGGTAAGGAAACCCGGGGTACCCGCAGATACCCGTTTTCCGATAAAAATCGTTCTAAGGAAATGGTATCTATAATGCCGCCTTTTTTGAGGTGCATTATCCGGGATACAAAGAATTCCGGCGGCGGCACTGCAGAAACTACCGCCCGTACCGAGGTAACGAACAGACCACCGATAGTATTATGCAGAATATCCGATAAAACACGGCACCGTCGGCCCGAAACACTTGTCGGGACATAAGAACCCCGATACGGAAGCACATGGTGCCAAGGAAACAACTCGGCATGAACGCCCAGGATCTTGAAATCCTGTACCAACATATCGGATTCCTGTTCGGTGGGTGTAATAACGACAATTTTATCCTTTGATCTTGACTGCAAGTCGTTTATAATTGTAGCCAGGTAGAACCCCCTGGGACCCGAAAGATCTATCGGAAATTGCCCGTGCCTAAACCTCTCGAGAAGTTTCCGGTGAGGTTCACTGGAGGAAAGGGCGTTTACAATATTTTTTATGAATAAGGTTATCATGCTTTATTCCGAAGATTAAACTAGAAGATTTGGAGTGTAAACGTGAAAAAATTCTTCTCTTTTATATTAATTATATTAATCCTTTCTGCGGTGTCTGCCTACGCCGAAGTCCCTGAAGGGGTCAAATTTTCTATAAGGTTTTACGACAAGACAGTCTATTATACAAACAGCCCCGTTTTTATTAAAGCCGAACTATACAACGATTCAGCCGATACCTACAGCTTTCGTATCGCGGAATCCAGGGTGTTCAATGTAGATTTCGACGTCAGGACACTCACCAATTCCGCCCTACCCCATTCGAGGGAATTTAGCATACAGCGGAATACCAATCAACCGGTATTTGTACGAGAGATATCCCTTGAACCGGGGGAACAGTACTCCTTTATAGAAGAGCTTTCAAATTTTATTGAAATAGATTCATCCGGTGTTTATGTTGTCAGGGCTCATTTTTTTCCTGAACTGGTAACCGATCCAAGCGGTACCGTGCTCGTATCTAATCCGCTTTCGTTGACGCTACGCCCGGATGTACGGATGCCTTCCATCAGTCTTATAATCGAAGAAGAAACCGGTGAAATATTACAGAGATCGGCACTTCCGCCGGACGAGGTGGTCGCCTATATGCTTAAAGCCCGGCAGAAGAGCCAGTGGCAAAAGTTTTTTCTCTATCTGGACGTTGTTAGTATCATGCTCCGGGACCCCGACAAGGAACGGCGTTATAAAAGGCTCTCGGAAGAAGAACAAATACGGATGGTCGAGGAATTCCGTGAAGAACTGTCTTCGGAACGAACCGACAGTAATATAATAATTATTCCCGACGAGTTCGAGATAATACAGACGAAATACACCCCCCAGGAAGCCACGGTCGACGTAATCGAAAAATTCGTCTACAGTAACTTTACTGAGAAAAAGAGATACATCTATTACCTGCACAGGCCGGAAGGTATATGGATGATCTACAATTACGAGGTCAGGAACCTGGGAACGGAATGAAAACACTCGTCATTACGGATAAAGAAAGCCTCAGGGACGTTATCGAGTCTATCCTGCGTCCGCACGGTTTTGATTTTATACACTATATGAATCCTTTGAAAGCCCTTGATAATATCGAAGAAATTTCTCCCGACCTGGTTGTATTCAACGCAGAAGATTTTCCACGCCACTGGAAACCCTTCATCAGGCTCCTGAGGGAATTCAAATCAAAGGACGAATGCGTTTTTATTCTACTCAAAGGCGAAACCTTTGATTACGATGAAGCTGCAAAGGCAACCTTCTTGGGGGTAAACGGCGTACTCAAAGAAAACCTCGATGATCCCGCCGATATACAGGTGCTCGAAGATCTCCTAGCCCGTTATATTTCTCTGCGGGAAACCCGTATCGACAAACGATATATTCCAGGGGCTTTTGACGATATTGAATTCATCTTTACGAATCCGGAAAACTTCCGGATGATTACCGGAACCGTTCTCAATATCGCTCCCGACAGCCTGAGCTTCCGGCCGGATTTTCCCGCTTCGGTACAAAACATACCTGCCGGCTCCGATATCGAGCATTGCACTCTAAAAATCGGAGATGACATTTTCTCCTGTGGCGTTCATGTCGTACGAAATTCCGGCACCATGGCCTTTCGATTCATAGATTTTTCAGCGCATCAGAAGGAACTTGTAGTCGAATATATAAACAGCCGTGCTTCCAGGGAGCTTTCCGTCAGACTATCCGCAAGGGAGTAAGCAGCTTCCACTTTAGTCTGAACATCGAGTTTTTCTTGACACGAAAAAACAATAATCGGATAATTGGTATGAAGGAGGTTTTGCATGAGCATTAAACAATACCTCGAAACAATGCCCCTTAAAATGATTATACGATACGATTCTCACGTGAATCTAGATAAAGAGTGCATTCCCTTTGTGGGAGCTCCCAGGAAACACCCCTATGATGAGGAAAAACTTATCCTCATCGTGGATGCTTTCACAAACGACACTCTATTTTATGAGTTCCGGTTAAATGATATTTTACATGTGGAGGAAGAACCCGGTCTGGCTACGGACGCCGGTGAAAACCTCCTCATGGCACGTATCTGGGTAAAACGCGGCGCCCTGGGCCTTCGGTACGAACCCTTCGAGGTTGACGAACCGCTGAAATATCTCAAGGATTCGGATTTGCTGCACCAGACAATCTCTGAAATGGAACCGCAGAATTGAGTTACACCAGGAAATCCGGCAAAGACCTCATCTGCGGACTCTGCCCGCACACCTGCAGAATTCCTGAAGGAGGATACGGCATATGCCGTGTGCGGGGAAACAAAAACGGAGAACTCGATCTTCCGCTCTACGGAAAGCTCTCGGCCGTGGCTGTTGATCCCATAGAAAAAAAACCTCTTTACCATTTTTATCCAGGCACACCCATTCTGTCGATCGGTTTTTACGGTTGTTCTTTCCGGTGTCCCTTCTGTCAGAACTATAACATCAGTCAGGACATAGACAGTCGAGCACGCACAGTTACAACCGATGAATGTATAGCAATGGCCGACCAGTATGATTCCTTCGGAATTGCCTACACCTATTCCGAGCCCCTCGTGCATTTCGAATACGTTCTCGACGCCTCTAGAAAAGCCCGCGAGAAAGGCATGAAAAACATTCTCGTAACCAACGGCTATCTTAATCCTCAACCTGCCAGGGAGCTCCTGCAGGTTACAGATGCCGCTAACGTCGACCTGAAATCTTTTTCCAAAGATTTTTACGAAAAAGAAATCGGAGGATCACTGAAACATGTTCTTCGGTTTATCGAAAATGCCGCCGAATCAATACACCTGGAAATCACCACTCTCATAATCCCCGGAAAGAACGACAGTGATGAAGAAATAGTAGAAATAGCACGGTTTATTGCCTCCATCGACAAAAGTATTCCTCTGCACCTTTCCGCGTATTATCCTACCTACAAATATGTAATACGCGCCACCTCCCCGGATACAATTCTGCACCTTGTAAAGATTGCCTCCGAATACCTGGATTTTGTATATCCCGGTAACATAGCCGGCCATTCGGATACGATATGCCCGTCCTGCGGGGCAACACTCATCCGGCGTCGGGGCTACCACACGGAGGTATGTGGAATGAAAGACGGCACCTGTGCGTCCTGCGGGTATAGAATCTACGGAGAATTTACCCGGTAGGGTATACAATCACTCTTCTCCATCTTGCGCTTTGGAGTGCATTTTCTATTGACATTTTTAATTTTTTCATTTAATTTTTGCTTTGTTTTAAGGACATTCCCCTGTAGCTCAGTTGGTAGAGCGGGTGGCTGTTAACCACCATGTCGTTGGTTCGAGTCCAGCCGGGGGAGATGGAGCAAACACTTTGCTAACCGGCTCTTTTAGGTGTACACCTGAGAGAGCCGTTTTTATTCGCACGCGGGATTCATACCCCGCGGTTTGCCGCGATCTTCGGAGCCGAGCCGGCTAACTGCCTTGACAAAGGTTGCAGTACGGGGCGTACCCTTGATGCTTTTATCATAACAACCTATCATTCATTAATTCAGATATAAAGAGCAGGAGTTTTCGATGATTTCTCCCCGCACACATTCGTATCGTTTAACACTTTCAATAGTTATTCTGTTCGCAGCGGCTATGGGATATTTTGAAGCCGCGGTGGTGGTATATCTCCGGGAGGTGTTTTATCCCGGAGGATTTTCGTTCCCGTTGAGGATGATTTCCGGGCAGTTCATTGTAATAGAAATGTTTCGCGAAACATCGACCATTGTTATGCTTATTGCAGTTGCAGTTCTGACCGGGAAAAGGTTCTGGGAGCGGTTCGGATACTTTCTTATCCTCTTCGGGGTGTGGGATATTTTTTACTATATCTGGCTGAAAGCTACCATCAACTGGCCGGAAAGCCTGTTCGAGTGGGATATTCTCTTTCTGATCCCCCTGCCATGGATCGGGCCGGTTATCGCTCCGGCTCTTGTGGCGGTTTTGATGATTGCAATAGGGATATCGCTGACGTATTTACATCATAAGGGTTATCGTTATAAACCTTCGCCGGTAACATGGGCGCCGGCGCTTACAGCCACCGCGGTGATACTCTATTCGTTTATGCGGGATATCGAAGCGGGTCTGAACCAGACAATGCCGCAACCGTACCGCTACGAACTTCTCTTCATTGGTTTGATACTATACGGTGCGGCCTACATTGTTTCATACAGAAAAATACGGAAACTTCCGGAGTAATGATATCCCTTTAAAAATCCCCGTCTCCCGTGCCATAGCGGCAGGTGGCTGTTTCCTCAGTCATCGAGCGACAGCTTTGCCCGTATTATTTACATAAAGCCTGTAATCACTTCTTCTTACACCTCGCACTGTTCTGCAATCCGGTCGCAGGAAACGCCGTTGAGAAAAGGCCGCAACACCTCGTTTTCCTCGACTGTCAAGTCCGAGGTGCCTGACTGGGGAATCAAGACATGTTCATATTATGTTTTCATATACACGATCTGTGGCGTCTGTCGGAAAATTCCGGTCTTAAAAATATGCTCTCGGAAGAGTTTTCAGTCCGGAGGTTCCCGGTGCAAACGGTCGGGGTGAGACGGCGGAAGGGGCAACGGAGAGCCTACGAGGGGCTGTCTTCCTCATTCTCGAAGACCGTTTGGAGGATATTAAGCGTGGCCTACCGGATGATGCAATATAAGAGACGATTGCCTTGTAATGAAGAATGCGTATTCAGAAAAAATATGTGTTTTTATTCAAGTATGAAAGCGCCGAGTGAATCACCGGCACGAGCCTCTTTCCACACAGATAGCCGAATAATCTCCACAGCCGTTCAACCACATCCCGAACATCATCGGTATAAATGCGAGGACGTCCGCCGCCATGCCCGGAGGGCATCGTTTGTGCAACGTACACAACATCAGTTCCTTGCTAGAATAATTATGAGGCAATTCGATGTGAGCTATCACCGCTTTCCTTCAGTTTTGGAACAAGGCCAAGATAGGCATTCATTTTTCTCGTTGTCTTGAACCTTCGCACATCTCCAACATCGGAAAGGAAGGCCAGTGCCGACAGAGGAGTAATCCCCTTGATCGAGATAAGCAGCTTTACTTCTTTATCAAACGGCTTTCCCGCATAGAAGATTTCTTTGGCCAATTGCTCTTTCTTCTCAAATACCTTTATACCGAAAAGATTCTTCGAAGCTCTCGCACTTCCCGACTCGGCTTATGCACCACCGGCACACCGAACTCTCCGGTAACCAAATGTACCCACAGTGCTTTGGCCATATTACGGCTGTCATTTTTGTCCGTCTTGTTCCAGGAATCTTTGATAAACCTACCAACGTAGTCGCTAAGCGCCACAGAAAAGTAACAGACCACCTACTGTCCTTTCCTTAATTCCCGGGTAAGTTTAGAAACAGTATACAACCACCCACTACAGGTTAAAATCATAACTTTTCAAAGACCGTTACCCCTTGATGCTTTTATCATAACAACCTATCATTGAACCTTGAGGAAAAAGTGGTTGACAAGTGGAGTATTCTTGAATGAAAATTAAATACCTCGCAGGAATCGCTCAGTTTAGGTAAAATTAAAGGAGGCTTAAAAACATGAAAGGTGTTATTGTGCTTTGTTTAAAAGAAACGGTAATTGAGAGGTTTGGGGAAGACAAGTGGAAAGAGGCGCTAAAAAAGGCAGGAATTGATAAAGAACCTACCATCTTACCAATATCAAATGTTGATGATAAGATTGTTTTGGCTGTAGTGAATTCAATTTGTGGAGTTTTAGGTATGTCATTGCCTCAAGTGGCAGATGCATTTGGTGATTATTGGATTAATGTGTACTCACAAAAGATGTACGGAGGTTACTATGAAGGTGTCAAAACGTCAAAAGATTTTCTATTAAAAATGGACGCAGTCCATGTTGCTATGACAAAGAATCTACCAGATGCTACTCCACCAAGATTTGAATACGAGTGGAAGGACGACATGACGCTGATCATGAAATATAAATCTAAACGGGGATTAATAGATTTCATGGTAGGGTTGATTAGAGGAGTTGGAAAATTCTATAAGGAAGATTTAAAAGTGACCAAATTTGGAGATGATAGAGCAGAGATTATTTTCCCATAGTTATATTACCCAGCTTCGCCTAACACGGCATAAAACTCACAGCCCTTTTGGAAAAAGGGCCGTGAATTTTCTAATAGTAGGAAAAGTTATCCGCGAGCGCAACCGCGAAACGGCAATCAAGGGCAAAATTTCGCGAAAGCGCAGCACCGACCGCGGTTCGCAGGCTCATAACCGCGCCGACGGCCGCTATTTGAGTGGACAGACGTACCGATAGGACAAATCTGGGCTGTTTTTGAAAGTGTTCGTGCCGGGAAACGGACACACGTCTCCCGAATGGCGTAACGGAAAAACTTGCGGATAAAGACGAACTTCTTGAGCTGACACAAATGCTTGTAAGAATAGATTCAGTTATACGCCCCGAGACCGGCAACACTGAAAAAAAGGTTGTTGATTTTATTGTAAACTGGATTGAAAAAGAAATCGGGGTAAAACCCGAGATCAATGAAGTAGAGCCCGGGAGAGAAAATGTTATTTTAACTATTGATTCCGGAAAGCCCGGACCTGTTCTTATGTTTGAAGGCCATACTGATGTTGTTTCCGAGGGGGATCCTTCCGAATGGACTCACGGACCTTTCAGCGGTGAGATAGCCGGCAACAAACTCTACGGCAGGTGGTCCTGCGATATGAAAGCAGGCCTTGCCATCAACCTGCTCACTGTCAAAACAATTCTTAAAAGCAAAGCTGAATTTAAGGGCAAACTGAAACTTTATATTGTATGCGATGAAGAAGGCATGATGATAGGCGTTAAGGATTTTATTGAAAAGGGCCATGCCGACGGGGTTGACGCCTGTCTGGTTTCAGAGCCTTTTGATAATGAGCTCTGCCTTACCATGAAAGGCGCCATACGGGCTGTTGTCAAGGTAAGGGGAAAGATGGCGCACGGCTGCACACCCCTTCTCGGTATAAACCCAAATACGCGCCTGGCACGGATAATCCTTTCTTTTGAAGATTATGAAAATAATCAGAAGACCCGTTTCGGCTGTGATGAGTACCTCGGATGGCCTTCGGTAACATTTACCGTAGTCCAGGCACCGCCCGCAGGTGAGCCGGCCCAGCTTAATGTAATGCCCAGGGATACTGTAGGCTATGTCGATATCCGTACAATTCCAGGGAAGGATCATGATGTCATACGCAAAGATCTAAAAGATATTCTTAAAGAACTTGCCTCAGAAGATCCTGATTTCAAGGCGGAAATTGAATACATTGAGGATCGGCCGGTTGTATCGATGGAAAAAGATGAACGGATAGTTACTACTGCCCATGAAGCATTCACAGACCTCACCGGGCGTGAACCTGTATATAACGGCATGCCGGGCGCAACAGACGGAACTTTTCTGTCGGCAAGGGCTGGTATTCCCTGCCTTGTAAACGGTCCAGGGCCGAGAAAGCTACCCCATCATGTTAACGAATATGCCAACATCGACCAGATGTGGGAATGTTACCGCTGGTACCTGGTTACCGCCCTCAGATTTTGTAATTAAAATTATACTCTTCTCGACTGCACTAGTTTCAATGGCAGTCGAGAAGAAATTATATCAGCGGCTTTCGGAATTTATATCGGAATAGCTCTTAACTTCGCCAACCGTTTCCGCGCTCAGCATAGCATGCACGATAGCCCGGCTTAATGTATCAGCAGCAGCAGATCCGATTTTATTAATATTTGCCGGCATGTATCCCCATGCTGCTTCTTGTCCTAGTATTTCTGGAGAAAGTTCACCTGTACCAAGAACGAATACCGTGTCTCCGTCAAACATTGTATGAGCTGGACGAATTGCCCTAGCAATTCCGTCGTTCGCCATTTCAGCAATTTTCTTTGCCTGTGCTTTCGTTAGCCTGACATTTGTTGCTATGACGGCGATGGTAGTATTCTTAACTGGTTCTGCAGATACTACCTGATTGAAAGTTTCGCTAACCGAAGCAGCACTCTTCATCTCACCAAACTCATCGCCAATTTCGAGAAAAGAAGCATAAAATTCTCCCGTCTTTGGATTGACAGTGCTTCCCCCGGAGTTGACTGCTACGATTGCGCCAACTATCACACCGTTTCCAACTTCCTGACTTGCGCTGCCTATTCCACCTTTTAACCCTCCTGAAATTGCACCCGCGCCTGCGCCGACGTTTCCTTGTGCCACAGGGCCTGCTGAAAGATTTTCAGCCGCCTTTTCCCCAAACTCAGCTGTCGGCCGGAAGGTAAATTCGCGACCAAACCTGCCTGGATCAAATAAAATAGCGGAAGGCACTATTGGAACTACATTTCCACCACCCACAGACCATCCGATTCCCTGCTCCTCCAACCAGAGCATCACACCATCAGCGGCTGCGAGCCCGTATGCGCTACCACCGGATATCACAATTGCATTCACAGTATCAACGAGATTCAAAGGATTAAGAAGATCGGTCTCTCTGGTTCCTGGTGCCGACCC
This sequence comes from uncultured Spirochaetales bacterium, assembly GCA_964410865.1. Lineage (GTDB taxonomy): Bacteria > Spirochaetota > Spirochaetia > JAFGDJ01 > JAFGDJ01 > JAFGDJ01. Next base: position 5,194 of record CAYPIQ010000001.1, on the reverse strand, counting down.
GCGAACATCAACAGCACCAACGGCGCCATCTCTTGCTAAAATAACTGTGGTTCCCGTATATTTTTCCTGGTAATGGCCTACCTCTATTCCGGGAACATCGGTAATAGCATTATTTGGTCCAGTTGACAGTCCTGGTTCCGAAGCTGGTTTCGTTGTAGGAGCCTCTCTAGTTGTTTCTTCAGCAGAGCTTTCTTTTTCTGGTGTTCCTGAAGCAAAGATGCTTACAGATCCTGCCAAAAAAATCACAATTAATACAAAAGATATTTGTTTAACCATACATCCCTCCATACCTAAATTATAATAGTTAAATTATAATAGTCAAGTTGCAGCATTGCAAATCAGCGATTCTAATTATGAGACTTAATCAGGCGGGGCGGAAGAGGCCGTGTATATTTAAGCACAATTATACTTAGCATTTGTCTATTATTAATACTTTAGTAACCAGTTTATAATTGCTCTCAAATGGGAGGAGAGAAATCAAATCCCTAATTCTGCAGCTCTTTAAATAAAACAACAGTTTAACTTCTTCTCTGTAATGAAATTAGGAAGACTTTTATTATCTTTAACAACAATATTAGGTAGCGTAATGTTACGTTGTGCGTTATAATTCATTTTGTCTCTTGATCCAAAGCCGGATTTGATTATTAAGACATTTCCGGAAATGGGCATGGATCCCCGGGAGCTTTATGCAAAAACGGGAATACCGGTCCTTACGCTCGGGTATGGAGATCTCGGGGCAAAGTCGGAAATTTTCTTTTCGTCCCTCCGTACCCTTGGGACAATCATAGGTAGGGAAGAACGGGCTGAAAAACTCATCCGTTTCTTTGAGGAAACAGAAGAGGACTTGAAAGGGCGCATGTCGTTGATACCTCAGAAGGAAAAACCTGAATACTCGGATAAATCGGGTGTAGAGGAAATGTGAATCAACGCCGCTTCCGCCTCACCGGGAACGGTCTGATCTTTGATAACCCGTTGAAATTTAAGGTTTTCGGTTTACTGCGGCAGAAAGAGAAGGGTTATGAAGAGGGTTGCACACGGGGAGATGGAGCAAACACATTGCTAACCGGCTCTTTTAGGTGTACGCCTGAGAGAGCCGTTTTTATTCGCACGCGGGATTCATACCCCGCGGCTTGACGCGATTTTCGGAGCCGAGCCGGCTTTACAAAGGTCCGCAACCGTACCGCTACGAACTTCTCTTCATTGGTTTGATACTATACGGTGCGGCCTACATTGTTTCATACAGAAAAATACGGAAACTTCCGGAGTAATGATATCCCTTTAAAAATCCCCGTCTCCCGTGCCATAGCGGCAGGTGGCTGTTTCCTCAGTCATCGAGCGACAGCTTTGCCCGTATTATTTACATAAAGCCTGTAATCACTTCTTCTTCCACCTCGCTGGAGGATCTTAACCCAACTTTGCCAAAAAAGAGGCTAAGTCACTCCTGTAAAACAGGTTGATTATTTTTGTTATCACTACCGATTTTCCGTTTTAACAGACGGCGGTTCAGCGGTCTGCCGAACAAACCCAGCTTCGTATATATCTCCAGATGCGCCGGCTCCAGCCGGGAGTTCGTCCTCAGGGTATTGAGAAAACGACTTCTGAACTTCGGTATCTTTAGTAACATACTCGACCGTCATTCTCTTCCTTCCGCCGCTTGCCCTTCTCTTTTGATCTCCCATAGGCGGCTTTCGTATTTGCCTTGCACCGCCCCTCGAAGTAGGTGTTCGTAAGATCCATTTGATACTCCTGCCCTTCCTCGCCGGCCAGTTTCTCCGCTCGCTTGGCAAAAATCTTCTCCGCCGCCCACTTTGCGTGTTGTTCTATCTGCGGATCTATTTCAAACAGGCTTCTCCTTCCGCTCAGCATATCTTCGATCCGCCGCGCGAGGGCTTTGTACTGTGATCGATCAATCGGCAGGTCCCCGAAGTTAAGCACCAGCCGTTGGCGAGGGTCGCCTTCGGTACGCACACTTTCTACAAGGTTGAGATAGGAGACTCTACCGCCCACGATTCCAAACACGCACTCACAACAGATGGACACTTGCCTAAATATCATGATATAACCTTCCTCGACAGGGAGCAATATGACATATGCTTCAGAAAACAATTCTTTACTTCGACTGCCAATCCGGTATCAGCGGAGATATGAGTGTGGCCGCCCTTCTCCACCTGGGCATAGATCGAAATACTTTTCTTGAACGAATTTCCCTCCTCGGTTTGAGGAACTGCAGAATACATATCAAGGATAAAAAAATCTGCGGAACCGAAGCAGTTGACTTCAGTGTTACCCTGGAAAAAAGAGAGGGCCATCATCGTAGCCTCGCCGACGTAGAAGCTGTATTCGAACAGAGCGGGCTTTCAAAACCTGAGAAAGATCTTGCCCTTCGCATATTCAGGACCATTGCCGAAGCAGAGTCTACCGTACATGGCGTTCCCCTGGAAAAGATACATTTCCACGAAGTCGGAGCCGCGGACTCCATAATCGATATTGCCGCTGTTGCCGTTTGTATACATATGATCAAACCCGATCTCATCATCTCGTCCAGACTGCCCCTCGGTACAGGCCATATAACCTGTGCCCACGGCATCATACCCGTTCCCGTTCCGGCTACCTTAGAGATACTCAAAAGGGTGCCTGTCTATCAGACAGAAACCCGGGGAGAGCTTATTACCCCCACCGGTGCGGCAATCATTACAACCCTCAGCTCAGGCTACGGACCGATGCCTTCCATAGCGATAGAAGCCGCGGGCTACGGCGTGGGTAAAAAGAAATACGATAGGACGAACCTGCTGCGGGTTCTCCTGGGCAAGAGCGATTAACAGGCTCCATCGCCGGGAGGAACTGCCTGTATCATCCTACACTATCTCTACTATTGAAATCCGGCAATTGATTACAGGATCTGTAGGGCTATTGTTGATACGACTGATTTCAGCGGGTCAAATCCTACCATGACGCTGGTCTTCGTCAAGATGGAAGAAGGTTCCACCCTGCCCTGGAAACGCACTCCATCCTTCCGGTCCATAAGCCGCTCTGTCAGAAACCCCATAAGCGCCGATGCAACACAACAATGGTAAGCCCGAAACGGGCCGACATAAAAGCAGGTTCCATAAACGACAGTTCCATGAGTTCCTGGGGCAGCTTGATGCATGCGGTTTTCAGGCTATGGAAAAAGCGCTGAAGGCCATGCATAAAGACACCGTTGGTCATGAATCTGAAAATAAGGATTTCGTTGATTTGCTGGTGGACGGCAAAAAGAACCCGGCCGCACGGTTCGCCGACATCGATGCGGTGACTGTTCGTGATCATATATGAGAGCCCATAGCGAAGCTCGGTATCCGGTTACCGCCGGGCTAAAACACTTGCTCGCCTCTCCGACGTTCAGCGAATCCCTCGTGTTCCTGGCAACAGACAAAAAGGCTTCGTAGTTACCCCGATTTCTTCCACGCCCACCTGCCTGCCTTTCCTGCCGATGTCCACACCATTCGCCCGACGATACAAGACTGCCTCCACTCCCCAAACCCGGTCTTGCCCATAAATCCAACGGTTTATTGTTTCCATAGGAAAATAGTGTATACTTCTCCTGGCGGGGAACACTACCGCCGATAAAATACAAAAAATCGTTAGGTCGTAATAACTGCCGATCTGATGGATATTTATAAAACACGCGTCAGTGCTGATAGTAATATGTATTATTCCTGGAAAATGTTAACAGGTGTTCCAGGTCCACGGTCGGGAACAGTACGTATCAATCACGGTAGGGATCGTAGACATGTGAACCTGCCATAGCTACACCCAGGGGATACAACCGGTGCTCAATCTCGATTGTATCACCTTGTGCTTCGAGAACATGGGCAAGGCGCTTGTAACAATGGGGAGACTCATCCACGCTTCCGCCCCGAAGCACCACCCGTGAGCGCTTCATCCAGTCAAGCATCATGTCACGGGTTACCGCACCTTCTGCCACCTGTATCGTACGCCCTTTCTTCTTCTTGATTTTTCCCGCAGCCTGTCGGCGGCTCATTACCCTGCCTGCTCCGTGTACGGTTGAATACAGGGCAGCCCTGCTTTCAGGACCGTCTCTTCCCCGAAGGATAACCGCCGATTCACCCATGGAACCTCCGACAAATCCACGCTGGCCCGGGAATGCCGGGGTAGCTCCCTTCCGAACGACATAGTATTCTTTACCGAAGTGGCTCTCTTTCCAGGTGTAATTATGATGATTGTGGACTTCATCAATGACGATTCCGCCGATAATTTCTGTAACCCTTGCACAGACAAAATCCCTGCCGGCATAGGCATAACGCCCGGCAAGGCGCATGGCCGCCAGATACTCTCTGCCCATGACCGAGTCCGCTTCGAACAGCACCGGAGGAGCATGTACACCATTCTTTCCTCCACCCTTCTGTATATAATGAGTGGCTATTTTGTGACCGAATCCGCGGGAGCCGAAATGGACCCCCACCCATACATAGCCGTCTTCGTCTTTGAATATATCAACATAATGATTGCCGCCGCCTACCGTGCCGAGCTGCTGCCGGGCAAGATCCTTGAGCCGGGATACAGCGGGGATAGCCCAGGCATCATCATCATCAAACAGCGGATCCTCTACAGGTTCAGGATTATTACGCCCAACTCCGAAAGAAACCTCGGAGTTTATCCTGTCCATTATATCCTCGAGCCGGTCTTGTATGGCTTCCGAAGGCACATCCAGGCGTACTGCCTTGTTGCCGCAGGCAATGTCATACCCGACCCCGGACGGGCTGACGATATTGCTGTAGGCTGCGACACCTCCTATTGGCATACTGTAGCCGAGATGATGATCGGCCATTAAGGCTGTCTTTTCCGCGGATTGCGCAATTATTTTCATCTGTTCAAGGGCGTTCTCAATAGGGTCGCCGAATACAACGATGCCGTTGATAAGGGTCATAAGAATCTCACCTTCACAATTCATTGTCATATAAGATTCCACCGGCGGTCAATACAACTGAATTAAAACATATGTAATTCCCGATTGTGGACACTAAGAAAACATTTGACCCCGTGAAAGACTTCTTTTCTGATTACCCTATATGATCATCCTTGCATATAAAAATAACATTGAGCAAAAGTTTGACAATATTGAAAAACACCTGGATGAATTTGGAATTCCCCCAAAAAAGTAGACAGCCAATTAAGCTATGAAACCATTTTATTC